>JAQXEK010000012.1 GCA_029250885.1 Planctomycetota bacterium
ACAAGGTGATTGCTGACTACAACTACTTCACTTGGCGCGACACGGCAAACCAGGCGGTTGGTGGCCCTAGCAACGCTGGAGTGCCAGCCATCATCGAGGACGATGTGGGCTTGCTCGCAACGGGAGTGCCCGGTGCTATTGCTCCTGCCAACCATATTCCGACCATTGGTCTGCCCCTCCTGATGGAGTTCAAGTGTTACCCGTCCGACACGGGCGTGGGCCTCAACTCCCTAGACTGCGCCATTGCCATCAACTCGTCTCCTAAGCCGACCTTCCGTATCTTCTCGACGGGTGGCTACGACACGGCTGGCAACCCCCAGGTGAAGAACCCCGATACCGAAACCTCGCCCTCGGGTGGTTTCAACGCGAACCCGGCCTTGCCGATTGCAATCGGCGCGAAGACCTCCAACACGGATAACGTCTTCTACTATGGTCAACTCGACCTGGTCGTTCGTGTTAGCCGAACTCACACGAGATGGCTGAACACGGGAGAGGGCGCTCCGGACTACTTGAATCCAGTGATTGAGCCGCGTGCTGACGATCAGCCGGTTGGTACGGAACTGATCGTGGCCTACCGCAGTTCGACGCAGATCACTGCCCAACCCGATGCGTCAATCGACCCACTGCTAAACGCGGACAGTCTTGACGCTTACGGGGACCAGTTCCCTACAAGCGGCACGTCTCTCTACGGCTTCACCAACTCAAGGAACCCCAATATCACGGGTTTCCTCCACCAGGACCCCACCACCAAGATTGCCCCCTGGCAGTCCAGTGTGCATGACGTCGATGGCGGACAGTACATCCAGGTACGCTTCACCATGATCGGGAATACTGAGACGGGGCAGACGCCTGTGTTGTCCGGATTTGGGGTCGCATTTGAGTATTGACTCTACTGCAAGACCTCTCAAGCCAAAGTCCGATGAAGCAAACGAACTCAGCGGATGCACGGGCCCTCTACGAGCTAGGCAAGATGCAGGGGACGCATATCTGCTCAAGGCGTTTAACCCGCCCAACCTGCCGGCCTTGTCGGACTCTGTTGGGATCATGATGCCTTCGCCTTCGGCGGTTGGCCGCTGATCAAGGAGGTGTAAAAGCGCAGGTCGACCTTGGGGTCATTTACGTCAACGGAACGCCTATCTGAACCGGACGTTCAATTTTCCCAGCACACCTCCACTCGCCAACTCCGTTGGAGTCATGTCTCCCGCTTCGTCGGGCGGGGGACAAGCTAGTGCCACATTCTCCCTCCCCCCTGCGTTCGCACCGACACTCGTTGGCCTGACTGTTCATCATGCCTTCGTGAGCGTGGATCTCCAGACGGGGGGGCTGAACTTCATTAGCAACGCGGTGCCGCTGGCGCTTCTACCTTAGCTGCCGAGAAGACCACCGGAACGGCTTATTCCGAGCGCCAGCAGATACGCCAGCAGTCAGGACACGATTCGGTGCGAAACGGTGCGAAGTCGTGCGACTCGGACGATGATGAGGCCAGGGGCCAAGTCAGCATCGAAACCCGCGCAGGGCCTATCACACCCGGTTGTTTGAGCCCACAGCCCGCATTAGCAATGGCGCGCCCACCAGGACTTGAACCTGGGACCGCCGGATTAGAAATCCGGGACCCCACCCCCGTAGCGGCCTCAGAACCCAGTAAATCAGCCCTTTCGGAAACACCGCCAGCAGATACGCCAGCAGTTGGATGCGGCGGGGGACTTGGACCTGTAACAGAGCCCGCTATCTGTGAACCATCAAGCCCGGGCGAAGAAAGGGAACTAAGGGAGCTAACCAGCGCATGGCCGACATTGCCCCCAGCCATCAAGGCTGCGATCAAGGCACTGATCAACGTGGAGTATTGACCTCATGAACCCCCAAGAACTAGCGGTAGAGTATCGGTATCCCTCCCGAGCCGATAACCCACGTTTGGTCTTGGGATTTCGGACTTTTGGACATTCTGCATGTGCTGAGCGGAGCCACTCTTGAAGCGCCCCAATGGTCGGCTGATCCCCGTCGAGGAAGTCCCCAGGCTAGACGCCTCAGAGCTAGCGTGGAGCGGAATCCTTGAGCGAGGCGCAGACGGAGAGATGTGGCCCTTCGACAACCTGACCGAGGCCACAGAGGACCTGTCGTACAGCGACCCGCACCTAGACAAGCTCGAGTTGGTCTCCCTCCAACACAAGAGAGTCTCGGAGAGCCAAGTCAACCTCCTCGCCACATTCGACGCTACTCGACCCACCCTGAGCGACGACCGTCCAATAGAAGACCGGCGCTACTTCACCTTAGTCAGCACGACCCCTCACTTCGGGGGCAAACGCTGGTGGTTCGAGTGTCCTGGCTGCGCCTGTCAGCGAACGGCCCTCTACCTGGTGCCATGCTTGTACTCCCTTTGTCGCGTCTGCCTCAACCTGACCTACGAGACAAGACAGAGGGACAACCGTGCCAGTCGCCACGGCAATGGGCAGCAACGCTTCGGGCACCTGCTTCGCCAGGAAGCTCGGGCTCTACTGGCAGCTGAGAGGAGGGCTCTTAGAAGGCGTGTGCAGAGGGCCCGCTGAGGCGGCGATACCTTGCCGAGACGTGAACCGGATGAGTGAGATAGGCATGGGGAAGTCGGTTGCGGTCGTTGCGTGATGAGCGTAGGGCAAGGGACATGCAAGCTCGCGCCCTAGTCACCCACCAACGACTCGCAGAGACGCTCGTGGACCGAGCTCTTGCAAGCTCCCAGAAGCTATGGAGGAGTCCGTCAACGCCAAGTTCTCCCCAGTGGTTGGCGGTGGAATAGGGATGTTAGTAGGATTGGGGGATGAAGTACTTAGTCTATTGCCTTCTAACGCTCGCTCTTTCCTATCCGGCGGTGGCTCAGGAGAGCAAGCCCTTATCTGATGAGATAACAGCCTTGATCGAAAGGGCAGAGGGTGGAGACACTACAGCGCAGTTAGACCTTGCGTTCGCGTACTTTCAAGGGCAAGGCGTACTCCAGGACTACAAGGAAGCGGTGAAGTGGTATCGCAAGGCCGCTGATCAGGGAGTTGCAGACGCGCAGTTCTCGCTTGGGGTCGCGTACGAAAACGGGCAAGGCGTACTCCAGGACTAC
>JAQXEK010000065.1 GCA_029250885.1 Planctomycetota bacterium
CTGGCCGGCCCAGCCGCGCTGCTGGCGCCCGAGGGCGAGGGCCAGCTCAAGCTGTACATCCTGTGGGGCGTGCTTATCGCCGGAGTCGGCCTGCTTGCTGGCCTCAGCATCAAGCTCGCGCGCAAGATGGCCTAGCAGCCCAAGTAAGGCGACCTTGGATGAGTTGGGGCAAGCATGAACGGGACGCCGTGGATCCGAACTTCCCGCGTGGGGCCGAGGCGGGCACAGTGCCCCTAACTGCCGGACGCTGGATCGAAGAGCTCGTACACCAGTCTCTGCCCAGGGGCCTTCCGAATCAGCCGTGGGCTTCCACCACTCGATCCACCATGGGGAACTCAATATCCGTGAAGTCTAGGCCGAGCCACTTGCCATAGAGGCAGAGGTAGTTACGAGCCGCATCATCCCAATTAAATCGGGCCGCGTTAGCGCGCACAATCTCAGCATTGGCTGCGGAGGCCTCCGGAGCCAATGCTGGCTCAATCAGGGCGCGCATGGACTCCACATCAAAGGCCTCGAAGTAATGGGCGGCAGCCCCCCCGACTTCAGGGAGACTGGTGAACTCGGAAAGAAACACCGGCTTACCGAAGTGCATGGCCTCGATCGGCGGCAACCCAAAACCTTCCGTCAATGACGGGAAGACGAAGCCGGCGCAGTTCGCATAGAGCCAGGCTTTCTCTTCATCGGTGATAGATAGGTGAAGCTCGACGTTGGGAAGCGGTGACTCCTTCAACAAGTTCCGCATTGCCAAGGTGTCTGAACGCTCAGGGCCAGCAAATACGAAATTCATCTCCGGCCAGGCGCGAGCTAGGTCAAGAATCGGCCCAACGTTTTTTGAAGGTGACATGCGGCTGAGGTGAAACAGAAATGGCTTACCTGCAAAGTTCCCAATGGGATCGCGTTCTACTGTTTCCACTAGAGAGCGGGCCCCGTTGTGCACGACTTCTACTTCAGCATCCACGGGGAACTGCTTGCCGATGTCAGCCTTCACATAGTGTGAGATGGTGGCAAAGTACTGGTGCCGGTTCAATGCACGCTGCACCCGCTGGACCCCCTTCATATGGGAGTGGCCCTGCTTCGAATAAGCGTAGTTTAGATCGTGAATAGTCACTGCGGAACGTCGAGTACCCAGGGGAGCCTTCAGGCGATTGAAGTGGTCAAGACGGTGCCAAAGATCTATTTTGGGCCCCAGCCACGGCAGAAAACGCTGCCCCCGCCTTGCACTCAGATAGTGCAGCCCGTCACCGAAGGCCCCATGAAGCTTAGGGTGCATGTGCACATACAACTCAACCCCGTGTTTGCTTCGTAGTTGTGAGGCGACGCTCGCATAGCGTTCGCAGAGTTGGGTCGCATACTCCCCTAGCCCAGCATGGAAGCTGCATGCCTTCCCAATGCTAATTCCTATATTAACCATAGACTGAGATCTAAGAACAAGGGTTGAGGGCCGCCCACCAGGGCCGATGACCCGAGTGCTGGCTGGCCCAGAATTGATTCGTCTGCACTAAATGCGAACCGCTTCGAGCAGGGTTTTTTCCTTCAAGGCGAGCTTCATGTCTTCCTCAACCATCATCTTGGCAAGGGAGCGCACATCATGGTTGGGCTTCCATTTCAGCACCTCGCGGGCGCGTGTCGAATCGCCCTCCAAGTGATCTACCTCCGCCGGGCGGAAGTGACGTGCGTCGATTTCAACATACTCATTCCAATCAAGGTCGACCTGCTCGAAGACCAACAGCAGGAAATCGCGGATACTAATACTCTCGCCCAAGGCAACGCAGAAGTCGCCAGGCTCATCGTGCTGTAACATGCGCCACATGGCCTCTACGTAATCTCCAGCAAAACCCCAATCGCGCTTGGCATCCAGGTTCCCTAGGGACAATTTCTCTTGGAGGCCAAGCTTGATGCGCGTGGCCGCTCGTGTGATTTTGCGGGTCACAAAGTTCTCGCCGCGACGCGGGCTCTCGTGATTAAACAGGATTCCGTTCGAAGCAAAGATGCCGTAGCTCTCACGGTAGTTGATCACTTGGTAGTGAGCGTAGACCTTGGCACAAGCGTAAGGGCTACGCGGCTGAAACAAGGTCTCCTCGTGCTGACGGGGAGCGGCCGAACCAAACATCTCGGAGCTACCTGCTTGATAGAAACGAACTGCATGCCCTGAGTGCTTTTGGAAGCTCCGGATGGCATCCAGCAGACGTATCACGCCAACGCCAGTCACATCCACTGTGTACTGAGGTTGGTCGAAACTCACGCGCACGTGGCTTTGGGCGCCCAAGTTGTAAACCTCATCCGGCCGGACCTCATCAAGTACATTGCGCAAGGCCCCCGCATCGGATAGGTCGCCGTAGTGCAGATGAAAGTTCTCGTTTCGGCTCTCGCCGATGTGGAGATGGTCAATCCGAGCCGTGTTGAAAAGGCTCGATCTACGCACCAACCCGTGGACCGCGTACCCTTTGGAAAGCAGTAGTTCCGCGAGATAGCTGCCGTCTTGGCCAGTCACACCAGTGATCAGGGCTGTCTTCTTATTGCTCATTGCTTGATTAAGGTGGGCCAGACGGCGCCGTCCGTCGCAGAAAGTCGTCCGGTGGCGTACATCCAACGCGCATTATTCACGACCCCACTTCCAAGCGGTACAGGTAGCCCGCCTTTTATTAGAACTACCTACCGATGGCGTTCTATATTCGCCTATAGCTAGCATGGCTCGGTTCGCTTGAAAGGTGGGGGCTGCCTGGCAGCCTGCGCCATCGCGTCGGTCGAGACACGAGTGAGAGAATCCATTTATCGGAGCATAGCGCTGTGCACCCATTCAGCCCGCTCGAAGTATTTGAACCTAGTCTTCATTTCCGGCAAATCAGCGGCGATCCCAGGACCGGTAAAACCTACTATTTAGGTTCCGCGGCCGTTCACCGATTGTTGAACTCAAGCCTAGAGTACTGCACTCCCAGCTTCCCTTCGGAGTCATCTTGTCCCGCATCACACTCTTTCACCCCACATTCCTCAGTCCCGGAGGTGCTGAATTCCTTTGCGTGAACCAAGCACGGCGCCTGGCTCGCTACGGATTCGACGTGCGGACGGTGACCTTTGATTACGACCCTGGGATCTGGGCGCCGCAACATGAAGGGCTCCACGTCACCGCCCTTCCCAAACGCGCATTGATGGATGCTCGGTTTGGTTTTAGCCGACTCGGGAAGCTGAACGCACGGGCCCAACGTGCCCGCCCGCACCTGCTCGACGCAGACCTGGTGCTAGCGCATAACGCTCCGTGCAATTGGATGCTGGGGTCCATCAAGCTCCCCGGCCAACGGGCCTGGCAATGCAATGAGCCCCCCCGCCTCCTGCACCTGCGCAAGGCAAACCCGCGACTTGCGGCGCGTGTGGACGCTACCCCCGGAGGAACCGTGGACCTGGCCACACGCTCCGTGCGCAAAGTCATGCAAGTTGGTTCGAAACACCAGAAGCAACTTCAGAAGAGAGTCTTGAGCGACATAGCTATGACCCAGCAGCTGGACACGGTCTTTGCAATCTCGCAGTTTTCGAGGGACAACGCTCGAGCCATTTATGGGCGTTGCGAAGAGCAAGTCGTCTACCCCTTCGTGCGCTTCTCAGAGGGGGGCACGCGCCAAGGCAGAATCGGCCCAGACGGATTGCAGATCCTTGTGCAAACACGCCTGGCGCCTAAAAAGAACGTAGACAGCGTCATTCGAGGCTTTGCCGAGTACCGCAAGGGCGACCCCAGGGCCACCCTGCACGTGGTCGGTGACGGCCCCCTAAGGGAGCATCTACAGGAGCTTGCCCAAGAGCTCATGCCGCCAGACGCCTGCTTGATTCATGGCTACCTTTCGACACAGGAGCTTCGGGAAGTCTACGACCGCTGCCAAGTCTTCGTGCTGCTCACCATCGACGAACCATTCGGCATGGTCTACCCAGAAGCGGCAGCCCGTGGCTTGCTGATCATCGGCCCCGACCATGGCGGCCCGCTGGAGATCTTGGAGGGTGGCGAGCTTGGTCACTGCATTGATCCCTTCGAATCTGGAGCCCTCGTTCAGGCCCTAGAGGAGCTGCGCACGCTCTCCGTTGATGAAGTCTCGCGGCGGCGCCGCGCGGCCGATCGCTCCTGCCGGGCACGCTTTGGTGAAGAGGCCGTCGCAGCCGACTTGCTTAGTGTGCTTGGGCTCAGCGCACAAGCACACCCACAAACGGCCACCTAACCAGCACAGCGCCAGCGGTGGCCCTGCGCCTGGCCTAGCCGAAGTTTAGATGGCCGAACAAGCCGATCTCGGTCGTTTCCATGCTGTTCAAGGTCGGCACTCACATGGACCTTCACGAGTCACGCTCCCCGTTTTTGATTGCATGACAAGTGTGGCATAATCCCCACAGCCCTCTCCCCCACTGCGCCCCCCATCAAGCCACAACCGACATGCCCTTCAACATCGAGCTAGTCATCGCTGACCACGGTTGGATCCTTGAAAAAATAGCGCGCGAGATCAAACAGCAGTGCCCTCGGGGCTGGGACATTCACATCGTTTCGGAAGCAAGCGACTGGGCGGATCTGCACTATTTCATCCCCTACGCAAAGCAACCAAAAATCAAACCGGCGATCTCGGTCTGCTTCTTCACCCACAGGGAGGACGTCGAGACCGCCCACTCTGATTTCCTTCGCCAGGCAGGGCGTGCCGATTACTGTGTGAGCATGTCCCCCAAGTACGCCAGGCTCCTCAAGGAGCATGGCGTCACGGAAGTCCACACCTTTGAAACAGGTGTCGATCTGGATGCCTTCGATGTCCGTTTGCAGGTGGGAGTGGTCGGCCGCACCTATCACACGGGCCGCAAGGGGGAGGACCTCGTCGCCGAGTGCATGAACCTTGAGAACATAGAGTTCCTGTTCACCGGCTCAGGCTGGCCGGGGCCCTCCCTGCACCCATCCGATTCCGAGCTGCCTGGGTTCTACAACAAGCTCGACTACTTACTGATCCCCTCTCGCATCGAGGGCGGTCCCGTGCCCCTAATGGAGGCACTCGCTTCCGGCTGCCAAGTGATCTCGCCAAGCGATATCGGCTTCGTCGAGAAGTTCCCGCACATCGCCTTTGAGAATGGGAACGTGGAAAGCCTGCGTGCAGTCCTGCGCGGCCTTGTCAAAGAACGACAGGCCTTACGCGACTCCGTGAGTGAATACAGCTGGACGCGCTTCGGAAGACTACATGCCGAGCTGTTCCAAAAAATCGCGACCAAGCACGGCTTTGAAGCATCTGAGGAGGCTCCCGAAGACGTCACTCGTCAGCCAGCCAAAATCTACATCATCTGCCACGGGGTCGAGGCCGACAATCGTGGTGGCCCCACTACCCGCATGGCTCTGATTGCAGAGTATGCAAGGGCCCAGGGCATGACGGTGGAGGTCCTAGCGAAGGCTTCACAGTTGCCCGGTAATGACACCGAAAGTTCGGTCGTGCACGTCTTCAACTCATGGCCATTACACTTCGCATCCAAACAATTATGGGAAGCCAACAAGCGTGGCTACCGAACGGTCTACTCCCCGATTGCACTCAATCTAGAGGGCCTGGAACACTACTCGTCAGTCATGCCAGGACTTGCAGCAGCCTGGCAATCAACCTCTTCAACCAACGCCATTCCTGGATTCGGACCTGCCTCGCACCGGAGCGCCACCGAGTATCAAGCGGATCCCAAGCTACTCCCCACCGAGGGAGTCCCAGGCCACTTCACCTCGCTGCGCACATCCGTAGCCGTAGCCGATGGAGTCCTACTCCTAAGCCAATACGAACAGAGCTTCCTCACACGTATTGGCTGCCGCTTGCCCCATGCATCCGTGATCGACAACGGAGTCGACTCTGAGCTAATGGCCACGGCAGATGGTTCCGCCTTCAAGAGCGCCCACAACTTGGAGCGGTACGTGTTGGTCGTAGGTCGCATCGAGTCCCGGAAAAACCAAGTCGCGATCGCCAGCGCATTGGCCAGCATGGACATGCCATTGGTCTTCATCGGCGCGCCTGTCGACAAGAAGTACGCAGAGGCCCTGAAGCGGTGCAGTGGCAAGCAAGTCCTGCACATAGACCACATTGAAGACCGGCAGCTACTCGCCTCGGCCTATGCCGGCGCGACCGTATTCCTGATGGCTTCCTGGAGCGAGGGTGCTCCATTAGCCGCCCTGGAGGCTGCTGCTGCCGGTGCCCCCATGGTCCTGGGTTGCATGGCATCGGAACAGGAGTACTTCGGCGACGACGCCCTGTACGTGCACCCCGCTGACATGCAGGACATCGCGAACAAGGTCCAACAAGTTGCGGCGAATCAAGAGTGGCAGAGCCCCGAACGGCGCCGCGCTATCTCCGCCAAGTACAAGCCGCGTTTCTCCGCTGAACGCCACGGGCAACAGACCGTCGAGTTCTACACCAAGACTCTCCACAACTTGTCCAGCAGCCCAGACGGCCAAACCCAGCAGCAGCGCGAGCCATTCACCGGAATGCGCCTTTCGCAAGTCGTGCAGCAGTGCCGCGAACGGGGTGAGGAAGTCAGCTTGCACCTTGGCTGCGGTGGCGAGCGGCTGGTGGACTTCATCAATGTCGACCTGTACCCAGCGGTCGAAGGAGTTAAGGATCAATCAAGGTCTGGCTGCGTAGCTGATGTGTTCGAGGACATTCGCGCCCTCGGCCTGCCCCACGGGAGCGTGGACAAGATCTATTCAAGCCACGTGGTCGAGCACTTCGTACGTTGGGAGGCATGTGATATGTTCGACGCCTGGCACAAAACTTTGAAGCCTGGGGGCCGGCTCATCATCGAGATGCCCAGCTTCTGGCGCTGTGTCGCCTGGCTCTTTCACCCCTCGTCAAAGAAGCGCGCCTTGGCCCGTCCCCAGTTCTTTGGCAATCAGTGGGACAGACTCGACTTCGAGACCCATCGGTATGTGTGGGCCGCCAAAGAGCTGCGCAAGCAACTCAAGCGAACCGGGTTCAAGCACGTCAAGGTTACCCACCGCACAAAGAGCCATCACCCCGGCCGGGACATGCGCGTCATCGCTGTGAAATAGCGGGCTGCTCTAAGCTATGGCCTATGGCGAGTGCGTCAGTCAACGCGCCTCTATGGGACAAAAACAGAGGCCACCTTGCAACGCTAGCTACTCACCATCTAAGACAGCCTATTTGGGCTCGACGCGGTATAGAGTCAGGTGCTTCCAACGTCCCTCGCGCTCATCGAAAGACATCAACGGGGTGAGTCGAGAGACCAAACGACCGTCGGCGTATCCTCCGCGCTTAGCCAGATCATCGGCTGCAAACATGCGCTCAAAGTCGACGATGAAGCCGATCCCCACAGAGTCCACGTAGGAGACGAGCTCGCCGCGAGCGACAAAAGCATGGATGTCCTGGTTCACGAGGCCGTCGAGATTGATGAGCTTCCCTCCAGCGTAATACCCGACGATTCCGGCGTTCCAGCTGCCTACCTTCGCTGCTAGATCCGCATCAGCCAGATACTTGCCGGCGTGCATCATGGAGACCTGATTGGGCCACTCGGGAGCCTCGCTGAATTGAAGCGCAGTACGGACTTGCCGCTCTCCCAAGATCGCAAGCAAGACGAACACGATGCCCTTTAAAAAAGTCGGTACCCGATGGCTTACAAACGGAAGCGCAATCAAAAAGAACACCGGCACAACCAGGTTCGCGGTGTACCAGTTCTGAACCCCTGCCGGCACGTATGAGTAGAAGGAGATGTAGCCAACGGTTGCCACAGCACTGGCCAACCAAAGCACGCGTAACGCCGAATAGTCATGCTTGAGCGCCGTCAAGGCCAAGCGCGGGAGCATGTTCTTTGGCCGGTAGTACGCACAGCCACCAATGCTCAACATCAAAATCGAGAGACCGCTGAGCAAGTTGCGCTTTGAGCCCAGCTCACCGGTAAAGAGCTGGGACAGCTTCTCCAGAATACCGTCCGCTGAACGACCGTAGACCTCCAACCAGGACAGCTTCATGGCCGCACTAGAAGAGCTCCAGTCCCCCGTTGTCGCGTGGTTGTGCAACAAGACCAGCCCGACTCCGCCAATCGCTCCGGCCAACCCAACCAATGCAACCACTGCAAGGTCGCGGCGACGATAGATCAGGAACTCCAGCCCTGCTGCTCCAGCGATTGCTGCTGGCAACAGACCGAAGTCAGATCGCGCAAGGCTCCCCAAGCAGCCGAGCAGGGCAATCACCAGGAAGCTGCGCGACCGCTTCCACTTCCCGGATCGAATGATCGCCAGGCAATAAAGGACTGAGACCAAAAGCACCAATGACCACTCGGTCCCCGAAACGGCATTCAGCCACACGTTCCGGGAGAGCATAAAGAGCGTCAGTACAACCAAGGGGATCACCTGCTTCGTCCGCCAAGTCAAGACCATGGCCAAGACCGCAGAAACAGACACCCATAAAACGCTGACCAACACGGCAAGCCCCACGAAGGACTCTGCTTCAAGCAAGAACACGCGCTCGAGTAGGGCCAGCGTGTAGGCGTGCAGGAGATGAAAGCCGGTCGTAAGGCTCGTCCCGGAATCAAATGTCCACTCCCCGCTTGCCGAGAAGTTCCGCGCCAAGGTCAGGTCGTAAAACGCATCGTCGGGGATGTACTGAATTCGAGTCTCAGCATCGGCAAAAAACACAAATGAGCAAGCCCTGAGAAACAGCAGAGCTGCACCAGCCAAGAGTGCCCCCATGAAGAGTCGAGCTCTTTGCGGCCACGCGCTACTGCCCTTCGGTTGTTCGATGTTGTTGTTCATGTTAAGCGCCGCTCGCATTCGACGACCGCAGGAGGGAACGTATTAGGAAAGCAACCTAGTGAATCTGCACGGTAGACCCACTGTCTGTGACTGTGGCCTGCTTGG
>JAQXEK010000071.1 GCA_029250885.1 Planctomycetota bacterium
GCAGTCGAGGCATGGCAAGTGGGGGCAGTGGGGGATTCAGGCAATCGGGATTCCGAATTGTAGAGCACCTGCGGCATAATCAAGTCCTGTCCCCAAGATCCTGCTCCGAACTCTGACGAACCCTATGCGAATCATCGCCGGCACCCACCGCGGCCGTATTCTAGCCGCCCCCAAGGGTCTCGCCACCCGGCCCATGCTCGGCCGCGTTCGCGAGGCGATTTTTAACCGCCTTGCTCCCTGGACGGATGGTGCGCGGGTCCTGGATCTCTTCTCGGGTACGGGGAGCTTGGGTATCGAGGCTCTGAGCCGAGGTGCCGCCTTCGTACGATTTCTCGAGCGCGGCAAGGAAGCCCGGGAAGCCCTGGCTCGCAATATCGACAGTTTTGGACTTCAGGAGAGGGCCGAGGTCAAGAACGGCGACGCCCTTGCCGCCGCGAACCACGCACCCTTGGCCAGCGGTCCTTGGGATATCGTGTTTTTCGATCCGCCATACCCGCTGCTCGACACCAAGCAGGGCCGGGACGAGCTGGCGGAGCACGTGTGCAGCATCATCCACGGACCTCTGGCAGAAGACGGCGTCTTTGTCTACCACACGCCGGCTGGCATAATGGCCGAACGCGACTTTGGCCCAGGCATCGAGGCGGCCCTCGGCACCTGGGGCACCACTGACATCTGGTTCTTGGGCCAATCCGAAGACGCGGCGCCCGACGCTCCAGGAGGCAGCGCCTAGATGTTGCTAGCTGGGAATCTCTTGATCGATGGCGCTCTCGCGGCGGGCCGTGTCGAGATCGCCGGTGGTGTCCTGCGTGCAGTGGAGCTCACCCCCGGGATCGACCCCGCGGTGATCGCCGGGCTCCCCATCATCGCTCCGGGGTTGATCGACCTGCACATCCACGGCTTCGGCGGCTGCGATCCCCTCGTGGACATGGCGGGCATGGCGAGCGCTCTGGCATCGGCCGGCACCACCGCGTTCCAGCCAACCCTCTTCCCCGCCGCGCCAGCCCAACTCGGAGCCCACGCCGCCGCCTGCCAAGTGGAGCTCGCCGCTGGCGCCCGTGTCCTTGGCACTCACCTCGAGGGCCCCTTTGTAAACCCGAAGTCCGCCGGCGCCCTGCCCTTGGCCGACCTGGCCGAGCCCTCGGTCCAGGCGCTTCGCGAGATCCTCGGCCCGGCTACGGGCGACGGCCGCGGTATCCGCACGATCACCTTGGCCCCCGAACTCGCCGGCGCAAACGACCTGATCGCCGAGCTCGAGGTTGCCGGCGTGCGTGCGTCTTTCGGCCACAGCATGGCCTCCGCAAAGCAGGCCCGGGATGCGCTGCGCAAGCCCGGTGGCAGCTCGCGTTTTGGTGTCACGCACCTCTTCAACGCGATGACCGGCCTAGGCCACCGGGATCCAGGTCTGGCCAGCCTAGCCTTGACCGAAGACGCACTGGTGGTCGAGCTGATCGGCGACCTAGTCCACGTAGGCCCCGAGGCCATTGATCTAGCCCTGCGCGCCCGCGGCCCGGCTGGTATCGCCCTTGTTTCAGACGCACTGGAAGGCGCGGGCACGGGCTGTGACGTGTTCCACTCCCACGGCCGCGCCCACGTGATTCGAGACGGCGCCGCGTGGTATGGCACCCCGGATTCCAAGTCCCAGCAGCTGGCCGGCAGCGCCACGGGACTTCTCGAGGCGGTCCAGCGACTCACTGCCGCCGGCGTCGTCTCTCCAGCCGATGCCCTTACCATGGCCACCTTGGCCCCGGCGCGCGCCCTTGGGCTCGAGTCCGAAATCGGTGTCCTAATACCCGGCGCCAAGGCCGATTTAATCGTGCTCGAGGCGGGGACGCTCGCCCTCCAGCGCGTGTTCACGGGCGGGGTGGAGCATCCCCTAGTTAGTCCCTAAGGCCCGCCGCGAAAACGGTCGAAAGAAGCTCTATGGTTTCTAGGACCCAAGATCGTCTCCCCCTGCCCCTCGGCGCACTCATGTCGGCCCTCGTCTTTGTAGGCGGCGCCGCCCAATCGGGTCCCGTGGAAGGCAGCGCTGCAGGGAAGATCGTGGCCGGTCCGAGGCAGGCCTCAGCGCCCTTGGCTTCCTCTGCTTCTTCAAGCACCTCTGCGTCGCCTGTGGCAACCGTCGACTTGGCTGAGATCCGCAAGCGCCCTGTGTTCTTCCGGGGCGCAACCGTGCAGTTTATTTTGCAGATCGGCTCGGAGAACCCAACCTGGAATCCCTACCTCACGCGCTTCGATAATAAGCGCTACCAGAGCTGGAATGCCTGGGCCGACAGCCAGGCGATCTGGCACTACAACGACTACATGGACTCCGCGTCGCGCTTCTTCGCTAGGCGCGGTAGCAAGGCCGCGATCTTCCTTACGGACGCCGCGCCCTTTGAGCGGTTCCTTGTGACTGCGACTGTGCGCACGATCTTTATGGGGGAGCCCTGGATCGAGCTGCACATGGCTACTCCTCTAGCACACTCGCTCGGCAAGGGCAGCCTGCTCCATGCGAGTCGCGCCATGGATTTTGCCTCGGAGGATCTGTTCCGAGCGGCGGCGGATCAGTTCAAGCGCGCCCTCGCAGCACCCTTGCCGCCGGCCATGGAGAAGCGCATGCGCGCCGAGCTCAAGGCGGCCGTGGACAACATCAAGGGCACTTCGGAGCAAGGTACGTCGCTAGGCGGGGATTTACCAGG
>JAQXEK010000008.1 GCA_029250885.1 Planctomycetota bacterium
TTACGGTTGGACTAGCGACTTCGGGCGCTCTCAGCTTTCGTGGCTTGACGGGCGGTGTGTACAAGGCTCAGGAACATATTCACCGCGGCGTAGCTGATCCGCGATTACTAGCGATTCCAACTTCATGCAGGCGAGTTGCAGCCTGCAATCCGAACTGGGGCTGGCTTTATGAGTTCTGCACCACCTCGCGGCTTCGCATCTCTCTGTCCCAGCCATTGTAGCACGTGTGTAGCCCTAGGCGTAAGGGCCATGATGACTTGACGTCATCCCCACCTTCCTCCGTATTAACTACGGCAGTCTCACTAAAGTGCCCGGCATTACCCGCTGGTAACTAGTGATAGGGGTTTCGCTCGTTAAGGGACTTAACCCGACATCTCACGACACGAGCTGACGACAGCCATGCAACACCTGTGCAGGTCACACCCGAAGGTAATCATCCGACTTTCACCGGACTAGCCCCTGCATGTCAAGCCTAGGTAAGGTTCTTCGCGTTGCTTCGAATTAAACCACATGCTCCACCGCTTGTGTGAGCCCCCGTCAATTCCTTTGAGTTTTACCCTTGCGAGCGTACTCCCCAGGCGGGGCACTTAACACATTAGCTACGGCAAAGAGAGAAACAGGTTCTCCCCTTACCTAGTGCCCATCGTTTACGGCTAGGACTACCGGGGTATCTAATCCCGTTCGCTACCCTAGCTTTCGCGCCTCAGCGTCAGAAATGATCCAGTGTGCCGCTTTCGCCACAGGTGTTCCTTCAGATATCTACGCATTTCACCGCTCCACCTGAAGTTCCACACACCCCTACCATCCTCAAGCCTACTAGTATTAGATGCAATTCCTCGGTTGAGCCGAGGGCTTTCACACCTAACTGGGTAGACCGCCTACGCGCGCTTTATGCCCAGTGATTCCGAACAACGTTTGTACCCTCCGTATTACCGCGGCTGCTGGCACGGAGTTAGCCGGTACTTCCTCTCGCTTTAGTCAGACCAAGCACTATTAATACTTAGTGGTTCCTATAGCGTGACAGCAGTTTACAACCCGAAGGCCTTCATCCTGCACGCGGTGTCGCTCCGTCAGGCTTGCGCCCATTGCGGAAGATTCTCGACTGCAGCCTCCCGTAGGAGTCTGGGCAGTGTCTCAGTCCCAGTGTGACCGGTCGTCCTCTCAGACCGGCTAACCATCATCGCCTTGGTAGGCCATTACCCCACCAACAAGCTAATAGTCCGCAATCCCCTCCCTCAACAACAGCCGAAGCCGCCATTTACCCATATGACGATGCCGCCATTTGGGACCATTCGGTATTACCTGCCGTTTCCAGCAGTTATCCCGATCTGAGGGGTAGGTTGATTACGTGTTACTCACCCGTTCGCCGCTTTACTCGCCCGAAGGCTTTCGCGCACGACTTGCATGCCTTATCCACACCGCTAACGTTCGTTCTGAGCCAGGATCAAACCCTTCAGTTTAGTGAAGTTTTGAATCTGGTTATTTAATGAGTGTGGCCTACGCCGGCCGAAGCCGACGAGACCAACGCTCGCTCAAAGGTTTTAGAGTTACCCTTGTTTTCAAAGAGCCAGCGCTTCTTGCAGCCCCGTTAGGGGCGCTGGAGGCGCTGTGTTCGTTCCCGTTCCGCACTTGCTTGAAGCGCTTCAGGGAGGAGGAATCATAGGGATCCACGCCCAACCGTCAACACCCGACCTGCAAAAGCTTGAAGATTGCCAAACAGGCGACATAAGTACATACGAAAGAAGGCGGTTAGAACCGCCTTCATTTCACACCGTAGCCGCAAGTTCAGCACCCGGATCGAGCGCCTCGCTTACACTGCTAGAACCTAACGGAGAAGGAGCTGCCAACGGGCAGGATCCGAGTGAGCTCCTCCACGTCCTCATTGTGCATTCGGATGCATCCATCGCTCTCGTTCTTCCCGATGCTTTCGGGCTTCCAAGTGCCGTGAAAGCCATATGCCGTCTTCTCCCCGTCCTCGAGCCAGATGATGTAGCGCGTACCCAAGGGGTTCTCCGGGTCGCCGTAATAGACCGGCTCCATGCCCTTGGGCCACCAGGTCGGCTCATATTGCTTGTCCCCTACAATAAAGTCGCCGGTGATCGTCTCGTCGCCCTCGCGGCCAACACCGACCATCCAAGACTCGACCACTTCGCCGCCTATCATATAGAGGAGCCAGTGATCGCCCAGGTCCACAAGGCAAGTCACGGGTTCGGAGGGGATCCGCAGGAGCTGGCCCGGATGGATCACGTCCGAGGACATTCCGTTCGCCTTTTGGATAAGCCCAGTGCTTAGGGTCTTCCCGGGGTTCTGGTCCACGAATCGCTTGCGAATGAGGGTCAGGCTATCACCGCCCTGGACATCCATGTCGATAGAGGGCCAAACCCCCTTAGAGTGCCACCTATGGCCGGATTGAGCCGACCGGCAGGTATCGCTCCACTGTGTCATGGAGGCCATGTCCGCGGGCCAGGGAGAGTCGAGTTCGGCGACCAAGACCTTCGATATGAGCGAGGCTGCACGGGCGTGCTGCTTGGCGGCAAGCCATGCCCGCGCCTCATGGGCCTGCAGGGCCATGGCCATGCCGTGCTCTAGGGGATTCGATGGCACCATCTTGGCGGGCCAAGGTGCCTCCATGTCACCCGTAAGGGCACGGGTCAGCATCCACTTGATCGCAGGGCCAAGCTCGTTCGGCTGCTCGATCTTCTTCCACTCGGAGCGAGCCTCTGCGCGCTGGCCATCCACGGCCAAGCTAAAGGCCATCACTCCGCGCTCTAGGTTCCTGCCGAGAAGGCTGTCCGATGCCACGATCCAGTCGCGAACCTCCGCGGACGTCGAATGCAAAATCAGGGAGCCGATCTCGATCTCGTCAGCTCGCCCAATCGGCAAATCGGAGCCGCCAGAGGCTTCGATTACAGGATTCGAGACCTTTGGGGCCTGCCCCTCCTCGACTTCGACAGGTCGGTCCTGGTCGACTACGGCGACCGGTACCGGCTGATCGAGAGGAGTCTCGAGCTCCGTAACGGGTTCGGCTCCATCGGGATCGCCAGCCTCGACCTCATCCGAGTTCGGGAAGAATACAAGCACGGCCCAGATCAGGCCGCCACCAAGTAACAAGAGAACGAAAGCACGCATGGAGATTCCAACGAGAGACTGAACCGGAGATGGAAAGGTAGGGCGTCCACCAAAAGCACCGTCGAGGATCTGACCCTGAACCGATCGGTTCAGGTGGCCCCAACACGCTATGGAAAACCATAGACGTCGAACAGGGGCCTATAATGCTCATTCGGCTCAGGGGTGTTTGATCCAACTAACCTGTGTTTTCAGGAAGACGCCCAAGCCAAAGATTACCACGCCGCGCAGCTTCGCCATAGAGGGCATGGCCTAGTAAAAATGCCGGCGCTCCCAAGTTCAGCAAGGCACTTGCGTTCATTTTGCAGCACTAAGGTCGGCGAGGCCCTTCTGCTTGGTTGCCGAGGCGATATCATCGGCTCCCATGAAGGCCCCCTATTCGAAAACCACGTCCATTCCCGTGCTAATCACCCTCGCTGTCGCCCTTGGCGCCGGCGCTTGCAAGAACTCCGAGGGTAAGCTCAGCCTGCCCAAGGCGGTCACTGAATACCTACCGGCATCCTCGGAAGCCTGGCCAGACAGCGCCGGTGCCATCGAGAACAAGGCACTGGCCGGAGTGGCCAGGGACGTCTGGGACTTCAACATGCGCACCTCCCCCACCTGGGCCACTTATATGGGTGATGAGCGCTTCCATGGCGACCTAGCGGATAACCGCGAAATCGGCCGAATGAACCGCAAAAAGGCCCGCAGCGACTTCCTGCTGCGTATGGCAGGGATCAAGGCCAGGGGCCTGAACGATGCGGACCGGCTCACCATGGCTCTGCTCCAGCGAAGCCTTACGGACGCCATCGCCACCGAGGACATGGCCATGGACGACTGGAATGTGAACGCTCGGGGTGGCCCCCAGACCTCATTCCTCAGCCTGGCGACGGACCAGCCCGTGAGCACACCCAAGCAGCGCGCCCAGCTGCTGCAGCGCTGGCGCCGCATGGCCCCGCACATTCGCCAGTCCAGCCGCAACCTGACCGCCGCCTTGGCCGAGGGCAAGGTCGGCAGCGCGACCGCCATCGAGAAGGTGCTGGCCCAGCTGGAGACGATCCTGGACACCCCCACGCACCTCTCGCCCCTGATGGCACCCGCCACGGGAGGCGGCACCTGGGCCGATCTCGAGGCCGGCAGAAACCTGGCTGCCTTTGCCGCCGAGCACCTGGGCGATGCCCTTCGCGCGCCCGAGCTCCGGCGCATCAACCTACACCTCCAGGACGGACTCACCCTTGCCCAGGGTACCTCGGTCCTGATGCCCGTGTCCAACGACACCCTGCCACCCCGTGTGCGCGGCCGCTTCGTTGCCGACGTGTGGGACATTCTGGAGAACGAGATCTACCCCGCGTACCGCGAGTACGAGCGCACTCTGCGCACCGAGATCCTGCCGCGCTGCCGCCCCGACGGGCGTCCCGGCATCCTATACATTCCCGGCGGCAAGGAGATCTACGCCCAGCGCATCGAGAGCTTCACCACCCTGCCCATGAACGCGGACGAGATCCACGACCTTGGGCTGGCCGAAGTCGAGCGCCTGCGCGCCGAAATGGTAGCCCTCGGCAGAGCCAAGTACGGGACCCCGGATATGCGCGCCCTGCGCGCCCACATGGCGGCGGATACGGGCCTGCACTACGACAGCCGTGAAGAGATCGAGGCCGTCGCTAGGGAGGCCGTCGCCCGTATGCAAGCCGCCCTACCCACCGTCTTCTCGCACCTACCAAGGGCTCCGGTCGAGGTCGTTCGTGTGCCAGCCCACGAGGAGGCCTTCACGTCTATGGCCTACTACCGCGGGCCTGCGCCGGATGGCACGCGCCCCGGACGCTACTACATCAACACCTACGAGCCCAAGTCCAAGCCGCGCTGGGAAGCCGAAGTGCTGGCCTTCCACGAGGCCGTGCCCGGCCACCACCTGCAGATTAGCCTGGCAAATGAGGCCATGGGGCTGCCGATGGTCAGGCGCCACAGCGGCATCGGCGCCTACGTCGAAGGCTGGGCGCTCTACACCGAAAAGCTGGCCGACGAGATGGGCCTCTACAGCAGTGACATCGATCGACTGGGCATGCTTAGCTTTGATGCTTGGCGATCTTGCCGGCTGGTCGTGGACACCGGTATCCACGCCCTGGGGTGGAGCCGTAATCGCGCGATTCGCTTTCTGGAAGAGAACACCCTTGCCGACCGGCGCAACATCGAGAACGAGATCGACCGCTACATCTCGTGGCCTGGGCAAGCCCTTGGCTACAAGATTGGCCAGCTCGAGATTCTCGACTTGCGCGAGCAGGCCATGCAGGCCCAGGGTGCCGCGTTTGATCTGCGCGCATTCCACGCCGTGGTGCTCGAAGACGGCCCTGTGACCCTGCCGCTGTTGCGCAAGAAGGTCGATGCTTGGACCGAGTCCGTCCTTAACCCGGTCGACCCCGAGCTGCCCCGCTAGCCCACGAATACGGTGAACCCCGACGTCATTATTCTCGGCGGAGGAGTCGCGGGCCTCAGCACCGCCTGGCACCTGGCCCGGGCCGGCGCCAAGGTCCTGCTGCTGGAGTCCGAGGCTCAATTCGGCGTGCATTCTAGCGGGCAGAATGCCGCCATCCTGCGCACCCTGATCGACTCGCCGGCGCTCACGCGCTTGGCGCGCAAGTCGGCCGAGTCTCTGTTTCAACCACCGGCGGGCTTCTGCGAGTCGCCGCTTGTGGACTCCGTCGGATTGGTGCTGACGGAGGACGAGTCCCACACTGGGGATATCGAAAGCTGGATCGATGCCGCCGGCCCAAGTTCGTCCCAGGCCAACGAGCCCCGGAAGCTTGACCACGCCGAACTTGCCAAGCTGGCGCCATCCTTGAGCCTGGCCGGCGGGGCCAGTGCCTACTACTTTGAGGAC
Source organism: Planctomycetota bacterium (assembly GCA_029250885.1). Lineage (GTDB taxonomy): Bacteria > Planctomycetota > UBA1135 > UBA1135 > CALBMX01. The sequence goes on from JAQXEK010000008.1 coordinate 5,981, forward strand.
GAGGGCCACATCGACATCGCTCTGCTGACGGACAGCTTCGCCAAGGGCGCCCGCCAAGCCGGCGCCGAGCTACGCTGCGGTGTCACTGCGACAGCAGTGGAGACGGAAGTGGTTGCGGGGCAGGTTCGCGTCAAGGGAGTTCGCCTGACGGATGGCTCCTTGATCTCGTGCGACCGCGTGTTGCTTGCGGGCGGCGCGTGGGCCGGAAACCTGGGCCAAGAAGCGGGCTCAAACCTGGACCTCTTCCCACGCCGCAGGCACCTGTGTGTTACCCGCGCGGATAGTGACATCGACAGTCGCCAGGCGATCGTTTGGACCCATGGGGATCCAGGCGCCGGGCGCATCTTCTACATGCGGCCTGAAAGCGGTGGAATGTTGCTGTGCGCCTGCGACGAGACCCTGGTCGCCCCCGACTTGGGCTATCCGACCGGCGGCTGCCCGAAGGACGCGGGGGTGCTCGAGCAGGTCGCTCGGGCAGCCGCTAGCTTCGCGCCAAACCTTGCGGAAGCGGAGGTCGCCTCTTGGTGGGCCGGTTGGCGGACCTTTACCGGCGACCATGCCTTCGCCCTGGGCACCGATGCCGATGTGGCGGGCCTGCACTGGTGCGCGGGCCTGGCCGGCCACGGCATGACCGCGAGCTTTGAGGCCGGGCGCTTGGCGGCGTCAAGTGCCGCAGAGGGTCTCTATTTGGCAAACGAAGACGTTTTGGCTGGCGACGACTATGGCGGCGCCTTCGAGCCCAAAAGGCGCTCCCTGCGCTCGCTCTCGGCTCGCTCCTGAGTCCAGAAGAATCCTTTCATGGGATAGCGCCCCAGGTCTTCACAACGGACCGGAGCCGGCCCTGATTCGGCCAACTGTCTCGTACCAGGCTCATGGCAAGTGCACGAGCGCTCGGGGACGAAACAAAAAAGCGGCCCGGCGCGTTCTCGTGAGAGTGCGCCGGGCCGCCCTAGGGAAACAGTTCGAGCTAGCCGTCTTCGCCAGCCAACGCGGGCTCGTCCTTGACGTAGAGCTTTCCGCCCTGTTCGATAAACTCCTCGCGCTTCTCCTTCATACCCTCCGCTGCAGCCTCTTCGACGGTCAGGTTCTGCTGCTTGGCGTATTCGCGCAGCTCCTCGGTAATCTTCATCGAGCAGAAGTTCGGACCGCACATGGAGCAGAAGTGGGCCGTCTTCGCGGCGGGTGCCGGTAGGGTCTCGTCATGGAATGCACGGGCCGTGACCGGGTCCAGGGAGAGATTGAACTGGTCCTCCCAGCGGAACTCGAAGCGGGCGCGGCTCATGGCGTCGTCCCACTCGCGGGCACCGGGGTGGTGCTTAGCCACGTCGGCGGCATGGGCCGCAATGCGGTAGGTCACGACGCCGGTCTTGACGTCCTCGCGGTTGGGTAGACCGAGGTGCTCCTTCGGGGTCACATAGCACAGCATCGCCGTGCCCATGTAGCCGATGTTCGCGGCGCCAATGGCCGAGGTGATGTGGTCGTAGCCAGGGGCAACGTCCGTCACAAGGGGGCCCAATGTGTAGAAAGGAGCCTCGTGGCAGATGTCTAGCTCCTTGTCCATGTTCTCCTGAATCTTGTCCAGGGGGACGTGGCCGGGGCCCTCGATCATGACCTGGATGTCCTGCTCCCAGGCGATCTTGGTCAGCTCGCCAAGGGTCTCGAGCTCGGAGAACTGGGCCTCGTCGTTGGCATCGGCCAAGCAACCGGGTCGCAGACCATCACCAAGGGAGAAGGAGATGTCGTACTTCTTCATGATCTCGCAGATCTTGTCAAAGCCCGTGTACAGGAAGCTCTCTTCGTGGTGAACCATGCACCACTTCGCCATGATCGAGCCGCCGCGGGAGACGATGCCCGTCACGCGGTTCGCGGTCATCGGCACATAGCGCAGACGCACGCCCGCGTGGATCGTGAAGTAGTCCACCCCCTGCTCGGCCTGCTCGATGAGAGTCTCTAGGAAGATGTCAAGGGTCAGATCCTCGGGCACGCCGTTGACCTTCTCGAGGGCTTGGTACATCGGCACGGTGCCGATGGGAACCGGCGAGTTGCGCAGGATGCGCCCGCGAGTCTCGTGGATGTCCGAGCCCGTAGAAAGGTCCATGACCGTGTCCGCGCCCCAACGGGTGGACCACTTGAGCTTGGCAACCTCCTCTTCAATCGAAGAGGTCACGGCCGAGTTGCCGATATTCGAATTTACCTTTACCCGGAAGGCGCGGCCGATAATCATCGGCTCGAGCTCGGGGTGCTTGATGTTAGCGGGGATGATGGCGCGGCCGGCGGCGATCTCGTCGCGCACAAACTCCTTTGCAAATCCCTCGCGCTCGGCCACATAGGCCATCTCCGGGGTGATGATCCCGCGGCGGGCGAAGTGCATCTGGGACTGGTTCGGCTCGTCCTTACGGGCGGCGATCCAGTCCGTGCGCGTCTTGGTAATGCCCTCGTGGACGTCCATGTCCTCGGGGCCCGAGGTCTCGTCCAGATCGACGTGGCCCGCGTCACCGGTCAGGTGGATGCGGCGGCCGGGGATGCGCATGGTGAAGCCGTCGTGCTCGACCTCCCGCCAGGTCTTCTCGGAACCGGGGAAGCAGTTTGCGAAGGCGAGGGGGTCGGAATCGGGAGAGTTGGTCATCGGAACAGTTGAAATTTCAGGCCTAGGGAATCGGTCCACCGCAGGTCCCTTTCGAGGGAGGAAGGCAGGCTTCCACGGGGGTGCCGATTGTACGGCCAACCGCCAGCCAAACCTTCCGTGAACGGAAGAAATCGAGCGCCCTTACACCGGGCGAAAGCTACCCTCTGGGCAGGACTGCCGGGGGCCGCCTTCGTATGCTCCCCTATCCATTCCGCCTTGCCTATTCCTCCCCCAGTAACTGCCCCATGAAGATTCGCGCTGCCGTCCTTGAAGAGTTTGGCTCCCCCCTTGTTGTTCAAGAGATCGACCTCGCGCCACCCAAGGCTGGCGAGGTTCTAGTGAAGGTCGAGGCCTGTGGCGTCTGCCACACGGACCTGTACACGGCCAGCGGCGCAGATCCCTCGGGCTACTGCGACTGCGTTCTGGGGCACGAGGGCGCTGGCGTAGTGCAAGAGATTGGCAAGGGCGTGACAAGCTTGGCCGTGGGCGACCACGTGGTGTGCCTGTTCAGCCCCGAGTGCGGGGAGTGTGTCAACTGTAAAAGCGGCAAGACCAACATCTGCACGGCGATCCGCGCCCAGCAGGGCAACGGCTATATGCCCGACGGCACGGCGCGCTTCTCGAAGAACGGCAAGGAGCTGCGCCACTTCATGGGCACCAGCACCTTCGCCGAGTACACGGTCATGCCAGAGATCGCCCTGGCCAAGGTCAACAAGGAAGCGCCCATGGACAAGATCTGCTTGCTGGCCTGTGGTGCGACCACGGGTATCGCGGCGGCACTGTGGAAGGCGGACGTGGAACAAGGGTCTTCGGTCGCCGTCTTCGGCGCAGGCATGGTTGGGCTGGGCGCTGTGGTTGGCGCCAAAATGAAGGGCGCCGAGCGGATCATTGTGGTGGACCCCTCGGCTAAGCGCCGCGAGCTCGCCATGCAGTTTGGTGCCACGGAGGTCATCGCCGGTGGTGACAACGGCGGCGACGAGATCATCGACATGACCGACGGCCTTGGCGCAGACTACACCTTCGAGGCCACGGGCAACGTTGGCGTGATGGGCCAAGCCGTTGAAGCCGCGCGCATGGGCTGGGGAAAGTGCACGATCTTGGGAGTCGCGGGCCGCGGCGAGAAGCTCGAGATCATCCCGCGCTTCTTAATCACCGGTCGCACGGTCTTGGGCGGCAGCTTCGGCGGCGCCAAGGGCCGCACACACGTGCCGCAGCTCGTGGACATGTACCTGCGCGGCGAGCTTGAGCTGGACGGGTTTGTGTCCCACCACTTGACCTTGGATGAGGTCAACAAGGGCTTCGACCTGATGCACCATCAGGACGGCATCCGCTCGGTCATCACGTTTTAGGAGCGCCCGTATGTCAAATCAGGAGCTGATCACCGGTAAGCTTGCCAACCCCGAGGGCGAGGCTCTCGACTACGCCTTCCAGGCCAGCCGCGTGAAGCCCGCGCGGGGCCTGGTGATCATCGGTCACGGGGTCACGGCCAACAAAGACCGGGAGTGGGCCGTGGTACTTGCGGACGCCCTTGGCGCTGCGGGCTTTGCCTCGTTGCGCTTCTCCTTTGCGGGGAACGGTGACTCCGAGGGCGACTTTAGGGCCAGCTGCCCGACCAAGGAGACCAGCGACGCGCGCGCCGCATTGGACTTCGTGAGCGAGCAGTACGACGGCCCTGTCTACTTCGCCGGCCACAGCATGGGCGCCGCCGTCGGCGTGCTTCTAGCGGCTACCGAGACGCGCCTCGAGGGCCTGATCTCCCTGGCGGGCATGGTGCATACCCACGACTTCGCCCAGCGCAAGTTCGGCGACCAGACGCCGGACCAGAGCCTGATGTGGGACAAGCCCGAGTGCCCCCTCAGCCAAGCATTCATGGACGACATGCGCGCCGTGGACTCGGTCCTAAGCCTCGCCCCCCAGATCCAGATCCCGTGGCTACTCATCCACGGCTCCGAGGACACCGTCGTGCCCCTCACCGAGTCCGAGCAGATCGCCGCCCAAGCCCCGGACGCCCAACTGCAGGTCCTAACGAGCGCGGACCACGTCTTCAGCGACTCCGCCGAGGACATGGCCCGCACTGTCTGCGATTGGCTCTAGGCCAACTACCCGCCGCCTACTTCTTTTTCTTCTTCGGCTTGCCGAGCAGTTCGACCTCGGCGAAACCCGATCCGATGAACTTGCCGTCAGTCGGGTGCATCTCGATGATGCGGATCTCTAGGGTCTTGATCGACTTGACCTTCGGCAGCTCGATGCGCTGGCGAGGGCCGTTCTCGAGTTCGTGTTCGGTCTCCTTGCCGTTGATCTTAACCATGACCTTCGAGGCAGCTGAGAGCTCGCCGCTGGTGTAGCGGAAGGGCGACCGCTCGGGAAGGAGACGCGCCGGTGTCAGCACGATCGTCTGGACCTTGATGCCCTTGCCCCAGGTCATGCGAATCCAGGGATTGGTGTCCTTCTCGTCGCCGACCCAGCCGTAGGCCATGGAGCCGTCCACGGCGCGGTCGCCGATGTAGAGGGACACGCCACCCTTGGCTGCGTTGGGGTTGTTGAAGGGCTTCTCGCTAGAGACCGAGATCTCGGGCGGGTTCGACTGGGCTAGGCTCTTGCCAACCTCCTCCATGGCGACCCCTTGCGAGGGCGTCATGGTCCAGTCCACGTCGAACTGGAAGGTCGCGCTGCGTACCTTGTGGCGCACCTCGGAGACCTCACCGGTGCGGGTCTCGGGGGCCGGGGCAAAGGTAACTTCGACCTCGACCTTGCGTGGTCCGGGCTCTAGATCCAGAACCAGGTTGTAGCGCTCGGCGCCCGAGTTCTTGGTCACGTCACCCTTAAACTCCTTGTACACCACGCCGTCGACGAAGTACTTCAGGGTCTCGACCCGCAGGCCGTACTCGTTCTTCTCGCCGTACTTGTCGCGCAGGTCCTTGCCGAACTGGGCCACAAAGGCGTGGCAGCCGGGGCCCGGCGCAATGCGCAGGTCCACGTCCAAGGCGTCGCTCTGCTCGGCGTACAGGAATTTCGCCTTGCGCTTGACGCCTTCGCCCGTGCGCGTGTTCTTGGTGGCCTTGTTAAGGAACAACAGCGCGAAGGCCGTGTCGTCCGTGGAGGCATTTCCGTTCTCGCCCCATGCGCCGCTACCCATCTGGGCCTTGACTAGCTCCGTGGCGCCGGCATTGTACCAGTGGCGGTTGCCGATGGTCTCGCGGCCGCCGACCGTCGCGAGACGCTCGACGTTGTAGATGTAGTAGTAGAACCAACCGCCGTTGCCCTTGGCGCCGTTCTGCAAGCTCACGTTCTCCGTGTAGCTCATGTTCTCATCGAGCCAGCCGTAGGCCTTCTCCATGCACTCGTTGACCTCGTCCCCGTACTTCTTCACGTTAGACTTCTTCTCGGACAGGGCGTCATAGCAGAAGAGCACCGTGGCCATCGCAGCCGTGGTCATCGATGCGGTTGAGTAGCGCGGCGTGGTGTCCATCTGCCCGGGCTGGGAATCGATCGGGCCAAAGTAGGCCCATCCCCCATCCTCAAGCTGATGACGAATCGTGACCTTCATGCACTTCTCGAAGATCTTGTCCGGGATCTTGATCTCGGCCTGGCGAGCCAGCCAGAGTCCCAGGATCGCGTACTGGGTATTTGACAGGTCCGGCACATCACCGGGATAGTCCCAGTAGCCCGTAGCCGAGCCATCGGCGATGAACTCGGCGGCCTCCTCCATGGCCTTGCGGTCCTGGTTCGTAAGCAGGATCTCCTCCATAAGGAGACGAGTCGTGGCGCCGTAGTACTTCTGGGGTTGGGTCTGGCGCACGTACTCCACGCCGCGGCGGATAGCCTGGTGCTCCCACTTGAGCCCGGAGTGAAGCAGGGCCGCCAGAACCAGGGCCGTCTCCCCGGCGCTAGTATCCCCTGGAAAGTAGGCTCGGCTGGAGCCAAAAGACCCGTCAGGCTGCTGCATACGCACAAGAAACTCGGCTCCCTTATCAATGGCGTCGTTGACGGCATTGATATCAGGGGCTGCGTCCTGCACCACAGGCACAGGGGAAACGGGCGAAAGAAGCGGCGCAAGGGCCAGGACTAGGCTTTGAATCATGGGTTTGCTTTAAAATATCCTCCGGTCACACTCTATACGCTGAGCTTATCGGCAGATGTTGCCTGTCGCCCTTTTCTCACGCTTCAAAGATCGGTAAAGTTGGCCCTTACCCGGTGAATGCACAGGCCAACCTTCGGTTGAATGCCTGTCACCTAACGGCTGACCCCTTTCCCCACCTCATGCCATGACGCTGACCCCTCGTCAGGCCGCCGTCCGCTCCCTGGCTGCGAAAGCAACTACTGGAGAGCGCGTTTCCATTCCCGAAGAGTCCATCACCGAGACCTACGGTGCCTTTGTCTTCAACGAGGCCGCCCAGCGCAAGTTCTTGCCGGGCAACGTCTATAAGAAGCTGCGCAGGACGATTAACCAGGGCGAGACCCTCGACCCGTCCATCGCGGACAGCGTCGCGAACGCGATGAAGAACTGGGCCGTCTCCCATGGAGCGACCCACTACAGCCACTGGTTCCAGCCGATGACCGGCAGCACTGCGGAGAAGCAGGACTCATTCATTACGCCCACGGGCACGGGCACGGCAATCCTGGAGTTCTCTGGCAAGGAGCTCACCCAGGGCGAGCCCGATGCGTCCAGCCTGCCGTCCGGCGGCATCCGCGTGACCTTCGAGGCCCGTGGCTACACCGCATGGGACCCCCTCTCACCTGCCTTCCTGCGCCACTCGCCCAACGGAGTGACCCTTACGATCCCCACCGCGTTCTGCTCCTGGACCGGCGATGCCCTCGACACGAAGACACCACTTCTGCGCTCGAACGCGGCCTTGGACGTTCAGGCGCGCCGCGTGCTGGACCTGATCAGCGAGCCCGGAGAGGCTCCCGTCGAGCGCGTCTACACGAACGTTGGAGCCGAGCAGGAGTTCTTCCTGATCGATCGCGAGCTGTTCTACCTTCGCCCAGACTTGATGGCCTGTGGGCGGACCCTCTTTGGCGCCGCCCCGCCTAAGGGGCAAGAGCAAGACGATCACTACTTCGCGACCACGCCCGGCCGCGTGATGGCCTTCATGCAGGACCTCGAGCGGCGGCTCTGGCAGCTCGGCATCCCGATCAAGACCCGGCACAACGAGGTGGCTCCAGCCCAGTACGAGATGGCACCGATCTTTGAGTCGGTGACGGTCGCTTGTGACCACAACATGCTGATGATGGACCTCTTACATGAGGTCGCCCGTGTGCACGGTCTGAAGTGCCTATTGCACGAGAAGCCCTACCGTGGCTTGAACGGCAGCGGCAAGCACAACAACTACTCCGTGGGCACGGACCAGGGGCACAACCTCTTGGACCCGGGGACGAACCCCCACGACAACCTGCGCTTCATGATCTTCCTGACCGCACTCATCGCGGCGGTGGACAAGCACCAGGACCTACTGCGGTCCACTGTAGCTTCGGCGGGCAACGACCACCGACTCGGCGCCCATGAGGCGCCCCCGGCGATCATCTCGATCTTCATGGGTTCGGACTTGCAGGGTGTCATCGAAGCGCTGATCTCCGGCTCGGACCAAGCGAAGCTCGAAGGTGGCAAGCTGCACCTCGGCGTGTCGTCCCTGCCTTACTTGCCCCGGGACACCACAGACCGCAACCGTACCTCGCCCTTTGCTTTCACCGGCAACAAGTTCGAGTTTCGCGCTCCCGGCTCCAGCCAGTCCTTGGCCTACCCGAACTACGTGCTCAACACGATCCTGGCCGAGTCTCTGGAGATCATGGCCGAGCAGATCGAGGCTCTTCCCGGCGCCGAACGCAAGAGCGGCGGTGTCCAGAACATCATCCGCAAGACGCTTACCCAGCACCAGCGCATCCTGTTCCCCGGGGACAACTACGCCGATGCGTGGACGGCGGAAGCCGAGAAGCGCGGGCTCTTGAACCTGCGCGACACGCCCTCCGCTCTTGGTGTTCTCAACACGCCAAAGAACGTCGCGCTCTTTGCGAAGTATGACGTCCTTAGCGAGCGCGAGTGGCTGTCTCGCACAGCCATCGTCTCGGAGTCCTACATGGAGAAGCTGCGGGTCGAGGCGCGCGTCGCCGTAGACATGGCGGCGACCCTGTTCCTGCCCGCGGGCCTGCGTGCCCAGCACAAGACGGCGGACTCCTTGAGTGCCGCCCGCGGCGCTTGCAAAGGACTTAACCTTGAGGTGCAGATCAACCACCTGACCAAGATCGCGAACCTGATCTCGGCACTCCAGGAGAGCATCGACCTGCTGCGCGAGCGTATCGCGAACCCGCCTGCCGAGGACGACCCCGTGGCGGCTTCGAAGCTGCTGGCCGCCGGCCTGATTCCGGCCATGGCCCAGCTGCGCGGCGTGGTGGACAGCCTCGAGACCCTGGTCGCCGACGACCTATGGCCCGTGCCAAAGTACCGCGAGCTGATCACGGTTCACTAGGCCATGATCCGTCTCTGGACGGCCCCCCCCATATAAAAGCGCGCCTCCTGGATGCGCCAGTAGCATCCATAGGTGCGATCCTGCAGCCCGCGCCGGCGGCTCGCTCAAGTCGATCGGGTCCGCCCAATCGGCTCTGTAGCTTTCGTTGGCCCTAGTCCTTGCGGAACCGCGCTAGGTCCAGCTCCCACTCCGGGCCAACCCACAAAACGTGGTCCGTGTGGTCCACGAGGTCATCTCCTGTCACGCCGTGGATGAAGCAGGTCAGCCCATTGCGATTCGCCATAAGCCAGGCCACAAGTGGGCCCAAGTCATCGCGCTGAAATAGAACCTGACAGCTGCCGCCAATGTGCGGACCGATGGGAGCCGTGTGGAAGCGGCCGCGTTCGAGGCCAAACTCGGCCTCGATCCCCCCAAGTAGGACCTGGGCTTGGTCGGCTTGGTTGGCGGTGAAGTAGACGTGGCAGTGATAATTCTTGAGCACCATGACGCGCAAGATACACGAGTTGCGGACCTAGGGGCAGCGCAAGTTCGGTGCCTGGTCCTGCCCGGGGCCGAGGAAGGCTAAAAGGATGTCGAACTGTACAAGCCCGCTAGTGCTTGGTCGGTAAACGTCAGCAGCAACCAGCCCGAGCTGGTGCTGCGGCTGCAGTGCTTGGCCGAGCCGGATCGATCTAGCTGGAGAGCCGCACACCATCCGGAACGCAGGGCGGGCTGCAGGTCACAATCTTGACCCGCAGCCCGCTTCGTTGGCTCTGGCGCTTCGGCTAGAGGACCGCCGAGTCGTCGCGCTCGAGGCCTTCAAAGGCGACCTTTAGCTCTACGAGGATCGCTTCGATTGCTTCGGCGGAGGGAGCAGCGCTGCCGCTCTCCATGTGGATGACGGTCTCATTGCCGCAGAATACGTCCTGAACGCCAGCCACATCGTTGATCAAGGTCTCACGGACCTTTTGAGCGGTGTCCGCTCAGGTGAACTTGGGAGTTTTTGCGATATAGGCAGCCCCCGCAGGGCTGACCTCGACTCGCTCCATACTCTCAAAGACAAGCCTCTCGGCCTTGAAGGCCTCCTTCAAGCGGGCTTCCGTCAGCACCGCTCCGGGCTCAAGAACAAGCGTGGCACGTCTGCCGCTCATCATGAGGCGTTCGACTCCATCGAGACTTTCCATGGCCGCACGGGCCTGCTTGGAAGCGCTTCAGGCGCCGCCGGATGCCTCGACGACATAAGCCGTGATATCGCCGCTGGGCACCGAAGCGTCCGAAGCGGAGTTGTGTTGCGAGGTCGCGGCGCAGGACCCAAGGCCCAGGCACGCGGCCAAGAAGAGAGATCTATGTACGTTCATTGGATTGATGATTCGACTAGGGAAAGGAGAAGACCAGAGCCTAGGCAATTGGAGCGAAAGCACTACGTGCAACCGCCTCCTCTACCGCGACTTACACGATCGCAACCGGGAATAAGCGCCCGTAAGAAGCCCGAACCGTGCAGTTCGAGAGCCTAGTGCGAGGTGCTAGGGTAGCGTAGCCAGCGAGCGGACTGCGGTGGCAACGCGCGTCAGCCTTGTCGGGCGGTAGCGGCTTTAGAGCCTAAGGACCGTAAGCTGGGCTGGATCAAGTGTGACGGGCTGACGTCCCACTTCTTTACCGTCCAGATAAAGGACCACCTCGGTTGCAGTCTCAGGAACCGTGATCGGCTCAGAGCGACCCTCGACCAGCCTGATTAATGTCGAGGAACTCGACCCATTCCCAGAGCGCGTGGTCGCCATGAGTGGCTCGCCACGATCGCTTAGGAAGGTAACCCTGCTGGCCAACGCCGGATCTAGGACCTCGATCCGAGCCTGACAGCTAAGCACGACCTCGATCCGCAAGACCTCGTCGTTCCAGGCCTCCTCCAGTTCGAAGACGCGACTCTCGATCGACTTTGAGTGAAGCCTAAGGTGGACGCCGACCGGCGGAAACTCCGCTAACCGAAAGCGTCCCTGCTCATCCGTTACAGTAGAGTCCCCTGAGATCCATGTCCGCCCGGAGTCGCCCTGGTGCATGGATCGAGCCAGCGTGACACCGACGCCTGGTACGTACATTCCGTGGCGGTTGACGACCTCGCCCTGAAGCGGTCCGACGAGTCCTTGATCGCAGCGCAGGACAACGTCGTCTCCACCACCGAATCCGCTGCCTACGGCGGCCAACAGGCTGTTTTCGTCGAGTGCCTCGAGGGCGTACTCGCGTGGAAAGAGGCTGGTGATCACAAAGCACCCCTCGGCATCCGTGAGTGAGCTGATCCCTGTGCCGCCCCGCGCTAGGGACTCGGCTGTTACGGGAGGTGACATACCGACGCTGAGGACCTGCTCGTCGGTAGCGCGCACTCTCCAGCCCTTGAGCGGGTCCCCCTGAGCATCGAGCACCTTGCCGCGGATCTCGACAGGCTCGCCCCCGAGGACGAGCTGGACCGGGTCGAGCCGCCCCTCGGCAGCCTTGAAGATTGCCCCGAAATCGTCCACCTGTGCGGCCAAGTATCCCTTACAGCCTGCGCTTAGCACGGAGCTGGGCTCCATGTATGCGACTGGCATTTCAAAGAAGCCGGCCTGGTCGGTGCGAGCCTCACTGTAATGCAGGCGGACTGTTGCCCCCAGGATTGGACTTCCGTCGGCATCCATCACGTAGCCTGTCACACGATCCCCGCCATGACGATCGCGACGCAAAAGCTCGACAACCGTTTGGCCCTGCACGTCCTCCGACCAGAGGCTGGCGGTAAGGTAGCCCTTGGCCTGCACCTCGATAGAGAGGCCTCGCGCGCTGGGGAAGCGGTCGAAGCGCACCCTCCCGCGATCGTCACCGCCTGCACTGAGCGTACGCTTTACGCTCTGCGCCAGGGAATAAGGGAAGCCATGGAAGAGAGTCTGGCGCAACCCGAGGGTCACACTGGCTCCCGCGATGGGCATTCCATCTGTGTCGACCACGAGCAGCTCCAGCTCACGCACCGGGACCGCGACGATCACGTGCTCGTCACCGAGGCTCGTCGAGCTGATCACCGTCGTGCGCAGACCGAACCACGCGTCGTCTTTGACCGTGACCGAATGTGCTCTTTCGAGTCTTGGAGGATCACTCGGAAGCGTCTCCAACTGCAGCTCGAATTTCCCAAAAGCGTCTGACTCGAGCTTGGCCGCAACATCAGCAGGGCTGACCGTCAGCTTAACGCCTTCGATTGCGCGACCCTCGACATCGACCACGATCCCACGAACGGTCACGGTGGTAGCCTCGGACGCGACCTCTTCGGTCAGATCGGGCGCGGTAGTAGCCTCGGCTGCGACCCCTTGGGCCAGACCGGGTGCGGTCAGGAGCTCGACCTCGCGACGGGCCGGCGCCTGACTCGGCGCGCTCAACGTCTCGGTGGTGCCGAGCTCCATTTCCCCCATCGTTGGGCCAAGCTCCACGGTGCGCGAGCCCCCGTCCGTCTGAGTCGTGCTCGCCATCCACCATGCCACAGCGCAGGTCAGAAGCACGAGGGTTGTGAGGATGAGCTTAATCTGGTTTCGCAAGGAGGTATTCCTTCGGGCTTTCGACTTTCGCGCGACCCTGAGAGGCTGCACGGTGTTGGGGCTTTCTTATCTACGCTTGGCAGTCGCCAAGTTGGGCTTCAAGAGCTTAGTGGTCAGCGCTCGAAACGGTGAGAATGCCTGCGAAATGGTGCGCGAAAGCGAGAGGGGATTCTAACCAAGCGGAGGACTTCCCCTTGGGCTGACTTTCTCACGTCATGGGGAAGCTGGACACGGCGTTCAAGATCAATCGTTTCTCCTTCGCATAGTCCGCAACGAACGAGTTCATCGAGACCCCAAGGTGCCTAAAACGTCCCTGAAGAGTCGAACTG
>JAQXEK010000015.1 GCA_029250885.1 Planctomycetota bacterium
AATCGAAGCTCGGAGTAAATCAAAGGGGGAGGGCGCTAGGGGGGCTTAGGTCAGATTCGAGTTTACCCCGCTGGCACAATCCCGGGCCAGCCGATTTCTCACTTCGCCTTGCGGCGACATGATTTACAGGTACCCATCAGCCGCAAATCGTGGTGGGTAAGCTCGAATCCATGGCTTCGGGCGATCTCCTCTTGTAGATCCTCGATACGCTGGTCCATGAACTCTACGATTCGTCTGCAGCTATTACAGATCAAGTGATCGTGGTGCTTGTGGCCGATCACGTGTTCATAGTGAGCCTCGCCGGACCCCACATCGAGCAGCTCCAGGAAGCCACCATCGGTCAAGAGCCCAAGAGTGCGATAGACCGTCGCCCTAGAGACGCGCTCCGGCTTGGGGACGTCTTCTTCGCCCAGCCATCCCAAGAAGGTCTCCGCGGTAAAGTGATCGTGAGTCTCAAAGGCCTTCTCAAAGATCCGCGATCGCTGGCGCGTCAGGCGCAGGCCCTTGGTCTTCAAAAAATCCTCGAAGGATCGGCGAATGGTCTCGTGCTTCACGGTTTAGTAAGGGGAACTCTTGGTGGATTTGTGCGAGGGGTAAAAGCGCACGAGGCGCTCGGGAGAAACCCCAAGTCTCCAAGCACACGTAAGGATCCAATTTCGGACCGTCGTAAGCAAGGCCCCTTCCCCTTTCCACCTCCTTGGGTTTACGAAAACCTTCGCTTTCGGGACCAGGAGGATCGCACCAAGGCGCGAAATGCGCCTCGAGAAGTCTAGGTCCTCGAATAGGGAGAGGGGCCGGAAGCCGCCCGACGCTAGGTAGTTTGGGACCGAGATGCACAGGCCGGAGTCACCGTAGACCAAACCGCGGGCTACCCGTTGGTCCGCCTTGGCTTCGACTAGCCGGAAGAACTTGCCCTCAGCATCGACTATCTGGGAGCAACCAAAGGCCGCCGCCGTGGGACTCTTGGCGAAGGCCTCGGTGATGGCCTGCACGGCCCCAGGTGCCGGAAGGTTGTCCGCATGCAGGAACCACAGGCGGCCCGCGCCAAGTTCGATGGCGCGGGCCGCACCAATTTGGAGCTGCAGACCTCGGCCCCGCTCGGCATGGCACAGATCGGCGCCCGCCGCGGTGGCGATCTCACAGGAGTCGTCCTCGCTGCCCCCGTCGACTACAACCACCAGATCCACACCCTCTTCCTGAAGCCGCCCCAAGAGACGCGGAAGATTTACGGCTTCATCCAAGCAAGGTATGACGACCGCTAGGCGATTGGACACGGTTGCTTCCTAGGCTTTTGCCTTGGCTGAGAGCGTCTTCGGCCGAAGACCAATATCGCTGCGGCAGAAGGCGCCGTTCCAACGAATCTTCTTTACGCCCTCGTAAGCCGCATCCCGCGCATCGTTAACGTTCTTCCCCATACCAGTCACGGCCAAGACGCGCCCACCATCGGTTAGGACCTCGTGCCCATCGTGGCGCGTACCAGCTTGGAAGACGATCACATCTTCGACGGCCTCGGCACTGTCGATTCCAAGAATCGGCTCGCCCCTGCGGTACTGCTCGGGATAGCCCTGGGCGCACATGACTACACCTACGCACTGGCGACTGTCCCACTCGGGAGCCTCGCACTTGTCGAGGGTCCCGTCGGCCGTCGCCAACAGATAGGGCACGATGTCCGAGTTGAAGCGGCGCATGATGGCCTGGGTCTCGGGGTCGCCGAAGCGGCAGTTGAACTCAAGCACCTGGGGGCCACCCTCGGTGATCATGAGGCCCGCATAAAGCAGGCCGTGATAGGGAATGCCCTCGACGCGCAGGGCGTGCAGCATCGGGATCAGAACACGCTGTTCGATCTGGCGCATGACGCGCTGGCTAAGCCAGCCCACAGGCGAAGACACGCCCATGCCACCAGTATTTGGGCCGGTATCACCGTCACCAACCTGCTTGTGGTCTTCGACGGGGTCCATCAATACGATCGTCTCGCCATCCGTCATCACGTGGATCGAGACCTCCTGGCCCACCAAGAAGTCCTCGACGACAATCTCGACACCCGCGTCGCCAAGCTGGCGCTCTTCCATGATCTGGTCGACCACCGAGCAGGCTTCCTCGCAGCTCTGCACAATGAAGACGCCCTTTCCACCAGCCAGGCCATCGGCCTTGACAACCATGGGCCAGGACTCGGCATTCTCTAGGTAGTCCTTCGCCGCACCAGCGCGATCAAACCGCCGCCATCCGCCCGTGGGAATCCGGTGCCGATCCAAGAGCTCCTTGGCAAACAGCTTCGAGCCCTCCAGCTGCGCACCCGCCGCACCCGGCCCAAAGACCTTGATGCCCGCCTCGCGCAGCTTGTCCGCCAAGCCCAAGCACAGCGGAACCTCAGGCCCGATCACCACCAGCCCCACGTCCTCGGCCTTCGCGGCCCGCACGATGCCAACTGAATCCTCGACCTTCAAGTCAGGCAGGTTGCGCCCACATTGCGCCGTCCCCGGATTCCCCGGCGCCGAGATCACCTCGTCCACCATTTCCGACTGGGAGATCTTCCAAGCAAGAGC
Source organism: Planctomycetota bacterium (assembly GCA_029250885.1). GTDB lineage: Bacteria > Planctomycetota > UBA1135 > UBA1135 > CALBMX01. The sequence continues at coordinate 2,544 of JAQXEK010000015.1, forward strand.
GTGTTCACGCCCCCCGTTGCCAATGATCAGAACTTTCATAGAGAGCAGCGGCCCCATCCGGAACCAGCAAGGGCACCAGGTGCCAGTAGGTCGATTGTCACAGCCAAACTCCTACGCAGAGCCAAGCCAGCAAGCCCATAGAATAATCACTTCCCCCCCGCCGGGCTACCTCACCCCCGCCCATCTCCACATTCCCTTCCAAAAACCCCGCGTACCTATCCCCACACCTTGCGCAGCCCCCCCAGCAAGCTAGACTCTCCCCTCAGGCACGCGCCCATAGCTCAGCTGGATAGAGCACCGGATTTCTAATCCGGCGGTCCCAGGTTCAAGTCCTGGTGGGCGC
>JAQXEK010000016.1 GCA_029250885.1 Planctomycetota bacterium
AATCGAAGCTCGGAGTAAATCAAAGGGGGAGGGCGCTAGGGGGGCTTAGGTCAGATTCGAGTTTACCCCGCTGGCACAATCCCGGGCCAGCCGATTTCTCACTTCGCCTTGCGGCGACACGATTTACAGATCCCCATCAATCGCAAATCGTGATGGGTCAGCTCGAACCCGTGGCTACGGGCGATCTCCTCTTGTAGATCCTCGATACGCTGGTCCATGAACTCTACGATTCGGCTGCAGCTGCTACAGATCAAGTGATCGTGGTGCTTGTGGCCGATCACATGTTCATAGTGAGCCTCGCCGGACCCCACATCGAGCAGCTCCAGGAAGCCGCCGTCGGTCAGCAGTCCAAGGGTGCGGTAGACCGTCGCCCTCGAGACGCGCTCGGGCTTGGGTACATCTTCTTCACCCAGCCATCCCAAGAAGGTCTCGGCAGTAAAGTGATCGTGGGTCGCAAAGGCCTTCTCGAAGATCCGCGAGCGCTGGCGCGTAAGGCGCAGGCCCTTGGTCTTCAGGAAATCCTCGAAGGATCGGCGGATGGTCTCGTGCTTCACTGGTCAGTTGGGGGAACTCTTGGTTGGTTTGTGCGCTGGATAGAAGCGCACGAGGCGCTCTGGGGAAACCCCAAGCCTCCAGGCCCTAGTAAGGATCCAATTTCGGACCGTCGTACGCAAGGCTCCTTCCCCCCTCCACCTCCTTGGGTTGACAAAAACCTTCGCTTCCGGGACCAAGTGGATCGCTCCGAGGCTCGAAACGCGTCTCGAGAGGTCTAAGTCCTCGAACAGGGAGATGGGCCGAAATCCCCCAGCCGCTTGGTACTTCGCGACCGAGATGCACAGCCCGGAATCGCCGTAGACCAGCCCCCGGGCTACCCGCTGGTCGGCCTTGGCCTCGACCAGCCGGTAGAACTTGCCCTCGGCTTCCACCACCTGGGAGCAACCAAAGGCCGCCGCCGTGGGGCTCTGGGCAAAGGCATCCGCGATGGCCTGGACCGATCCCGGTGCCGGCAGGTTGTCCGCGTGCAGGAACCACAAGCGCCCCGCGCCGAGCTCGATGGCGCGCTCGGCGCCGACCTGGAGTTGCAGGCCGCGGCCGCGCTTGGCTCGGCACAAATCGGCGCCGGCTTGGATTGCGATCTCGCAGGAGTCGTCCTCGCTGCCTCCATCGACCACGACCACAAGGTCCACGCCCTCCTCCCGAAGCCGCCCTAGAAGGCGGGGAAGATTCACGGCTTCATCCAAGCAAGGAATGACGACCCCTAAGCGAGTGGACACAGTCGCGTCCTAGACCGATTGGCCTGTTGCAAGACAGCCGCCCCGAGGCCGTGCGACCTTTGCTCATGCAAGTCGAGTGAGGCCGAGACCGCGGAGGTGCGAATCAAGGCCGCGAAGTACGGCTCGGATCCGACCGAAGCTATAGGGTCGAAGAGGGCAAGGTCGAGAAGGCCGTTCTTCAACGGGCTGCTAAGACTTGGCCGAGAGCGTCTTCGGGCGCAGACCAATGTCGCTGCGGCAGAAGGCACCGTTCCAGCGGATCTTCTTCACGCCCTCGTAGGCCGCATCCCGCGCCTCGTTGACGTTCCTACCCATTCCGGTCACAGCCAGGACTCGACCACCATCGGTCAAGATCTGGTGCCCATCTTGGCGCGTGCCCGCCTGGAAGACGATCACGTCCTCGAGGGCGTCGGCGCTCTCGATTCCAAGAATCGGCTCGCCCTTGCGGTACTGCTCGGGGTAACCCTGGGCGCACATCACGACCCCGACACACTGACGACTGTCCCACTCGGGAGCCTCGCACTTGTCGAGGGTTCCGTCGGCCGTCGCCAGCAGGTAGGGCACGATGTCCGAGTCGAAGCGGCGCATGATGGCCTGGGTCTCGGGGTCGCCGAAGCGGCAGTTAAACTCAAGCACCTGGGGACCACCGTCGGTGATC
>JAQXEK010000017.1 GCA_029250885.1 Planctomycetota bacterium
CATCGAACGTAAGTGCCTATCAAATGCTGTTCTTGTCCTAACTTGTCGCGATAAGCAACTTCAGATTTGTTGGATTTCGTCGAGATCACGGCTTTAGGCCCGGAAGCCTGGCCGAGAAGCAGATCGCACTGTCGAGACATAGACATATGTTCCATACGGGCATAAAGTAAAAAAGATCTCATTGCTAGCCGAGCGGAAATACGATTGGAATAAAGCGGGCAACGATCTCAATCCTAGCTAAACGCATCTGCTCTAGCCGATCCGGATTAAATACACAGAAATGTCAATCTGCATCACCTTGCGCTCATCGTCTTTCTCTCGGCACGTCGCTCAGTGGCGTCTACGGCTAAGGGATAGCCTGGGACTTGATTGAAGAACTTCCTCCTCGCAACGATAAGGCGACCCTTAGGCAAGAACAGCGCAGCTTGCGCAGCGCACTTGGGAGCTGGAACTGATTGCGGAGAGGGCCACGTGCCCTCTCCCTAGGCCTGCCGACCGGCTCTTGTACTTTGCTTGCCTTTCGCAGCACGATCGGTGCTAAAACCTCGGCCATGAATGCAGGGGAAACCGAGTCCGAAGAACCACAAATCAAGGGACTCTTGCACCTTGCCGGGCCGCTGATCCTGTCGTTCTGGTTCCGGTCCCTCTTTGCCTGGGTCGACACCGCCTACGCGGCCACTATCGAGGGCTTGGGAGACGCATCGGTAGCAGCCATCGGCTTGGCCCTGCCCTTCGAGTTCCTCATGATCGCCTGCTGGGTCGGCACGTCCAATGCACTGACAAGCCGCCTGTCCGCTGCCATGGGTGCCCGAGAGGGCGCGAAGATCGAACAGCTGCTCCGGACCACACGCAAGATGATTGTCCTGCTCGGGGCGTTCTTCCTGATTGTCTCCCTGGGTGTCTACGTCTTCGCAGACGACATTGCCGGAGACCCGGACGTAGCCAAGCAGTTCCGCTCCTATGGCACGATGCTGCTTGTCGGGTCCAGCTTCGTGACCTTCTGGTCCATACTGCCCGACTCGATCGTCAAGGCGCACCACGACATGAAGACCACGATGTGGTCGGGCATCGCATCCACGGTGCTCAACTTGGTGCTTAACACCCTGTTCCTGTTTGTCTTCGGCTGGGGCATCCTTGGCATAGCCTTGGCGACGGTATTGGGCCGCTTTGGCGGACTTGCCTACGCGACCATGCGCGCCCGCGCCCTAGAGGCAGAGCGCAAGAGCAGACAGCTCGACAGCGAGCCTGGATTGTTCACCAAGCCCATGTCGGCCCTGATCAAGCTGGCCATTCCCGCCAGCATGGCCTTTGTGTTCATGGCCTTTGAGGGATTTGTCTTCAACGGCCTGCTCACGCGGCAGGTCGCCTCGGCGGACTACCTGGCCGCTTGGTCTGTCTTGGACCGCATGGGCCGCTTCCTAATCATGCCGATCGTCGCCACGGGTGTGGCTGCCCTGCCCCTTGTGGCGCGTCTCTCCGGCGCCCGCGACTACGCCCGCATCCGGGCCGAGCTACGCCACGGCTTTGGCGCCATGCTTACCTACGTGGTTTTCTTTATCGCCCCCTTCTCGATTCTGGCCGGCCCGCCCATCGGCCGCCTGCTCATCGAGTCCGAGAACGCCATCTCGATCGCCAACCTTGGATTCCGATGGCTACCCGTCAGCATGCTGCTCGGTACTCCGCTGTTCCTGGCCCGCCCCACCTTCGAAGGCTTCCAGCTCGCGCGCCCAGGCCTAGTGCTCAGTGCAGTCCGCACCTTCGTACTTGTCGTCCCCCTAGGACTGCTCGGCTTTTACCAGTCGACACGCCTGGGACTTGAGCCCATCGAAGGACTGTTCGCCGGCACAGCTGCGGGCTCCCTAGTGGTCTCGCTGCTTGCTCTCTGGTGGCTGCGAGGCACCTTGGTGCAGCGGGCCAAGGCTGCGGGCTAAGCGCCATCGAGGCATGCTTGCTCTCCCCTATCGGCCCGACTCTGGCTGAACCCGAATCCTTGGCTCGGGCAACCGGGCAAGGGCCTCTCTGAGCAAGGCTCGCTGTATGGGGTCCGTGTCGGGGGCCTCGAGATCACCGGCGGTAATGCGGACCAGGCGGCCATCGTCGTAGAGCTTGTGGGTCGCGCTGCGCGCCCAGCGCACGGGATCGGAATCGTCGCCGATGGGCCGCGGGTCGTACCAGAAGGCTAGGGCCTCGCGGCCTAAGGGCTCGCCCTGGGTGAGTCGCGGCAACAGGCTCACGCCATCGATGGCAACGCCGGTTGGAAGTGCGGCACCGCCGGCCTCGACTACGGTAGGCATCAGGTCCATCAGGTCCACGAGGTCGTGGACTTCGGACCCAGCCGCAACCTGGCCGGGCCAGTAAGCGATCAACGGGACGTGGGTACCGGACTCGATGGGAGCCTCCTTCGAGCCAAAGACTGGAGCGCCGCCCGCGGTCAGCCAGACCTTGCCGGAGTGGCTGTTGTCGGTGGTAAAGATCACCAGGGTGTTGTCGGCGATGCCAAGGCTTGCCGCGTGGTCGACTAGCTCGCCGACGATCTTGTCGATGTGGGCGACCATGTCCTGGAAGTGGCGTTGGGCCCGCTTTGCGTTGTTCTCGCCCTTGGGGGCCGGCTTGGAGTCCGGGGTTCCATCAAAGGGGTCATGGGGCAGCGCCATCGGGTAGTAAAGCAAGAACGGCTGGTCGCGCGACTTATCCATAAAGTCCTTCGCCCAGTCCTTGAACACGTCGGGGCCGTATTTGCCCTTGAGCGAGGTCTCTACGCCGTCGATTTCAAGCAGAGGATCAAAGTAGCGCGAACCGCGCGCGCCCACTTGCCACAAGCACCAGGTATCGAAGCCCGCGCCATTCGGCGTGCTGCCGTTATGCAAGCCCGCCTTTTGGGACAAGTTGCGTCCGGTGAGCTGCCACTTCCCGGTGACGCCCGTGGCGTAGCCGGCGGCCCGCAGCTGCGTTGCGAAGGTCGCCTCCCCTGGATCGAGGATAGCGAAGTCCACGTAGTTGCGCAGGCCACCACGGCCCGTCATTAGGCGCACGCGAGTGGGTGTGCAAAGCGGCGTTGTGTGGGCGGCGGTGAACCGGGCGCCCTCAGCGGCCAGGCGATCGATACGCGGGGTAGGAACCAAGTCGCCGCCATAGCAGCCGATGCCCTCCACCCCGAGATCGTCCACCAAGATCAAGATGATGTTCGGCGGGCTGAGGCCAACCGCAGCAACTGGCTCCTCTCTATCCGCAGAGCAGCCGATGCCAGCGTGGACCAAGCAGAGCAGCCAAACTGTCGAGAGGACATGCCGAACAATCACCGCGAGAGTGCGCACTGGGGCGAACCCCTGATCGGGCTGGCCATCGGTCACAAGCTGTTCGGGTTGGCATTGCATTGGGCGCTCCGGATTGTTCCACAAGTTTTTAAATCTGCGCCCCGGATAAGGTGGAATGATTCCTGTGACCATGCGTGACATCGACATACCAACTCAAGTCTGACTTGTGACGCTGCGCCAGGAAGGTTTCGCCATCCCAAGTGCGCCTTGGTCCCCACGCATCCCTCGGCCAAGAGCTCGGCGCGAGCGAGACGCATAAGGCCTATGACCTGACAGCGCGGGTGCCCAGAGAGAAGCCGCTGGTCACCCAGCACGGGCGTCGAAGGCATATTTAATGGATTCAGGGGGCACTCTTGCTATGAACTTGATGGGCTCAAGTTTGCCTAATTGGGGCCCAATACCATTGATAAGGAACCCCAGGGGCCACTTTTGGGCGCTCCCCCCCTTGGGCCAAGTTGGACCATGGGCACCGATCTGTAAAAGAAGCCCGTTCTTCTTTTTCGTCTTGCCTAGCCCAGTCGCCTATAATCCGGCCAAGGATCTCAAGGTCTTCTTGAGAAACTAGCACAGCGACCGAAGCCAGTTTGGTTTAGGCCCGTTGTGATTTCAACACGATGATCTGCGCACCGTTCCTTTCCGATTTGTTTGGGCTGGTCGTGATCGCAACCACTTCGAACTAGGAAAACTCCAATGGGAGCACGTCTCTACATCGGCAACCTCAACTGGGAAACCAGTGAGGAAGCCCTCCAAGCCGCCCTTTCCGAGGGCGGTCGTACCGTCAAAGATATTCACATGGTGATGGACCGCGAAACCGGTCGTCCCCGTGGCTTCGCATTCGCCGAAATGAGCAGCGACGCCGAGGCCCAAGAGGCTATCGACACGCTCAACGGCATGGAGCTCGACGGTCGTCCCCTCACTGTCAACGAGGCGCGTGAGCGTCAGCCCCGCGGTGGCGGCGGCGGCGGCGGCTACGGCGGCGGCGGCGGTGGAAACCGCGGCGGCGGCGGTGGCGGCGGCGGCGGACGCTGGTAAAGCGCCCCCTGCTAAGTTCACCCGGAGGCTAGCCTCTAGGTGAACCGCAACCTGCGACCGAGGGTCCCTAGCTTCACAGCTTGGGGCCCTCGGTTCTTTCTTGGGCACCATTCGGATAAATGGCACCAAGGCAGTACTTCGGTGGCTACGGGTGCGACACCAGGCTTGCTGCCGATGAAGCCGACCTCGCCGTGGAACCCCAAACCGACGGGCGCTTGTGCCGGGTGACAGCTAAGGCAAGAGAAGGTGTCCCAGGTGTATTTGTGGTGAGCAATTCCTCGCAGGCTTGCTCCGCATGGCCTAGAGCTGCTCGGCGAGCCAGATCTTCCAGGCGGCGTCGAAGTCGGAGAAGGACCAATCCCAGAGCTCCTTCATGGTCTTGCGCTGCAGCCCGTCCAGATCGTTGCCCGTCGGATAGCCGGCACTGTCTAGCTGGCCCTTCAGCGTGCCCAGAAACTGGGCGAACTTGTCCGGGTGCTCCTCTATGAGAAAGCGCACCCGACTCCAACAGGAGACAGCTTCGAGTTCGGACAAGGAACCCAGGGTGCGCCGGCTGAAGAGCTCGGCCATGCGGGGCTCGTCCGACTTCAAAAGTTGCTTGCGCTCGCCGATCCAGTCGTCGTTGCGGATGTCCTCGTTCAGGGTGCCCTCTTCGCCTTCGGTCGTGATCGACGTGGGCTCGGCCTCGCGCTCCATGGCCAGGGCAAAGCCCTCGTCCAGCCAGATCGGCGGCTGGTAAGAGAAGTGCTTATAGGCCGCCAAAAACAGATGCCCAAGATTGTGGGCCACGTGGGGCCAGAGCCACTTGTTCTTGCGCAGGTCCGAGTCGTCCGCGGGACACGATGCGACCATCTTGTGGGGATCGCGGAAGTGCCAGCGCAGGGAGCCCGTGACCTCGGCCCCCATGTGCTCCTTAGTCAACATGCGATGGGTCACACTGCTCTTGTGCAGGTAGATCTCAAACTTGTCGGCCTCGCCGAGGTAGCGCCCATTACCCATGTACGGACCCTCGGCTTGGCGCTTGTCGGGGAAGTCGCTGGCCTTGTGCTGGATGATCTCGAGAAAGCGCTCGAACATCTCCTCACCGCGCATGGCAAAGATGTGGACTTGCAGGGCGGAGTCGAGCTTCTTGACCTTCTTTGGCAGCTTGATGCCGGCCTCACGCATGCGATCGAAGTAGGGGGCCATGCGCTCCTGACCCTCGCGATTCAGAGACTCCGCACCTAGGCTCGAAGCCCAGCGGAAGTTCGTCGTCTCCAAGAAGACCCACTCGCTCGCCACAAGGTTCGCGCGAAAGGCCGCGCTACCGTTCCAAGCCGCCGGCCCAATTGCGATCGGCTCGTGGGTCAACGCGCCTAGCTTGCCCAAGATCTCGGGGTCGTTCTCACACCACTTGCAGATGTCCTTGCCCTGGGGCTCTTCGAGTTCGGGTGGCTTTGAGTTCGCGGCCTCGGCGATCATCGAACTCATGGAGAGCCCCGCAAGAGAGAGGAGCATGGAGAGGATGGTGTAGCTGTAAAATGCGCGCATAACCTAAATATAGCGAAACGAATCCAACCTTCGCAGCCCGCTTTGGACTGTGTGCTCATATAAGAGAGACCACTGAAAGGGGCCGTCATTCGATCGCCCCGGCCCCAATACCAGTTCCAATCCCCCCTGCAGTCCCCATGCGCACCCTCTCTGCCCTTCGGCCCCTACTTAGCCTTGCCGCAGTTGCAAGCCTCAGTCTCTTCGCAAACTCCCAGGTCACCTATGGTGGTCTGCCGCCCTCGTCCTACGACACGCTTCTCTCAAATGCTGCTCCGACTCAGTTGATGCCTGAGGTCGAGACCTGGCGATTGATTGCAGAGGACGAGGTCGCTCCGAAGAACCAACCCGCACGTTTTGGTGAGGAGATTCCGGTGCAGCTCACCCTGGGCAACAGCGGTCGCTGGGACAGGCTGGCTAATGGTGACCGGGTCTGGCGACTGCGCATCGAATCAGATGGGGCCTACTCGATTAGCCTGATCTTCAACGACTTCGAACTTCCCCCGGGCGCTGAGCTCTACGCGTATAACGATAAGAAGGACGTCGTCTATGGCCAGTTCAACATGGCCAACAACAAGAACAACCGCATGTTCGCGATTCAGCCCTTACCGGGCGACGCAATGACCTTGGAGTACTTCGAGCCGGCCGCTACGGTCGCGCCGGGTTCGATTTCGATTAGCACTGTCGTCCACGACTACAGGGACGTGGTCGGCATGCTCGAAGAGCAGACCATGGGCAATCCGAAGGCAGCCGGCTCCTGCAATAACGATGTGAACTGCCCTGAGGGAGCTGCCTGGGACGACCAGATTCGCTCGGTAGCCGCCATCTTTATTGGTGGAGGTCTGTGCACGGGTTCGATGATCAACAATACGGCGAACGACGACACCCAGTACTTCATCACCGCGAACCACTGCGGAGGCATGAACAACGCGACCTTCCGCTTCAACTATCAAAAGTCCGGTTGCGGAAGCGGCTCCGCGCCGACCAGCATGTCGGTTCAGGGCTCTAGCCTCTTGAAGGCGAGCTCGAACGGTGACTATCGCTTGGTCCGCCTGACCGAGACGATCCCTGCTAACTACAACGTCTACATGGAAGGTTGGGACCGCAGCAACACGACGCCCTCGAGCACCGTTTCTATCACCCACCCCCAGGTCGGCGTAAAGAAGATCAGCTTCGACTTTGACGCACCGGCCAAGTCCGGCGGCGACTGGCGCATCATCAAATGGGATGACGGCGTAACCGAGCCTGGCTCCTCTGGCGGCCCCCTCTACTCCGACGAGGGGCTGTTCATCGGCGCCCTCTACGGTGGGGCCGCAACCTGCAGTTTCCCCTACGACGACTACTACCCACGCTTCGGCAACAACTTCTCGGCCCTGAGCCAGTGGCTCAACCCGACCGGCTCCAGCGCCCAGACTTTGCAAGGTCGGGAGCTCTACGGAAGTCCGCCCGTGGGCTGCGGTGTGACCAAGTTTGGCATGGGCGTCGGAGGCGCGAACACGGCTAGGCTCGACTGCCCCGACAGCCCCACCCTGGGGAGCACAGTCCTGCTCCGGTCGTCTGGCCTAGGCCAAGGCTCTACGGCGTACTTGATCCTGTCCCTTGGCAACCCCACAACCCCTTTGTTTGGTGGAACACTCTTTGTGAACTACCTAAACCCCTTTGCCCAGATCCCAGTGCTCCTCAATAACGGCATTGCGACCTACAACCTGGCTTTGCCCTCGGCATCGGGACTCGCGTACCTCACTGGCCACGCCCAAATGGTTGCTCCTGACGCTGCTCAAGCCCAGGGATGGACCTTCAGTAATGGCCTGGCCCTGACCTTCTGCCCCTAGTCGCGGCATAGGTCTGTTGAGAGAGCCCAGATTCACCATGGTGGATCTGGGCTCTCTTTTCGCCTATCCTGCCGATTGGATCCGATTCCGGGCTTGCCGAATGCCCCCCTGATCGCTATCCTTCCCGCCCCTTCGCTGCCAATCAAGGCAGTGGAGCCACTTCGGCGGAGAGGTGGCAGAGTGGCTTAATGCGCCAGATTGCTAATCTGGTGACCCCTTCGGGGGTCCGGGGGTTCAAATCCCCCCTTCTCCGCCATTTTTGCTCCCATGCGCACAACGCTCTGCACAGCGACCCTACTCACCCTGCCGATCGCGCTGGGTTTGACCAGTTGCGCCGCGCAAAAGACGCTCACGATCACGAGCGAGCCCCCCGGAGCCAGCGTCCGACTTGGGGACAACTACATCGGCGAGACGCCGGTCACGGTTAAGTTCCTGCATTACGGCACCCAGAGATTAGGCCTTGCCCTGACCGGCTATGACAGGGTCGAGCGCGACATGCGCATCTCGCCGCCGTGGTATGCGCGCTTTCCGATCGACTTTTTCAGCGAGGTCCTACTGCCCATCGGCTGGACGGACCACCGATTGGTGAGCCTGAAGCTTGAGCCTACGCCCGAGCGTATCGACGCTGTCGAGTTGGACTTCGTGCGCTTACGCGCCGAGCACTTTCGCAACGCTGGGGGCATAGCACCGGAAGACCTGCCCTCACGCCCGGCCGAGCAGACGGGTCGCATCGAAGCTGGCCCGCTGCGGCAACGATGAGGGCAGGATTCCGGAACCTGCGGGGAAAGCGCGCCTTGGTCATGGGCTTTGGACGCTTTGGCGGAGGACGCGGCGCGGCGGAATATTTACTAGACCAGGGCGCCCAGGTTACGGTCACGGACCTCTCTGATGTGGCATCCCTAGAGCAGTCCATGGCCCTGCTCAAGGACGAGCACCGCGCGGCCATCACCTGGCGATTGGGCAGCCACGATTCGGCCGACTTTGCCGCAGCCGACCTGGTGGTCGCAAACCCCGCGGTGCCAGCGAACAACCGCTACTTGGCCGCCGCGCGCGAGGCCGGCGCATGGGTCACCACGGACATCGAGCTGTTCCTGCGCTCGACCACGATGCGCCTCGCCCTGATCACCGGGACCCAGGGCAAGAGCTCCACAGCAAAGATCCTAGCTGGGCTGCTGGATGCCGCCGGCGTCGAGGTCCACCTCGGCGGTAACATTGGCGCGTCCCTGCTGTCGACTTTGGGCCGGGACCACGCCGCAAACGCCGTCGCTGTGGTCGAGCTCTCGTCCTACCAGCTAGAGGGCCTGCCCCTGGACAAGGACCTGGCCAAGGCCACCACCGTTGGCGTCACGAACCTGATGGAGGATCACATCGATCGCCATGGCAGCCTGGAGAGCTACCACGCAGTCAAGGCGCGCATTGGCGAGCTGCTGGCACCGGGTGGGCGCGCCATCGCAAGCCAAGGTGATGTGGGCTACCTGCGCGAGAACGGACCCAAGACCGCGGCTTGGGGCACGTTTGCGGTTCACGGTCCAAGCGAGCATGCTCGCGCTCGCGAGGAGCGGACGACCGCTAAAGATCCCGAGTCTACGCCCCTAGACATGGAGCTCGACGAAGGCAGCTTCCTCGCCTGGGGAACTAAGCTAGCCAGCCTGGACGACTTTCCCCTACCGGGCGTTTTCCAACAGACCAACGCCCTAGCCGCCATCGGCATGGCCCTCGCCCTGGGCGTTCCCCGGGGCTCGATTCCCACTGGCCTCGCCAAGCTTAGGGGCCTACCCCACCGCGCCGAGGAGCTCGGTACTGTGACCAACTGCGGCTCGGACGGCACCCTCACGATCCGCATTATCGACAACGCCGTCTCCACGACGCCCGACTCGACCCAGTCTGTACTCGAAGCGCTTCCCGGCCCGGTCACCCTGCTTGTGGGCGGCCGCTCCAAGGGCCAGAACCTCGAGCGCCTAGCAAGGTGCGCGAAGCGCAACACGGCCTTTGCTCTCTGCTTCGGCGAAGCGGCCGCCGAACTCCAAGCCGCCTTCGCCCAGGCGGGCCTCGCAGCCCACGCCTTCGCGACCATGGAAGAAGCCATTTGCCGCGGTACCACGGACCTCGCCAGCCCCACCCTGCTCTTCTCCCCCGCCTGCTCTAGCTTCGATGCCTTCTCCAACTTCCAGCAGCGCGCCATTGCCTTCCGGGCTGCCCTGCCGGAGCGCTCGAAGTAATCTGCGCGCAAAATCCGATTCACGTAGAACCACTTGCTAGGGTAAATCGTGCAAGCCGGAGCCGTAAGGCCAGCAGTCGCCACCGCCCGAGACCAGGCCAAGCCGTCATAACAGCATCACATGAACATCCCGCGCAACCCCCTTCTTAGCAAGCGATTCGCCGCACCTGCCCTCGGAGCGCTCTCCCTCGTGGCGATTGTGTCTCCATCCTGCGCTGGCCCCCAAGCGCTGCAATCCGTTGCTCCAACGGACGCGAGTCCTGCCTCGGGGGGACTCGCCTCGCTGGTGGACTTCCTCGATCGCAATGATGACGGCAAGGTCGAGGCCTACGAGGGCGCCGAAGCCATGCTCTTGCTCACGGGTAATGCAGATGACGACGGAGATGGAGCGTTGATCCTGGACGAGCTGTCCGGTTTTCTCATCGCGAGAACGCAAGAGCAGCGCGAGGAGATCGAGTCCACCTTTGCCGAGCTTGACACCGACGGCAATGGAATCTTGGTCGAGGAAGAGGTCCCCGATGAGCTCTTCGCGATCGTCATGGGGGCCGACTCCGATGGAAGTGGCAGCGTCAACCTTGGCGAGCTACTAGCCAAGGACATGTTTAGCGATCCCATCGCCGAGTTCGAACAAGAGCTGGTCGACTTCCTCGCCAGTGTCGACCCCGACGGCGACGGTGCCTTCTCCCTGGACGACCTTCCCAGCTCCGAGCGCATGGACTTCGCCGAGGACTTCCAAGATCTCGACCGAGACGGCGACATGGTCGTAACGCGCGAAGAGCTGTTTGCCCTGGTCGAGGACGAGATGCGCGGTGCCACCTTTGATGCCGAAGGCTCGGTCGCCTACATGAACGGAGTGATCGGCCCCACGACTCCCGGGCGAGTGCTCGAGCTAGTCCTGGAGCATCCCGAGGTCGAGACGATCGTTTTGCTGGACGTGCCCGGCTCCATGGATGATGAATCGATGGTTCGCGCAGCTGGCCTTGTTCGCCGCATGGGACTTGGGACCCACATGCCCAGCGACGGAGAGGTTGCCTCGGGGGGAACCGACTTCTTCTTGGCCGGTGTCAAGCGAACCGCCGATCCGGGTGCGCGCTTTGGGGTTCACTCCTGGAGCGGCTTCGACGAGGAGGGGGGCGACCTGCCCCGGGACCATCCCGAGCACGAGCTTTACCTCGACTTCTACCGAACCATGGGGATCTCCGAGGATTTCTACTGGTACACCCTCGATGCGGCACCCGCCGACGGCATCCACTGGATGACCGAGGATGAGATCGAGGTGTACTCGATGGTCACCGAAGGGCGCTAGCCCGGAGAAAGTCGCTATCCCAAGGCTGATTTCTCCTCGACGGCACAGGGGCAATGGTCTATAGAATGGGCCTATGCGCTGCGAACTATGTGAAGAGAACCAGGCCTCGGTCTATGTGACCGACCTCATCCCGGCGGCGGATACGGCCCATGGCGAGCTCGGCGAGGTGACCCTGCGGCACATGTGCTCAAGCTGCGCTGCAGACCTCAACCTGCCCCATGGCCAGGTCCCCGGGGACAACAAGGCCATGCTCTTCAAGCTGCTGCAGAAGACGGCGAAGGCGTCGAAGAAACCCGTCGGCCCTGCCTGCAAGTGCGGGATGACCCTGCACGAGCTGCGCGCCCAGGGCCGCCTGGGCTGCCAGGACTGCTACGAAGTATTCCGCCCGCACCTCGTGCCTCTGTTTATGCGGATGCACCAGGCCACCGAGCACACGGGGCGCGCGCCGGGAACGGATGCCAAGGAGATCGAGTTGTCCGTTCGCATCGAGAAGCTGCGCGAGCGCATGAACGTTGCGATCCGGGAAGAGGACTATGAGGACGCCGCCAAGTTGCGCGACGAGCTGACAGACCTCGAGGCAAAGGTCGCCGACTAGCTGGGCGGCAGCCCTCCCAAGTCCGTGGATTTCGAGCTCGACTCCAAAACAGTTTTACCCGGCTCTAAGGGGCGATTTGCGTAGGTTGAACCTAGGCCACCTAGGAACCCCCAAACCCCTAAGTCTAGTTTTGCGAACAACCTGCACGGGCTAATTCCTAAGAGGGTGCCCATTATCGGCACTGATCGCCTCCCGCACCAAATCTGGCCCATTACATGGGTGTATCCAAGCACCTCTTTAGAGGCTAAAGACATCGGCCTATAGTGCCGAAGCAGGACTTCCCACTGCTATGGCAACCCAGGGCTATGTTGGCCCCAAGGGAGCCCCCCACAGCACTTGATTTAAGACAAGGAAACCAATGTTCGATCGTTTCACGGACCGCGCTAAGAAGGTCATGAACCTGGCCCGCCAAGAGGCCCAGCGTTTTAACCACGAATACCTCGGCACCGAGCACGTCCTGCTCGGGCTAGTACAGGAGGGGAGCGGCGTCGCCGCGAACGTTCTCAAGAACATGGGTGTGGACCTCAACCGCATTCGTGCCGAGGTCGAGAAGCTCGTCAAGAGCGGTCCCTCCATGGTCACCATGGGCCAGCTCCCGTTTACGCCGCGCGCTAAGAAAGTGCTCGAGCTCTCGATGGAGGAGGCGCAGAACCTAGGCCACAACTACATCGGAACCGAGCACCTGCTGCTGGGCCTGATTAAGGAGAACGAGGGCATCGCTGCCAAGGTCCTTACGAACCTTGGTGTGAAGCTCGAGGACGTGCGCGAAGAGGTGCTCGAATTCCTCGGCGCTGACCCCACGGACGAGGACGACGAGCTCGACGCAGCCGACGACATCGGTGGCGAAGGTGGCGGCGGCAAGTCCAAGACCCCGGCCCTGGATTCCTTCGGTCGGGACCTCAGCGAGCTTGCGCGAAACGGAACCCTCGACGCCGTCATTGGCCGCGAGGACGAGATCGAGCGCGTTGTGCAGATCCTGTCGCGTCGTCGCAAGAACAACCCGGTGCTGCTGGGCGAGCCCGGCGTCGGTAAGACGTCCATCGTCGAGGGCCTAGCCCAGATGATCATCGCCGGCACCGTGCCCGAGATTCTGCGCGACAAGCGCATGGTCGTGCTGGACCTGGCCATGATGGTCGCCGGTACCAAGTACCGCGGTCAGTTTGAAGAGCGCATCAAGGCCGTCATGACCGAAGTGCGCCGCGCTGGTGATGTCGTCCTGTTTATCGACGAGCTCCACACCCTCGTTGGCGCCGGTGGCGCCGAGGGTGCGATCGACGCCTCGAACGTCCTGAAGCCTGCCCTGTCCCGGGGCGAGATCCAGTGCATCGGCGCGACGACTCTCGACGAGTACCGCAAGTTCATCGAGAAGGACGGGGCGCTTGAGCGTCGCTTCCAATCCGTGATGGTCGAGCCGCCCTCGCCCGCCGAGACCGTGGAGATCCTCAAGGGTCTGCGCGAGCGCTACTCCGACCACCACCAGGTCGAGTACACCGACGAGGCTTTGGAAGTCGCCGTCGAACTGGCGACCCGCTATATCAACAACCGCTTCCTCCCCGACAAGGCCATCGATGTGATCGACGAGGCCGGCGCGCGCATCCGCATCAAGAACATGGTTGCGCCCCCGGACATCGCGGACATCACTTCCCAGGTCGAAGAGCTGGACGCTTCTAAGGAAGCTGCGGTTCAAAACCAGCAGTTCGAAGAGGCCGCCGCTTTGCGCGACCAGGCCTACCAGCTGCGTAAGAAGCGCGAAGAGATCCAAAAGGAGTGGCGCTCCGAGCAAGCCGAAAAGCAAGCCCACGGAGTTGTGGACGCTGAGGTCATTGCCGAGACCGTCTCCAAGATGACCGGCATTCCGCTGACGCGCCTCGAAGAGGCCGAAGCTGCGCGCCTGTTGAAGATGGAAGAGGAGCTGGCCGAGGTGGTGATCCACCAGGACCCTGCGATCAAAGCCATCGCGCGCGCCGTGCGCCGCTCTCGCTCTGGGTTGAAGGATCCCCAGCGTCCCATGGGCAGCTTCATCTTCCTGGGCCCATCGGGCGTGGGTAAGACCTACCTCTGCAAGCAGCTTGCGAAGTTCATGTTCGACGACGAGGAAGCCGTCATCACCATGGACATGAGCGAGTTCATGGAGAAGCACAACGCCTCTCGCTTGGTCGGCGCGCCCCCGGGCTATGTCGGCTACGAAGAAGGTGGTCAGCTGACCGAGAAGGTCCGCCGTCGGCCCTACTGCGTGGTGCTGCTCGACGAGATCGAGAAGGCCCACCCGGATGTCTTCAACATGCTGCTGCAGGTGATGGAAGAGGGCCGCCTGACGGACTCCTTCGGACGCCACGTGGACTTCCGCAACGTGATCCTGATCATGACCAGCAACCTTGGCTCCCATGTCATGAAAGCTGGCTCCTCCTTGGGATTTGGCAAGCCGACCGTCTCGGAGAGCAACACCGATCGCAAGGACAAGATGAAGATCGACGTCATGCACGAGGTCGAGCGTCACTTCCGCCCCGAGTTCCTGAACCGTATCGACGAGCTCGTCATCTTCAACCCGTTGGAGAAGGACGACATCGCGCGCATCGTGCGCCTACAGCTTGCTGAGGTCTTCGACCGCGTCCGCGCTCGTGGCATCACGATCGAGATCGCCGAGGACGCGATCGAGTTCTTGATGACGAAGGGCTTCGACGAGAACTACGGTGCGCGCCCCATGCGTCGCGCCATCGAGCGCTACATCGAAGACCCCCTGGCCGAGCAGGTTTTGCAGCCGAACTTCGACGAACTCAAGCCGCTCCTTGTGACGGTCGAGGGTCCGGTCGAAGACGCCGAAGGCCTGGCCTTCCTGCAGACCGAGCCCGTGGTTGCCGCTCTTGCGGAAGGAGCCGAGACCGCCCAGGCCGCCTCTGGCGAGGCTGCTCAGGAAGAGCCCGCTTCCGAGGAGTAGGACTTCCGGAACTAAGGAACCTGATCGGGGGCGCAGAGGCGGAAATTACCGTCCTCTGCGCCCCCCACCCATTCCGGAGCTCACCTAAACCGGAACCTGGCCAATCCACACCGGTTCCACCTCAAATCAAGTACTGTGGCACTGCGCCCGAAACTCTCTCTTCACCGGAATCACCGCTATGTTGGACCTAATCCTAATCGCCGCCCTGCTCTCGAATCCAACGGTTGAAGTCGACCCCCAAGTGCCGGCCGGTGTAATCGCGAACCAAGGGCCTACTGCTCTACTCGCAACGGAAGACAAGGACGAGGACGAGCCCAAGATCGATCCAAAGAAGCTCGAGGCCACCGTCGAGCTGCTCAACAATGCCTTCAAGAAGGGCTCTGACGTCGTCGACAAGCTCGAGGCCATCACCGCCGCCGTCGCAGTGCCCCACGAGGATGTGGCCAAGGCGCTGGCGAAGGGGCTCAAGGACAAGGAGCCCGAGGTCATCACTGCTACGATTGACGGTCTACGCCAGATGGCCATCCCCGGTGCCCTCAGCGAGCTTGTCTCCGCCCACAAACGCGAGCGCAACATCAAGAAGGACGACGACCTATTCGCCGCCCTACTGAAGGCAATTGGCGCCTATGGCCATCCTGACAACGTCGAGCTGCTGGCTGACGACATGCTGCACAACTCACACCGGGGGACCATTCAGGCCCGGGTCCTGGGACTAGGCAACACGCGATGCAAGGAGTCTGTCGAGGAGCTAATTTCGATTATGAACAGCGCCGGGCGGAAGAAGATTAAGCCCCACATGAGCGAAATCGCCTTGGCGCTCACCGCCCTGACTGGCTCGGACCAAGGCCAGTCCCTGGACCGCTGGACCACCTGGTGGAACGCCAACAAGCGCGACCTAGAGATCGATGAGGTCATGGCCCCGCTGCCCAAGAAGCTCAACGCAAAGTGGAGCAAGTTCTGGGGCATCTACAAGGAAAAGGACCGGGGTGAAAAGCGCGAAGATCGCGGCGATGAGTAATCGTTAGCCCGGCGGATCGGGTGAGCTCGATATTCTCGGCCGCAATTGACACCAGGGAGCTCGCCGCACGTCTACCTAGGCATGCACTCCCTAACCCCAGCTTCTGCCAACTGGCCCGCTTGCCTTACCACGATCGACTCCCCGCCCACCAAGTTGTGGGCCCGGGGTGACCCCGGCCTGCTTGCCCCCGGCCCGCGCATCGCCATCGTCGGCTCTCGGTCGCCGACGCCCTACGGGGAAGCCCAAGCCCGCCGCTTCGCCATCGCCTTCGCCGAGGCCGGAATCACCATCGTCAGCGGACTTGCCCGGGGCATCGACAGCTTTGCCCACGCTGGCGCGCTCGATGCCGGTGGCAAGACCATCGGCATCCTGGGTTGCGGCGTCGACCGCCCCTGGCCCCCGGGCCCCCTGGCCACGCGTATGTTGGACCAGGGGCTGCTGCTCTCCGAATTTGAGCCCGGGTCCTCCCCTCGCCGCTCCCACTTCCCCCAGCGCAACCGCATCATCTCCGGACTCGCGGACGCTGTGCTCGTCGTCGAGGCCGCCCACGCTTCTGGCTCCCTCATCACGGCCCACTGGGCAGCCGACCAGGGGCGCGATGTCTTTGCTCTACCCGGTCGCGTCGACAACCCCATGAGCCGAGGCTGCCACCGGTTGATCCGCGAAGGCGCCGAACTTGTCGAGAGCCCCGCCGCCATCATTGAGTCATTGGGCAACCCTCGGCTTGCCTTCGGCACCGCGGGGTCGCGTCCCCTGCAGCGGGAAGATTCCCCAAGCCGGGATCCCCTGCTCGATGCTCTCGAAGGTGAGACCCTGTCCACGGACGAACTCGTGACTAAGCTTGGAGTACCCACATGTGACCTGCTGCCAAAACTGGCGGAACTGGAATTGGCTGGATCCATCATCCGATCGCCCGGCAATCTGTGGCGCCTCCCTGTCCATGGCGCCTAAGCGGCTCCTGCCAAAACGCCCACGGAATCAGCCCACGGCCCCTACACTTCCGATATGCTCAGTGGTCTCCTGGCCGAACGGGGCCTCATGTTTGCACGACTCTGAATCTACACCTATGCACAAGCCATCCATCTTGTTCTCGCTTGGCCTTGTCGCAGCCCTGACCAGCGGCTGCACGGACCCGGCGCCGTCAAGCGCTGGGGCCAGTGGTCCCCTGGCAGGCAAGCCAGTCGTGATCATCCTCTTTGATGCCTTCTCGGCAAAGCACGTCTCGCATCTAGGCTACGGCAAGCAAACGACCCCCAATCTCGACCAGCTCGCAGCTGAGGGCACAACGTTCGAAAACGCCTTTAGTCCGACCCCCTACACCCTGGCCAGCATCCCAAGCCTACTCACAGGCCGGCTGCCCGATCGCCACGGTGTCACCCAAGCCGAGCACATTCTGCCCGAGCACGAGATCACCCTGGCCGAGTTGCTCGCAGAGCGCAACTACCAGACCTTCAACGCCCTGGCCAACATCCAAGGCGGCGCTCTCCACAAGCTTGAGCAGGGCTTTGAGATCTACGAGGAGCTGTTCCGAGGTTCCGACGACCCTAAAGGGGCGATTGATATCGTCGAGCCCACGGCCTTCCCCGAAGTGCTGGAGAGATGGCAGGCAAGCCGAGATGTCGAGCGCCCGCCCCTCTATTACTTGCACGTCTTGCAACCCCACATGCCGTACGACCCGCCGACCGAGACTCTCGCGGGTCTCGTGAACCCTAACTACGATGGGCCCTTCAAGGACGGCATCACGAAAGAGTGGATGGTCGACTTCACGATGAAGGGCGGCCAAGCCATCATCGGAGAAGGGCCAAACCGCATCTCCAAAGCGGACGCGAGGCATGTTCGCGGGCTCTACGATGGCAGTATCGTCGAGTGCGATCGCGTGCTCGGCGAGATCGTTGCCGGACTCAAGAAGTCGGGGGTCTATGACGATGCCTTGATCATCGTCACCTCCGACCACGGCGAGGCCATGTGGCAGCACAACGTACTCGGCCATTCCAGCACGGTATTCGATGAGATGATGCACGTGCCCTTGGTGGTCAAGCTTCCCAAGGATATGGAGTCCCCGGTCAAGCGCGTTTCGAACATCACGTCTCTCATGGACATCATGCCCTCCATTTGCGCCTGGATGGATGTGCCCGCGCCTAGAGACCTGGACGGAGAGCCCTTTGCTCAGCTAATCAACGAGTCACCTGACGAGGATCGCAGGCTGCTCATGCGCACCTATCACCGCGATCCCGTCATTGCATCCCGCAGTGCGAAGGACAAGATCATCTCTAGCCCCGGTGGCGCTGGCCAGCCCCGTAATGCCCGGCACTTTGACATTGCCCAGGACAAGGCAGAGAAGCGTGGCCAGAAGGTTTTGCCCGAGACCCCCGAGCACGCCCTTGCCCTTCAACTGGAAGCCGACTTCGAAGCTCTTTGGGCCCTTGACGCGGGAACGGTCACCGATCAGGAGCAGTCCGCCGCCGAGATCAAGGCCCTCGCCGAGCTTGGCTATACCGACAACGAGAATGTCGAGGCCGAGCCGGCCCAAGACCCGGACAAGTAAGACGATTGGCGGACCGCCATGAGTTAGAGCGTAGCCAAGGCTCCTGACATCGATAGAACCGGGGTCTTCCACAACCTGACACATCCAGATTATGTCACCCAAGAGCACCCTTCCTTCGCTTCTACTCGCAGGCACCATCGGCGGCCTTCTAGGAGCCCTCGGCACCTCGCTGCTCCAGGCTCCGGCTCAGCCCCTCCCCCAGAATTCGGTACGAGCAACCGCACTCGAGCCAGACCTTGGGGGTCTACAAGGGGACCTGCGGGACCTCGTCCAGGCCTTGAATTCTCTGCCCATGTCCCTGCCGGCAGCCACTGCGCCCGCGACGCGCACCCTAGTGACTTCGGACAACAGCGATGTCCTCGTAGCGTTGTCTTCCCTCGAGCAGGCCATTCGGGACATGGCAAGCCCCCGGGGCCTTACGCCAAACTCCACCATCGAGGCGCCCCCTCTCCATATCGGGACCCCTGGCCTGCGGGACCACGCCGCCTGCCTGGCGACCTCCTAAGAAGTACTGAAAGACCAGGAGCTGGCCCGTCCTAGGTACTTCGGCATGAGCATCTCCCAGATCTACCAGCGCTTTGGTCCCCCGGAATATGCACAACCCACGGGAGAGACCCTCCACTGGTTCTACGAATCGGAAGGAGACGAGTACGAACTCACGTTCGTATTCCACGGCGGACTGGTGATCGACATCTGGGCCTAACGCCCCAGAACCCAAAGGTCCTGGTAGTTCTCGTAGCCGGCCTCTTCGACTTCAAGCACGGTCATGGATTCGCTCCACTTCCCGCGGGTCCAATCGATGGTCTGCCAGGTACCGCGGTAGTACCCTTCGGGGGCAACGCCGTCGAGGGTGGCGTCGTGCATTTGATCGTCGAAACCTGCCGCCGCCAAGCGCTCGCACATGGACACGTCCGTAGAGCGCATGTCGGCTGCGAAGCTGCCTAAGGTCGAGACCAGTGCTCTTCCGCCGGGCACAAGCAAGCGGCGCAGCTCGCCGAGCCAAGCCTCTTGCATCTCCGCCGTGAGGTGAGTGAACACAGAGCCCCCGGTGATCAAGTCGAAGCTGCTCGAATCAAAAGGCAAGGGCGGCTCGGGATTGCCCCCAACGAATTCGATTCCCGGGTAGTTCATGGCTGCCCAGCCCACAGTCTCGTGGTCTAGATCCGTACCGACGATCTCGGCCCCAGGGAACAGCGCCTGGAGATGAGAGGTCACCCGTGCAGGACCACAGCCCCAATCCAAGATTCGCTTGGGTGCGGGCATCCCATGGCGAGCTGCCGCCCGTTGAAAGTCGCATGCAGTCTTCATCCCGCCCGCCTGCAGTAGGTAGTCGAGCTCTGTGTGGGACACGCGCATGGAGAGGTGCGCCGGTGGAGTCGGAAAGTCGTCGGGCAACAGCCTGCAGCCGACCCTCATCTGAGCGCGGACCTCGCCCCCTCGCAATCCCTGTAGGACGAGCTCAACGAATGCTCCACCAGCCACCTGCTCAAGGGGAACATCCACATGGAAGCCTGCATACTCACAGAGCGGAAGGGTCGTGATCGCTTGCCCCAGGTCCGGCCGCTCGATGCGAACGGCGTTGTAGGCCGGGCCCAAGGTCGGCTGGACCACAATGCTCTCGAACGGCCCCTCCGCGTCCACCATCCAGCCCCGAAGCACGAGATTGGAGCCATGGGGACGAGCGTACTCCAGGGTGCCATGGGCATTTTGTGTGCCCTGGGGGCCTTGTTTCGCGAGGTTGAGCGGGTGGGCAGTGTTAGTCATAGCTCGCTTCAGCCTACAGGTACGCGCCTTGGATAACCACTGGAATCACGCTCTCGAAGTCTCGGCCGAATCAAGCTAAGGGCCGCGCTCGCCTGCCAAACCCCTAGGCCATGAATGCGCCCATGGCCCAGA
>JAQXEK010000087.1 GCA_029250885.1 Planctomycetota bacterium
ACGTGACTCCAAGTTAGGCGGTCGCCTTGGACTAGGAACCAACCCGACATGACCAATGGGTCCCCTACCGGCTTGCCCACTCCAAAGCGGCGCGCCTTGATGCCAGCCCACAGAACGCGTGGACCAAATAGTTGGCCGATGCGGCCGCGGCCAAGCCCGAAGGCGCGGTAGAGCTCTTGGTTTGGATCGGAGACGGCACGCGCCTCCGGCCAGCGCTCCTCGAAGAAGGCATCCCCCTCAGCGGGGGTGCCTAGGTGCACCAGAAGCAACGGCGGCAGGTCACCCTGCTGCGCGTGTTGCTGGAGCTCCGCGAGGTCGCGCCGGCAGAACGTTCAGCCGAAGTGCCGCAGGAAGACGAGCAGGTGCGCGCGGTCAGCGAGCTCTTCGCCGAGAGTCGCGCCGATTAGGTTGCGGCCAGTTACGTGGCTCGCAAGTAGCTCGGGGGAGAGGATCTTCATTAGGAATCAGGGTTCAGGGAGTTTGGGGAGCCAGTACACCTAGGCGGCTTCCCCCCGGTACTCGGCACGCGCTCAAGGTCGTTCGTGCCCGAATCATTGTAGCCACGACTGACCTAATCCGGACCCTCTAGACCACGCCACCCCGAAGAGGCCCAAAGGGTGTCACAAGTATGGGGGGCAAGTCGCCGCTGTACGCGATCGTCCAACTCTAAGTGGCCAAGTTCTGGCTCTCTATCCGAGTCCCTGCTATCCTCCCCGCTCGCGTGCGCCCGTAGCTCAGCTGGATAGAGCACGGCATTCCTAATGCTGAGGCCACAGGTTCGAATCCTGTCGGGCGCACCACTCTTAGCCGGATCAACTTAGGCCTTCGACCTAGCCCGCTCCGCCTGTACTGCCCTAGGCGACTGGCTGGGATTCAGGGCGGCTCTTGCGGGTTTGCCGAGAGGCATGTCGGGAATGCGCTCGTCCCTGATGTAGGTGCTCGCCCTTTCCGTGCATGGTGTCTTCGGCAACGGTGAGCCGTAGGTTGCCTCTTGGGTGAAGCGCCCCGGCTTTTTCACTCGGCCTGGTGCAAATACACGTCGCGCTTCGGGTACGGAATCTCGATCCCCTCCTTTGCCAGCCGCTTGTACACCGCGGTATACAACGCGTCAATCGCGCGTCCACGCCTCGATGGATCCTCGACCCAAAACATCAACTCGAAGTTCAATCCAGAGTCCGCCATCGCGCGGAAGCGAACGTTTGGAGCGGGCTTGCCCTGCACAAGGTCCTCGGCGCTAGCAATCTCCAGCAAGATTTCGCGCAGCTGATCGATGTCACTGCCATAGGCCACTTGCACCGGCAGCTTAACGCGCATCTTCTGGTAAGGACCGCTGCTCTGGTTCGTGATCCTTCCGCTCGCGATGACCGAGTTCGGGATTGTGATCTCGACATCTGAACGGGTCAGTAGCCTGGTAGAGCGCAACCCAATGTGCACAACCTGACCGCGGTCACCCGTATCCAAGACGATGTAGTCCCCCACTTGAAACGGTGCGTCGGCAATCACGAAGACGCCTGCGAAAAGGTTCGCCAGGGTGTCCTTGGCCGCAAAGCCAACGGCGATACCCACGACACCCGCCGACGCAAGCCAGCCGGTCATGTCCGCACCCCAGATGGTAATTACAACCCAGGTGGTCACAGCGGCAATCACTACGGTCGCTAGGTTGCTAAATAGGGGGTAGGTACGCTGCTCTAGGAGTTGGAAGCGTGCCTTCTCGTCGCTGGCGGCTTGCAGGAGGACCTTCGAGCCGCGCAGGCAGAAGGTTGCCCAGGACAAGGTGATCAGCGTGCTCGCTACGTGCTTTAGGGTCTGCTCGGTGCTGACGGAATATTCAAGCACCGCAACCGTCACAACGACGCCTATCAATACGACTGTTTGCAAGACGGGCTTGCGAAGCAGTTGAACAATCCGGTCATCCAGCAGTGTGTGAGTCCTGCGCAGCAACAGGTTGCAGATCATGCCAAGTAGGGTTTCGACCAATTTGGCAAGCAGGATAAATGCCGCCATAGCAATGGCCGCCTGCCCCCATGGCGAGCTAGTGATCTCGCCAAGCTGGTCGCGAACCCAGTCCACCAGCGGATCCATCACGCTGCTGCTCTCCCGGACCACGGGGGGCTCATCGACCGGGGTTTTTGTGGTTGGCGAGGGGTCGAGAATTTGGTCTTGAGGATTCATGGCGTCGTAATCCTGACGCATTGGGCATTCAATTTCCAAAGGCAACTGTCACCGTTGAGGGTCCAGTGCGTCTGTCTTGTGTCGCAGGTCGCGCTTTGGTGCAGTGCCCGCTCCGGCGGGATCGGCTCCTGGAGGGGATCCCGATGCGCCTCGCCATGAGGGGGCGGCTCGACCTGCGGCTTCTCTCCTATTCCCAGTCCAGGCTCAGGCCATTCGGGGGCTTACCCCGCCCGAAAGCCATACGCAGCCCCCTTCGTGCATGCCCAAGGCCCTCTTTAGTGCTGCCCCGCTGTTCTCGACCATTCCCGCAAGCAAGCCCTAAAGAGATTCCACGCCGATGCCGAAAGTACCTCCGGAACCACCTCCACCGGAAAATCTTTCGACATGCAGAGCCAAAACCCCACCGACTTCCACAAGCCCGACGTCTCGCCTAAGCGGGACAATGAGAAGGTCCGCCCGATTGAATACGGCCTCGTTGCCGTGATCGCAGGCGCGATCGGTTTCATGGCCGTTCCCGACTTCAAGCCCGTGCCCACGGACATGAAGGGAATGGCCCAGTTCACCCAACTTCAGTACAAGCTCGACAACTATCGAGATGTCCTGGAGACCTACCGCTCCGAGCACGACACCTATCCTGGCTATTTGCCCGGGACGGAGTCCGGCGATCTGGACGCCCCGGTGTCCGAGCTTCACCTTCGCTACCAGCTCCTGCTCGGTAGCTCCGAGGCGGGGTACTTTAACGCGGTCAACCCCATCAACTTCCCGCTGGGTCCGTACTTCGAAACAGGCATGACCAAAAATCCGGTCAACGGCCTCGACAGCGTGCAGATCTTGGCTAACGATGAGCCCTTTCCCATGGTGCCCAACGGCCAAACGGGCTGGCTCTACAAGCCGGCTACGGGTGAAATCAGGGCGAACTGTCAGGGCGAAATGAGCCTGCTTAAAACGACCTTCTACGGCATGTAAACTCGACGTGGACTCGACCACAAATCCGGTGCGAACAACCCCAAAACAACTCTCGAGTGGCTTCTCGCTGCTCGGCCTGATTCTCTGGCTGTCCGGTTTCTCGGTCGTGGCAGCCATTGCCGTGCCTATGTTTTTCGAGCGTGGCGTCGTGACCCTCGAAAACGGCGCCGTACTCCTCGCAAGCGACCTGCGCGCCGCTCAGAACCGAGCCGCCTACTCCGGTGAAGTTTTGTTTATGCGCTTCTTCGACGATGGCGACGGCTACGAGGTCGTCGACCAGGACAGCCAGCACATTCCTGACCCGCGCACGGGCAGACCATTTGTCCGTCAATACTCAATCGACGGAGTCTTCGAAGGCCTGCGTATTGCAGAGCTAGGCCTAAATGATGGACGAACCCTCGTCTTCTCTCAAACAGGTGAGACGTCCAGCGGCCTCGGCTGCCTACTCGAGTTCGAGGGCGAGACCCGTCAGCTGTTCGCCGAACGCAGGACCGGAATCGTCACGATTGAGGGCTCGACATCGGGCTTTCTCGACGACGGCTACTAGCCGCACCAAACCAAGGTAGGGCCTTCGCCTACCAGGCCGCGGTGCCACCGCGCAGTACGCGAATGTCACTGAAGCCGTGGCCGACGAAGTAAGAAGCCACGTCTAGCGCCTTGCCGCTATCGTTGTCCGCGAAGACGAACAGGCGCTCCTTGTCCATGGCGAGGTACTCCGAAGAGCGGGCAAACTCTAGGATCTCCGCCTCTTCCAGGACCTCCGTCCCACGCTCCTCGTCCGTTCGCACGTCCATAAAGGTGAAGTCGCGGCCTTCGGCCATCCACTCTCGGACCTCCTCGGCGCCGACCTGAAGCTTGAGGTCGAGCTCTTCCGAAAGGTACATGTGCTCGATGACCTCATTCACGTCGAGGATGTTCTTGTTCTTGCAGACTTCAGCAAGGGTGTCGCTCAGCTCGTAGGCGCAGGACGAGCAGCCGCCGATATGGTAGCGCTGGAAGAGCGCGCGGCGGGCCGACGGGAAGGCTTCTAGGATGACCTCCATGGTCATCTCGGGCTGAATTTCAGTTGTTTTCATGAGGATCCTCTTGGTGAGCGTTCAGTCTAACCTAACGCGGACGGAAGAGTCTGTTGGTCTCGAAAAGCTCGGCCCTGGTCAGTCCCCAAAGTAGCCCATAGCCTTGAATTTCTGGAGATCGTCCTGCGAGATGGGCTTGGGGTCCGCCTTCGCAAAAGCCTTTGTGGCCCGGTCCAGCTCCGTGGCAAACCTCTCGATCAGCTGCTCGCCCCAGGAGCCCTTGGCAGGGATGCCCTTCTCTTCGTCGGGGTCGAGCCCCAGCTCGAACGCCTGGGCAGGCTCAACCAGGACAACCTGCCCATCCATGGGCCCGATGACCTTGCGCTGGCCCTGGTAGATCGCGTATTCCGAGACGTTGTTCGGCTTGTCGCTGCTTGGACTCTCAAAGCTAAAAATCGCGGCCCCATCGGACGCGGGAACAAGCAAGGAACGACCCGCCCAATGCTTGCCAGGGCCAACACCGGCCAACTCCGCCAAGGTGAAGGTCACGTCCACCAGGCTCACGGGGCCGCCCCGCAGTTCATGGGCAATGCCCGGCCCCTGCAAGATCAGCGGGATCCCGACCTGCTCCTCGTGGACATTGGTGCCGTGCACCCAGCCGCCGTGTTCGCCAAAGGCCTCGCCGTGATCACTCGTCAGCACCACAAAAGCATTGCCCAAACCCGCGGCCTCGATCTGCTCCATAAAACTGCCAAAGCCGCGGTCAAGATCCGCAGAGGCACCCTGGTACATGCGCTTCAGGTTGTCCACGTCCTCGACAAACTGCTCGGCGGTACCCTCGGCTCGTAGGGTGCGAATGTCCCGGGTGTCCAATCCGAACCCCACGCGCTCAAAGAGCTCGGCGAAGTTCCAATCAGCCGGATCCGGATCCGCGCCAAACAGCTCTGGATGCTCGGCCATAGACTGGTCACTAACCCAATATGGGGTGTGGGCGCGGTAACTCTGGACGAACAAGAAGAGCGGCCGGTCGTCGTCCGCATCCAAGACGCTCTGCACCCGCTTCAAGGTCTTCTGATCGAACTCCCCATGTTGGACGCTCTCCAAGAACACCTCGAATCCCTGATCGAAGCCGAAGTGCTCGGAGACGAAGTGGCCGTCGGTCACGGCCACCGTTCGGTATCCTGATTCCGATAGACGGCGCGCAAGGGTGTCGAGATTCTTGGGCAGAGAGAAGGTCTCACCGTCGATCCCGACCTGGGGTGCGTAGGAGCCACTGAGTAAGGCTGCCTGGGAGGGAATTGTCCATGAGCCGGGAGCATGGGCGCCGGTGTAGACCCGGCCGCCCTTGCCGAAATCGTTCATGTGCGGAGTGAGTCGGGGATCGCCGCCCCAATAGGCAAGGTTGTCCGCACGAAAGGTGTCTGCGAGAAACACGACCAAGTCGGGCCTCTCATCCTCGCGCTCCGATCCAAGGCGGGTCAGCACGGGATTCTGTAGCATCAGGATTCCAGGATCGCCCTGGACCCGAAAGAGCAATTCGCCACCTCGGAAATCGGGCAGGTCCAAGTGAACGGGCATAGGCAAGCAGAACGTGTGCTTGGGGTAGTCGACCTGGAATACGATCTGGCCTGCGTGCTCGACTTCCAGGCTCATAGTGGAAGGCTCTCCTGGGGATTCATTGCCAAAGGCTCCGGCGGCAAGGTGCAGGGTCGCCCCTTCGGGGCCAAAACCCGGCAGGTCTACGGTCAGCACCTCCCCGGAGCCAAGCAAGACCCCTTCCGAAGTCACGCCCGGTAGCTGGGCCTTGCCGCTGTCGAGAAGGCTGCGCCGATGCCACGCAACGTAGGTGAGTTCGCCGGAGACGAAAGCTCCCCCGCGGTCCGTCAACAGCACCTCATCCCCCATAACCAGGTAGTCACCATCCCTGAGGCCCTCCGGTGAGACGCCCTCCATGGATGTGCCGAGGGAGCGCAGCTTCTGGTCTCCCGAGAGCAGCTCGTGGGCGTCCTCGCGATCTGGTGGCGAGCCGATGCCCGGTACCTGTACGTAGGCCCGAAACACGCCCGGGAGCCCCGTTTCAGCCCATGCATCCGGCTCGATGGTTTCAGCAATCCGCATCCATCCCTCGGGCGCATCCAGTGTGGACGCACCGGGCATTGCGCTGATCCAACCCGATGGTATCCCGCCCTGGGCAAGCCGAATCGCCCCAGTGCCCTCAGGCTCCTGACCTGAACACGAGACGAGGCCCACGAGCAGCAGGACGCTGAAGAGCCACGCTAAAGAGCTGGATACCGGAAGCCTCATCGCACCTAGGATACCGGGGGCCTGGGAGTCCATGGAGCCTGTTCTGGAATCCTCGGGGCCAGCTTCTAGGGACAGGTCGGGGAGAGCCGACGAAGGCCCTACTCCGCGACGGTGTGCCCGGCGCCTCGCAGAGCGTCTAGAGCCCTGGATAGATCCCCCCGCCGCACGAGGATGTAGTCCGTATCGAATGTCGATAAGGCGAAAATACTGACGTTTCTAGCGGCAAGGATCCCAGATAGCCCAGCCAGGATCCCAGTCAGGCTGAAGTCGAGAACGCCAGCCACCCGAAGCGCAGCCCAGTCGCCTTGGCGGCGACCCTCGGGCAGCTTCCCGATCTCGGCGACCGTGGCTTCCGTCTCCGGGCAGATCACGGTCAACTCATCCACAGTCTGGAGGCTAGCCCAAAGGCAGCCATCCACGCGGGTCCAGGCTGGAATGCTGGACCCGGGGTCGAAGCGCAGTACGGCGAGGGTTCCCGGCAGGACCTCGAGGGGGAGCGCATCCATGGAAGCCGTCGCCTAGGTGAGTCCCGTGACCGTCTTCAGGATGCGGTGGGCTTCGCCAGAGTCCAGGGATGTGATCGCTGCATCGACGCCCTCGGCCAGGGTGGGAACCCGGCCGCTGGCCTTTAGGATTACGGCTGCGCCCAATAGGGTCGCATTGCGCGCAGGGCCTTCAACGCCAGCTAGCACCTTCAAAACGATCTCCCCCGCCGCCTTGATCAGCAGGGGGTTGTCACCGGAGCCCTTGCCCTCGTCGGGCGGTCCGTACATGGGCAGGTCGGGCTCGGTGGACGAGGATAGCCCGAAGTCCATGGGTTCGACGGTCAGCGGGACCTGACTCGAGTCGGTCATCTCAATGCCGCGGGTGCGTCGCCGAACGCTGGGTAGCACGCCGCCTTCAATCCCCTGGAGGGCGATGCCGCGGGGGTGACCCAGGCCTACCATAACCTCGACGGCTGTACCCAGTACGGCACCCTCCTGTGCACCAACCACAACGGCGGCGCTGGAAGGCGCGATCAGCTTCTCTACCGTGAACAGAGGAGTGCGGACACCTAGCTCGCCACGGACCTTGCGCAGGTTCATGAGGCCGGGCAGCATTCCGGGAGCCGCGATGGCCGCGAAGCGCGACTTGCAGATCCAGTCCTCGGCTTCCGTTGGGTCCCAAGTGAGGCCTCCACCGAGCTCTTGCAGAGCGCAGGCGGCGGTAACGCCACGCCGGGGCGGTAGGCCCTGGTCCGTGATCAAGAGCACGCGAGCCCCGGCGCCTGATGCGATCAGGCATGAGGCCACATCGAGGGGAGGCACCGTGTCGCTGCCGTCGTGGGGTGGGCAGACGGCCACAAGGCCGTCCATGCCCTGGCACGGGATCCGCGCCTGGTCTCTGGCAGCTTGGGCGAATCCGATCAGCTCCTCGATCGTGACCCCCTTCCAGCGCATAGCAGTCAGGAATGCGCCGACCACAATATCCGACTCGGAGCCCACAAAGATGGCCGTAAAGGCCCGGTAGGACTCGTCGTGGGTCAAGTTCCGGCCGTCGCGTCGGTTGGTGCCGAGCGTGCGGAGCAGGTTGCTCAGTGTCATTGCGGAGGGGGGATTCCTAGGCGGAGCGTTTGACCAAGGAAGCGTGGCCAAAATCGATCGGGATCAGTTCACTAGGCGGCAAGCATAGCTCCCTGGGGGGCCCTTGGCCCTATGGGATATGGATGCAGCAAACGGATTGGGGAAAATAGACGTTAGGAAGGCGTTCGGTAAACAGCGAAGCGCCGCACTAAGCCCAGGGTTGGAAAGGCTTTAGAGCGGCGCTTGCACTGTGGATAACATGTGGAGGGACGGGGACAACCTCGCCTCCATCCACAAAGCCTAGGGTCGGCTACTCCGCTTCGACCGCCTCGGGGACAGCTTCGCCGGGGTCCACGGCGACCTCGCCGCGGGGGCGAATGTGCGCGTAGAAGATCTCATCTTCCTTGTCGTAGACCTGCGTCCCATTGACGATCGCGTATTGGACGAAGGTCTGGTAGTGCATGATGTCGCCGTCGCAGAGGATCATGTCCGCGTCCTTGCCAATCTCAAGGCTGCCGACACGGTGGTCGACGCCGAGCAGACGAGCGGGCACGATGGTGATGGACTCAAGCGCCGCCTTATCGGACAGGCCGCCGCGAACGGCGAAGCCAGCCTCAATGGGCAGGTGCAGGAGGTCGCGACCGCTGATACCGCCGAGGTCTACCGAGGTGTTCGCGGGAACCACGGCCACCTGCACGCCAGCAGCGTGCAGGATAGCTGCGTTCTCGATGCTCGAGCCGGACTCGCGGGAGAGCTCCTCAGAGCGGTCCGAGCGAGTGCGCGGAGTCACGATCGCGAAGGCGCCAGCCCGGCCGAGCTCTTCGGCCACGATCCAGCCTTCGACACATCCAGAGATCACCGGACGGAACTTGTTGGCTTGGGCCAGGCGCGCAATGCCAAGGAGGTCGTCGCGGTCGTTCGAAGAGAACTTCGCCATGGTCTCGCCCTGAAGGACGGAGAGCACGCGACTATCAATACCCTTCCGGCTCGGCTCCTTTAGCTCCTTGTCCTTCTTGACAAGCTCTTGCCAGCGGCGCAGGTCGATCAAGTATTGATTGCCCGCGCGGAACTTCTCGCGCAGGTCAGCCTTGCCCGATGGGTTGAACCCGCTCCAGGAGAAGCTGGTCATGGACTTGTCCGCCATGGTCACGCCATCGATCCGACCGCGAAGCATCTTCAATGCCGTGGTCGACTGCTGCATCGTCGTGATGCCGTTACCTAGTGCCATTACTAGGTAGCCATTGAACGGATCGTAGGAGTCGTCGAAGTCACTCTTGATGCCCTCGACCGCTAGGTGCTCCGTGGTGGTCTCGCCGGGATCGAGCGCGGGAGGAATAATCTCCTCGAGGCTCTTGCCGCAATCGCCACAGACACCCTCGAACTCGTTGTGTGGAGTAAACTCGTGGAATTCAAGGCCAGGGGCAAAGGTGCCTAGAGACATGCGGGTCGAAGCCGAGAGCGCCACGAGGCCGGGGTAAACCCGCAGTCCCTTAGCATCGACCACTTCCGTGTCCTTGGGAAGGTACAGGTTGTAGCCGATCTCTTCGATCTTGCCGTTCTTCGAGAGCAGCGTCGCCCCACGGAGAATCTCTCCGGTGCCCGTGTAGATGTCGCCACCCTGCACAGCCATATAGGCGTCCGGCTCTTCATCTTCGGCGTCTTCAATGGTGAAGGGAGCCGCAAGGATTGGAGCTGTGAAGAGTGCTGCGCCCACAAGAGCCACAGCGGGAGTTAGGAATCGTTTCTTTTTGAGCAGCATTAGCGCACCACCTCGTCACTTACGAATTCGCCGTCGATCATCACCATCTCAAGACGGGACGCCGGCTGCAGGGGATCCCCGCTAAAAAACAACATGTTGGCATCCTTGCCAACGTCAAGACTGCCTAGGCGATCGCCTAGGCCAAGCACTTCCGCGGGACCAAGGGTCATAGCGCGAAGGGCGGATTGATAGTCCATGCCGCGCTTCACAACGTGGCCGACGTGGAAGCGCCATTTCTTGTGGCTGTTGAGATCGTCGCCATTCGGTACAAACACTACGTTTGCTCCCGCGGTAGAGAGCTCGGCCGGGAGGTTGCGCTCACGCATCGTCCAGGCCATCAACGTCAAGCGTGGCTCGATGATGATGGTGCGCTTGTCCTCTGCGAGCTGGTCCGCAACCTCGTACAGGTCAATATCGTCGCGAAGTGGAACACGCAGAACCCAGTCGAAGTCTTCCTCACCAAGGGCGTCCACCAGGTGCAGGTAGTCTCCCGCCTTGCGAATGCTAATCAGTGCCGAGAGGTCACCCTTGCGCAGGTCGATGAAGGCGGCCGCGGTTCCGTTGGGAGTTGGCTCGACGAAATCGCCGGGGCCCTTGTCCTCATCGCCGTCGGAAGGCTTCACCGAGCTACCCTCGTTTTTCTTAGCGTCGTCCTTTTTCTTCTTCTGATCCTTCTCCCACTTCTCGGTGTCCTTCTCCCACTTCTCGCGGGCCTTTTCGACATCCTCTTTGTGGTCGTCGGCTTCCTCGAAGGCCTTCCGGATCATCTTCTTTGAGCTGGCGTTGGAGCGCATCAACATCTTGAGGTAAACGCTGTCCTCCAGGATCATATCCTGGGCGCTGGAGCCGCTGGTGCGGACGGCTACGGCTTGGCCGGGGATGCCGTTGCCCGGGGGGTAGAGCCCAAGGGTGGTCACGCCAACGTCCAGCAGGTCGCCGTAGATCGCCTGGCTAGCGTAGAACTCAGTGGAGGACTGAACCGAGGGCACGGTACCGTTGCTACCGAAGCTGGTCATGCCAGCGCGGGAGTAGCAGTTGATAAAACCAGGCATGGCAACCCAATCGGGTCGATCGATCACGGGGATCCCGCGCTCGATTTCCAGGTCCTGTCCGATGGTCACGATCTTGCCGTGCTCAATCAGGATCACCGCATGGGGAATAGTCCCATGGCTGACTGTTTCGGCGCTACCAACGCGCAGGGCAAACAAATCAGGAGTTCCGCTAGTCGCGGTTGCGGCGAGCTGTAGCCCAAGGGTGCAGCTGACTCCGATAAGGATGTTTTTCATCTTCATAGATTGAAAGGAGGGATCAAAACCACTGGCCGTCTTCGGCCCGACTGTACTGAATGTCACCGTCGATAATCACCGACTCGACGGAAGTGCGTGGGTCGAGGGGGTCGCCGGTCCAGATAACGATGTCGGCATCTTTGCCAACCTCGAGACTGCCGACTGAGTCCTCAATCCCGAAGCTCTTCGCAGGGTTGATGGTCAGCGCTTGGAGCATCTGATAGGGGTCCGAGCCGAAGTGCGCGGACATAGTCCCCTGGAGGAAGAACTCCTCTTGGGGAATCACCGAAGCATCGGTGGTGAGTGAAAAGTTCGGCACACCGGCGTCGGTGTAGGCCTTGGACGTATTGACGAAGCGCCCCTCGCGGATGCCATAGGTCATGTTGAAGGTGCGCGGCCCGTGGTTCACAGGCATGCCCATCTTTGCGACATAAGCTGCTGCGTGGTGTCCGTCGAAGCTGCCGTGGCTCAAGACACTGCGCGTGTCATAGGTGCCACGCCACATGCGAACCGTACTGGCCACACCATCGCTGCCTGCACAGTGGATTAGCACGGGCAGCTCTTTCGATTGAATGCGGCGTAGGTTGTCGAGGGTCGGATCGAAGATGCCCTGATCGCGGACCTCGATCGCGCGATCATTGACCTCTTCTAGCAACCAGCTCAGGCCGGCCCGGGTTGCGCCCAGGTCGCCGGCATCGCGCTCGGGGTTGTTGGTCTGGGCGACCTTCATACCACCCGGGTCCGCGAGCACGATCTCTTCGTAGCTAGCGCTCGTCTTGGTCTTGTACAGCACACCGAAACCGGAGATGCTTGTTCCGCTGCCGGGGATTCCAAACAACGTGGTGACGCCAGCCGCGCAGGCACGGCGCATGTTCGGGTTTGACGACACGATCGCAGGACGCGTAGAAAAGACCTCGTTGGTCGGCATCACCATGTCATTGGTGTCGCGCCAGTCGCCCGACTGGATGTGTGAGTGCAGGTCGACGAGCCCCGGGGTCACCCAGGTCGCACCGAGGTCCATAACCTCGTAGTCCGTAGGGATATCCACGGGCTTTCCTACGTACTCGATCTCGCCATTGCGGATCAACAGCATGCCCGGGTCGAAGATCGCGTTCGAGTCCGCCATGGTAAACAGGCGGCCGCACAGGATCGCGAGCGGGGGCGAGTCGGTGGGTTGGTGTTCAAAGGTGAGCGGCCGGGCGCCTTGGTAGGTGTCCGCCCCCTGGGCGATCTCGGTTGGCGCAGTCCCAAGTACGGACGCCGATAGGATGATCGAGAGCATCACGAGGTGGCCCCCCGTTCCTTGGCGCAGGTCAATCCCAAGTCGTCCGCAGTCCACGCAGGCACCCGCCCGGCCGACCCGAAGGCAGCCAGTTCAAGCCTGCGCTCGAAGCGCGTGATATGGGACGTCTTCCGCAACTTAGTATTCGCGCTTGTCTTCGGCGTTGTACACGTCGTGACCGTCAAGCCAGACGCGCTCGATCGAGCTGCGCTGGTCGGCGGGGTGCCCAGTGACGATCAGAATGTCGGCTTCCTTGCCAACCTCAAGGGAGCCCGTGCGGTGCTGGATGCCAGCAATGGTCGCAGGGATGATGGTCAGGCCGCGCATGGCCTGCATGGATGTGTCGTCGAAGCCATAACGAACCGCGATGGTCGCCTGGAGGCTGAGCTCTTCCTGGGGCATGACCGGGGCGTCCGTGTTGAAACCAATCTTCATCACGCCGGCCTGCTGATAGCCAGCGGCCGTGCCGCGCCAACCTTCGGCCTCGACGTTCTGGGCCCAGTTCATCATGCCCCGGGAGGGAACATCGACGTTGCGGGGACCGAGTTGAGCAGCCACATCGAGCTCCTTCACAAGCTTACCGAGCTTCCACGCACCAATGGTTCCGTGGTCAATAAAGAGCGGCATGTCGAGATCCCTCACGACGCGCTGCAGAGACTGCAAGACAACCTGGTACTGCTGAGTGTGGGCGGAGATCTGGGTCGCGTGGGGCTTGAGCCAGCGGAAGATCTCGTATTGGATATTCATCTCCGGCTTAGGGCCAGTACCGGCGGCGAAGTCCTCCCATTTTTGGGCGTAGGTGATTCCCTTCACCAGGGTGTCACGGGTGTGCCAGTTCATGAAGCTGCGGGCGACCCCGAAAGCAAAGCGCTCGGGGTTGCCGGCCTGGGCTAACTTCATGGAGCCGGGGTTCCGGATCTCGGCGGATTCGTAGGTCTCGAAGCCGGTCTTCATCAGGATTCCCTGACCGCCGATGTTCGAGCCTGATCCGGGAATGTAGAGAATCGATGTCACCCCCGCCGCAAGGGCGCGCCGTAGGTTCGAGTTGCCTGGGGTCACGGCTGCCGAAGCCCGAAGGCCAGGATTGGTCAGGAAGACCGTGTCGTTAAGGTCGTTGACCGAGAGCGATCCGCCGACGTGGGAGTGTAGATCGATCATGCCCGGGGTGACCCAGTTGTCGCCAACGTCGATGACCTCATAGCCCTCGGGAATCTCCACCTTGCCTTGGCGACCAATGGCCTCGATCTTGCCAGCGCTGACCAGTATCACGCCGTTGTTTACGACAGGAGCTCCCTCTTCCGCACAGGTCACAATCTTCGAGGAGAGGATCGCGAACTTCGCGTCGGAAGTCACCTTGGTGGTGCGCAGGGGCGCCTCGTAGGCGGCCGGAGTAATCTGGCGACCATCAGGCAAGACCTCGCCAGCTTGGCCAAAGGCCGCGGCTGGCAGGAATAAGAGTGCGGTAGATATCAGGGTTGCTTTCATTGGAAGTTACTTGGCCCGTGCGTCAGCGGAGGTGGTCTCGTTGCGGTCAAAGACCTTGCGACCCTCGATGAGGACCTGTTCGATTCGGGAGCGGGGGTCGGCGGGGTGGCCGTTGATCAGGATCAAGTCGGCGTGCTTGCCAACCTCAATGCTCCCGACCTTGTCTTGCACGCCGGCGGCGACGGCCGGCACGATCGTCAGGCCGCGGACGGCATCCATCGTGGAGTCATCGAATCCAAAGCGGACAGCCATGGCTGCCTGAATGACGTACTCCTCGTCGGAGATGACGGGGGCGTCCGTGTTAAAGCCAACCCACTTATGGCCGGCCTCTTGATAGCCAGCGGCGACGCCGCGGAAACCCTCAGCTTCGATGTGGCCAGCCCATCGCATGAAGTTGCGGGATGGTGCGTCTACGTTGCGCGGACCGATTATGGCCTGGACGCCAAGCTCTTCGGCCATGCCGCCCAGACGCCACGCACCAATGGTGCCGTGGTCAATGTAGACGTCCAGGCCGAACTCCTGGCGGACCATCGTTAAGGTCTCGAGCACGACTTGGTAGATCTGTGTGTGAGTGGAGACCTGGGCCTCACCCTTGGCAAGTGCGCGGAAGAGCTCCCATTGGGGGTCGACCAGGGGCGCCTCGCCCTTCTCGTCATCGGGTGTGTCTTCGTAGGCAGCCCACTTGGCCGCGTAGGCTAGGCCACGCTTGAATGTGTTGCGGGTGTTCCAGTTCATGAAGCTGCGGTTGACGCCCATGACCCAGCTCTCGGGGTTGCCGGACTGGGCCAACTTCAACGAGCCGGGGTTACGCAGCTCGCAGTCTTCGTACTTGTCAAAGCCCGTCTTCAGCAGCACACCGGAACCACCCATGTTCGATCCCGATCCCGGAATGTAGAGCACGGTGGTCACGCCCACCGAAGCCGCGCGCATGGATGATGAGTTGCCAGGAAGGACAGCCGCAGATGCGCGCAGACCTGGGTTAGTCAGGTAGACCGTGTCGTTTAGGTCGTTGCCCTGATACAGGGACATGCCCGACTCGTGGGTGTGCAAGTCGATCATACCCGGCATCAACCACAGGTCACCGAGGTCGGTGACTACGCGGTTCTCGCTTGCGGGCAGATCGCGCTCCTTACCAACGAATGCCACCAGCCCATCACGAACGACCACGACGCCATTGT
The DNA here is from genome assembly GCA_029250885.1 of Planctomycetota bacterium. Lineage (GTDB taxonomy): Bacteria > Planctomycetota > UBA1135 > UBA1135 > CALBMX01. The sequence goes on from JAQXEK010000087.1 coordinate 15,011, forward strand.
TCACCACCATGGGCCCCTCAAGGGCCATGGTTAGAATCTTGGCGGCGCGATAGGTCAAGTCGGGACCGCCGATCTCGCCAGGCGCCGGGAGAGCTTCGTCCCCAGGAGCCACAGCGAGAGTCGCCGTCAGCAGGCAGTTAGCTAGGAGGTTCAGCATACAGGCTCTAGAGGACCTCGCGGCCAAGGACCCAGGTGCGCTGAACACGGGCAGTCACTTCTAGGGGACTGCTGTCCAGTAGAAGTACATCGGCGTCAAGTCCAACTTCGAGGCGACCCACGTGGTCGTCGATCGAGAGCAGCGCCGCGGCGTCGGAGGTCAGGGCCCTGAGTGCGCCGACAGGGCTCATGCCCTCAACGACCGCGTAGGAGGCCATGAGCAGCAGATCACCTGCTCCCTCTTCGGCGGCCGAGTAGAAGGCGACTGGGATGCCTGCCTCTTGGAGCTCGGCGAATCGGTTGACCGTGGCGATGCCCTCGGTCCCCCGAAGAGGCCAGCGGTCGGGAAGCACACCGGCAATACGGCCGGCGACCTGATCCTTTACCTTGTGAATATCCGCTGCACCGAAGAGCACGGGCTTGATGCCCACGGCCTCGAATGCCGCCACACAGCCAAGGATCTCGTCGTCGCGGTTTGCGCCAACGATCACGGCGCAATTGCCGTCCATGGCCCGAGCAAGGGGGTCTAGGTAGGGGTCAAACTTGGGTTGCTTAGGCATGCCCTTAGGTGCCTTGGGGGCCGGTTCGGGTTTACGATCTTCCGAGCGTCCGGCGATGGTGTAGCCGCGAGACTCGCGCTCGGCTTCGAAGCTGTACTCCTCTCCCTCGAACGTGATGGTGCCCGTAAGCTTCTCATCATCAAGATCAGCAGAGATGGAGAGTCCGCCCACTAGGCTGCTGACCTCCAGCTTATCGCCATCGTGGTCATAGGTGCCTTCGAAGCGTAGCAGGCTCTTAGACAGGGCATCCGAGCGCAGGGAGCCGCGGATCTCCGTGGTTCCAGTCGACGGCGCATCTGAGAACTGGAGTCGTGCTGCTCCCCAGTCGGATGCGGACGTCCACACGCCGGTCATCGGATCTAGGTCCTTGTCCTTCTTTTTCTTCTTCTTGGAATCCTTCTCTTCGGGCTCGGCCTCGTCCACGTCATCCTTGTCGTCGGCCTTGGGGGCCTCGGGCGCGGGTGGCGTCCAGTTGGACATGGCCTCATGGTAGGCAGCCCAGTCAGCGCGATAGCTGACCGCACGGCCGAGAAGGCCCTTGACGCCCTTTCCAATGTTGTAGCGGTCCGAGCTGCTCCAGGTGAGGCGCACGGCGGCGGTATCTTCCACGACCAGGTCCTCATACTTCGCGGCGGCTGGCTTGTAGGCCAGCATCGTTGTGCCGTTTCCGTTCAGGGACCTAGGGGAGAGCACGACGGTGGTCACGCCGGCCTTCGCCACGCGATCTGCACCCTCCCCACCCACGTCGAGAATCCGACCGAGGGGGACATTGGTCGAGGGAGCGCGCCTAGAACCCTCAAGGCCCAGGTAGCCGAGGGCGTCGACGATGCCGGGCATAGCCGCGGCGCCGTGCACGATGACCGCACCCTTGGGGTGGGCTACGACTTCGCCGACTTCGACGATGCGCCCGTTGTTCATGAGCAGCTGCCCGGGGCGAAGAACCTCACCATTGCC
>JAQXEK010000028.1 GCA_029250885.1 Planctomycetota bacterium
ATTGTTGCGGACAAGGAAGACTTGCCCTGGAACTCCAAGATTGCGACGGACCTCAACTATCGTGCGTCAACGGTGACTCTGAACGAGTCCGGTGGCACTGGTGTCTTGAACATCCTCTAGTCGCTGGATGATGAAGTGCCCAGCTGAGCTGGGCACGCTAGCGGAGGCGCTTGGTCCCAGGACCAAGCGCCTCCGCTGCGTATCAGATCTTGCCCAGGGATCGGGACGCAATCTGCGGCCAAAAAAGGATATCTGCACATGCCTAGGCACAGCTCGAAGATGGGCTCTGAGGCCGCAGCACTGCGCCAGGGTATTTGGGCCACGCCCCATAAGTGGCGATTGTGGACGGTCGAGGAGTAGATTCTGTTACCTAGGCCGGCCATAAGTCCTAGGTTGTGGTCACCATCTAGCCGCCGCCCTTAGGTCTATATGTCCAAACCCTCGCTACTTAGCCTCCAAACCTCACCGCTTCTTTGGGGCGTGATCATCCTGATCGTCTGGGCAGGCAGTGCCTTTGGGCACGGGGCAACCTACCGAGTTCCCCCAGTGTTCGTCCCGAGCGGCTTAGCGGGACTGAGTGGACCCAAGACTCCCCTGTCCCCCGACGCCCAGGCGAAGGCATCCGCGGCAACCACGCCAAGCTCCATTGGCGACATGTCCCATTGGACGTACTGGTGGTACTTTAACAAAGACGAGCTCTTGCCCCTGCGCGAGCTTCTCCAGTTGTCCACGACAGCTTCGGGTGACGACAGTCAGCTCACAGTTCTGCCGAGACCTTCGGACTCCGCTCTCAAGGAGCTGGTCTTTCCCGCACTCTTAAGTGTGATCGACGAAGACCGCACAGGGACAGCCGCGGCCACCAGCTTCATCGCTCTCGGCAGGATTGGAAGCCCCGAAGAGGAGCTGATCTTAGCGGCGCTCAAAGCGGGCGTTGCGCATCGGGACCCGATGAGTCGCGAGTCGGCTTTGCTGTCCCTCGGCATCCAAGGTGACCTCGGTGCCATCGAGCTTCTGTTGGGCGCCTTGGAGAACAGCAAGCAGGTCCGCAAAGAAATCAACGGTAAGTTTAACGATCGCTCAAGAGCCTTTGCAGCCTATGGCTTGTCCCTAATTGCAAGCAGAGCTCCGAACGATGATGTGCGGCGGATGGTCCTCTTGTCGATGCTGCGCCACTTCGAAGATCCGAAGGAGCACCAAGACGTTCGGGTCGCCCTCGCCATAGGGCTGGGCAAGATGTATCTCCCGTTCAAAGATGCAAGGCGGACCCTAAAAGTTCCCCAAGAGGGCGAAGACACCGCTTTCGGCGTCCGCTATCGCGACGACCTAATCGAGCGCATCTGGTCCTTGCTTGAGGATGAAGATGACCGCGTTGTGGCGGGGCATTTGCCCGTGACGCTTGCCTCATTGGCGGCTGACGCTCCTAGCCCTCTCGCTGCCTCGGTGGTAAATGGGCTGCTCGACAGCCTCGATGGAAAGGTCTATCGGCACGAGCTCGCAGGCATTGCGATCGCGCTGGGTCGTATGGGCACCGCCTGGGGACGCCCTCAGGACAGTCTCGTTCGCGATCGGCTCTACGAAATAGCTCGGGAATGTAAGGATCACCACGCACGGCATATGGCCTTGATGGCCTTGGCCGAGGTCTGTAACCGAGGTAGCGGCTCGCTCCCGCCCAAGTCCACCACAGATGCACTCGAAGCCTTCCTCCTAGAGCGCTACCTCAAGGGCCGCAAGTCGGACCGCCCATGGGTTGCCCTGGCCGCCGGGGCCCACGGTGCACGCATGCACGCCGCTGGACTGTCCGTCGGGGATGACCTAGCCATCGAGCTGCGTATCTCTTTAAACGAGAGCAATGGCGTAGACGAGCTCAGCACCGCCGCCTTGGCTTGTGGGCTCATGCGCGATCCTAAATCTGGTGAGCTATTGGAGAAGGTGCTAGACCGCTCGGGCAACGCTTCCGTACGTGGTTTCACGAGTCTCAGCCTTGGCCTACTAGATCGACGTTCTGCGAAAGCGAAGATGGAGCTGCTTGTGGATCGATTTCGCTACCAGCCGGTGCCCCTAGAAAACGTCTCCTTGGGGCTTGGCTTGATAGATCGGCTTGCCACGACAACTCTGCTCCGGGACCGCCTCGCGACGGCGAACTCGAACGCTACGGTAAGCGCCCTCTCCAAGGCTCTCGGCCAGCTCGGAGATCCCGCGTCTTTGCCGACACTTTCGGCCATCGCACAAGACAAGGCTAGGGCTGCTACTGTAAGGAGTGCGGCGGCCGGTGCACTAGGCTTGATCGGCGAGCGCGGCAACCTGCCTTGGCGTCACTTTTTGTCCAATGGAGTCAACTACAGCGCTCGGACAGAGACCATGTTTGACGCCGCCGGGAATGGCGTGTTGAACTTCCTCTAGTGGCCCCGACTCAGTGCGACTCAGTGCGACCTAGTGCGAGCCAGGTAGAGCCCAGCTAGGGCGGCTCCCAGCGCCGCGAGGCTCACGAGCTTGGACTTCCGGATGGCTTCCTCGATGGCGCGATCGCTGGCGATCAGGTCCTCGAAATGCTGTGCGGCCTTCGCGCTCTCGTCACGGTACCACGCGTGGTTCGCAAGGTTGTCCACCTCCATGGCGTCGACGCGGTCCCCAAGCAGCTGCTGGCAGAAGCTCGCCGACTCGCTATCTCGAACCCAGATGGCCGCCCGCACGGAGGTTAGAAGGAGCAGCTCGTCGCGGTCGCCTAAATGGATGGCCTCCATGGCCTTGAGAAGAGCCGCGCCGTAGCTCCTGGCGCTGTACAGAATCATGGCTTCGTGGTGGGCTCGGAACCCGGGGGGCTGAAGTTCAGAGGCAGCTCCCATGGCTGCGCCGAAGTCCCGGTCTCCTCGATAGCGCTGGATCACATCCAATACATGGGTTTGGTCTTGGGAACCGTAGGCCAAGGGGCCACCAAAGATTAGGGCAGCGGCGAGTCCCTGGGCGGCCCATGGCGCCCGCTTGGCAGCCTTGGTGAGGTTCATGTCCCTGACCGGCTAAGGCCGCCCATGAGGCCGCTGCGGGCCGTCTGGAGGGAGCGCTGCTGCAGACGCTCCACCGGGGCCAGGTCGTCCGTCAAGACAACGCCCGTCGGTTGGGACGGCTCGACCCAAGACCACTGGCCTTGTACTTCGCGGCCATGCAGGAGGGCCCCCACCGAGGCCGGCCACTCCGGGCGCAGCCAGTTGGGTTGCCTAGGGTCTGGCAGCGCTGCTTCGCTCCGGGCAAACACCGTGCAATTGCGCGCACCGGGCACACGCAAGATCAGGGCCGGGCTATCGAAGGCGGCGCTTAGGGTGCTGGCGATCGAAGCCACCATGGGGTCCTGTACCGAGAAGCCACTAACATTGACTTGGCACCAGCCGCCGGACACAAGCAGGTCTCGAATCTCGCGGAAGAACTCGATCGTGGCAAGGTGTGGAGGGATCTCAACCTGGTTGGCGTAGGCGTCTACAAGTACTTGGTCGAGGCTGCCGTGGCCTGGGACGAGACCAAGGGCGGCGCGCCCGTCGAGGCCCGCGATGAGGTTCGTTCTTTCGTCGCCTCTGAGGTCACACCAGGCCTCGGCGAGCTCTACGACATCGGGGTCCAGCTCAATGCCCGTGTATCGCAGCTCGAGTCCCGGAGGCAGGGTGCCCTCGAGGACGCGTTTTGCAGTTCCGGCCCCCATACCGACGGTCAGGCAATTCCATTGCCCCTGCTTACCCTGCCACCAAGCAGGCAGCACGATGTCGTTGTAGTAGTAGGGGCCGGGCAAGAGCCCGACCTCGGGTTGCCAGACAGACTGGAAGGAGTCCGTGCCCTCGTTGACCAAGAGGGATCGCCAATAAGGTTCACTGCGGCGGTCTTCCACCACGCGGGTAAACTGGTAAGGGGACTCGCGCTGCTCCAGTAGGACCACGCCCTCGGGCAGGGCCGGTAGGGATCGTTCGGTGAGTAGGGCTCCAAGTCCGGCGGCTAGGCAGACAGCAAGTAGGGCTTGGGCACTGGTCGGGATTCGACCTAGACTCGAGCTGCCAAGTCGTACCAGCAGCGCGGCAATGACCAGGGCGCCAGCCGCTAGGAACAGCGTAGCGCGCAGACCCAAGACAGGGATCGCGTAGTGCGAGGTCGCAAACACGCCAACCAAGCTTCCCAGGGTAGAGGCAAAGAGCATACGCCCACCAGCATCCCCTGCGCCAAGTTCACCATTGCGGCTGACGAGCTCGACAACCAAGGGCCCGACCCCGCCCAGGATAATCGCGGCGGGGAGAAAGAGGCAGGCACTCGCCGCCAAGCTACCCCATCGGAAGACCTCGGCAGCAGAGTCTAGGCGCAAATCGCTAGGCAAGAACTGGTTGGCCACAGGTCCAGCCAAGAACGGAAGCCACGCGGTAAACATCGCGCCAAGGCCCAGGATCATCAGCAGGCCCACCTGGGGGCGGTCCCCCCTGGAGATGCGGGCACCGATCAGGTAGCCGATCGAGAGCCCCAGCAGGACCACGCCGATCACGTTGCTCCATACAGCTTGGCTCGTGCCAAACCAAGGCGCCAGGAGCCTGACCGCCGAGAGCTCCATAGACATGACCGCACCACCGGAGAGGGCCGATGCGGTCAGGAGCAGACGAGTAGAGCCGCGAGCCATGGGCCCTACTTGTCTTCGAGCTCGGGAATGTCGTAGACCTGGAAGGCGGTGTACACGCGCCCCGCGTCATTGGAGTTGTAAAATTGGGTCAGGGCAGTCGCGAGACTGCGGCTGAACTTCTCCTTTTGCTCCACTCCGTTGCAGATCACCTTGACCTCCCGGTCGAGGTCCACCAAGGCGTCGTTGAAGTACAGGGTGACCTCGCTGACATTGCTTGCAGTGATGGCAATGGCATTGGTCTCGCGGTTGATCTCAGCGCTGATAGCGGGCTCCTCTTCAGGGTCAAAGCCGGCGGCGGACAGCCAGTAAGCGCGGGCAGCCATCGGAGACTTCAGCTCGAAGTCGATCTTGCTAGGGTTGGCAATCCGCGGGTGAGCCTCAATCCAAGTCCAGATTGCCTTGAGATCGCCGGCTGGCTCCACGGTGACGGTCTCATAGCCAAGGTCCTTGGCCTTGTCCTGGAAGTCCGTGACGTTCCCACCGCCACCTGCGAAGTAGCAGTGCACGTTGCCAAAGTTCTTCGGCCCCGTTCCACTCAGGTCACCACTTCGGCCGATCAAGCCAGCAAAGGTGTAGGGGAAGATCGACGCCACGTACGCTGCAGCTTCGACGCCATCTCCACGTCCAGAGATGTAGATGCGGTTCGGATCTATCGCGTACTCCTTAAGAATGTTTCCCAGGCTAAACATGATCACCTCAAGGCCGCCCATCGGGTCCCGACTGGACTTGGCCCAAAGGTCAACATTACGGGGCATCTTTAGGGCCGCGATGACGGCGCCGTCACGAACGTCCCCTAACATCCAGTTCTCGTTGAGGTGATCCGAGAGGTCTTTGCCCTCCTCGGGAATCGTGATGATCAATGGGACCGAGCCCTTGGACGCCTTGTACTTCTTAGGAGCGTGTAGGGAGAAGTCCATCTTGCCGAGAGGGGTGTCTACGGAGAAGTCCGTGATTTTGCCCACTGCAGCTCGACTCGGGACCGACGCAGCCTTCATAAAAGCAGCCGTCATGTCCTCCGTGAGGGAGAGCACGTCGACGTCCTTCTTGGCCTTCTTCGAGAGCTTCGCGGAGAACTTGTCGAGCACATCGCGGACCTCGTTGCGAGCTTCCGTGATGCCCTTCTTTTCCTTGATGGCATCGTAGTACTCCACTAGGCTGTCGCCGATCTTCTCGTGGTCCTTCTCTTTGAGGACAAGCTCAAAAGGAAGGATTGCCGCCGTAAGGCTAAGTCCAAGGGCGAGTGCGATACCAAATCGTAAGGGTCGTTTCATTTTCTAGTTCGGTTGCTTTTCTCCAGTCAAGACCGGGGGGGTCCCAAGGAGAGAGAGTCCCCAGCCGCGGAGGGCCCAGGGGTGTTCAGAGTTACCAGCCAGGGCGGCGCGGAAGCCAGCTCTAGCCGATTGAATGTGGTTATGGGCTAAGTCCTCGCGGGCCAGGATGGCGGAGGCATCCGCAGAGCCCAGGCAGAGCGCTCGACCTAGGTACTCCCGGGCGAGCTGGTGCTCGCCAGCGCCTAGGGCGAAGATACCCCGTTGGCTCCAGGTGCCCGCAGGGTCGGCTAGGGAGTGCCCATTGAGTAGAGCTCCCATCACGTCATCGGTTGCTCGCCAGTCGCCAAGTCGCTGTAGGGTGATCGCTAGGTTGATCCCGCTCCATTCGGCGGGAGCAAGTTCAAAGAGCGGGCGCTGGAGCTGAAGCGCGAGGTCCAGCTCTAGCCCTTCGGCCGCACGCTTGCCCGCTTCCCACGCAAGCTTGAGCTGGTCCTGATCCAAGGAGTCGGGCCCCAAGGCGAGCAGTGCAGCAATGGCCTGTCCCCGGGCGGTTCCCGGGTCCATGGTATGCACCTCTTCCCAGCCGTCGCTCGAAGCGAAGGCAAGGAAGAAGGTGAGGCTGGTGCTAGGGATGATCATGCAGGTTGGAAATCGGACTAGTCTTGGAAGAGCACCTTGCCGTCACCCGCAATGAGGTGGCCAATGTGCCAGGGCTCTTCACCCGCTTTGCGAAGCAGCTCCATGGCGCGTGCCTCTTGGTTTGCATCTACCGCAAGAACTAAGCCGACACCCATGTTGAAAGCTTCGTAGGATTCCTCGCGCTCGATGTTTCCACCTTCGACCAGCAGCTGAAAGAGCCCAGGGGTCTTCCACGACGTGCGGTCGATGACGGCGTTGGTGTCCGTCAACATGCGGTTCACGTTACCGGGGAGTCCGCCACCGGTGATATGGGCCATACCGGCCACTAGGCCCTCTTCCAGCAGGGGCATAGTGCACTCAAGGTAACTCTTGTGGGGCGCAAGTAGCGCTTCGCCGAGGGTGGCACCGCCAAGCAGTTCCGGCTTATCGTCCAAATCCAAGTTCAGACGATCAAAGACCACGGCACGGGCAAGGGAGTAGCCATTTGTGTGTAGGCCGAGGGAGGGCAGGCCAATCAGGGCCTGGCCAGCCTTGATCTTGGAGCCGTCCAGGAGACGGGGGCGCTCCACCGCGCCCACGATAAAGCCAACTAGGTCAAAGTCGCCGTCGCCATAGAGGCCTGGCATCTCGGCCGTCTCGCCGCCGAGCAGCGCGAGCCCGTTGTCGCGGCAAGCCTCTGCGCATCCGCGAATGACATCGGAGACCACGGTCGGATCGAGCTTACCCGTGCCGACATAGTCCATGAAGAACAAGGGGCGAGCTCCCTGGACAAGGATGTCGTTGATGCAGTGCTGCACGAGGTCCCGCCCCACCGTGTCGTGGATGCCCGCGCGCTTGGCCACTTCGAGTTTGGTCCCGACCCCGTCGGCACTAGAGACCAGAATCGAACCCTCGCCGAAGCCCATCTTGGCCACGTCGAAGAGGCCGCCAAAAGCGCCGACATCACCGAGGACTCCCGGTGTGAAGGAGGCACGGATAGCGGATTTAGAGCGCTCTAGGGCTTCGTCCTGTGCGGCGATGTTGACGCCTGCGTCCTTGTAGCTGAGGGATTTCAAGGGAGCTTAGTGTGCGCTGTGGGCGCAGGTAGATTGTTGGGGGTTGGGAGGGGGAGAGGAAGACCCTTAGGATAGCCCTTGGAGGCCTATAACGAGTCTAGGATTTGCCGGTTGTTCGGGAAGCCGAGGTTAGGCGGCAGGTCGTCCAGGGAGAACCACCGGGCATCCGATGCATCATCCCCAGCAGACAGGTTGGCGCCCTCTTGATCGGGTCGAATTTTGCAGAGAAAGACGGCTGCATTCGCAGGCTTCCTGGGGTCGTCGGGAATGTGGAGCAGGGCCAGTAGCCGAATAACCTCGACTCGGATGCCTGTCTCTTCCAAAACCTCGCGAATAGCAGCCATTTCGGCCGTCTCACCTAGGTCTTGATATCCCGCGGGGAGGGCCCAGTCACCGAGATAGGGCTCAATCGCACGCCGGACTAACAAGACCCGTCGCTCGTCATCCAATACAACCGCCGCAGAGGCCGCCGCGGGACCTGTGTAGAGGACAAAGCGGCAGCTGACGCAGGCGAGCCGCGACTGGCCATCGATAGACCGGGTTTCCAGATCCGCGCTGCAGAGCGGACAATACTTAGCGTGATCTTGCCACATGATTGAGGGTGCGTCCGATTCCCTCGGACGACCTGATTGCCTAAGCTATCAGGCCTATCGCCCAGCACCACATGCGTTCTCTTATTCTCCTTGGCTCCACCGGCTCCATCGGCACCCAGTGCTTAGATGTTCTGCGCGCCCATCCGGGCCAATTTCAGCTCAATGGTCTTGCGGCCGGAAGCTCCTGGCGTGAGGCAGTGGACCAGGTTCGCGAGTTCGATTGTCCCGCACTGGCCCTCGCGGACCGCGATGCGGCCACCTTGGCCCGCGAAGCCCTTCCCGAATCGGTGCGCCTGTTTGAAGGCCCCCAGGCAGCCGCCGACATGGCCGGGGCACTGGACTATGACCTCGCGCTCAACGGTGTGGTCGGCGCTGCGGGACTGCAGCCCTCAGTCCGCGTTCTCGAGCGGGGCTGCGACTTGGCCCTTGCGAACAAGGAATCCCTCGTGATCGCCGGCCAGCTCTTGATGGACTTGGCCCTGGCAAACAAGTCACGCATCCTACCCGTAGACTCCGAACACAGCGCTCTTCAGCAGTGCCTGCACGGCGAGCAGGTCGGGCGCGTTCGCTACCTCTACCTGACGGCCTCCGGTGGCGCTCTGCGGGACCTTACCCTGGAGGAGCTGCACGAGGTGACCCCCGAGGTTGCCCTGGCCCACCCCACTTGGACCATGGGGCCCCGTATCACGATTGGCTCGGCAACCTTGATGAATAAAGCCCTTGAAGTGATCGAGGCAGCCCACCTCTACGGGGTTGGCGCCGAGCGGATCCGAGTCGTCATTCACAGGCAGTCGATCGTGCATAGCATGGTCGAGTATGTGGATGGGTCAGTGATCTCGCAACTGGGGCCGCCCGACATGAGGGGCCCGATCCACCACGCGCTTTTCTACCCGGACCGGATCGCCTCTGACCTCAAGGGCTACGTTCCCGAACTGTTCCAGAACTTGACCTTCGAAGAGCCCGACCCCGAGCGCTTCCCTGCCCTTGAGTTGGGCTATCGCTGTGTGCGCGAAGGCGGGAACGCTGGCGCCGTCCTCAACGCAGCTGATGAGGTTGCCGTGGCTGCATTCCTCGACGGCCAGCTCCCCTTTCACGAACTTGTGCCTGTGGTCTCCGCGGTCTTAGACCGCCGCCACGAGTGGCCAGGTTCGACCCTTGCAGAACTGCTTGAGGCCGATCGCGGCGCTCGCAAAGCTGCCAAAGAAGAGATTATGCGGCTGGTCCCCACCGGCGCTACTGACTGAGAAGACCACTCGGTCTCGATCCAAACTATGCTTCACTTTCTGATCGCCTTTCTTGGCATTGGCCTTGTTATTTTTGTCCACGAGCTTGGGCACTTCCTCGCGGCCCGCTTTTGCGGTGTGCGCGTGGAGACCTTCAGCATTGGGATGGGGCCCAAGGTCCTCTCCTGGAAATGGGGAGATACCGACTGGCAGTTGGCCCTTCTTCCGATTGGTGGCTATGTCAAGATGGCAGGAGATGAGGTGTCTGCCGAAGAGGCCAACGCTGACCCAAGCGATGCGAGCTTCGACCACCTCTATGACAGCGAGGGCAAGCGCATTCCTCAGCCTGATGAGCTGGGCTCCAAAACTGTCGGCCAACGCTTCTTGATCTTCGCCGGCGGCGTAATCATGAATGTGGTCTTTGGCCTAGTAGTCTTTCCCATGGTGCTGCTTGCGGGTGTTCCCTTTATCGCTCCTGTCATGGGCGCCCCTCAGCCGGGAAGCGCAGCCTGGGAAGCAGGCCTCGAGTCTGGAACCGAGTTCATCGCCATCGGTGGCAACGAGGTCTTCGCCTTTACCCACATACCGACTGCCATTGCCCTGGGGGACACCTCTGGTATGGACATGACCGTGCTCCGGCCAGGGGCCACTGAGCCGGAAGTGGTTCGCGTCGTTCCGCAAATGGACGAGCGCCTGGGCGCCTATGTGATTGGAATCGGTCCGGAGTACGACCCCGATTATACGATGGGCATTCAGCCCGGTAGCCCAGCTGCAGCAGCAGGAATCCAATCGGGAGATCGCTTACTGGCAATACGTGGTGGCGATGAAGAGCTGGTGCTCGAGCGGCAGCTGGCCAGTGCCATGATCGAAAAGCAGACCATTGACATTCAAGTTATGTCTGGCGGGCAGTCCCGCTGGGTGACCGTCGAGCCCGATCTCTCCGGTACAGCGGCCAACGCAACGGTGGGCATCGCTGCACCCGCACAGCAGATCCGGGCCATGCGCGGCGATGGCCTCGCCAAGTCTTTGGGCCTACGCATCGGTGACAAGCTGGTCGCAATCGGGGGCACGGCTCTCTTTAACGCGACCGAACTTGAAGAACTGCTCGCTAACCAGCCCGACGGTACCTTCACGCTTACAGTGCTTCGGGACGGCTCTAGGGTGACCATGTCGGCCGACTCTGTCAGCTCGATGGATCGGGATTCCTTGCTTGTGGACCTTGCCTTTGGCGGCGATCTGACCAGTACCTCGGTTGTGGTCTCCGAGGGGAGCCCCGCTGAAAAAGCTGGGTTGCTAACGGGCGACCGGGTCGTTCGCATCGATGGCATTGCCGCTCGCGAATGGGAGGACCTGCGAGGCGCATGCCAAGCGGCAGGCGCCATGAGTCCTCCGGGCACGGTGACGTTCTCCGTCCAGCGGCAGGCTAAGTTGGGCGCTCCGCTGCAGACCCTAGATGTAGAGGTCTCCCCCAGGCGGGACACCGTAGCTACCTACGGCATCGATTTTGAGCTTCACCGCTACACCTACCAAGCGCCCGACCCGATCACTGCCCTCAAGGTCGGAACCGCTTGCACCTTCCGCTTCCTCCAGGACTCCTGGCTCTTCCTCCAGCGGATCGTCAGCGGGGATGTTTCGGCGGACAATGCGGGTGGAGTCATCACCATCGGCATGGTGTCGAAGGACTGGGCAGAGGAGGGATTCTCTAAGCTGTTCTTCTTTCTCTGCATCCTCAGTATGAACTTGGCGTTCCTTAATGTGCTGCCCATCCCGATGCTAGACGGGGGCCACATGGTCTTCTTGTTGATCGAGAAGCTCAAGGGGTCCCCCGTGTCCCCAAGTGTTCAGATGCTTAGCCAGATGGTGGGCATGTTTATGCTGCTCTTCTTGATGATCTATGTGACGGTCAATGACGTCATGCGCTGGTTCTTCCCCGGCTAATGGTCGTGGCGGAAGGCAAGAGTCTGGCTTGGGCGAAGCTACTTCGGTTGTCACTGTTTCCGTCGGCCCTGGCTGACCCCCTTGCCGGGGCAGCTGTGGCAGGAGCAGTTTGGTCGGCCGACCTTCCGGGGCTGCTCGTTGCCGTCGCAGCCAGCCTAGGCATATTCCACGGGTCCATGGCCATCAACGACTGGCACGACCTGGACGAGGACAGGCGGGCAGGGCGCAGGCGTCCCCTGACTGCCGGTCACATCTCCCCCACCGCTGCTCTAGCTGCCGGAATTCTGATGGTGCTCTTTGGAGCTGCGCTTGCTACATGGACGGGCCTTCGGCTGATGAACGCTCCCTGGGCGGCGATCGGGTTTGCTGTGGTTGCCACCCTAGCGGTTGGCTACAACCTTGGGCTGCGCGGCCCGCGCCTGGGCCCGGCACTACTTGGCCTTTGCCGCGGGGGGAACTTCTTCTTTGGGGCTCTGCTCGTTCTGGGAAGCTCGGGTCTTTCCAGCCACGATCTCGGTACCCTAGGTTCAAACCTTCAGCTCGCCATTCTGGCAAGCCTCTTTTACCTCATGCTGGTCTTCCAGGTCAGCCTGCTTGGGCGCTATGAAGATGGCGAGGCCACGGCAAGTCATGGGGAGCTATCACTAATCGTGAGCAGACTGCTGCGGCGCCAAGCTGTGCTCTTGTTGGGGATGCCCGTCGTGCTTGGTGGCATTGCGCAGGCGGGCAGCACTGCAGGACTGTGGACCGCAATCGCAATGGCGCTCTCGGTAGGGCTTGGCGTTTACTTTGCCGCACCGCTATGGAACGCGAGCAAGAAGGGCAACTGGAACCGAGCTCAGGTCGAGTCGATCATGGGGCTGTGCCTGTCGCGTTTTGTGCCCTTTGGCATCTTGGCGGTCTTGGTGACCAGCAGCTCCTGGCATGGAGTGCTCTTGGGCGCTGTACTGTTCGCTTTGGCCAAGCTCGGCCGTCGCTTGATGTCCGTGATTCCGCCCAGTTAGGCCTGGGGACGCGAGCTAAGCCAGGTGATGGCTTCCCCACGAGAATTCAGGTCGCCCTCGAGTTGGGCTTGGTAAGCGGCCGCAAGGGTCTCGCCCCAGAGCTTGCCCTTGGGCAGCCCGGCCGCCTCCAAGTCCTTGGGCTCCAGCAAAGCCTCCGGCGTGATCTCAGCTATCGTGAGTTCGGACTCGAACAAGGACAGCTCGCGGCCATTACGGCCGAGATGCCCGCCCTCAAGTTCCTGATCGTGGCAGCGCGCATCGCCGTAGGCCGCACAGAGGTCGCGGGCCCTTGGCCATGCGGGATGACCAAGGATCCGAAGTCGCGAAGCACGGTCAGGGCCTCGGTTCGTTTCGCAGTGCTCCATGGGATCTAGGGCCTCAATCTGGTCGAGTAGCTCCCAGAGCGCCTCTACCTCCCGGAGCTTATTCTTAGACGGGCGGAGGGCAGCAAGGGTGGCCCTGGCGGTCTCCTTATCTCCCCCTAGGGGGTCGAGCAGGACCGCAAGGCCCGATGCAAGGTGATTGGACTCAAGCCACTCCAAGGTCGCCACTCGTCGCTGGAGCGACAGCTGGTCGTCGTAGGCGTCGCAGTGCAGCTTAGGCAGCCCGGGGATCGCGTACTTCAACAGCTCTAGGTCAAGCATCCACTTCACCGCCACGTGGCAATCTTTGGTCACGAGAACCTTGGAGAGCTCGTCTAAGATTCGTTCGGGGCTGACGTTAGCCAGTCCCGGGGCGCAGGCCTTGGCCGCCGCGCTTACTTCGCTTGGAACATCAAGGTCGAGTCGCGCCGCAAAGCGCGCCAGTCGCATGAGGCGCAGGGCGTCTTCTTCGAAGCGCTGCTTGGGGTCCCCGACGGTTTGTAGCAAGCCCTGGGCCAGGTCATCTTCCCCGCCGGTTGGGTCCAATAGCTCCTCGGTCAAGGGGTCCAGGAAAATTGCATTGCAGGTAAAGTCCCGACGGGTGGCATCTTCTTGAGGTGTCTTACTGTAAGTGATGGCGTCCGGCCGGCGCCCATCGCTGTAGCAGCCGTCCGCGCGAAAGGTCGTGACCTCGATGTTGACTTCGCCCAACACGACGATGACTGTGCCAAAGGCCTTGCCCACCCCGACAGTGTGTTCAAAGAGCTGTTCGATAACCTCGGGCCGAGCGTCTGAGGTCATATCGACGTCATTGACCTTGCGACCCAACAAGAGGTCGCGGACGGCGCCTCCGACGATCCACGCGCGGTATCCCTTGTCGCCTAGAACCCGGGCGACTTCTTTGGCAGCTTCGTCGAGAACTCGGGGCAGGTGTCTTGTGCTTACTGGGGCCATGGGATCAGTGATATACGAACGGGGGCGCCTGGGTCAATGTATCCGCGGCAGTTTGCGCGTACAGACTACCCATACTTTCGAGCGCTTCTCCCAAGGACATGAAGAGAAGCTTCCATCATCCGGGGTTTTCCAAGGGAAGAGCATGGAAGTCGCGGTCTCTGAATAGCAGAATCGAACACGAACAGGAGCCGCTCACCGAAGGACCCCCATGCCTCTTCCTACTCGCCAGCCTAATCCCTCGATCTCACCCAGCCTTCCAAGCGTGGAGCGCCGCTCCGGCCTCTCGACGATTGGGATGGCCACCTTGGTTGCCGTGGTTGCCGTGGTCATAGTGATTACCCTGTCCAGCCTGCGAGGAATGGCGGTATCGGAGAATGAGTCCCATGCCAAGAGCCTGCTGGGAGCCATTGCGGACAGCCTGAAATCCGAGGTCTTCGCTGCGCCCCCCAACAGCCTTGAGGAGGTCACCCAGGCCGATGAGTCCCTGCAGTCGGAGTTGACGGACGGTGAGTTCTTGACCGAGGACGGCCGCCTTTACCTGCGCCATGGATACCTCTTTGAGTGGCGAGCACAAGCAGCCGTGGAATCCGGCGAACAAATGGTGCTTGTGGCGTGGCCCTTTGATTCGGGGCAGACGGGTAACGCCTCTTTTGGCCTTAGCCAGAGTGGCCAGGTCCAGTCGCTGCCAAGCCCTGAGGGTGGTTGGAGCGGGCTGGACAACCCGCCCGCTAGCCAGTGACCTGGTAGTCGGGTTCCCGCCTAGTACCACTTCCAGAGTAGGCACTGGAGAGCAGGGCGTACAACCTGATCGGAACAGCGCAGCGTGACTCGCTTAAGGACCGGAGCAACGCGGCTAGTTGGCCCAATTTTCGCTAAGCGGTTAGCGGTGAACAGCAGCTCGTTCGGGCCGATCGGGCTCTGGACATGGGCGATCATGAAGCTGCGGCTGAGTTCGTCGCGATCCGATGCGATGGCCCAGATGATGTCCAGGCGCCTAGCTGGATCCTCTTCTTCCTTGAGCGCCTCCATTAGGAAGCTGCGGCCTGCCTGCCCGGTGTTCGCCCCTTGGATCATGGCAAAGCGATGAGCGCGGAGGCCTTGGACCTTCTCATCTCGGCGCTCCAGGCTAACCTTCCGTAAGTAGGACGCTGCGCCGGCCAAGGGCAGCTGTCCGATGGCCTGGAGAATACTAGTCCGCTCGCGAAGCTCGAGGTGGCTGTTCTTTTGGTCGATGGCCAGTAGGGTGTCGAGGCAGCGCTGGGCGAACTCCGGCTGGCCTTCCATGCTGGGGACCAAGACTAGGACTGCATCTTGAAGCTGGGTACGGGGACCCTGCAGCATTGAGATTACAATGTCCTGAGCACTTGGGTTGCCGATGGAGATCAAGTACGACAGTGCCATCTGGCGGACATCATTACTTGGATCGTCCAGCAACATGATGAGCTCTTCGTCGACCCAGTCGGGCTTCGGATTTATGTTGAGTGCGCCTTGGCAAGCTAGGGAGCGAATGGCCGCATTGGCGTCGCCGTTGATAAAAGGGCGCACCTCGTCCACCATCCCGACACTAATCAATGCCGTAAGTGCTGGGGTACGCTGCCCGATCAGGTCCGACTTCAGATACAAGTTGATCGTGTCCCAGGCAAGGTCGTCCCCACCGGCGGCCGCAGATGCCGCAAGCCAGAGGGCAACGTTGGGCAACATGCTCGGGTAGAGCTTACGGCAGCGCTCTACTACCTCGGGCTCCCTGCGCTCGATCACCTTGCTGATGACGTAAGGCCAGAGGTCAGTAAAGACATCATTTTCGAACCAGTCGAGGTATTCATGGGCCGCACGTACGGGGTCGGCGGTGTACAGGGCGATTGCGGCAAGTTGCCGCGGGCTCTCACGTTCGATAGGTATGTGATCCCGCAGTCGCTCAAAATCTTCGGGAAGTGCGGCACCTTCAGAAAGCGAGCGCAGGGCCGTCGTTCGCACTGCATCCCGAGCATGGTCAAGGCACTTCATCAAAGGTCCATGCGCCCCAGGGGTGTCCATTGAGCCAAGAATCTCGATCGTGTTCTGGATGATCGAAAAGGCAGCCTCGGAGTCAAAGTTGCGCTTAAGCAGGCTCTCGATCTCAGGTAGCGCTATGGCTGAGAGGCTGCTCAGCTCCTCCTTTGCGCGGTGAAGTTGGTCTGTTCCGCCGTGTTGCAGCTTGTCCACCAAGATGCCGACCACGTCCCCGGTGTCGCGGTCGTAGTGATAGTTCTTGGCACAGTCCGCCCTTAGCAGCGCAAGTCGCTTGTCGTTGTCGATCGCGGAGTCGTCAATGATCTGTGCGAGGTCCTGGTCGGGATTCGCCCCACTTTGTTCGCTTCCCTTGGAGGCTCCGCCGGCTAGCTCTTCCGACGAACAAGCGGAGATAGCAAATGGGATCGAGAGGGTTAGATAGCCAATCAGGGGGAGCTTCGTAGGTTTGGGCATAGGGTTTAGAGTTCTTGGTCGAGCCGCCCTTCGGCTTTGACAAGGGCGGTCCGGGCTTTGGCATAGCGCACCCGTGAAGCCACGAGATTGGCCTTGGCCTGGGAGAGCTGCTGTTGGTATTCAAGCACCTGGAAATTGGTTGAGAGCCCCTGCTCGAAACGGGAGTTCTCGGCTTCGAGTTGGCGCTTGGCCAAGTCGTAGCTTACACCGGCAGCCCGGACGGCCTGGGCTTGGTGACGGACACCCCGAACTGCGGCCCGGATCTCGGTCAAGATGCCGGTCTCGGTCTGCTCGTACACCAGCCGGGCCGAGCGCAGCCCCACCCGAGCAGACCGCAGTGCGTTCTCTGCAGCGCGGTTGTACAGGGGTGCGGAATAGGTCAGGCCAGCCGAGGCTGTGGGGAACTCGAAGCTCGTTGCGGTCTTTACGGCTTCGTCCGATTGACCGTCGACTCCGGTGCTGCGCACGGAGAGGGTTAGGTCGAGCCCGGCCCTCTCTTCGCTACCGGCTTTCATGATGTCGAATTCTGCGATCTGAATGTCGATGCGGCGCTGGTCGAGCTCCGGTCGCGACTGCAAGGCCGCTCCGAGAGAAGCGATCCAATCTAGAGGGAGGTCCTCGTCGACCTCGGGCAGGGTCGTCATCGGGTCGACGGCGTGATCCCACCATGCGTACCATTGCTCCCAGTTGTCGGACTCGGCCCGGGCAAAGAGGAGGGTCTTGAGTGCGTCATCTGCGGTTAGTGCGTTGGTCTCGGTTTGCAGCAGTACCTCCAACTGGGTCGCCACATTGGTCTCGGCTTGAAGAACCTCGACCTCCGTGCCTACTCCGACTTCCAGTCGGTGCTTGTTCTGCTCCAGCTGCCTGCGACCAAGCTCGACCGTCTCCTGCTGGACTGCGTGTCCCTCTAGGGCTGCGACTAGGTCCCAGTAGGCTTGGACCACACTGTGGACTAGATCGACGCGGACCTCGCGATGGCGCTGTTGGGATTGGCGCCAGCGCAGCTCTGCCTTTTGTTGCTCGACCGTGTTGTAGCCACTCCAGGCACCACGCAAGAGCGGTTGGGTATACGAGAGGCTTACTGCGGAGTCAGTAAGGGTGTCGTCCAAAGCGAAGATAGAGTTCGTCGACGAATTGGAGTGGCTGTAGCCAAGGTCGAAGCTGCCGCCGCTGCGGAGTGGGTACATGAAGCCCGCTTGCAAAGCTAGGGTGTCCGATTCGACCACCGAGGCGCCGGAGAGCGAAGTCGATGCGGGCTGTTCGCTGTCCGTGTACGTGCCTGAGATGGTGGCGAGCGGATCAAAGGCGCCCCAGGAGCCTAGGTGTGTGTAGAGTTGGATCTCCTCCTGGAAGACCTCGATGCGTAGGCCAATGTTGTTATCTAGGGCGATCTTGACGGCCTGCTCGAGGGTGAGCTGGAAGCCCACAGTGGTAGGATCTTCTTGGGCCGGCGCGGCGGCGCTAGTGTCCTGGAGCGGACTCGCGAAGCCTGTGGCGCAAAGGCTAAGGGCGGCGACAAGGGGAAGAGTACGGAAGTCCATAGGGGCGGTAGATTTGCGAGCGGATCGGGTGGATTGCATGCGAGTTAGGATAGCCCCCCATCGCCCCGAAGCTACAGCGCTATCGGGGTCCGGCTTAAGAAAAGAACAGCGAAGCCGACCCGAGTAGGGCAGCATCTCCGGCGCCCAGGTCAGAACATACGATCTCCGGGAGTGGACGGTCCAATCGCAGGCAGTTCTGGCGGTAGGCACGCTCTAGCGGGGCGGTCAAGATGGTTCCAGCCTTAGAGAGCCCACCCGAGAGTACGAAACACGTAGGCGAGAGCAGCCCGGTTAGCTCGGCGAAGGCCTTGGCCAGGCTCTTGGCCGCGACGTCAAAGGCATCGCGGGCCAGTGGGTTGCCCGCCCTTGCGAGCTTGGCGATCCGCTTGCCAGCGCTTTGGGGGTCGGCTTCGAGTCCCACCGCGTCGAAATCACCCGCACCCGAGGCGCCGTTGCGAATCCCGGTGAGGACCGTCCGGATCAGGCCCGTGGCCGAGGCATAGGTCTCTAAGCATCCCGCCCCACCGCATGGGCAGTGACGTCCATCCGGCACAATATTAAAGTGACCTAGCTCGCCACCAAAGCCGTCCGCGCCCCTCAGGAGCTGGCCATGAACAAAGATGCCACTACCGACTCCGGTCCCCAGTGTGACCGCTACGAAGTCCCTGACCTCAGGTCCGACGCCGAACAGCGACTCGCCGAGGGCCGAAGCGTTGGCGTCATTCTCAAGGCGCACCTCCCAACCGGAGACGTGCGCAAGCAGCTTGGCTAGGGGAGTGCTGCCGCGCCAAGCAAGGTTCGGCGAGTCACAGACTTCGCCGGTGAAGAAGTTGCCACCCGGTGCGCCGATTCCGAGTCGGCTAGGAGACGGGATGCCTAGCTCCGCCACCAAAGCTTTGGCCCGAGAGACGACTTCGTGGACAAAGACCTCTGGCAAGCCTAGCTTGACAAAATCCCGGGTTGGGAACTCAGTGCGACCGAGAATCTGGCCAGCACGGTTGACGACCCCAACTGCGGTGCCGGTGCCGCCGAAGTCAACGGCTAGGAAAGTTTCTTGATGAGCGGTCGAGGACATGCATGTACGGAAGGAGGAGAGCCGAACAGCCTTATCTTGACCTACTTGCCTTCAAAGTCCGAGTCCAAACCCAAGTCCACGTCACCTAGATCTTCATCTTCTGCCACGGGCGTGATGCTGAGCTCCTCGACTCCGGGATCTTCGGTCAGCGAGACTGACGGCTCTTCGATCCGGAGGTTGAGGAAGCGAGGTGCGGGCTCGGAAAATGTGAGCCACGCAAGTACCGGCAGGGCGGTCAGGTGAACAAGCAGGCTGGCAGCTGCAATACGCAGGGCCACGTTGCTCTTGAGTCGTGCTCGGAAGAAATCGAGGCGCAATACGATTCCGCCGCGAATTCCAGGCTGGGTGACCTTGTCTTGGCAGGCCATGGAGATCTGCTCGGTGGCACGATTCCGGGCTCGGTCCGAAAGGGCATCAAGCATACCCAGCTT
Source organism: Planctomycetota bacterium (assembly GCA_029250885.1). Lineage (GTDB taxonomy): Bacteria > Planctomycetota > UBA1135 > UBA1135 > CALBMX01. The sequence continues at coordinate 19,192 of JAQXEK010000028.1, forward strand.
GCTGCGCGTATCTGCAACGAAGCTTCGTAGCTCACCAGCGGCGGTGCCAAGCTCCGTATTCCCAGGGGGAAGTGACCCTTTACCGAGGGCCAAATCGAGCAGGCGCTCTTCTTCCTGGGTGAGTTTTGGATCTTTAGACATGTGACGCTAATCTTGGGCTTTGGAAGCAGAGAGCTGCTCGCGGAGGGCGCGCATGGCGTGGAACATACGCGACTTGACGGTGCCGATTGGCACGTCGAGAAGGCTGCCGATTTCGTTGTAGGGGAGCTCTTGCATGACGCCGAGTTCGAAGACCTCGCGGTGGTTCGGGCTCAGGCTGGCCAGGGCCTTGGCGACGCGGTTAGCCTCGTCTGCAACTTCGAGCTTATGGCCCGGAGCTGCTCCGGGATCGATTGGATCGATTTTGATCGTGGCTGTGCCGGAGTCCTCAGCCTCTAAGCGAACGGGCTTGGGGCGCGCAGCCTTGCGGCGGCGGCTATCGATCCACACATTGCGTGCTACGCGGAAGACGTAGGGGGCAAAGCGCTCTTGGGATTCGTAGTTATCTGCTCGTTGGACCATTCGCATCAGGACATCTTGGGCAAGGTCTTCAGCCTCCGAGAAGCCTGCGCCCTGGCGCCGGAAGAATCCGGTCAGGCCCACAAGTCCGTCGGGAACAAAGGCTTCGAAAGGACGGGGATCTCCATCCCTTAGGGCCGCAAGCGGGTCCGTTTCGAAGTGCCAATCGTTACTCAACTCAACCTATCCGGGGCCTCTAACGGCTCTTGGGCGTCCTGGTTCAAGGAACTATCACAATCCTTGAAAGAGCCTGAGCTAGACAGACGAGGAGGCAAATGCCCGCTCTTGGCGTCTTGAAGGCCGCTTTCTGCGGCAGACTGAGCTAGGACGCCTTCTAGGTCTTGGCTGTTTCCGTGAACCCAAGCTCGAATCCCGCGAATCGGCTCCCCTAGAGGGTGCCCGTCGTCGTCAATCTGAGGAGCCTCCATATGCAAAAGCTCGATCTCCAGGTGCTCGGCCGGCAGGTAATCCTGGACCCGGGAGGCCCACTCCACCACCGCGACTCCCTTGCCAAAGAGCCACTCTGCGCCGCCCCCGTCTAGGAAGGCGGCCTCGCGGCCTTCCATCCAAGCGTCAAAATGGAAAACCTCCAGGCGCCCTTGGTAGGTATGCATGAGGGTGTAACTTGGGCTGTGAACGGGGTCTGTGACCCCCAGGCCATTACAGAGCCCACGCACGAAGGTGGTCTTGCCTGCGCCCAGGTCCCCGTTCAGGGCCACCACGGCACCCGGACCAAGCCTGCGCCCAATGGCTTCGGCAAAGGCCATCGTGATCTCCGGTGACTTGGAGACGAACTCCATCTCAGCTTCCATGAATCCATCCTCGCTGATCGTAAGGGTCGAGGCGAGTCCAAACAGGGCCAGAATCCTGAGAAGGATTGGCTGCAGCTGGCTGACCTTCACCAGGAAGCCAAGCGGCGGGCACATAGACCCCGGCGGGGCGCTCCGTCGTGGCGTGCCCAACCCGACCTAGGGGCAGGGCCAAGATCGCGTCCAAGGCGGCATGCCCCTCTGGTGTAATGGTCGCCAAGAGCTCGTGATCTTCCCCATCAAATAGGGCGTGCTGGATAGCGGACTTCCCGGTTTCAGCGGCCAGGCGCTGGGCGTCGCCATGGAGCGGCAAGGAATCAAGTTCAATCACAACGTTTGATGCCAGGGCGATGCGACCGGCGTCCTGGGCAAGGCCATCGCTCACGTCCATCATAGCGGTAGCGCCTGCCTGCCAGAGTGCTCGGCCTTCCGTGATCCGCGGCTCAATCGCAAGGTGCCGGCCAAGTAGGCTCCCGCCCAAGGGCCCAGTGACCAGTACGAGTTGTCCAGGCTGGGCGCGGTCGCGACCGGGGGCGGCCAGGTCGCCGGCGGCTGGGACGAGGTTGCCATGGGCGCTGACTGTTAGGGAGACGCCGCGGCTAATGGCGGTCAGGTCGCCGCCGATCAACTGGGCACCGACGCTGTCGGCGGCGTCGATTGCACCTTGGATCACGGCCTGCATCCAGGCCGTGGTGCGATGCTTAGGGGCGGCCAAGGACAGCAGAATACCGCGGGGCAGGGCGGCCGTTGCGGCCAAATCCGAGAGGGCCCGCGCGGCGGCCTTCCATCCAATCTGCTCCGGCCGCGCGGAGTCGTCGAAGTGGATGCCCTCTTCTGTTCGATCACAGCACAGAACGGGCCGACCGAGGGAAGTCTCTAGGACGGCCGCATCGTGCATGGCTCCAAGGCGTCCAGCCCCATCGGGTAACAGGGTCTGACGCAACCAAGCGTGGAGTTGCGCCTCGTTCCAACCAGTAGAATCCATTAGAAGCGCAGGGGGAAGAGGACCCGTCCGGCGATGCGCTCGGGAGCAATGGAGCCCAAGGAGATGCTGTCGTCTGCGGGGCAATCGGGGTTGTCTCCAACGATCCAATAGCCGGATTCAGTAAGTAGTTGCCCCGCTTCGAGCCCCGGTGGCGTGCTTAGACGGCCGTAGGAGATCTGTCCTGAGTCCAAGGTGAACATTACGATGTCGCCAAGGACGAGGTCCTTCGCGGCGGGATCAATGCTGACCAAAAGCGTGATGCCAGGTTCATAGGCCAAGATCGGTCGGCAGCCTTCCTCGGGAAGGCGCACGAAGTCGAAGTTGGATTGGATGCTATAGAGGGCATAGAGCCCAAACATCACCAGCCCAAGCCGAATGTAGCGCAGGATTTTGCGACGCTTGTGCGAGATCGCCATTCGCTTGGGGCGATTCTCTTCGCGCTGTTGCCGGGCAAGGGCCCTTGCGTGGCGATCTTCCCGGGTAGAGCCCCAAACCTGTGGTTCGTCGGTCATGACTACTACCTACCCACCGGCTACCGGTCGGTTGTCGTGAACCTGGTGAGTTCTTAGTAGGCCTAGTAGATCGGTCAGATTGGCTAGGGATGAGTCGGAGTCAAAGAGTGCACCACGAACGACGATGCCATGTGGCTGAGCCCTGTGATCTAGGCCAAGAATGAGATCGCAGTTGTCCGGCGTAATCCCACCGAGCCCCCATACACGGGGGCCATCCATTTCTTGCAGGTGCTGAGCAAAACGCAAGAGCTGCTCGGGGCCAATCGGCTCTAGGAGACCGGCCTTAGAAGGCGTATAGAAGACCGGGCTGTGGAAGACATAGTCCGCACCGGCCCACTTCGCCGCTGAATCCCCGCAATGGGTGGAGACCCCAAGGCAGATTTTGGGGCCCAATAGTCTTCGCGCACTGGTCACGTCCAGCGAGCGGAATCCAATGTGGGCACCGTCGGCAGCGGCGGCTTGGGCTACATGTAGGCAATCGTGGACCCCCAACCACGCGGACTCATCTTCGGTTTGGACCAGGACCGACTTGAGGTCCCGGGCCAAGGAGAGCAGCTCCCTGTCTCCAAGGTTCGGCTCGCGTAGAAGAATACCGCGGAGCCCCCCATCGATCAGCTGCTTGGCTTGCTGCACAAATGCGGCAACGTCCGGGCCACCCACCAGGGTGCCCGGCGTCAGGGCGAGCAGCGCGGGGGGAAGCTTAGCTGCCATCCTCTAGGAGGCCCGCTCGACCAGGTAGCCAAGGTCGCGCAAGAGATGTTGCATGCGCCGGACCGACATGGTCGGCTCCAGCTGCAAGCCGTCCTGTCCAAGGTCGGCCTGCAGTAGGTTACGCACGCCCGGATCGCTGCGGAAACGCTTTAGCGTCTCCTCGTGCTCGCAGGTCACTCGCATGTCCTCATGGATCTGCATCCAGCCAGCGCGGATGCCCCAATCCTGAATGGAGTAGCGCACGTTCTGGGGAACCGGCGTGTGGGAGTGCTGCTCGAGCACTTCCTCAATCCGCGACAGGTGCATTCCCTGGCGAAGGGCGCGCACAACACCCTCTTCACTAATACGGAAGTGCATGGAGTGGCCGTTCTTCTCGCGACTGCTAAATCGATCGAGGTCATAGATAAGCTCGACATCGTCCCCGGAAGGGAAGAGCACCACCTCGAAGTCGGGCGTCACAATAATCCGACCGCCCCCTGCAGAGACGCCCGCGGCGCCTTCACTGATGCCAAGTAGACGCGCACCACCCGGAGTGAGGCGCATGGCGACAGGTCGCCCGGAGACGTCGTAGCCTAGGTCGATTACTCCCGCAAGGAAGAGCCGCTGGCGAACCCAACGCACCAAGTTCCAAGCCATGCGCTGGACATCTTCCATGGGGGTGTAGCGACTGGACTCGCAGAGGTCCGCAAAGTCCTCGGAGACCTCGAGCTCGTCCAGGCTTGCCAAGTAAGTGTTTCGGGTCAAAAAGGGCACGTACATCAAGTCGTACCAGACGCCTGCGTCCACCCGCTTGAGCAGCCGCATGAAGATTCTCCGCATGCGAGTTTGGTGGTAGAGCTCGCCGTCGAAGCCACTCTCGCCAATCATATGCTCGACAACGGTTTGAAGCTGCTCGGCCAGTGGTTTGCTGGCCCACTCGTTGCCCGCACTCGAGACGCTGACTGTGCGTTCTCCCGTGCGATCAATGAGCTCCTTCTTGCGTGCAAAGCGGTAGATCCACTGGAGCACCTCCTCTCTTTCGAGCTCGCGGCCCGGGTTGGGGATCAGGTGCTGGAGAATGCGTCTTTCGGTGGTCTTAAAGATCTCGCCCTTGACGGTAAAGCGCACATCGTTCTCGTCGATGTAGGCGAGGAAGCGAGACAGGTTCGTTACCAGGTCGACACTCAGGCTGAGCTCTTCGTTTGGACGGTCGGGGTCTCCCGGAACGGCGACACGCTTAAGCCAGGAGAGGGCGACCTCGTTGAAGATCACTAGGCTCTCGTCCTTATGGTTGATGCCGTACTTGGTCAGGTCGAGGCGCTTGACTGTTCCTACGAGAGCCTTCTCGAGCTGCTCACGCCAGGGGCGGGTTTCCCATGTCGTGACCTCAGACTCCATCTGCTCGAACAGGGCCCGCGGGAGGATGCCGCCGAATTCCATGATGGTCTTTTCAACCAAGCTGCGCAGCTCAGGCTCGAGCTTCTCGACCCGGGCCACCGATGCGGAGTCGGAGACGTACATGCGATACATCTCCCGTTGACGCCGTGTGGATGCCTTGGCACCCTTGGCGTTAGAGGTCGAACTCGAAGCGGCTTCAAGGTAGCCGCGCAGGGTCAATGCATCGAAGAGCCCATGGGCTCGGTTGCGATCAAGGTCGTGGAGCAGATCACCGAGCTCGACAGGAAGTGCAAGGACGCGCATCCCGTGGGACTCGAAACGCGGGTCTACGGTCCACATGACAATGGCCCGCCGGCGGAGGTGATTGAGCGCGGCTTCAAGGTTCTTTTGGGAGCAGTGCTCCAAACCCGGTGCAGAGAGCAGCTCCATGCGATCCGCGCGGTAGCCCTCGCGTGTCTGGAGGAAGCTAACAATGGCACCCATGCGAGCGCCAATGTCTCGAATGCGCGGCTCTACGATGGAGGGATCCTGCATCCAAGATTCCGCAACAGCGCGCCGGTCTTCCGTGCGCCCGGGGGGCTTCTCCTTGGGATTCCAGAAGCGCACAACCTCGTCGAGGTCCGTGCGGTCCAGGTCCGCGAGTGCTGTGTTAAGGTTTGCGCCCTGCTCGTTGTTCGAGTTAGCGGATTTGTTAGATGGAGACATTTCTGATCAGCTCTATGGCGCGCTTTTAGGCGTCGTAGGGGGGCGCAAGTTCAGCGCAAGGGTTGACCGCAAGGCTTTCTGCGTCGACGATTTCGTAGGAGTAGCCTTGTTCGGCTAGGAACAGCTGCCTCTTCTGGGCAAAGTCCTGATCTCGGGTTCCGTGGGTGACAATAGCGTAGAAACTCGCGCCGCGACCGTCTGACTTGGGGCGCAGGACTCGGCCTAGGCGTTGGGCTTCCTCTTGACGTGAACCAAAGGTGCCAGAGACCTGGATGAGCACGTCGGCGTCGGGAAGGTCCACGGCGAAATTACCGACCTTTGAGACAATCAGTACGGGCTCTTTGCCAGAGCGGAAGTCGGCATACAGCACATTGCGCACATCGTTGGGCGTCTTGCCCGTAATGAGGGGGACTTTTAAGTGGCGCGACAGGGCGTTGAGTTGGTCGATGTACTGGCCAATGATCATGACGCGGCCACCCACGTGGCGCTTGAGCAGGTTCTCGATCACCCCAGTCTTGGCGGGGTTCTCCGAGGAGATGCGGAACTTACTCCTGGCATCAGCGGAGGAATACCCCGGCTTAAGAGATGGCTCGAGCTCAACGCGCACTTCGGTGCAGTGGGCCTCAGCGATGAAGCCGCGTCCTTCCAGGACCTTCCATGGCACCTCGAAGCGCTTTGGGCCAATTAGGCAGAAGACCTCGTCTTCCTTTCCATCTTCACGAATCAACGTAGCGGTCAAGCCAAGTCGGCGGCGGGCCTGCAGGTCGGCAGTAACCCGGAAGATTGGCGCGGGCAACAGGTGCACCTCGTCGTAGACGACCAGACCCCAATTGTGTCCGGAGAAGAGTGCCATGTGCTCGAACTCGGCTTTCTTGGATTTGCGCCAAGTCAACATCTGATAGGTGCTGATCGTGACCGGGGCCACGCGCTTGTTGTCGCCGGTGTACTCGGCCACATCGTCTTCGGTCAGGTCCGTCTTGTCGAGGATCTCGGAGCGCCACTGGCTGACGGCAACGGTGTTTGTGGTGAGCACCAGAGTCTTCGCCCCTACCCGGTTCATGACGGCCAAGCCAACAATGGTCTTGCCCGCGCCACAGGGCAAAACAATCACGCCATTGCCCCCCGTGACAGCACCACCTTGGTGGAAGGCGTCTGCAGCAGAAGCCTGGTAGTCTCGCACGGCAAAGGCCTTGCCGGCGCTGGTCTCGGTGCTCAAGGGAATGTCAAACTTGTCGCCCTCGGTGTAGCCGCCGCGGTCGTCCACCGGGAAGCCGATCTTGATCAGGGCCTGTTTTAGTGAGCCCCGGGCAAGCTCGCCAAGCAAGACCCGCCCGTCCTCCTGCCTGTCGATCAGCTTGGCGACGGATGGGAAACCCAGCACGGACTCTAGGGCTTCGCGGTCACCGGAGGTCAGCTCGAAGCGCTGGGCCCCGGTCTTGTCTTTACAGCGCTCGATGCGCAGCAGACCATAGCGCTCGACCCAGTCCCGAATGTCCACAAGTACGTTCTGCGGAATGGGCACACAGACGAGGTCCTCGAGAATCTCGATGATGCCGTCAGCGGTGAGGCCAATCGCGGCAGCATTCCAGATCGAGATCGAGGTGATGCGGTAGCTGTGAAGGTACTCAGGACTCTTTTCAAGCTCCGCAAACGCTGCCAGAGCATCCCTCGCTTCGGCATAGCGCGGGTGCTCGTGGCTGATCGGGTTGCCCTGCTCATCCTTTTTAGGCCGACCGTCTTCGCCCAGCTGGGCCTTGACGGTGTGCAGCAGCAGCGTTCGGTCGCCTTGGATGATAAGTGGGTTGTCGGGGTGCATCTTACTTGCTCGCCTCCCTCTTTTTAGGAGACGCCTTCTTCCGGGTCGCTTTCTTCTTTTTGCTAGAGGTCTTCTTCTGAGCGGACGGCGCCTTGGTCGCGGGCTTGAGCCAAGGACCGGTGATCGAGTCCTTGTCCTTGATCAACTCGGCCGGGGTTCCCGTTGCGATTATGCGTCCCCCTGCGTTGCCGCCGGTGGGGCCGAGCTCGACTAGCTCGTCACAGACTCTCAAGAGGTCAATGTGGTGCTCAATCACGACGACTGCGTCGCCGCGTTGCTTGAGCTGCATAAGCACATCAACTAGGCGCGCAACGTCAGATGCGTGCAGGCCGGTGGTCGGCTCGTCCAGCACAACCACGCTGCGCCCAGCACCTTCCGTGCGCATCAGCTCACCTGCGAGCTTGACTCGCTGGGCCTCGCCACCAGACAACGTCGTCGAGCTCTGGTTGAGGGCGATGTAGCCCAAGCCAACCCTCTGCATCGTCATTAGGATCTTGGCAGCGGCGGGTTGGTGCTCGAGCACCTCGAACGCCTCGTCCACACTCATGGCTAAGATGTCGGCCACGGAGTAGCCGCGGTGCCGTATCTCGAGAACCTCGGGCCGGTAGCGCTTGCCCGCGCACTCTTCACAGGTCAACCAGAGGTCGGCGAGGAACTGCATGTCGACGCGGGTTGCGCCGCGACCATCACAGGCCGGGCAGCGGCCCTTGGTCGAGTTGTAGGAGAAGTTGGACGTCGTGAAGCCGCGCATGCGCGCTTCGGGTAGGCGTGCGAACAGGTTGCGGATCGGCTCGAGCAGTCCTACGGCGGTCGCCGGTGTACTGGATGGTGATCGCCCAATGGGGCTGGCATCTACAACCACGACGCGCCTGGTTCCACCTAGGCCGCCAACCACCTTGCGCCAGCGCCCATCGTTAGCTTCGCCCCGCAGCGCGGGCACAAAGCAGTCCATAATCAGCGAACTTTTCCCAGACCCTGAAGGGCCACAGACACCAGTTATGCTCCCAAAGGTGGCGTCAAAGGATGCATTGCGCAGGTTATGGAGGCTTGCGCCGCGGATCCCAACCTGGGCGCCTGCATCTTCAGCTTTCGAGGCCTTGCCGGCCTTCGCTTTGCGCAGGGCCAAGCTGAAGTCTCCGCGCAGGGCGGCGCCCGTGAGGCTGCGGGGTGTACCCTTGATTTCACCCGGAGTTCCCGCGGCCACGACCTCGCCGCCGGTTCGTCCTGCGCCGGGACCAATGTCGACGATGTAGTCGGCGCGCTCCATCAGGGATTCATCGTGCTCGACCACGATCACCGTGTTGCCGCGATCGCGCATAGTCATCAGCGCGTCCGTCAGCATGTCCACATCCGCCGGGTGCAGGCCCACTGTCGGCTCATCGAGCACATAACAGACGTCGACGAGATTCGACCCTAGGTTGGCGGACAGGCGCACCCGGCGCGTTTCACCGCCGGACAGGGTCCCCATGGAGCGATCCAAGCTCAGGTAGCCCAGTCCAACGCGCTGCAAGAGTTCCAGTCGCGAGCGGACCTCCTCTAGGACGGCCTGCACGGCCTCCTTATCCTTCTTCTTCAGGCGTAGCTTACTAAACCAGGTGAGCGCCTCCTCGACCGAGAACCCAAGCACCGTGGGGAGCCGCCGCTTGCCAATGGTGACCGAGCGTGGTCCCGGCGCAAGCCGTTCACCCGCGCATGCACGGCAGGTCTTACGCGCCATGTGCTCTTCTAGGGTGCTGCTCCACCCCGGATCTTCGGACTTGCGATGCCATGCATCCACGTGTCCACAGAGTCCTGGCCATGGAGACTCGTATTGCTGCTCCATGGCGTAGTTCTGGCCTTCCTTGGCGACTACGACCTTATAGCTCTCGCGGGATTCTTCCCCAAACAAGATCAGGCGCTGCTGCTTCTCGGTGAGCTTACTGAATGGCTTGGCGAGGTCGATGCGATGGGACCTAGCGACCTCGCGCAGCATGGCTTCGTAGTAGCCCTTTCCTTTCGTTAGATAGCGGCCGAGCTTGCCGCCGACGGCCGTGTTTGCGGTTGCCTCGCCCACTGGGTGGGCCAGGGGCAGGTCTGGGCTGTCAACCAGTAGATCCGGATCGCACTGCCAGGAAGCACCCAGCCCAGCGCAGTCCGGGCAGGCGCCAACGTGGGCGTTGAAGGAGAAGTGCCGGGGCTCTAGGTTCTCTGTGATGCCGAAGCCGCACTCGGTGCAGTGGCCAAGCACGCTAAACTCATGGCGAACCTTGTCGCCCTTAGCAAGCATGCTGACGCGCCCGTCGGACAGGCTCTCGGCAAGTTCGACGGCCTCTGCGATACGGGCGCGATGCTCGGTGCTGAAGGTGACCCGGTCAAGTACAAGGTCGATGCGCTTAGTCTCCGTGGGCAGCCTAAGTTCGGGGGTGAGTCGCGCCTCTTTGCCGTCGACTAAGATACGCGCAAATCCTGCCCCTATCCATGCCCCTCGGGCGGACTCGAAGGCCTCGAACAGGGGATCGACTTGCTTCTCTTCGCCGGCCTCGTAGGTGGATTCTTGAGCTTGGAACATCGGAGCAAGGACCCAGCCGCTCTTGCCCTCGAGCAGGGCGACTACGTCCTTCGCAATGTGTCCAGCGTCGGTCTTTTTAAGCACCTGGCCGTGTTCCGGGCAGCGGCGCTCGCCGGCGCGGGACCATAGGACGCGAAGATAGTCGTGGAGCTCTGTTGAGGTAGCAACGGTAGATCGCGGATGGGATCCACCACCACCGGCCTCGACCACTACCGAGGGGCCGAGTCCATCAATGCGATCAACGGGTGGTTTGTCCCGGGTGCCCAGAAACTGACGTGCGTAGGTCGACAGGGAATCCACGAAGCGGCGCTCTCCGGCTGCATGAATCGTGTCCAGGGCTAGGGATGTCTTGCCCGAACCGGAAGGCCCAGTCACCACGGTCAGGGACCGTCGCGGGATGTCCACGCTAATGTTCTTTAGGTTGTGGGTGCGAGCGCCACGAACGGAGATTGTGTCGGACTCTCCCCGGGCGAGCTCATCCATGAAGCGCTCGTCGGGCGCGCTCTTAGGCGGTGCATTTCCTGCCGCAAGGGCCTTGCCGGTGTACGACTTCTTATGCGCCTTAATCTTTTCAGGCTTGCCGCAGACCACAAGCTTGCCGCCACCAGCTCCGCCTTCGGGCCCTAGGTCGATGACATGGTCCGCAACGTTGATCAGGTCGAGGTTATGCTCGATCACTACCACGCTTTGGCCCAGGTCCACCAGGCGGTGGAGACTCATAACGAGCTTCTGCACGTCGGACTGGTGCAGACCTGTTGTGGGCTCGTCCAGCAGATACAGGGTGTGTCCCCGGGGCCGCTTTTGCAGGTGTTTGGCCAGCTTAATGCGCTGGGCCTCTCCACCGGATAGGGTCGTTGAGGGTTGTCCAAGTCGAACATAGCCAAGCCCAACATCGAACAGAGTCTGCAGGGGAACGCGGATCTTTGGGATGTCTCGGAAGATATCGAGAGCATCCTCGACAGATAAGGCGAGCACATCGGCGATCGACAAGCCCTTAAAGTGGACGCCTAGGGTCTCGGCGCCAAAGCGGTTGCCGCCGCACTCTTCGCAGGCCACGGTGACGGGGGCGAGGAACTGCAACTCGACGTAGGTCGCACCCGCACCGCCACAGGCCTCGCAACGGCCTCCTGCCACGTTGAAGGAAAACCGGCCAGGTTTCCAGCCGCGCATCTTGGACTCGGGCAGGCCCGCGAAGAGGTCGCGGATCGGCCCAAAGGCGCCTGTGTAGGTGGCAGGGTTTGAGCGCGGTGTTCGTCCAATGGGAGATGCGTCGATCACCACCAGGGCATCTACATCCTCGAAGCCGTCAATGCCATCGTGGTCCGCTGGGTCGGGGCACTCCAGCTCGAGGTGGCGCATTAGGGCCGGGCGCAGGGTGGAGTTGATCAGGGTCGACTTGCCCGAACCCGAGACGCCGGAGACCGCGACAAACAGGCCGAGCGGAATCTCCACATTGACTCCGCGTAGGTTGTTCCCACGGGCGCCGCGAATCAGGAGGCTCTTGCCCAGTCCTTTACGGCCTTCGGATGCATTGGCCAGGGGCAGTTCGCCGCGCAGGAGGGCGCCTGTGGGCGAGGCCGCATGGGAGACCTCTTCGGGGGAGCCAAAGGCGACCAAGTGGCCGCCCCCACTTCCTGCGCCGGGGCCAATGTCGATCAGGTGATCGGCGCCGCGCAGAGTGGCCTCGTCGTGCTCCACCACAACCACGGTGTTGCCGAGATCGCGCAGACCTTCCAGGGCTCGGAAAAGCCGCGCCTGGTCCCGGGCGTGTAGACCAATGGACGGCTCGTCAAGCACATACAGCACGCCCTGCAGGCCAGCACCAAGCTGGGCCGCCAGACGAATGCGTTGGGCCTCGCCACCGGAGAGCGTGTCCGCCGAGCGGTCTAGGGTCAGGTAACCCAGGCCAACCTGAACAAGGAACGAGCTCCGCCGGCGGATCTCGGTCAAGAGATCCTTGGCAATGCGGCCCTCGCGCTTGGAGAGGTTCAGGTTGCCCAACATCTCGTCGATACGAGCCACCGGATGGCCGAGTACGTGGTCGATGGTCGCACCGCCGAGCTGCACAGAGCGGCCGTGCTCGCCGAGTCGACTGCCATGACAGGTCGAGCAAATTTCTTCGCTGAGAAAGCGGTCGAGCTGCTTACGCCTAGAGCCGCCCTCTAGACTGCGCTGGATGGAAGGCAGGACGCCTCGAAAGCGCCTTTTCCAGGTGACTTGGCCCTTACCCCGCGAGCCGGCCCAGTTGGAGTAGTCCGTGTAGCGCGCGTGCCCGGTCCCATAGAGGACGGAGCGTTTGCCCTTGTCCGAGAGCTCGTTCCAGGGGGTGTCCAGGTCGAAGTCATTCTCCCTAGCGACGGCGGTCAGGAACTTGAAGTCGGCCTTGGGGAACAGCAGTGCGCCTCCGCTGGCCCGGGTTACGGCCAGGGCGCCCTCGCGGATCGACAGGGAGCCGTCGCGGATGCACTTGGCCTCGGAGGGCAGCCTGGTGCGGCCCAACCCGTTGCAGTCGGGGCATGCGCCGTGGGGTGAGTTGAAGGAGAACAGCCGCGGCTCTAGGGGCGGAGCCTCGCGGCCACATTGCTTACAGCTGCGGTGGGTCGACCAGCTGCGTTGCCCAAAGTCGGCGTCCAGCGCGATCACGTCGCCGCCGCCAAATTCGACGGCCATGGCCACCGCCTCACGAATACGGCCCTTCGAATCGGGGGTCACCTTGAGTCGGTCCACTACCACGTCAATGGTATGGCGCACATAGCGCTCGAGCTCAGGGGCGTCTTCGATGCGAATGACCTCGCCGTTGACCCGTGCCCGAACAAAGCCCTTGCGGATCAGGTCGCCGAAGACGGCCTTATGCTGTCCCTTGCGATCGCGGATGACGGGCGCGCAGATGTGCAAGCGCTGACCGTCGTAGGCGGTCAAGAGCTCCTCGACCACGGACTCGGGGGTCCTTCCAGTCAGGGGAACGCCATGCTCGGGACAGTGGGCAGTTCCCGCCCGTGCAAAGAGAACCCGTAGGTGGTCGAAGATCTCGGTCAGGGTGCCAACCGTGGATCGGGCACCGCGAGGTACCGAGCGCTGGTCCACGGCGATGGCGGGAGCAAGGCCTTCAATATGGTCGACTTCGGGCTTCTCCATGCGCCCGACGAACTGCCGCGCATAGGCGGACAGGGTCTCGAGGAAGCGTCGCTGACCTTCGCGGAAGACTGTGTCAAAGGCGAGGGAAGATTTGCCTGAGCCGGATACTCCAGTAATGCCGGTCAGGCTGCCCCTGGGGATCTCGACATCGAAGTTCTTGAGGTTGTTTTGGCGAACTCCCTTGAGCTTGATTGGACCTAGAGCCATGTCTTGGCCTCCGTCACAAGGTCCCTAAAAGGGACGGGATCCGAGCCGAACATGCTGCTAACAAAGAAGGCCGGGCAAGGGCCCGCAATACAGGTACAAAAAGGTGGCAACATAGCCTCGCCACTCTACCACTTCGGCCCCCAGTTGCATGGCAGAGTTGGCCCAATTCAACCCAGAAAACTCAGGCCTGGAGCGCCGTAAATACGAGCCATTTTCTGGTCAGGGACCTATTCGTGGCTGATTCTGCCGAGTAGTGCCCTGTGGACGGCTGGGCCGGCCGCGATGATGTGGCCGCCGTGGAGCCAGTCTTCGCCGCCTTCCGCATCGGTGACAATTCCTCCGGCCTCGCGAACCAACAGCACCCCACCGGCCACATCGAAGGACGACAGGTGAAGCTCCCAGTATCCGTCCAGACGACCCGCGGCTGTGTAGGCCAGATCTACTGCGGCAGATCCCATCCGGCGGATCCCGCGTATGTCGTAGAACAGCCCGCTGAAGTTAGAAAGGTTGTCCTCCTTGAGCTCACCCCTGCGGTAGGGAAATCCGGTGGCGAGAACGCTCTCCCCAAGGCTGTCCGCTTTCGAGACCGAGACCCGGACTCCATTCAGGAAGGTACCCTGGCCGCGGATGGCGTGGAAGGTCTCTCCGAGGCGGGGCAGGTGTACGACGGAGACTACCGGCTCGCCGTCGATGTAAAAGCCGATGGACACGCAGTAGGCGGGCAGTCCATGCACAAAGTTGATGGTGCCGTCGAGGGGGTCGACAAACCAGCGCGGCCCCTTGCGGGCGTCACCTTGGTCACAGACCTCCTCCTCTGCCTCGATGGCGTGGTCGGGATAAGCTTCCCGGAGCCTGGCCACGATTGCACGCTCGGAAGCGACGTCTGCGGCGGTCGCCAAGTCACGTCTTGAGGACTTTGTCCAGGTGGCCTCGCCGTCGAAATCTGGGCGCGCCGCGAGCTTGCCCTCGAACTCCGTAAGGATCGCGCCTGCCTCCATTGCCGCGGCAAGGGCCAACTCGAGAACGTCATCTAAATTAGGAGAGCTTGCGTCTGGCATAAAAGAGTATTAATCAGCAGCCCTAAGAATGCGGAGCACCATCTCGTCTTGCATGGGCTTCCATGCGGATGTGTTCAGCCCGGAGATAGTCGGATAATTCACAATGATCGAGAACACCAAGCCACGCCCAGCTGGCGAAATTGCGATGCCCGAGAGCGAGCTCGTGCCATCGATGAAGCCGGTTTTGGCAAAGACCTGGCCAGCGGCGGGTGTGGAGCGAAGGCGCGTGGCAAGGGTGCCGCTCTGGCCCGCAACGGCCAAGGAGTCGAGGTACCTCCGCGACAGGGGAGAGGACTCCAAAAGCCCGAATAGGACGGCCTGGAGCAGTCCAGTAAGCTGAACGGGGCTGATGCGGTTGTCCCTGGATAGGCCGGAGCCATCAACCTGGTGATGTCCGGCAGGGTCGATGCCCAGGGCTTCGAAGGCCAGTCCAATGGCCGCGGCCGATGCCTCGCGGGTTCCTCCCCCACCTAGTCGATGCCCAAGGGTAAAGAAGAGCTGGTCGGCGACGCCGTTGTTTGAGTGGGTGTTGATCGGCACCAAGCTGTCGGCCACTGCCGAGCGCAGCACAAAGAATGGCTCCCCGACGGGAGGCGGCCCCCGGCGCTTGATTGTCTTGCCACCTACGGTGATGCCTGCCCGCTTTAGGCGATCCGTGAGCACCGCGCCAAATAGGCCGACGGGATCGGGGTGGGAGAAGTCGGACACGACCACACCGGTACTTGAGCCGAGCTTGCCCTTTACCGTCACCTTCGCGGTCGTCGCGCCAACGCGAACATCATTGACCTTTCCGCTCACCATCGTGACGCCGTAGCTTCTGCTCAGGCCATGGGGCGAGGGATGCACAGATATGCTGGCCTCGCTGGCATTCTTCCGGGGTGAGACCTCGGCGACCAGAACACCGGCGTTCACCGTAAGTCCGGCGGCTAGGGCGCAGTAATCATCCCAGTGTTGGTTCGAGCTTGGCCAGGATGGGCCGACTCCCGGGTCGAGAAAGCTGCCTTCATTCAGTACGAGGTCGCCTGCAATACGCCGGATTCCACGTGTCTGAAGTGCGGTGGCCACCTCGTCGAGACGGCCCTCAGTGGCACCTTGGCTGCCATCCCGCGCAAGGGGGTCGCCGCCTGCGTGAACGATCAGGTCTCCTTGAAGAATGCCATCCCTGACCGAACCCTTGGTCTCGAAGACGGTCTCGTATTGGCCCGTGGCGCCCAATAGGACCAAGCCGGCGGCGCTGGTGGCTACCTTTAGGTTGGATGCGGGTCGCAAGATCCTGTTTCCCTTGACGGACGCTAGGGTGCTGTTGTCGGAGAGCTCCCGAACGTGGACGGAGATCTGGGTGTCCGGACCCTTGAGCTTGCCCCGGGACTTCTGGGATGCGGTTAGGAACCAACGGCCAATGATAGACTCGAGATCTGACTGGAGTGCGTCGTCTTGTGAGCCGGGCTTTGGAACTTGGGGCTCGAGGGCGAGGACGTGTTCAGCCTCGAAAACGGGCTCGTTGATTTCGCGGGCTTGGGCATGCTGGATCGGGTCCTCTGCACTCTGGAAGAATCCGGAAGGCACTCTGGGATCGGTACCGCCCCCAAGATCCCCTTGGGCGGCAACGCCTTGGTCAGAAGCGATGTCATAGGCCAAGACCAGGGCGATCAGGCCCAGGAGGGCTACTGTAATTCTAGGCATAGACCTAAGGGCGAGGCTCGGCGGGAATGTCGTCTTCTTGGCCTAGCAGCCAAGCTGTGTTGTAGACCAGGCGTGCGGTGCGAGTGACCTTGAGATAGTCCACACCAGCAGGCATGTCACGCCAAGTGTGGTAGTCGTGGTTGTTTGTAATGGGCAGGGCTTCAAAGAAGAACAGCACGGGCACGCCAACGCGGTGGAAGGAGTAGTGGTCCGAGCGCTTCCAGAGCTCTTCACCTTTGCGAGTGACGACCTTCTTGATTCCACTCGACTCGAGTTTCTGGGCCCGCTCTAGGACTTTGCCCAGGTCTGGGTTTCTCTTGACTCCAAGTACGATTGTCTCGGAGTTTTTGCCGACCCCAATCATGTCCATGTTGATCATCGCAATCCACTTCTCTGACGGGATCGGAGGTGCGTCGCAGAGGGCTTGACTGCCCAAGAGCCCGTCCTCTTCGCCTGAGAAGGTAGCAAAGATATAGGAGCGCTTTGGCTTGGCTTTGGCCATAGCCTGGGCGACTTCCAAAAGGGCGGCGATGCCCGAGGCATTGTCGTCGGCACCCGCGGCCATGCGCCCGCGGAAACCAACTCCGAGGTGGTCCATATGAGCACCGAGCACGACATACTGATCCGCAAACTCGGGGTCGCTTCCCCGCAGTAGGGCGACGACATTGGGCGCTTGCATTGTGCGCTCTTCGGTCTCGGCTGTAAATCGCACAGTCCGACCCTTGGGGTGCTTGCGGGTAGACTTGCCCGACTTGTCCATCTTCGCTGCGAGCTTGACGACGTCCTCGCCTAGCAGCTCCGAGGCAACCTCGACCGAGACCTCAATGGCGGGCAAGGCGGGCTTCTGGGGCCGCTCGCCGACGGGAACATTCCAGCTGGCCCAGGTGTGGTGGAAGCCGAAGTCGAGCTCGGGCTCTTGGCTCTCCGTCGATTTTTTATCGGCCGGCGCCCGGCCGGGAATCTCCACAGGAGGAAGCCCACCCTTGAGAAGCTTACCCTTCTTGTCGACGGCGTTGTCTGGGGCCGGGCGACGCACGAAGATCACTCCGCGCACTCCCTCTTTTTTTAGGCCCTTTAGCTTAGTGAAGATATTTGCGGCTTCGCTGATCTCGGGTCCATCCAGGACCCGCTTATGACGCGGCTCTTCCCAGAGAACAAGCGCGATCTTATCCTCCATCTTGCCGCCCTTGAGGTCGTCGTAATTGTCTTTTGGCGCGTGGATGCCGAAACCCAAGAAGCAGAGCTCGCCCTCTGCCTCTCCATTGGCTCCAGGCAAGGGAGTGAAGTCCTTCGCGAGCTTAAAATCCACGGGAACATCTTCGTCCACCTCGAGCTCGAGCAAGCAGCCGTCGGCCACGGGGGCCTCCAGTTGCTTAGGATAGGTCCAAGGCAAGATAAAGCTGCCATCAGGGCCCAACCCCTCTAGCCCATAGCTCTCCAGGTGAGCTGCGATGTAGTCGGCTGCCAAGTCCAAGCCTCGACTTGGTGTATCGCGGCCCTCCAACTCGGGCGAGGCCAAATAGTTCACATGCCCAAGTATCTCTGGCTGGGAAATCGTCTCGAACCCACCCTCGTACCGATCTTCGGCGTCCTCCTTTTGCGCGTGACCCAAACCTAGGACAAGGGGCAGTACGCACACCAATCCAAACATCATCCATCGACTGCTATTCATGGTCCTATTCTCCAAAGCGCTAGGCCAACGTTCAACCCTTGAGGGCGTTGCGTACCTAGAATGCGCCGCGTCCTAGGGCCGCTTGCAGGGAAGCCCTTGGGACCGTGGCTAGGTTAATGCACCCTTGACCGTCAAGTCACTTGCCGTAGCCGTTGGGGTGCGCCTTTAGGAATCTCCAGGCATCGCTGACGATACTCTCCAGGTCACCCCGATTCGCTTCCCAGCCAAGCAGACGCTTGGCTTCGGTTCCACCGCTGACGAGCATGGCGGGGTCTCCTTCACGCCGTCCGACCACCCGTGCCGGAATCTCATGTCCGGTCACCTTGCGGGCAACCTCGATCACCTCGCGGACCGAGAAGCCCGTGCCGGTTCCTAAGTTGCATGCCAGCCGCTGGGTGCCCGTCTGCAACTTGACTAAGGCACGCAGGTGCGCATCGCCTAGATCTTCCACGTGAATGTAGTCTCGAACACAGGTGCCGTCGGGCGTGTCGTAGTCGTCGCCGAACATCAAGATCTCATCGCGCTTGCCCAGGGCAACCTGAAGGACCAACGGAATCAAGTGGGTCTCCGGGTTGTGGTCTTCACCGATGTCGCGCTGGGTCGAAGCTCCGGCGGCATTAAAGTAGCGCAGGGCGGCAAAGCGCATCCCGTAGGCACGCGAGAAGTCCCCCATCATGTGCTCCATGTGTAGCTTCGTATTGCCGTAGGGGTTGATCGGCCTCTGCGAGTGTCCGTCGGGAATCGGCATTTCGGTGGGCTCGCCGTAGGTCGCGCAGGTCGAGCTAAAGACGATGTCCCGGCACTCGGCCCGGCGCATGGCCTGGAGCAGCTCCCAGGTGTTCGTAACGTTCTCCTTGTAGTACTTCGCGGGATCCGTCACGGACTCGCCCACATAGCAAAGAGCGGCAAAGTGAATCACCGCACTGGGCTTATGCTTGGCGAACACTCGATCCAGGCCAGGAGCATCGCCGAGGTCACAGACCTCAAGGGGAGCCTGCACTGCCTCCTTGTGCCCGGCCTTAAGGTTGTCGAGCACAACGACGCCAACGCCCCGCCGCTCGAGCAGCTCGACTGTGTGGCTACCAATGTATCCTGCGCCACCGCAGACCAGCACCGGGCCCTTGGGCGTAGCATCCTCGAGGGAGTCCATGTTTGTGTCTTGATTCGTCATAGTTGCAGGCAGGATAGCGCTAAAGGGCGGCGAGGTCTTCCCAGAAGCTCGGCCAAGACTTAGAAGTTGCCATGGGGTCCAATACCAGAACACCCGGCTGGATCAGGCCGAAGAGTGCAAACGCGAAGGCCATGCGGTGGTCGCCCTGGGAGTCGAGCAAGAGCGCGCGTGGTCTGGTCTCCTCACGGTTTGCCGGAGCCGAAATGCGCAGGCCACAGACGCGCTCGTCGTTTCGGAGCTCAACTTGCAGGCCAAGTGACTTTAGACCGCTTGCCAGGGTTTGCAGGCGATTGCACTCCTTACCCACCAGGGTGTGTAGGCCGAGCAGCTCACTGGTTTCCCCCAGGTTAATCGCCGCGTAGGCGGCCACAGCAGCAAGGGGCGGGGCGAGGTCCGGATGCCCGGAGAGGTCGACTTCGGCCCCGCGCGTAATGCGACCAGCCGTTGCAAGCAGGTCGCTATCGGTGTCGGAATCGTCTGCGTTGATCAGGCCCGAGTTAAGTCCGAACTGCACCAGGAAATTTACGATATGGCGGTCGCCCTGGGTGGACTTGGACCAAGGACCGGGCACCTCAAGCTCGCCGCCGGTGATGGCTGCGGCGCACAGAGCGACCGCGGCGGAAGAGGCATCGGGCTCAAGATGGATGGGCTGGGTCGGCGCAGTCAGGACACCTTGAACCTCGAAGCTCTGGCCGCCTTTGAAGCGCGCATCGACGGGGGCTGCGAGCACGCCGAAGGTCTTGAGCATCGAGCGGGTCAGCTCTAGGTACGGTTGGCTGGGCAGGGCTCCGTCGAGGTGGACTTGGATCGGGTCCACATAGCAGGCGGCGGCGAAGAGCAGGGCCGAAAGCTCTTGGCTCGAGCTGGGGTTGCGAAGGTTGAGGTCCGGGGGTGGACCAATGGAGTCTAGACCCACGGGCCAGGCCCCATGCTCGCTGCACTTCAGCTTGACGCCCGCGTCCTGTAAGGCGGTAAAGAGCGCGGGGCTGCGCCGCCGCTCTAGGGTGCCCAGACCCCGCACGGAGACGTTGCCGCTGCAGCAGAGACCTGCGATAGCCGTCACCAGCCGGGCAAGGGTCGCAGACTCGCCTACTTCGAAGGGCCCGATCGGCTGCAGACCGCCCACATGGCACGGTGAGCTTCCAATGACGTTCAAGGCCCGGGGTGCCGTCCATTGCAAGGAGAGCCCGAGGTTCTCGAGGATCCCGATGGCCGCCGTGATGTCGTCGCAGGCCCCTAGGCGCGCTGCGCCGGTGATGCGGGTGGTCCCGTTGGCCAGCCCCGCAAAGAGCAGGGCGCGTTGGGCAAGGGACTTGGAAGCGGGCGGTGTGATCGAGCCCGAGATGGGGGCACGGGGAGACAGGCCGCGAGGCGTTGTTGGGTCGCTGAAGGCAACTTTTTGTTCCCTGGGACCGCCCAAATCAGAAGAGTCAAAGGCTTGGCGCATGGCCCCCATTGTAGCGGGCCCCGAGGCCTGTCATAATCCAACTTGTCTGGTCCCTAGGCAAAAAATCCAAGGGAAATCGGACCTCCTCTTCCACTCGATGCCTGGCATCCCCGACCTGAAAACACTTCGGACTATGCAAGACTCCATCTATCTCGGCCGCCGCGAGACCATCGGCGACCTCACCTTATTAACGGCTGGCAAGGTACGCGACATTTATCCCCTCGGGGAAGACAAGCTGCTCTTCGTTACCAGCGACCGCGTCTCGGCCTTTGACGTGATCCTTCCAAATGGCATCCCCAACAAGGGACGCGTCCTGACCCACATCGCCTGCTGGTGGTTTGGTCAAACCGAGGATCTGATTGCGAACCACCTAATCTCCACGGACGTGGAGGACATCCCCGGGATCTCCGATCAGGAGCGTAGGGATCTTGAGGGCCGCATCATGATTGTGCACCGCGCAGCCCCGACTGCTGTGGAGTGGGTCGTGCGTGGCTATATCGTCGGCTCCGGCTGGAAGGAATACCAGAAGCAGGGCACGATCTGCGACATCGCCCTGCCCGAAGGCTTGGAGTTCTGCGAGCGCCTGCCCATGCCGCTCTTTACCCCGACCACCAAGGACGACGAGCACGACATGGCAATCTCCCCTGAGGTGGCCTGTGAGACTGTTGGCACCAATGTATACGAGAAGGCACTTGCGGCCACCATGGCCCTGTTTGCCCGGGGTACCGAAGTGCTCGCTTCCCACAACATGCTTCTCGCTGACACCAAGTTCGAGTTTGGCCTGTTGAACGGCGAGGTAATCCTGATCGACGAAGCGCTGACCCCGGACTCGTCTCGATTCTGGCCCGCGGACAAGTATGCCGTTGGCCAAAACCAGCCTAGCCTCGACAAGCAGATCCTTCGGGACTGGCTCGAGACCTTGGACTGGAACAAGGAGGCACCCGGACCTGAGATCGACCCATCGATCTCGGCCCAACTCGCCTCGAGCTACGCCGAAATTTGCCAGACCCTGACGGATTCCCTGCCATTGGGAATCGTTACCGCTCAGACCGAAAACGCCTAACCCCCCCGTCCCATGACCTCTCCCAAAGTTGCCATCTTGATGGGCTCGGACTCCGATGCCGATCGCCTACAGCCCTGCTTCGACCACCTCGCTAAGTTTGGCGTCCCCTTCGA
Organism: Planctomycetota bacterium; assembly: GCA_029250885.1. Classification (GTDB taxonomy): domain Bacteria; phylum Planctomycetota; class UBA1135; order UBA1135; genus CALBMX01. The sequence goes on from JAQXEK010000028.1 coordinate 40,762, forward strand.
GGCCAAGGTCCGCTCTGCCCACCGAACGCCGGCAGCCCTCGTGACTTACCTCGCCGAGGCAGAGGCTGTTGGCGTGCAGGTCTTCCTGTGTGCGGCGGGTAGCGCTGCCCACCTGGCCGGCGTCGTCGCCGCACACACACTCAAGCCGGTGATGGGGATTCCTATGGACAACCCTCCTCTCGGTGGCCTGGATGCCCTACTCGCCACGGTCCAGATGCCCAGCGGCATCCCGGTGGCCACCGTGGCTGTCGGTGGCGGAGGCCCTGCGAACGCCGCTCTCTTCGCTATCCGCATTCTCGCCCTCCAAGACGAGCAACTTGCGGCACGTTTGGTCGAGTTCCGCGAAGAAATGGCCGACAAGGTAGAAGCCAAAGACGCTGCACTTCAAGCGCGTTTCGCCTAAGCACCCCCAACCCCCTAGTTATGAACGTAAGTACCCTCTCTTGGATCGACGGCGACAGCCAGAACGGCTTCTGCCGCATGGTCGAGCAGACCCTTCTGCCCGCTGAATTTATTGAGATCGACGTAAAAACCGTCCCGGATATGGTCGACGCAATCTGGCGCCTTGCCGTTCGCGGAGCACCGGCTATTGGTGTCGCGGCGGGCTACGGGATGTTGCTTGGCGTTCAGGCGGAAGCCGGCCGGGATCGCGACGACCTGATGGCCCACATCCAAGGCACGTCCGAAACCCTCGCCAAGGCGCGGCCAACTGCAGTCAACCTGTTTTGGGCCCTAGATCGCATGGTACGCCGCGCAAAGGTCGACTTCGAGGCGGGCGCAGACAGTGCCGGGCTTGTGGCCGGTCTCTTCGAGGAAGCCAAGGCGATCCATACCGAGGACGCCGCCCAGTGTCGCCGCATGGGCGAACTAGGTGCGGAGCTCATTCAAGATGGCATGGCTTTGCTCACGCACTGCAACGCCGGGGCACTTGCGACTGGTGGCATGGGCACGGCCTTGGCGCCGATGTATGTGGCCCACGAGCAGGGCAAGAAGATTGCGGTATTTGCCGATGAGACGCGCCCTCTACTTCAGGGGGCGCGGCTAACGACTTGGGAGCTAATGCAGGCTGGCATCGACGTGACTTTGATCACCGACAACATGGCCGCCCGGGTCATGATGGAAGGCAAAATCGACGCGGTCATCGTCGGGTCGGATCGTATTGCCCGCAACGGCGATGTGTGCAATAAGATCGGCACTTATGGGGTTGCGGTCTTGGCTAAGTACCACAACATTCCCTTCTATGTTGTCGCACCTAGGTCGACCATCGACACTGCTGTGGTCACCGGAGCGGACATCCCGATTGAAGAGCGTCCCGCCGAAGAGATCACCGAAGGCTATGGCAAGCGCACGGCTCCCGCCGAGGCCAAGGTCTACGCCCCGGCCTTCGATGTGACCCCTGCCGAATTGGTTACGGCCATCGTGACCGAGGCTGGGATCATCGAGTCTCCGACGACGGAGAAGGTTCTTGAGATGATGGGCAGGCCAAAGTTGGGCTCCTAAGGATTTCAACAAGCGTGCGTCCGGTTTCTGCGAACCGGGGGACTTCAGAACAGAGCCCGAGAATCTAATCAGATTTTCGGGCTCTGTTTCAGATTGCAGCAGGGCCAGGTCGATGTGTTGGGAAGTCAGTCCTACCCCCACTGCCACGCTCTATTGCCCCATGCCTGCCAAAAAGAACAACCCCTCCGCTTCAGCCAAGCCGAAGAAAAAGGCCCCAGTTCGGCGCACAAGCCCCCCTCGTGCCGATCAGCTAAGTGATGAGACCATCGAGTTTCTGACTGCGCTCGACCTCTATAAGCGTCAGAACATGCTTTCGTTCCTGCGCTTCGAGGAGATCTTCCCGGTGCTTGAAGTTTTGGGGTACACCTTTGAGGGTGACCGAGAGAAATTGGCCAAGACCTTTGAACAGGCGTTAGACCATCTTCGTGAAGAGTCGGGCAGACTCTTTCCAAGTTGGAGCGAGGTCTTCGGCGCGACCCTAGCCATGGGCTGGGAACGAAACTAGATCAGGGCACAGCAGCACATCAGGGCTCTCCGGTAAATACCGGAGAGCCCTGATGTCGTTTACAGCCACGCTCCTAGGATTGGGTCCCGGTGCCATGGCCCGAAATCGGTGCCACCTTCCCTTTGGCAATCCATGGGGTTGTTGTGTAGCCTCGGGGAAAGCATCCGTCC
>JAQXEK010000034.1 GCA_029250885.1 Planctomycetota bacterium
ATTGTTGCGGACAAGGAAGACTTGCCCTGGAACTCCAAGATTGCGACGGACCTCAACTATCGTGCGTCAACGGTGACTCTGAACGAGTCCGGTGGCACTGGTGTCTTGAACATCCTCTAAGCATTGGATGAGTCAGTGCCCAACTGAGTTGGGCACGAGAGCGGAGGCGCTTGGTCCTAGGACCAAGCGCCTCCGCTGCGTTTGGGGCCTTCCCGCCGGGTGCGCAGCGCGGCCTGAGCAAGCCGAAGGGGAATGCTTGCGGCGAAATGGGAACGCTTTCCTGCCTGCCGGTTAGAGCGTGCCCGAGTGGGCCAGGGCAAAGGGCCCCCTCCAAAGACCGAACGCGGGATAAGTGCGGAATACGTGCTCTAACAGAGGTTTGGCACGTGGCTTGCTTTAGTCATACATCGCGCAACTCGAAGCGCGCTTCCAAGCAACCTACGTACTGACCCGAGTTCATCATGAAGTTCGCAACCTACTCTCCCATGGCCGCAGCCCTCCTGGCAGCTGGCTTTCTTTGCCTCTCCCCCATCGCCTCTTCCCATGGCGGAACCTATCTAGGTCCAGGGGACACCGTGCCGCCGGCCGCTGGCGGAGGTGGCGGCGGCGGGGGAAGTCCACCCCCGACGGGTGGCCCCAGTCCCGGGAACCCGAACCCTCCAGACTCGGGAGGGGGCGTCGTGCCGAGCCCTCCCACAGGAGGCCCGATTGGTGGAGCCAAGGGCGGCGCGCCCTCGACCAGCCCAACGGGGCAGGCCTTTGTCCTGGATGAATGGTCTTACTGGTGGGAGTTCAACAAGGCTGGCTATTTGAACCTGAGGGATGCCCTCAACCGGGCCAAGGCCACCACGGGTGACGTTGGTTGGTTCACAGGCCAAGGCCAGCAGATCTTCCAGAGCAGCCGCATGCGCCCGACTCGCGCCGATATCCAGGACCGGGTCGTCCCCGCGCTGCTCAAGGCACTGGAGACTGAGACGAACAACGACATCATTACCGGATGCATGATCGCCTTGGCCAAGATTGGGCAAGGCAATGGCGAGCAAGGTGGGTCATCCTTCGCCGAGGCCATCCGCCCCTTCCTCAAGGACAGCTCCCAGGAAATCTCAGAGACCGCAGCCCTATCCCTAGGCATCTTGGCCCAGGACCAGTCGATCGCTCTCCTGCTAGACCTGCTGAATGACACGCAAGTCGGGCGGACCGAGGTCGGCCGCGGTGAGGTCAGTCGTCGAACGCGGACCTTCGCCGCCTATGGGCTCTCCCTTGTGGGGCGCGCAACGGCCAAGGACGCCCTGCGTGTCGAGATCGCCAATGCCCTTCGGCTTGCCCTTCTCGGCGACGAGAGTGCAACCCGGGACATCGAGGTTGCCTGCGTGATCGCTCTAGGCAACATCACCTTGGGCAAGGGAAGTCCCGAGCTGGCCTTGCAGGAGGACGACATCAGCACCGCCGAACAGCAGGCGGAGTTCCTCCTCGCCTACTTCCAAGACCGCTCCAATCCCTACCTGGCAAGGGCGCACTGCCCCAGGAGCATGGCGCGTCTTGCGCAGGAGAGTGATAGCCTCGGGGACGATTGGAAGGCCAAGCTAGCGGCTTCCTTCATGGGAGTGGTTCAAGCTAGGACCTCTTCGGAGAAGGATGCCGTGGTGCAGAGCTGTGTCTTGGCCTTGGGCTTACTTGGGGATCGCGACGGCGACGAGCTGGACAAGCGAATCAGGAAGTGCCTGCGCGAGGCCAGTGGAAAGAACCTGGATTCCCAGTCAAGGTACTTCTCCTTAGTCGCCCTGGGCCAAGTGGGCGCTCGCGAGGGCAATCCCGAGGACAATGCAGGAGTCCCTGAGATCCAAAAGCACTTCTTGAGCCGAATGGTCAAGGGTGCCGGGGCCAACTCCACCATGCGGCCTTGGTCCGCCCTGGGGGCCGGGCTCTTCGTCGCGGGTATGGGGGATGAGACGCCACTGCCCATCGTGCAGGCGTTGAACTCCCAGCTTGCCGAAGAGCGCACCGCGCGCGTGGGTGGCTATGCCATCGCGGCGGGACTTGCTGGACAAGAGGACAGCATCCCGGTCCTACAGGAGCGGCTCACCGATGTGAGGGACGACCAGGCCCGTGGTTACATCTGCGTGGCCTTGGGAATGTTGGACGCCAAGGAGGCCAAGCAGGACGTTCGTAAAATCGTGAGCGAGTCCACCTACAACGGTCCTCTGCTGCGCCAAGCAGCCATTGGACTTGGTCTACTCGGCGATGAAGAAGCCGTGGCGGACCTCGTCGAGAAGCTCTCTCTCTCGAAATCCCTGACGACCCAGGCTGCCCTAGCGGGTGCCCTCGGCTTCATTGGTGATCGAACCTCACTGGACCCCCTGGTGGACTTGCTTGGGAACTCCACGCGCCCAGATGCGGCCCGTGGATTTGCGGCGGCGGCCCTCGGATCAATCTGCGCCAAAGAGGATCTGCCCTGGAACTACTCCTTCGGTAGGGACATCAACTACCGCGCAAGCACGTACACCTTGACGGGTGAGAACGGGACCGGGATCCTAGATATCCTCTAGCGAAACGGGACCCAGGGCCCACCAGGGGCGGTAGTGGCCGGCCTAGGAGCAGATTCTGTTACCTAGGCCGGCCTAAAGTCCTAGGCTGTGGCTCGCACCCCGCCGTCGACCTTAGGTCCCTATGCCCAAATCCTCGCCACTTAGCTTCATGACTTCCCCGCTTCTCTGGGGCGCGATCATTCTGCTCGCCTGGGCGGGCACAGTCTTTGGGCACGGGTCAACCTACCGAGTGCCGCCCGAGCCTCTGCCGTTCTTTCCCCAAGAAGCAGCCCCGAGCGGAGGCCTCGCCGGACTGAGTGGCCCCAAGACTCCCCTGTCCCCCGCCGCACAGGCGAAGGCGACTGCGGCAACCACAGCTGGCTCCCTGGACGATCTCTCCCACTGGACTTACTGGTGGTACTTCAACAAGGACGAGCTCTTGCCCTTACGCGAGCTGCTCCAGTCGTCCACCACAACCTCGGGTGACGACACCTTACTCACGGTCCTGCCAAGACCTTCGGATTCCACCCTCGAGGAACTAGTCTTACCCGCGCTCTTCGAGTCGATTCTCGAGGACCGAACGGATACGGTGGCGGCTACCAGCTTCATCGCCCTTGGTCGGATCGGAAGTCCCCAAGAGAAGTTGATCCTCGCAGCGCTCATGGCGGGCGTTGCCGACAGGGATCCGATGAGTCGCGAGTCGGCCCTGCTCTCCCTTGGTATCCAGGGCGACCGGGCGGCTATCGAGCACCTGTTGGGCGCACTGGAGAACAGTAAGCAGGTCCGCCTGGAGATCAACGGGAAGTTCAATGATCGCTCGCGGGCCTTTGCCGCCTTCGGCTTGTCCTTGATTGCGAGCCGAGCCGAGAACGATGATGTGCGTCGGATGATCCTCCTGCCCATGCTGCGGCATTTCGAGAACCCCAAGGAGGACCAGGACGTCCGGGTCGCCCTGGCCATCGGACTCGGTAAGATGTACCTGCCGTTCAAGGATCCAAGGCGCAACCTAGAGGTTCACCAGGCGGATGCGGATACCGTTGTCGGCGTGCGCTATCGAGACGATCTACTCGAGCGCCTCTGGTCCTTGCTCGACAAGGAAGATGACCGCGTAGTGGCGGGCCACTTGCCCGTAACGATTGCCTCCCTGGCGGCTGACGCCCCTGGCCCCCTGGCGGCTTCGATCGTGGATAGCCTGCTGGAGCGACTCGATGGAAAGGTCTATCGACACGAGCTCGCGGGGATCGCCATTGCACTCGGCCGTATGGGCACCGCCTGGGGCCGTCCCCAGGATGCCCTCGTGCGTGAGCGGCTCTACGGTATGGCCCGCGACGCCAAGGACCAGCATGCACGTAATATGGCCCTGATGGCCCTAGCCGAGGCATGCAACCGGGGCAGCGGCTCCCTCCCACCCAGGACCACAACGGACACCTTCGAGGCCTTCCTCGTAGAGCGCTACCTCAAGGGCCGCAAGTCCGATCGCCCATGGGTCGCCTTGGCCGCCGGAGCCCACGGCGCGCGCATGCATGCAGCCGGACTCGCTGTGGGTGATGACCTCGCGATCGAGCTGCGCATCTCCCTGAACGAGAGCAACGGCGTCGATGAGGTCAGTACGGCCGCCCTAGCCTGCGGCCTGATGCGCGATTCGAAGGCCGGCGATCTCTTGGATAGAGTGCTCGACCGTTCGGGTAACGCGTCGGTGCGCGGCTTCACGAGCCTAAGTCTTGGTCTGCTGGATCGGCGAGCGTCCAAGGCAAAAATGGAGCTGCTTGTGGATCGCTTTCGCTTCCAGCCTGTGCCCCTGGAGAATGTCTCCTTGGGACTTGGCTTGATGGACCAGCTCGCGACCACAGCTCTCCTCAGGGACCGCCTCGCGACGGCAAAATCGAACGCCACGGTGAGTGCTCTTTCGAATGCCCTTGGACAGCTCGGGGATCCCGCTTCCCTCCCCATGCTCGCTGGCATTGCCCGGGACAAAACCAGGCCAGCTCCCGTGCGCAGTGCAGTGGCCGGTGCCCTCGGTCTGATCTCCGAGCGCGGCAACCTCCCTTGGCGTCACTTCCTTTCCAACGGAGTCAACTACAGCGCTCGAACCGAGACCATGTTTGACGCCGCCGGGAATGGCGTGCTCAACTTCCTCTAGTAGCTCGTCCGATGGTTTGCAGCTAGGCCGAACTCAGGCCGACTTCGTGCGGGCGAGGTAGAGTCCAATCAAGGCGGCACCTAGTGCGGCGAGGCTCAGGGACTTGGACCTGTGGATGGCACCCTCGGTGGCGTGGTCACCGGCGATCAGGTCCTCCACCATCTTCCCGGTCTTACTGCTCTCGGCGCGATACCACGCGTGATTAGCCAGGGCGCCAGCCTCCATGGCAAGAACACGGTCCAGGAGCAGCTGCTGGCAGAAGCTCGCCGAGTCGCTGTCGAGGACCCAAATGGCGGCCCTGACGGAGGTCAGGAGGAGCAGCTCGTCCCGGTCCCCGGAGTGAATCGCCTCCAGGGCCTTGTGGAGGGCTGCGTCGTAGCTCCTAGCGCTGTAGAGGATCTCGGCCTCGTGGTGGGCCCGAAGCCCAGGCGGCCGAAGCTCGGCGGCGGCCCCCATCGCCGCGCCGAAGTCCCGGTTGTCCCGGTGGCGCTGGATCGCATCTAAGGTCTGGGCCTGATCCTGGGCGGCCTGGGCGAGAGGGCTGACCAGGATTAGGACCGCGACGAGCCCCTTGGCGGCCCATGGGGCGTACTTTGCGGCTTTGACGAGTCTCATGTCCCAGGCTGGCTCGGGTCGCCTAGGAGGCTGCTGCGGGCGACCTGGAGGGATCGCTGCTGAAGGAGCTCCACCGGAGCGAGGTCGTCCGTTAGCACGACGCCCGTAGGGCGGGCAGGCTCGACCCAGGACCACTGCCCTAGAACTTCGCGGCCCTGGAGCAGCGCTCCTACCTCGGCTGGAAACTCTGGCCGCAACCAGCCGGGCTGCCTTGGATCTGGCAACGCCGCTTCGCGCCGGGCAAACACAGTGCAGTTGCGGGCACCGGGTACGCGCAGGACTAGGGCCGGGCTCTGGAAGGCGCTGCTCAAAGTGCTGGCGATCGAGGCGACCATAGGGTCCTGCACCGAGAAGCCGCTGACATTGACCTGGCACCAGCCACCCGTCGCAAGAAGATCTCGGACTTCGCGGAAGAACTCGATCGTGGCGAGGTGCGGAGGAATCTCGACCTGGTTTGCGTAGGCGTCCACGAGCACTTGGTCGAGACTGCCTTGGTCCTGGACAAGTCCAAGGGCGGCACGCCCGTCCATTCCCGCGATTAGGGTCGTCTTGTCGTCGCCCTTGAGGTCGCACCAGGTCTCGGCAAGCTCCACGACATCGGGGTCGAGCTCGATGCCTGTATAGTGCAGCTCGAGTCCCGGGGGCAGGGTGCCCTCAAGGACTCGCTTTGCCGTTCCGGCCCCCATGCCGATGGTCAGGCAGGTCCACTGCCCCCGCTTGCCCTGCCACCATGCCGGAAGCACGATGTCGTTGTAGTA
>JAQXEK010000041.1 GCA_029250885.1 Planctomycetota bacterium
TCTTCACTGCCGCAGAGCGTAGCAGGTCCCCCCCGCCGACACCACGCAACCCTGGCTGGGCCAGGGAAAGAAGTAGCTGCGGGGCAGGCCCTCTAGCTAGCCTGCAGGGACGAGCGTAAACGGAACGTGGCAACTAGGGCCGCAAACAGGAGGAGGGCACCCGCCGCGTAGTAGATTCCGCGTAGCCCAAGCAGGTTCACTAAGGCGCCACCAAACATCGACCCCAGGGCGAGGGCCATAGCCCTCGCCGAGAAGACGGCGCCGTTGGCCGCACCTTGCTCGTCGCGATCCGTAACCTCTGCCGCCATCCCAAATGCGGCCGGGCCCAGCCCGGTCCCAAAGACGCCGAGTAAGAGCCGAGAGGCCAGCAGCACCCAGAAGACCGTCGCCATCCCGCCAAGCACAAGCCCGACCCCTGTACCGGCGGCGGCCAGGATGAGCACCAGTCCATGGCTGCGGCGATCGCCGAAGCGCCCCCACGCCGGCATGGCAAAGAACCCCAGGACGGCCAGCACAGAGAACAGGTAAGCCGTGTGCTGCTGGACCTTCGCCGCATTCCATCCGGGCTCGATGTAGCCGACGAAGAGCTCGAGTTGTGGATTGGTTGCCCCGATTCCAAACTGGGCGACGAACAGGAAACCCAAGCCGAACTTCATGCCCGGGCGCTGGATGAGAGCGCCGATGCGCTTAGCCACATCCAGCAGGACACCCAGGCCCATCTGGTGCATGGGTTGACGGGCTTTGGATGTTTGGGCAGGAAGCTCGGCCTCCCGCGCTACGGTCCATACCAAGAGCGCGGCACAGCCAGCCAGGATGGCTGGGGTCGCGAACATAAAGCGCGCAGGTAGGGTTTGGATCAGAAGGCTACCAAAGAGAGGGCCGAGCACGGAGCCTCCCGCCATGGCTGACTGCAAGATGCCCGAGATGCGCCCCGTGTGGCCACTGGGGAAGGCCATGGTAACCAGAGTGATCGATGGAGCCAGGAAACCCGAGAAGATGCCCTGGCCGATGCGCAGAACCAGCAGTTGCATGGGTGTCTTGGCAAAGGCCATCAAGCCCACGAAAATGAAGATGCCCAAGAGGGACCTGAGAACCATCATCTTGCGTCCATAGCGGTCCCCGAGAGCGCCCCAAATCGGCCCCATGATTGCCGCCGCCATGGGAGCTGCCCCCATGCAGATGCCCGCCCAGAGGGCCAGGTCGCCCTCGGGGACACCCAAGGCCCGCAGGTGGCTTGGGAAGAAAGGGATGAAGCTCATCATGCCCAGAGCCGTCACGAAGTTCGCGATCCAGACCACCACAAGGGTGCGATTCTCGCCGGACTTTGGTGACTGCAACGTGGACATGGCGAGCAAGCTAACAGCGAGGGCCGCTGAGGTTGGTATCCGCTTGGGAGAAACAAGGGAACCCGCCGAGCTAGAACCGGATACCCAGCGATCGGTAAGATATCCGACGTGAAGTACCTCCCTAACTCCGGCGCCTCGCCGAGCCCCGCCTTCTGCCGATGAACGCCCCCCGACTCTCCGATCCCGAGCAGCGCGAAACCATTGCGCTCTTCCAGGCACGCGGGGCAGAATCCGAGCCAACGGCCGCGTCCCTAGAGGAGCTCGGGATTCGGGCCATGGACCCCATCGAGAAGCTGCTCGCCATCGGAGTCGTGCACTTGGCTCCAACGAACAAATACTGGTACGACCACGGCGCCGCCCTCGACTACCAAGACGGCCAGCACGGCAAGCTCATCATCGGCTTCGTCATGGCCTTCCTGCTCGTTGCCGGAACCTATGCAACCTACCTCGTGCTCACGAACATGTAGCAGAAACTCAAGTGCGGGACCTGCCCATGCCCGACCTGGCACTTCAGACCGCCGAACGCCAACAACCAACTTGGCTTCAAGAGGTTGGCTTAGCCCCGACCTAGGCACATTGCAGCAAACCTTCCAAGCCGCTTTCCCTGCAGCACCTCGACTTCTACGATAGGGAGCACGCTTCCGATGACGCTGACCTCGTGAACGGTCGTGTCCGACTCCCGCCGCCCCATCTCGATGCTCAAGTCTCACTTAGAACAACCCGGCCGGCGATGCATAGTCGACGCCTCGATGCGCCTGTGGGGCTGGAACATCGAGGCCGAGGCCGCCACCCTGGCATGGGGCGCCATGGAGTGCCGGCGCTTGATGCGCTAGGCAAAGCGCTCCACCATGGCCATCACCCGCTATCGAACGATCGCTGAGCGCTTTCGCTACGAGCCCGACAAGATCAAGGGCTCGCGCTTCATCGCCGACCTAGCGCCGGTGGTGACAGTCGCGGAAGCCGAGGGCCTGTTGGCCGAGGTGCGCACCGAGTTCCCGGACGCGGGGCACCACTGCTATGCCTGGATCATCGACCCCGAGGGCAAGCAGACCCGCAGCTCGGACGACGGCGAGCCCGGCAGCTCGGCGGGTCCTCCGATCCTGCGCATGATCGAGGGCCACGGGTTGACCGGTTTGGTGGTCGTGGTCTCGCGCTGGTTCGGCGGCACAAAGCTGGGCGTTGGCGGCCTCATGCGCGCCTACGGCGGCTGCGCCGGCGAAGCCATGGACCGCTGTAAGGTGATCGAGGTTCGTGTTCAAGTCGCAATGACCATCGAGTACCCCTACGAGTGCTCGGGGCCCGTGGAGGGCCTCTTGCGATCCTGCGAGGTCGAAACCAAGCAGGCCGACTACACGGACAACGTAGTCATCCAGGTCACCCTGCCTAAGGACCGAGAGGTCGAGTTCCACACGGAGTTGGTCGAGCGCACTTCGGGTAGAGCCCTGATCACCGAGCCCGATAGGTTGACCTAACTGAGCCGGCTAACCCGGAACGCAAAGAGGCCGCAAACCCCATGGGATTCGCGGCCTCTTGCTTTTAGCTCAGGAGAGCCGTCGGCGACTACTCGTTGAGGCTGCCCTCGGGCATCTCAATACGCTCTTCGCGCTCGGCAGGTGCCTCGGGCTCCGGCTCGGGCTCGGGGTAGCCGCCTTCGGGATCGACCGTCAGAGGCAACGTCACGCGCATGTCGGCGTAGATGCGGATGACCACTTCCGTGGCACCCACGCTCTTGATCGGCCCATCGAGAAGAACGTTGCGCTCTTCGACGGTGTGGCCGGCCTCGGCGAGAAGCTTGACGATCGCGGCGGCGTTGACTGAACCGTAGAGGTGTCCGTCTTGGTCCGCGCGCTCGATGGTCGTCAGGCTGACGCCTTCGAGGGCGTTCTTCTTGACCTCAAATTCCTTCATGCGCTCGGCACGAGCAGCATCAAAGCGCTCGCGACGGCGTGCAATCATCTTGACGTTCTCCGCAGATGCTGCTTCGGCGTAGTGACGAGGCAGCAGGTAGTTGCGGGCGTAGCCAGCAGCGACCGTGACGACGTCGCCACAGTTGCCTAGGTTTTCGATGTCCTCGCGAAGGAGGAGAGTGACTGTTTTAGACATAGTAAATGACCTCCAGGTCTAGCCCACGAAGGGCAGCAGGGCCAAGTGACGGGCACGCTTGATGGCGCGCTTGATGCTCTTCTGATCCTGAGCGCCGAATCCCGTGCGGGAGCGGGCGTGGATCTGACCTTGGGGGCCGAGGTACTTCTTGAGTCCCTCCACGTCCTTGTAGTCAGCGGGAGCGACGAGTTTCTGGGACTTGGCAACGATCACCTTGCGGGTGTTGCGGCCGCCGCGTTTCTTTCCACCAGCCATGATTACTTCTCCTCCGTGGAGTCTGCGGCCTCAGCCGCTGCTGCGACGGGCTCTTTGGTTTCGACCGAATCCACCGCGGTGCCCTCGGGGGCTTCCTCGGTGCGATCACGACGGGGACCGCGGGGACGGTCGTCCTCGCTCTCTTCCCAGAGGCGGTATTCGCCGACGTCGTCGCGGGGCGGCTCGGGCAGAGCGAAGTCCGAAGCGCCTTCCTTGGCAGCTTCCGCTTCTTCGCCTTCCGGCAGAGCGTCGACGGCAAGCAGCAGGTAGCGCATGATCGGGACCGACAGGTCCAGGTCGCGCACAAAGCCGTTGATGCCCTCGTTCGGAATCTCGTAGTAGGACAAGAGGTAAGTCGCACGGGACTTGCGGTTGATGGGGTAAGCAAGGTTGTGCTCTCCCCAGTGGCGCGCCGTGGTGACGGTGCCGCCGTGCTTGGCGATCAGATCGGTCACGAGCGCCTTAGCGGTGCTCCAACCAGCTCGGACAACATCGTTGTCCAGAACAAACATTCCTTCGTAAATTTGGGCCAAAGTGGCACCTCACATTTTTGATTGCGAACGCTAGACAGCGTTCTGATTCCAGCGGCTATGAAACCGCGACATGGTCACTTGGATGTCGTCGCCTTTGAGCCAGTCGAGGATTGCGTCCGCGGCTTGCGCCACGACTTCATCCATCGTCTCTCGCTCGTCGGCATCAAACCACCCCAGCACATGTCGCGCCGCGTCGGTTACAGGCCGACCAATCCCCACGCGCAGGCGCGGGAACGAGTCACTTCTGAGTTCGTCGATGATCGAGCGCATCCCGTTCTGTCCCCCATGGCCACCCTGAGCACGAATGCGCAGCTTGCCGGGTTCCAGATCTAGGTCGTCAAAGACAACCAGGACATTCGAGAGGTCTCCCCCCGCCCACTCCACTAGAGGCCGAACAGCTTCACCGGACTTGTTCATCCAAGTCATCGGCTGCACGAAGAGCGCATCGGGTGCGTGGCTTCGGGCAAAGGTGAAGTTGTTGGGTCCAGTGAAATCGTCGAGACGATCACCAGGAGAAAAGAGCAGCCCCTCGTGAAGAGCCAGGCGTTCCATGATCTCAAAGCCGACGTTGTGACGTGTCCCCGCGTATTTTGCGCCGGGATTGCCGAGGCCGACAATGAGTTTGGTGGAAGCCATCTTCTAAGAAAGAGGGGCGAATATTGTAGGGATCCGCTATGGAAAGGCAAGTGGCGAATCCCCCAGACTTGGCGAGAGAGCCCGTGAGCTGGGCTCACGGGCTCTCTCTGGCCTGGTTTGCAGGGGGCTACTCGGTGTCGGTAGCTTCGCCTTCCTCTGCGCCGGAGGCGTCAGCCACGTCGCCGGCATCGCCGACCTCGCCTTCATCGCCGGCCTCGATCACCTCGTCAGCGCCAGAGACGCCTGCGACGTTGGTGTCGCCCGAAGTGATCAGGACGCAGCCCTCGGGCATGATTAGCTCGGATGCTGCAAGGGTGTTGCCCTCGCTGAGCTCGCCAACCTGGACCTCGATGGTGTTGGGGATCATCGAGGGCAACGAGGACACAGTCACGTGGTCCACGATGGTGTTCAGCACACCGCCGGCGGGGTGGCCGATGAAGGTTAGGGAGACTTCGCTCTCGACCTTGACGCCGCGGGTGACGGCCTGGAACTCGACGTGAATGATGCGGTCCGTAAGGTAGTCATACTGGAGCTCGCGAACCACGGCCGCGTGCTCTTCCTTGCCGATCTTAATGTCGAAGAGGTGCTCGTGGGCGCGACGGGCAGCAAGGAATTCTTCCTCGTTGATACCGAATGCGATGACGGCGGCCTTGGGATCTTGAAGGCTGCAGGGGATGCCGCCGTTGGCGCGCATCTTACGTGCGGCGCGGGAGCCGACCTTCTCGCGAAGCTCAGCGCTGAGTGTAATAGCCATAGGATTTCACCTGGATGGGTAAGGCACGGGGAACGCTGGAGTCGCGAATCCCCGGATGGTTCGTCCTAGGTCCACCGGCAAAAGCGGCCCCGGGCACAGGGAAAATTGAGGCGAGATCTTAGCCTTAGTAGCCGCCGAAGAGGGAACTAACTGACTTCGAATCGTGAATATTGCGGATTGCCTGGGCCACCATGGGTGCTATGGAGACGACCTCGAGCCGGTCTGGGACGTTCCCACCAAAGGGGTTGGTGTCCGTGACGAGGATCCGCTCGGCGGGGCAGGCATTGAGTCGCTCGACGGCCGGGCCGCAAAAGACACCGTGGGTCACGCTAATCGTAATATCCTTGGCGCCGTTGGCCTTGAGCACGCGAGCGGCCTCGGTAATCGAACCCGCGGTCGAGATCATGTCGTCCACGATGATTGCGTTGCGCCCTTGGACGTCACCGATTACGTGCTCGACGGCGATCTCGGAGCCGGAGATACGGCGCTTGTCTACGATGGCCAGGTCAGCGCCCAGGATCTTGGCGTAGGACCGAGCCATCTTGACCCCGCCCGCATCGGGGGTCACCACGACGGGGTTCTCGATGTTGAGCGACTGAAGACGCTCGAGCAGGGCGGGCTTCGCGTACAGGTGATCCACTGGAATGTCGTAGAATCCCTGGATCTGGGCCGCGTGCATGTCCACGGTCAGGACCCGGTCTACACCGCTCGCAACCAGGGTGTTCGCCACGACCTTAGCGCTAATTGGCACGCGCCCCTCATCCTTGCGGTCCTTGCGGGCGTAGCCGTAATAAGGAAGAACAGCGGTGATCCGCCCAGCACTTGCACGACGGAGGGTGTCGATCAGCAATAAGAGCTCGACCCAGTTGTCGTTTACCGGAGGGCAGGTGGGCTGGATCACATAGCAATCCGAGCCGCGCACGTCCTCGTGAATCTTGATGTCGATCTCACGATCGGGGAAGTCGGCGACCCGAACATCAAGCAGTGGAATGCCTATGTGCTTGGACACAGAGGCTGCAAACTCGGGATGAGCACGACCGGAAAGGAGGCTGATCTGGTCGGAGGTAACGGCTGCCATAACGCTTGAGGGGGATTTGGGTTGAGGTTGGCCGGAGGGTGGAGGAGCAGTCCTTACTTGGACTTCTTATTGAGAGGGTGCGCGGGCACTCCGACCCAGGACTGGCCTGGATCTACGGTAGTGCCGCGTCGCAGGACGGCACCAGCGCCGGTAAGGGCGTCGTCACCGACTTGGCTTGGGGCAATCAAGATTGAGCCGCTTCCAATAAAGGCACGGTCCCCGATAATGGACTTGTGTTTGTGGGTGCCGTCGTAGTTGGCCACGATGGTTCCCGCGCCAATGTTCGCACCGGCGCCGATGGTCACGTCACCGAGATAGGAAAGGTGCTTGGCCTTAGTCCCCTCGCCCACGGTGCTTTTCTTGCACTCGGTAAAATTGCCGACCTCGGCGCCGTTCTTCATCACCGTGCCCACCCGCAGGTGGGTGAAGGGGCCGACCTCACAATGCTCTCCAATGACCACGCCACCTCGGATCACGGTGCAAGGAAGGATCACGGTGCCGCTTCCAATCTCGACGCCGTGGTCGATGTAGGTCGTCGCGGGATCTTCAATGCGAACTCCTGCGGCGAGGTGCTTCTCTAAGATCCGCATCTGGATCTCGGTGCGAGCCTCACTGAGGTGAATCAACGTGTTGACTCCGATGACCTCGCTAAAATTGTGCACGAAGACTGCCCGCACGGACTTGCCCAGGCCCACCAGTAAGCCAACCATGTCCGTGAGATAGTACTCGTTTTGAGCATTATCGCTGCTGAGCTGCGGCAGGCCCGAGACCAGCGCATCGAGAGCAAAGGCATAAACGCCCACATTGACCTCGCGAATTGCACGTTCCTTTGCGGAGGCGTCCTTTTCCTCGATTACGGCCTCTACGCCGCCGTGGCTACCGCGGAGGATTCGGCCAAAACCACGGGCATCGGGCGGCTCCGAGGTCAAGATTGCCGCTCCACCGTCAGAAGCCTGGGCCGTCCACTCGGTGACCAGCTCATCAAGGGTCTCGGCCCTGTAGAGCGGCATATCCCCGGATAAAACCACCACTGGGCCCTCAATTCCGTCCGCTTTAGCCTGTTGGAGCTCGTCGAGACAGACCAAAACGGCGTGCCCGGTGCCCTTTTGCTCGGCCTGAAGGACGCAGCGGAAGTCCACTTCTATCCCCAGATCAGCTTTCTCTTCGTCCAAATAGCCTTTAACAGCCTCTGCGCCATGCCCAACTACAACTAGAACGCGACTAGGCTCAAGAGTTAGCGCCTGATCGACGACATATCCAAGCATGGGACGTCCGCAAAGTTCCTGGAGCACCTTAGGTCCAGGGCTTGCCATCCGTGTCCCACGCCCTGCAGCCAGGATGACTACAAGGCCAGCCTTGCTGCTCCTCATCAAACGTAACCTCTTCTAGTAACTATAGTTAGAAAATCGGAAATCAGCCTAGCCCAGGCCAACGGGGCGCACTCTTGTGGTGCGCCGGTGGATTCTACACACCGGTCAACACGCACAATAGGACGTTCCTTAGGTTCAAGCAAAAACGACGCAAGTCTATTGGCCCCGTGCGAATTCTACGGGGTCAGGCCATTTTTGCGACAAATCCACCCAAATCGTAACTTGACCGATTCGTGGAACCCAAGCTAGACTTCCTCCGTCCGAGAATACGAACAGGTCCGTGCCCCCTTGTGGGGAACAGCCCTCGACATGTTCTCCCCCCCCTCCGGTCAGGTAGATCGGTGTTTTAGCGGGAACAATCCATATTCATCCCCTTTGACTACGTTCAGAGAAATCCACCGGCCAGGATTTAGAAGCCGCGGCTTCACTCTGGGTGTTCGACAAGGGACTCATGACAAGACCCCCTCTCAGGAGTTTTTCGGGTAATGCGCAAGCTCTCTTCACTCGCAGCCATCAGCGCTGCATCAATCCTCTTTTCAAGCGTTTCGGCGGCTCAAACCGGCGATAACGACTATGACTTTCAATGGGCGCCGATGAATGACGCCGCCGCTAACTTCTTCGTTAGTGGTAAAGGCTTCCTCGGTGCTTTCACCGGTCAGGGCCCTTCATTCGGCAGCGCGTGGCGTAAGTGCTACAGCGTCGACATCACCCAGGGCGGTAAGAACCAGTCTGACTCTCAGTTTGAGTCTTCTTGGTTCCGTATCTACCAGGGCTGGTCCGCGCAGAACGTACTCCAGGGTGTCAACATCGGTATCGTCAGCCTCCAAGCTGCTTCTGATTCTGACCTCGGCGGCGACGCCTGCCTGAGCCCCTGGTTCGCATCTGTTGGCAACACTGGTGGCCACAACATCGTTGCAGCCGCTGACCCGGGCCTTCAGGCCGGTACGGCTGCGTTCCCGTTCCCCAGCTTCTGGGATCTCGCATTCCAGTGGAACGTTGACCCCGTTACCGGTGCTGCCGGGTCTGTCGCCGGCGCAAACGCGGTTGGTGTGGACAGCACGAACCCCTTCGGTGCTCCTCTCCTTGCCAACGTCATCTTCGAGATGCAGGGCCCCTCGGTCTCTGGCATCCAGGACGACCAGTACTACCTGATCACCGGTTCTGAAGTAACCGGTTTGGGCACCGCAACGGCCTTCGTCGGTCGCGGTACTGGCGGTGTCACCAACGGTAACAGCGCTTGGGGCTCCACGATCACTGGTGTCGGCCCGGACGCTTCCGGTCTCGTCTCTCACTCGCGTTGGATTGCTGACACGGGTGGCGGCGGCCTCACGGCTGGTAGTATTCCCGTCCTCGGTAGTGAGTCCTTTGAGATTCTTGGCCACGTTGCCTTCTCGACCCCCTTCCTGTGGGCTGAGAACAACGCCAGCATCGGCTCTGGTGGCCCGGACTGGAACATTGCTTCCGGTACCCCCTCCACCGTTCAGGTCTGGCTCAAGGACATCCAGGCTGGTGCTGAAGGCACCAGCGACGTTGACTACAAGCTCGGTGGAGGCGGCGCTCCTGGCGCAGCGTTCAACCCGAACTTGATCCTCAACTTCAGCTACTTCCTCTGGAGTACGACTGCTGCCAACTCCATGGCTCAGCGTCCGATGTCTTGGTCTGATGCATTCGGTGCACCGACCCCCGGCTCTGTCCCCGTCGTCACTTCACGTGAAGGCGCTCAGCTCCTGCCCATCAACTTCGATGGTCTTACCAACTCTCTGTTGAACCTTCCCGGTCTGTCCCAGGGTACTCCCTTCTCTGGTGCTGACTCCCCACTCTTTGACACGCTTGGTGCTGGAAACAGCTCGGCTCTCTTTGAGGGTGACTTCAACAACACGAATCCGTACTTCTCCGGTATCTCGAAGCTCTCGATCGCTGGCGGTAGTGCCTTCCCGGTCGCTAACGCTCCGATCCCCGGCTTCGGCGGACTCA
Source organism: Planctomycetota bacterium (assembly GCA_029250885.1). GTDB lineage: Bacteria > Planctomycetota > UBA1135 > UBA1135 > CALBMX01. The sequence continues at coordinate 10,050 of JAQXEK010000041.1, forward strand.
ACATTGGTATTGCTGCTCTTGGTGTCCAGGTAGTCAACGCCGGTGGCGCTGCTGCTCTGAAGCTCACCGAGTTCGGCAACGGTCTGACCATCACCCTCCAGTAGGGCGAACGGTTCACACCTAACGATGTGAAGGCGGGGCCCGCCCTGGCGTAAGCCAGGGCGGGCCCTGCCGCATTCTAAGCGGCTCCTAATCGGCACATGGGTCGTGGGAAGTGCGACGTCACTCGCTATACTCCCCCGGTGAACACTCCATTTCTCGCCGCCATGTCACGCACCATCGGCTGGCTGGCCGATCGCCGTATTCCGCGCCCCTTGCGGGGCCCAATCTACAAGGGCTACTGCCGCTTCACCGGGGCCGATCCCTCCGAGGCCAGCCAGGCCCTGGACGGCTACCCCAGCATGGGCACCTTCTTCGTCCGGCACCTCCGTGACGGCGCCCGCCCCGTGGAACAGGCCCCCGGCAAGCTGCCATCGCCCTGTGACTCCCACATCCAGAACATCTCCAAGATCACCGAGGGCACGGTGCTCCAGGCCAAGGGCCAGCCCTACGCAATCCGCGACTTGCTTGCAGGTGTCGGGGAGGAAGTCGACCTCGAGGGTGGCCACGCCTGGATCATGTACTTGTCCCCCAGCGACTACCACCGCGTCCACAGCCCCGAGGACGCGCGCCTGACGGAAGTCCGCTGGGTGCCCGGAACCTTCTACTCCGTCGCGCCTGGGGTGCTCCTGAAGCGCCCTGGCGTCATTGCTGGCAATGAGCGCGCAGTGCTGCGCCTGGAGACCAGCCGGGGGCCGCTGTTCTTGGTCATGGTCGGCGCCCTTAACGTGGCTCGCATCCGCGTTGTCGGCGTCGAGCCAGGCCAGGACACCAAGCTCGACCAACACTTTGCCCGGGGCGAGGAGCTCGCGCGCTTCGAGATGGGCTCCACCGTCGTGCTCGTCTCTCCCCCAGGAGGGCTCCAGCCCCTAGACTCCCTCTCTGAAGGCGATGCCCTGCGCTTAGGCCAGTGGCTAGCGAACTGGGCCTAAGTACGCCTTAAACGTAACCAGGGCGGGTGCCAGCAACTGCTGGCACCCGCCCTGGTGTATTTTGGCCTAGGTTTGAAGCCTACTTGCCCAAGGCAAATTCTGCGTCGGCCAGCTGGCTGTTAGCCCAATTACGCAGTGTCCACTCATTGTGGAGGTGCGTCGTTAGACCGACCGAGTCCTCGTACTCGCCTTCGAGTCTGTCCAAGCGAGCCGAGTGAACGCGCATGACGACGTAGCCGATGCTTGTCTTCCAAGGCTGGCTGACTTCGCCCTTTCCAAGGCGAGAGATAGCGTTGCGCAGGGCACTAGCACCATCGACGTGGTCCCTGTAGAGGGTCTGCCGCAGGATTTGGTTGGTGCTGGCGTAGGTCCCCTGGAACTCGCCCATTCCAAACTCACTGGCAAATGAGTCCGCAACTTCTTGGCCAAAGCCATCGCGGTAGGACTCAGCAAGGGCCCGATTGTGCTCCATGCGCAGGACACTGAAGTCCTCGCCGGCATTCACCTTAGCGAGGAAGGCGTCCGCATTCGCCTTGGCGCGAGGCCAGTCGGACTTTGCATCTAGGCCAGCGGCAGGGTCGATCGGCACGAAAAGGGCGACCTCCACATTGGGGGTCCAGCCGAGTACGAAGAATTTGTTGCGTTCGTAGAAGTCTTGCAGCACGGCCTCGCTCTGCCAGCCCTCATCCTGGAGGGCCAACATACCCTCGGTGATCGACAAATCCTCACGGTAGGCGGCGCGGCTCGGGTAGCCGTTGATGTGAATCTGGGCGTCCAACTGGAAGAAGGACCCCATGCTGGATAAGTGCTGGCCGGCGTAAATGTTCCAAACCCTAGAAGTCGACGGGAGCACTCCTGCCTGAGCCAGCTTAGCGGTCAAGACCTTGCTCCAGATCGTGTCCTTGAGATCAGACTCAAGCGAGCTACGGTTCATCATGGCCTCGACTTTATTCCAGACTGCATCGATCGTGATGTACTGAACCTGGTCCCCACACTCCCAGGGCGGAAGGATCGTCTCATCGTCCAATTCGCCGGTGTAGACCCCAAGGAGTGCGCCTTCGGGCATCGGGTGGTCTAAGTTTGTCCAGACGCGGCGGAAGCGAATGTCACTGCCGATGCGGGTAAACATCAGGGACATGGGCTCCATGAAGGCCATGAGGGCACCACCGGGGACGGGCTCTTCACCTTCCTCAACGCCGATTTGGCTGCGCATCAAGGCACCAATTGTGGTGGCGTCCTTCAACTCAGCCTCCGAAGGAAAGAGCCGTGCAATCCCCCCGGGGAGCTGCTCCGGGCTATCCACAGCCGGGAAGAAGGCCAAGATGGTCTCCAGCATCTGGCGGCGGATAGGGATCACCTCACTGGCGGGGATCTTCATCTGGACGGCTAGGTTGGCGATCAAAGTCTCTGCCGGCAGGCCTGATTTCGTGCAGTAGTCGGCGAAGTACCGGTCCCACTCCTCGTCGCTGACCCCATAGGCATTGCCGCTCTCTTCGGCGGCCAGCTTGCCGAACATCTCAAACACCTCCGAGTTTAGGAGCCCCTGGGCGTGGGTCAGCAGGACCCGAGAGCGCAGGTCGGCCTGGGTGATCTCGATGCCGTCCACGGTGCAGAGCACCTCCTTAGAGAAGTCCACGTCGCCCAGATCGAATCCCCAGGCGTCCTCCATCCGGATGATGTCGTGCTTCGTGGCGGCTGCACGCCAGGCCTCGTTGCTGAGGGCTCCAGGGGCATTCGCCGCCACCGTAGGCACGTTCTGGGACGCCTTGGGCTTGCTCTGGCCGGCCCCCGTGCGAGGACGCTCGGTGGTGGGCCGATCAAGGATTGCTCCGCCGGCGGAGGCGCTGCCGCCACCTTGGGGTGTCACGGGCTCCTCGCGCAGGACCCAGAAGGCTCCCAGAGAGGCTAGGACGACGGCGAAGAAGATCAGAATAGATCGCATAGGATTGCAGGTGGGGGACTTGTTCGTTAGCAGGAAGGATCCAGACGCCGAAGACTAGCCCGAAATCGGTCTTGGTGTTCCGCGGGGAGTACGAACCCTCTAGATTTTTAGCGTAGCTGGCAGTTTCAGGCTGCCAAATCCCTCTAAACCGCGACCAGGAGCGGGACGGAAGGACCTCTGCTTTGCCCACTGGGATACGTACTGCCCCGCGAAAAGTGAGTAGATTCACCTTTGGGGAGCTGCGCTTAGCTTTCTCTGCCCTTTGGCTCTCTACGCTCGCTTCTTTGGAGCGCTGCGTGCAGTTGGATTGAAGTGCTTTGCGCCGCCCACCTCCACACACAAGACCCCGAAGTCGTAAGCCAGTAAACTTCCTCCCCCCCTTGCCAGTACGATTCCAAGCTCACCCCCAATGTGTCCAAGCCATCACCTCCCCACTGATCTCGAACCCCTGCTCCACATTTCCGTCGCCATCGTCCAGGGCGACTGGACGCGGCTCCGTGAGCTGCGGCTTGGTGCGGGTCCCGGACAGCCCAACCGCGCCTGGCGCGAGGCCGTCCTGCAGACCCACCTGTTTGCGGGCTTCCCCCGCCTAGTAGAGGCGCTTGGCGTCATCGAGAAGGCTGGCGGTTTGGGTGAAGTCGACCCCGAAGAGTGCATGCCTAAGTGCGATGAGTCCGAGGACATTGCCCGGGGCTTTGACTTCTTCGGCCAGATCTACGGCGAAGGCGCGGGCAAGGTCCGCCAGATGTTGGACGGCTACCACCCCGAGTGGGGCCGGTGGATTCTGGGCCACGCCTACGGCCGCGTGCTCGCCCGTCCTGGACTGGCCCCGGACCTGCGCGAGCTCTGCGCCGTGGTCTGCCTAGCCGCCCTAGACCAAGAGCGCCAGCTCGCAAGCCACGCCCGCGGTGCGGTGCGCTGTGGCGCGTCCCCGACTGCAGTTCACGCGGCCCTACGTACTGTCGAGGCCAGGCTCGACCCCGAGCTCATGGCTCGCGCCGAGAAGGTCATCCAGGCCTTCGCCCGGGACGAAGCCTAGCGCTTGGCACGCACCCGGAGGCTTCGCAGGCGAATCTGTTCCCGCGCGCGCAGCTCGATGCCATAGGTGCCCGGGCCGGTGCCCGGTGGGTTCAGCACGGACTGCAGTAGCTCGACACCATCGAACAGAACAAGCACGCGACCGCGGCGCTTGTCCAACTCCAAGCGTAAGAGGCAACCCGTGCGCTCTTTGGCCCCCGACTCCCAGTGGGAGTGCAGGGAGGACGCCTCCAAGATCTTGGTACTCAGCTCCTTCCCTTCGCCCGAACGCAGGTCTGCCAGGATCTCCTTGACCGGGCGTGTCGAGGCAAGAATTTGTCCAGGGATGTCCCCCTTTGGCGCCTGCAGAATGACGTGGAAGCCCACGGCGCTGGCGATTAGCAGGCGCTCGGGGCCTGCCACATCGGGCTCCTCGAGCTCGAACTCCACCACCAAGACGCCGGAGTCCACGCCGATGGGATCCCGGATCACCAGGCGCGGAACGCGGCGGGTGATAAAGTCCTGGTCGCTGGCGATGTCCGCAGGCGAAGACCAACCCGCACCGTCCGGGGTCCAGTCCTCATGGGCGATGCCGGGCAAGCTGGCCTCGAGCACAAAGTCATAAAACAACTCCACGTGCCCCTCGAGGTGGAAGCTGACCACATCCTGGCCGTAGGCATCGACGAAGTCCTCTAGGGTCGGTCGGCCGCCGGGCGAGCGCAGGACCCGGCGCAGGTCGGCGAGGCTATCCTCTGCCTCGATGACCTGAGGCACGTCGCTGTATTCACTCAACAAACGCTCGATCGTCTCGACCGCACGCTCGGGGTCGCGCTTAAGGCGTTCGAGCTGGTTCGGTAGGCCGAAGAAGAGCGTGTTGAGGCGCTGCTGGGCCTCGGTAGCACGCAGCTCTGCGCGCACCTCCAGCACCGTGCGCGCCCTGTCGAGGCTGCGCATTAGCTCCTCCCCCAGGCCGCTGTATTCCAAGCCCAAGGGCGCGCGATTTAAAAGCTCGAGGGCGGTGCCGGGTTGGCCCTCCCGGGAGTAAAAGAAGGCGGCCGCGAGTCGAGCGCGGTCCTCATCTAGCTCGAGCTTGGCCAACTTGAGCACGTCCCGCGTCGAGACAAGGGTACCCTCTGCTGGAAGGCCGTTCCGCGGCGCGGCGAGGAACATGAGGTAAGTGTGTTGACCGTCGACTTCAAATTGAAACCCACCGGAGGGCGTGTCGGCGATTAGCTCGACGCGCCCAGCCACCAGGACGCCCTCGCCGATGTAGAGCTCGAGGCGCATGCCGTTGCGCTCGGCGATCTGATCCGTGGCTAGGCTGACAAGCTCGGTCAGCATGGCGGCCTCCTCGATACGTGCGGACACCCGAACGTCGAGCTCGCGCCACCACGGAGCACGGGACGCCTTGGCCTTGGTCAGGAGCCACTCGTGGCGGCCGCGCCAATAGCTGGCTGCCTCGCCGTAGCGCCGCTCCTGCCACGCGTTGCCGCTCGCTAGCTCATCGAGCCAAGTCCCCATGGCATCCAATGCATCCTGGTCCGAGGAGTTCAATCCCAGGGCAAGGCTGGCCTCGTACACTTCGAGGTCCGAAGCGCTGCTGCCCAAAACTTCGAGGGCCAGGCCCCGGGGCTGGATCAGCATCTGATCTCGGATGAGTCCACGGCGCTGCAGTTCGGTGCTGAAGCCATCCCGTAGGAGTGCGCCCGAGTTCATTGGCTCGAGGCTCTCCTCGAGCTGGCGGAAGTACTCCCGGGAGCTTAGCTCGATCCATCGGACGAGCTCGTCATCGAGACCGCTCCAGCGGCGCTGCAGGTCGATGCGCTCATCCGACAACCGACGGGTGATACTGGACGAGAGGCGCTCTTCGCTGGCGGTCGGCAGCCCACTGAAGCTAAGGCCAATCTGGGCGGCGACCTCCTCGGGCGAAGCCGAGAGATGCTCCACGGCATCGCGCCAACGGCCCTCTTCCGCAAGTTGCTCGGCGGTGGCCAAGTAGTCTTTGTTCAGACCCTGGACGAGCTGGTCGCGCAGGGCCGACTCCGTCGATCCCAGGCTCTCTTCCAGTTCCCGGCGCAGAGGAGCAAGGCGGACCTTAAACTCATAGGAGGCATCCTGGAGGGGCAGGCCTACGCGCTTGATGAGCGACGCATCGAGCGCACTTCCGAGGACGATCTTGGCAGCCACAAAGTCGCCCTCGCCAAGGGCGCTGTAAAAGTCCGCCTCACACTCGTTGTAGATCTCCCCCAGGATCCGGCTCTTGAATAGGCGCGCTCCCGATTTCACGTTGTGCCAACGAGCCAGGTCCGTAATCGGGACCTGCTCTTTCATGGCATCGAGGCGCGAGATCAACACGATGGGAACCAGGCGCTCGGCCTCGGGTAGGTCTGCATTTAACTGGCGCGCGAGATCAGTCAGGGGCTCAAACAACGCGGGGCCTGCCTTCTCTTCCCAGGGCCGCAGCCAGAGCAACGCAGTGCCACCTAAGACGAGGCTAGCAAGGGTGCCGATCGCGATCGCCTTGTAGGTGCCGATGCCTGCGCCTGCCGTTGGCTCCAGGCTGGCGGCGCGCACCTTGGGTCTGCGCCTCTCGCGCACGCGCTCAAGGTCAGTCAGCAGATCGCGCGGAGTCTGGTAGCGCTTCTCAAAGTCGCGGCTTAGGCATTTCCGAATCACCAGGGCTAGGCCGCGGGTCAGGTCCGGTTCAAGCTCGAGAGGGTCGGGGACGCGCCCGTAGAGCACGCCGGAGAGGACCTCGGCCACGTTGGCGCCGCTGAAGGGCGGCGCGCCACAGACCGCGTGGAAGAGCGTCGCGCCAAAGGACCAGATGTCCGTGCGGATGTCCACGGCCGAGGGGTCCCGGGTCTGCTCGGGGCTGATGTAGTGGGGCGTCCCGAGGGTGCCCTCGGAGCCGGTCAAGCTGGGGTCGTCGTCGGCAAAGGCCAGTCCCAGGTCGGCCAGGCGCGCGCCGGACACGCGGTCAATCAGGATGTTGCCCGGCTTGATGTCCCGGTGCACTACGCCGTTCTCCCAGATGTGCACGAGGGACTCGCACAGGGGAATGAAGAAGCGCAGGGCCTCGCGCTCGTCAAGCCGACCCTCTTGGCGCAGCTTGAGCGCCAGGCTGGGTCCGTCCACCAGCTCCATGGCAAACCACCAGCGGTCGCCGGTGCGGCCCATGTCGATGGCCGAGACAATGTGCGGGTGGGCAAGCCGAGCGGTGGTGCGCGCCTCGCGCTGCAGACGCCGCACCATGCGCGGACGCTTGGTCAGCTCCGCGTGAAGGACCTTTAGCGCGACGACGCGGTCCACGGTCTCTTGGCGCGCGCGGTACACGGTGCCCGTGGAGCCGCGGCCGATGACGCCCTCGATCTGGTAGCCGGGGATGTGGACGCTGGGGCCACCACGCTTGATCGCTGGCCGTGGCTTGGGCGGGACTAGGTCCTTGGACGGCTCCGTGGGCGCAACCCCCGCCCCTCGACCGGCCGGGGCGTCGTGCTCGCCAAGGGGAGCCGCGGGCACAACGCGCTTGGCACCCTGCGGCAGATCCGTCTTGGTCTCGTCCTGGTGAGCGGTAGCCTCGCCCTCGGGCGTGGCCTCGTCGCCGTTAGGTACGTCGGAACTCATCGCTTCCTAGGCCTCGCCACTGGCGGGACTCTTCGGGCTGGCCTTGGGGTCGAGGTCGATCTCATACTTCTCCATCTTACGCTGGAGCGCGAACCGACTGATGCCCAAGGACTCTGCCGCGCGACTTTTGTTGCCCTCGGCGTTCTCCAGGGCCACACGGATGGCACCCGCCTCGAAGGCGGCCACAGCCGCGCGTAGGTCGCCATCGACCTTGACCATCGGCGCCAGGGCGTCACTGCGACTGGACTTCCCGGCCCCCTCTAGAATCGTCTTGGTCAGGTGCTCGAGGCGCACCATGCCGTCCGCCAACACCACGACCCGGCGCATCTCGTTCTCGAGCTCGCGCACGTTGCCCGGCCACTCGTGGCAGGCCAATGCGCTCATGACCTCGGGGGCGACGCTGGGGGTCTCGGCGTGGGCCTCCCGGGCGGCGCGCACCAAGAGGGCCTCGGCCAAGAGCGGGATATCCTCGATGCGCTCCCGCAGGGGGGGCAGATCGACCCGCAGCACGTTGATGCGGTAATAGAGATCCTCCCGGAACTTGCCCGCCTCCACCAAGGTCAAGAGGTCGTGGTGGCTGGCCACCAGGATGCGCACATCGACCTTCTCGGTAGTCGTCGAGCCTACGGGCCGGATCTCGCCCTCCTGCAGGACCCGCAGCAGCTTCTTCTGCATCTCGACGCTCATGTCGCCGACCTCGTCCAAAAGTAGGGTTCCCCCATCGGCCTGCTGCAGCAGCCCGCGGCGTTTGCGGTCGGCGCCAGTGAAGGCGCCCTTCACGTGGCCGAACAGCTCGGACTCCAAGAGCGAGTCGGGAACGGCCGCGCAGTTCTCGCAGACGAACGGGCGCTTGGACCGCGAGCCGTTGTTGTGGATGGCGCGAGCGATCAGCTCCTTGCCCGTGCCGCTCTCGCCTGCAATGCAGACGGGCAGATCAGACTCAACCACGCGGTCGAGGACCTGGAAGACCTTGCGCATCGCCGAGGACGTGCCAATGATCTCGTTGTAGTCGTAGCGACCGCGCTCGCGGGTCAGCTCCTTGCGCACGACGGCCAGCTCGGCATCACGGTCGCGAACCTTGCGTCCCAAGCTTGCGTTGAGACGCTGGATTTGGTCCCCGGACATGCGTAGGGAGTCGTTGTTTTCCAGCAGGGTGTCCACCTGGCGCGCGTTACGAATGGCGACTGCGGCCAGGGCGGCAAAGTGCTCGGCCACGTCCAGGTCCTCCTCGCTAAACGCCCCACTGCGCATGCGATTGTCCACATAGAGCACTCCGGCGGTCTTCTCCCCAAGCTGGATCGGCAGCACCAAGACCGAGCGCAGGCGCAGGTCCTCGACGCTCACCATGGCATCGAATCGGTCGTCGCGACCGGCGTCCATGGACAGCACCGGGCGACCCGTGGTGAGGGCCTGCTTGCAGAGGCCTGCGGACAGACGGCTCTGGGGGATTGGGATGTCGCTGTGGTCGAAGTTGCGGGCTAGGCGCACCTCGAAGTCGGCGAAGTCCAAGGGGCCGGCGGGCACGTCGGACTTCTGGGCCAACAGCAGAAAGCCACGCTCGGCTTCGATCAAGGCGACAGCCGAGTCCACGATCAGCTCGAGCAGCGGCTTGAGCTCGGTCTCGGCGGCCAACAGGGTGGCGATGCGCGCGAAGGTGGCTAGGCGGTCCACATCCTTGTCCCCGGTTCCGTCCTGGGTCTGGAGCCCCTCGATGGGCATGGTGGCGGGGTTCTCGCCCTTTGGCGCCTCCGATGCGTCCAACTCGATGCGAATCCGCGAACCACCCACAAGGAACTCATCGTGGTCGGCGATGCGCGTGCGGGCGATGCGCTCGCCCTTGTAAACGGTACCGTTGGCCGAGCTCAGGTCCTCGATCCAGACCGCGCCATTGTCCACGGTGATCCGGCAGTGGCGCCTAGAGACGAGCCCCGAATTCAAGCGCAGGTCATTCTCGATCGAGCGGCCGATCAGGACCTCGGGCATTTCAAAGCGATAGACGGACTGGGAGCCGCCATCAATCACAACTAACTTCATTCTAAGGGGATCTCCACGTGGCCTGTGGGACAGGAACGGGCCGGCGGCTTGAGTGATTTCGCACGGCCACTATAAAATAGACCCCAAGCACCGTGCGGATACCGCACATCTTCAGCCCGCGCAGCTCTGAATGCGCCTTCATTGCCACAACCCGTGCATTTATAAGGGCTTAGGAGACGCGTCAAGTGCTAGGATTGGAGTCCCCCACCGCCACCCATTCCCGACCTCGACCATGCCAACCCCACCCAGCCCTGCCGAAGACCCCCGCTGGTACCGGGACGGCCTGCGATTTGACTGCACGGCCTGCGGTAACTGCTGCAGGGACCACGGCGAGTACACCTACGTGTACATCTCCGACGCGGACCTCGTCGCCCTCGCCGCCTGCCTCGAGCTGCCCGAAGCCCAGGTTGAGCAGCTCTATTGCCAGTTCGAGGACGGCTGGCGGCATCTCAAGCGCGAGAAGGCCGCCTGTACTTTCCTCGATGACAAGGGACTGTGCAGCGTCTACGAAGGGCGACCTAAGCAGTGCAAGACCTGGCCCTTCTGGCAGGACACCCTTGCTTCCAAGGCGGACTGGTCCGGGCCGGTCAAGGCCTGCTGCCCAGGCATCGACCAGGGCGAGCTGACCTCGGCCGACGACGCCGAGCGCATCGCCCAGGAGACGGAAGACTGGTACGAGAACAGCTGACCACTTACGTGGGGCTAGTTAAGCTCGAAGCGGACCGTCAGAGTGCATGTGGGCTTCGACGCCCGCGCTGAGCCCTGCTATTTGCCCTGGAAGACGGGCTTGCGCTTCTCGCTAAAGGCGGCAAGGGCTTCCAGCCTGTCCGAAGTCGGCAGAGTCAGGGCGTAGCAGCGCGCTTCGAGCTCGAGCCCCTTCTCCTGGGGCAGCTCCGAGCCGCCGTCGATGGCGGCCTTTGCGGCGCGCACTGCCACGGGGCCGTTGGCTGCGATCGCGGCGGCCAGCTCGAGGGCCTCCTCGCGCAGGTGCCCATCCTTAGCCACGCGGTTCACGAGCCCCATCGTTTCGGCCTCGGCGGCCTGCAGACGGCGGCCCGTCAAGATCAGGTCCTTTGCCCTGGACTTGCCGACCAATCGGGGCAGGCGCTGGGTTCCTCCGGCGCCGGGAATGATCGCCAAGGCGACCTCGGTCAGGCCAAAGCGCGCAGACTCGGTGGCGATGCGCAGGTCGCATGCCAGCATCAGCTCGGTCCCACCGCCAAAGGCGAAGCCATTGATCGCGGCCACGGTCGGCTGGGGCATTTCCTCAACATCGTCCATCAGGCGCCGGATGTTCATCACAAAGGTCGGCACCAGCTCGGGATCCATACTCTTGCGCTCTTTCAGATCCGCCCCCGCACAGAAGGCGCGCTCGCCCTCGCCTGTGATCAGGATACAGCGAATCGAAAGGTCCTCCCGCAGCTCGGCCAATAGGGAGCGAAAGCGCTTCAGGGTTGGGAAGCTGAGGCAGTTCATGACCTCGACCCGCGAGATCGTCAGCCACACCAGGTCGCCTTCGCGCTCCATCTTGACCAGCTCGGGTTGGTCGGGAACTGAGCTGGGGAAATCGGCGAGCACGGATTCGAGGGTGGCCATGGGGATTGGGGGGGGAGCAGTGGAGGCAGGCGGAGGCATGAGAATACCGAATTCGATGCATTTGGCGCGGGGCTGTCCTAGATTACACGGCTGTCCTCTCCGCTTAGGGTGACTTACCCATGCAATGGAGGAAACGCGATCTGGGTCGTCGCGGGCGTCGATGTGGCCTCCCCCCCACGGACGGCAGCATCAGCTTTGTGTTCGAGGACGAAGTGGCTGTATACGGTGTTTTCCCGGTGGCCAGGCGAGCCCTGCCCAGCGTAATCACGAGCTTAGCGTCACGACCTTCTCGGGTGACCTTGGCGGCTGCGTCGCAGGGGTGTTGGCTAAGTTCGACTTCGCGCCCAGGGAGCTTCGCCTGGCATAGAACTAGACACAGCGTACCCCACGCCGGCAAATTAGACTTAGTCCTAGGCTCGGCCGAGCTAGGCTCGAACCGCAACTCGAGTTGGTGCAATCCCGTGGAAGCACGCCAACTTATCCGGCGCGGTGCAGTGCTCCTTGTGGCAAGGGCCGCAGGGTTGGGGCGCGACGAAGCTGTGGGTCTCTTGGAGGTGATCGGCCGTGTGGCGGGGATCGGTTGGGCCGAAGAGTACGTAGGTCCGGGCGCCGGCGGCGGTGGCGATGTGGCGGGCCCCAGCGTCGGCGGTGATGAAGGTCGAACAGGCGGCAGCGAGGGCGGTGAGCTCGGCTAGATCGAGGGGCGGGTTGTCGAGCACGAGTTGAGCTTTGAGCTCATCTTCGCGGTTAGGAATGGAACTAAACTCTTGGAGTGAGGCCTCTTCGCCGGGGCCGCAGACAAGCACGACGGGCGTCTCCGCTCGCAGCATCGGCGCGAGCTCGCTCCAACCCTGCCAGCCCTTGGCAGAGCCGGGGCGTGATCCGGCGTTGAGTACGACGAAGGGTAGAGCCGAATCGATGCCGCCCGCGTGGAGGCGATCGTGGACGCGCTGGACCACCTCTGCATTGGCTTGTAGCTCGGGGCTCGTACCGCGCACGGGGACACCTAGGGATGCGACCAACTCGATGCACGTCGAGCCATAAGGGCGCGGTGCATAGCGCGGGAATCGGCCAACGATGCCGAGCTTGGGGAGGCGCTCATGGTCCGACAGAGCCCAGTTGGACTTGAGCTGGGCGAGTGCATGAATCAGGGGTGGACCACCCCGCTCCAGCATAGGTGTCATCGCGTCCGTGAGCAGCGCACCCCGGAGGTCCCGGGCCCAGCCGATGCGGCGCGGGATACCGGCGCGCCAGGCTTCGAATGCGCTGCGGAAGGAGCCGGTAAAGAGCAGCGCAACATCCGCGCTGGACATGGCGGACCGGACTGCTTCCTTGTCCTTCGCATCGATGAGGTTTGCACCTCCGAGGCTCCGGGTAAAGCGCTCGTCCCAAAGCCCCAAGAGATGCCCGGGGCCAACAACGGTCAACTGAGTGATCGAGCCCTTGGCTCGCCAGTGCTCAGCGATTGCCGCTAATGCAGGTTCGGCCATCACGCAGTCCCCGAGCCACTTGGGCAAGCGCACGAGCAAGCGCTCGGTACCCATCAGGGGGGCAGCCATGGCGACTAAGCTCGCGCTCCCGCGGGACAGGTCACGGCCAGCGAAATGGCTGCCCTCCCCTCTTCCGGTAGGCCCTTAGCCCGAGGAAGAGGTCGACGCAAAGAGCCGATGGGTGCGATGGGCGAAGGGGGGCACATGTTCAACAGGTGAATGGAGGAAAGCAAGGAGCCGAGCTGGCCGCAAGTCAGGTTGCCCTCGGACAAAGGCCCTGCCGGTTTGAGGTTACATAGTAGCGCAAATCCAACTTACCTTCTCTACGCCGAGCTGCCCCAGGCCAAAGCCTTTCCCTCCCAAACTATAGTCGCGCACCTCGGAGCCCATGAAACCCAACAGCATCCTAGATCACGAAGACCAGCAGCTTTAGACGAAGAAGGCCTAGGAAATCTTGAGCAACGGGCAGCTCCAGAAGAACCTGGAAGAGCTGGGCTACGTCGGCGACTGGCCGAGAAGGTTAGGAGCCAACGAGCACACGCTCGGCCGCTTCGACGACCTGAGCACTCTGGAGCTGGACCATGCAGGCGTGGTGGTCGAGGGGGCAGTGACGCTGGAGGCAAGGCGAGCAGTCCAGGCCCTCCACGCGCACGACTTCGCAGTGCTCTAGGGACGATGCGGTCAGCTCGGGGAAGTTAGGGCCCATCACACTGACGCAGGGCGTGTCGAAGGCGGCGGCGTACCAGCGCGGGCCAGAGTCGCCCACCAGCAGCAGCTTTGAGCCCTTGACGAGCTGCTTGAGGCTGGCCAAATCCCGCGGCTGTTCGGCCAGGGAGACAGCCGAGGGAGCAGCGGCCACGACGGCCTCGATCAGGCGCTCTTCTCCGGGCCCACCAGTGACAACGGCGCGCCAACCCCGGGGCTTGCAGATGGCCTCGATGGCCTCGGCAAAGCGCGGGGGCGGCCACAGCTTCGCTGCGCCAAAGGCGGCGCCAGGACAGACCAAGATGTAAGGCTCGTCTAGAGCGACTCCGACGCTCTGCAGGACATCGAGCGCCGTCTGTTGTGCCTCATCGGAGATGTCTAGGACGGGGTGGATCGATGCGGGCAGGATGCCCACGAGCCCGGCCAGGTCCCGCAGCAGGTGCGCGGTTGGTATGGGCACCCGGCGCCCGTCCCGGGTCGGGGGCACCAGCTTGTGGGTGAGCAGGGGCCCGCGCCCGGAGAGGGCCGCCCCCGCGCGCAGGGGGATGCCCGCTCGCCAGGCGCGCAGGGCCGCGCCAAAGGATGTGGTCAACAGCAGCGTCGCGTCGGCGTTCAGGCTGGCCAGGAAGTCGCGCTCGGCAGTGCCCTTGGGAATCGGCGCCAGGAACGGATCCAGTACTTTCCCCGCAAGCACCGCAGCCAGGTGCGGGCGGATCACGATCGAGAGCCGCGTCCAGGGTGAGTCCGTCGCAAGCACTGCCAGGCGCGCGGCCTCGAAGACCGGCGTCGCCATCACGATGTCCCCGACCCAGTTAGGCGCGCGGACGATCAGGTGCCCGCCGCTCGCGGGCGCATTCGTCGAAGCAGTACTCACCGCCAGAGTGGACCCGCTTTGGCGCCGCGCATCAAGCCTCGATCCGCTTGCCAGCCAAAATCGGGCCGCCAATGCGTGGTCCGAACGCTTGCGGCTACGGGTCGCTATGGGAGTGCCGAGGCGTGTGGCCTTGGATGCGCAGGCCGCGCTTTTGGATCGGTGCAAGCCAGTCGCGCAGGGCCTTCCCGCGCAGGGGCAGCCCCCGGGTCGCCATGCCGAACACCGCGCCCCAGCGGGCTAGAAACTGCATGTTGGCGCGCTTGTCCATGCCCGGCGCCCGGGACGACCAGAGGGCCGCCAGGTCCTTGGCGAACCACCGGGCCAGGGGGCGCTCCTGGTGCCTAGCGCGGCCCGCATCCAGCAGGCACAGTCCGTGCGGGCCCAAGATCACGTGCTCGATGTACAGGTCCCGGTGGTACCAACCGGCACCGTGCATCCTGCCGATGAGGGGCGCGAGCTCACCCAGGAGGGCTCCTGTGCGGTCGTCACCGGCCCAAACCACGTCCCGCAGGGTCTCGGTGTGAGGTACGTACTCCATTAGCACCATGGACCTGCCATACCGCTTGCCGGGCCGCCTAAAGCCCCGGGGTTCGGATTCCCAGTAGCCTAGGGGCTTAGGAAACGGCAAGGCGGCCGCCGCCAAAGCCGCCAGGTTCTCGGCCTCCCGACGGGCAGGAGAGCGCTCACCCCCACTGTGCAGGACCTCGAACCAGGCATCCCGGGGCTCGCCGCAGCGGAAACGCTTTAGCAGGGCAAGGCGCAAGCCGGGATTGGCAGCAGCCAATCCGGAAATTTCCAAGGGTGTGGCAACATCGAGGATGCGGGGCGCAGCTAGGTCCGATAGATCTACGGCGAAGGTCTCCCGGTTCGGGAGTCGCCGCAGAAAGCGCCCCGGAGAGAGGTCTAAGAGACCCGCCACCAGGCTTGGGGAGTCTTGCTCGCCAAGGCCCGATTTACCACGGAATCGAGCCCCGCCTACAATGACCTCTACGGCATCCACGGACCAGATCTAACTTCACGGGCGACCCCGGGTCAACCTCTTGCCGCTTGACGGAAAAAGAAAGGTGCGAGTTCCTTTACGGTTTTCCCTGCAAGGGGGTTCCCCCAAATGGTTTCCGAGGATCGAATACCATTCTTAAGGATATGGCCTACTTGTGCCGAACCTTGAACTAACTACCCCACCCTCCCCTTTTGACCTCCGGAGCGTCGAACCCTCAGCGGTTCGCTGCTCAACCGGATTTGCACTGCCCATTTTGGGCCCCCAGCATGACCACAACTGGCACGGCTACTGCGCATCAAGAGCTCACCGACGAGTTCAACCCCTTCCTGGCCATGGCGAAGCGATTTGAGATCGCCTCCGACCGCCTGGGACTCGACCCCGGTCTGCGCGATGTGCTGCGCACCCCGGACCGCGAGCTCTCCGTCTCGGTCCCCGTCCTGATGGACGACAAGACCCTGAAGGTCTTCACGGGCTACCGCGTGCAGCACAACTGGGTGCTTGGTCCCTGCAAGGGTGGAATCCGCTTTGCGCCGGACGTCAACCTGGACGAGGTGCGCGCCCTGTCCGCTTGGATGACCTGGAAGTGCTCCGTAGTTGGCCTGCCCTTCGGCGGCGGCAAGGGTGGCGTGATCTGCGATCCCCGCGAGATGAGCAAGGGTGAGCTCGAGCGCCTGACGCGGCGCTACACCGCCAGCATCATGGACATCCTTGGCCCCGACCGCGATGTGCCGGCGCCGGACATGAACACCAACGCTCAGACGATGGCGTGGATCATGGATACCTACTCCATGCACGTGCGCTCGACCCAGACCGCGGTCGTCACGGGCAAGCCCCTTGCACTCGGTGGCAGCCTTGGGCGCCACGAGGCCACGGGCCGCGGTGTGATGATCTCCGCACGCGAAGCGCTCAAGCGCCTCGGTATGCGCCCCGAGGACACCAAGGTTGTGGTCCAGGGTTCGGGCAACGTAGGCGGCATCGGCGCACTTCTGATGCACCGCGAGGGCTACACAATCACTTCCCTCAGTGACATGTACGGCTCCATCCACAACCCGAATGGGCTCGACGTGCCAAACGTGCTCGAGTTCCTCGCCGAGAAGGGCAAGCTCGAAGGCTTCCCCGATGCCGAGGCCGTGCCCAACGCCGTCCAGCTTGAGCTACCCTGCGACGTGCTGATCCCGGCCGCCACCGAGAACACGATCACGTCCAAGAACGTCGACAAGATCAAGGCAAAGCTGATCGTGGAGGGCGCCAACGGCCCCACCACCTTCCCTGCCGACAGCGTCCTCGACGAGCGCGGCGTCATGGTCGTGCCCGATATCCTCGCCAACGCCGGCGGCGTGACGGTCTCCTACTTTGAGTGGGTCCAGGATCGCATGGGCTACTTCTGGACCGAAGAGGTCGTGAACTCGCGCCTCGAGCAGATCATGGTCAAGGCCTTTGACGAGGTTGACGAGGTCGCCAAGAAGCACGATGTCTCCCTCCGCATCGGAAGCTACATCCACGCCATCGGTCGCGTCGCCGAGGTCTACCAACTGCGCGGCTCCTTCGCCTAATCTAGCCATGGCACAACCCACCCTGCCCCCGATGGACGAAGGCCTCTTGCCGGCCACACCCATACTGGATGACGAGACGCCCTTCGCGTCCCTGATGGCCGTCTTCGATGACGCAGCCAAGCGCCTAGGCCTAGACATGGCCGAGTACCAGATCCTGCGCAAGCCCGAGCGCGAGATCACGGTTGCGCTTCCCGTGCGCCTTGATGATGGCTCGGTCTACGTATTTGACGCCTGCCGTGTACAGCACAATGCTGGCCTCGGTCCATTCCACGGGCCCCTGCGCATCGACGGCGACCTGCGCATCGATGAAGTCCGCGCCTTAGCCGCCTGGATGACCCTGAAGTGCGCCCTCGTGGGCGTGCCCCTCGGCGGTGCAGCCGGCGGTATCCGGATGGACGAGAGCAAGTACAGCAAGGGCGAGCTCGAGCGCGCCGTGCGCCGCTACGCAGCTAGCATGATCGACGTGATCGGCCCCGAACGCGATGTGATCACGCCCGACGTGGGAACCGGCGAAGAGGTGATGGCTTGGATCATGGACGCAATCAGTCTGCACGAGCGCCACACCGTCTCCGCCGTTGTCACCGGCAAGCCAACCTCGCTAGGTGGCAGCGCTGGGAGCAAGGACGCAGTAGCCCAAGGCCTGCGCGTGATCTTCAAGCTGGCGGCCGAACGCCATGGCCTGCCCCGCACCGGCTCAAAGGTTGTGATCCAAGGCTGCGGCGAGGTTGGTGGCAACCTTGCGCGCCTCTTGTACAACGGAGGCCAGAAGATCATCGCCCTGTCGGACATCCACGGTGCCCTCTACAACGAAGAGGGCCTGGACATTCCGGCGATCCTCAACAACCTTGAAGAGACCGGGTCTCTGCTCTCGATCCAAGGCGACCACAACCTGATCACGAACAAGGAGATGGTGCTGCTGAAGTGCGACGCCCTAATTCCCTGTGCCGTGGCAAACACCGTGCACTCGGGCAACGCCCTCAAGGTGAAGGCTAAGCTGGTGATCGAAGGTGCCCACGGGCCCGTGTCGCACAAGGCCGACAAGATCCTGACCGAGCGTGGCATCCCCGTGGTACCGGACATCCTCGCCAACGCCGGCGGCGTGGTTCTGAGCTACTTCGAGTGGGTCCAAAACCGCCAGGGCATGCCGTGGCTTGACGTGGTCATTGGCAAGCGCCTGCGCCGCTTCATGACCGAAGCCTGGGACGCGGTGATCGCCGCCCAGGACGAGCACGACGTCTCCCTTCGCATGGCCGCCCACATGGAAGCAGTGCGCCGCGTCGACGCAGCCGACACCCTGCGCGGGATCTACGCCTAGGTCCATCTAGACGTCGTCTGCAAGGGAGACGCCCTCGCCTTGGCAATCGCCCGGGCGAGGGCGTCTCTGCATTTCGAGCTACTTAGAGCTCGTCCCTAGACCTGCTTGGCCGCGTTCTCCACCAGGCGACCGCGAAGCGGACGCTCACGAACAGCAAAATGAAGCCCAGCATGCCGCGCGCGATGTCCACGACCCCGTCGAGGTGGACGGCGTTGACGCCGGCGATGGCGCCTAGGAAAGCGCCGCCACCAAGCAGCGGCGCGGCCTTGGTGTGCAAGGTCCTCTCTTTCCAATAGAGACTCAGACTGCGGCCCGAGGTCACGACAGCTGCGGCCAGCGCGCATGCCCGCGCGCCGGCGAAGCCTAGGGCGCTGGGGCCGAGCAAGAGCGCGGGCACCATTACCAGTCCGCCGCCGATGCCGAGGATCGGCGAGACGAAGCCGCCGAGAAAACCTGCGCCGATGGCATACATGTAGTTGCCTAGGGAAGCCTCGCTGGCGATGTGGCCCACGGACTCGCCCGAGGTCAAGATGCGGATCGCCACCACGGCAATCACGATCGAAAAGACACCGCGTAGTTGGCGCGTGTCGAAGCGCTTGGAGACGGGATAGCCAAGCTGCGTTCCGCCGAGGGCACCGACGGCGAGGCAGCCCACCAGGGGCCAGTTGATCATGGACCCATCACCAAACAGACCTGATGAGATCTCCGTGAGTGTCGAAGCCAAGGTGGTCGCGAAGACCAGGCAGAGCCCAGTGGCTACGGCCCGTCGCAGGTGCACATGAAACCCGAAGTGCAGCAGTGGGACGGCGAAGAGCCCCCCTCCGATTCCACACATGGACGAGACAAAGCCGATCAGGACTCCGACAAGCAACAGGAACTTGCCCCGGCGGCCCAGGTCGACCTCTTGCTCCAAGAGCTCCTCTGACTTCGAATCGGTCATGTCTAGTCAGGTCCTTCCGGGTTTGGCGCTGGTTGAGAGGCCGCCAACAGTGCTGTTGTCGAGCGCGTCTTCACGTCTCCGCAGATCGCTATTTCAATGCCGAGCTCGCGGTCAACCGGTGCCTCGGGAACCGTGTCGGCGGTGTAGTCGGTGCCCTTGGTGTGCACGGCGGGCAATAAGGCGCGAAGGGTGACCTCGAGGTCGGGCTCATCAAAGGGAACGACGAAGTCCACGGGCCACAGGCCAGCCAGCAGCTCGGCGCGTTCTTCATATGGAACCACTGGGCGCCCCTCACCTTTGAGGCCGCGAACGGACGCGTCAGTGTTCACGGCAACCACTAGGCAGTCGCCGTGGGAACGGGCCTCGGCCAAGTAGCGCAGGTGCCCGACGTGCAGCAAGTCGAAGCAGCCATTGGCGAGGACGACCCGGCCTAAGGTCCCGGCGGCGCGCTGCTGGGCGAAGCGAGCCGCTAGGACTTCCCGGGTCGTGACCTGGCCTTGACTCACGCGCCAGGCTCGGGGGCACGAACGGCCTGCTTAAGAGCGCGGCCTCCTTGGGTGGTCGATGGCGCAAACTCTTGTAGCACGGCGCCCATTTCTTGCACCGTGCAGACCTCTGCGCCGAGCTTCATCACGACGACACTCGCCGCGGCATTTGCCAAGCCCATCGCCTCGGGTCCGCTGTAGCCCGCGGCTAGCCCCATGGCGAAGGTCGCGGCAGCCGTGTCTCCAGCCCCGGTAACATCGACCACGGCCTGAGATCCGAAGGCGGGTAGCTGAACGCCATTCTCGTGATACAACCCGCCAAACAGCACCATTCCGTCCTTGCCTAGGGTAACGAGCAGCTGCCCACAGCCCGTCCGCTGTAGGACTTCACCCGCGGCAATGCGTAGCTCGCGTGGATCCTCGAGGGAGTCGGTCATGCGGCCGGTTGCACGAGCGAGCTCGTCGCGGTTTGGCGTCATTGCGGTCAAGCCCCGGAAGTGGCCGAAGCTATGCCTTGGATCGAGCACCACTGGTACGTCGGTCTTTTCCTGAAAGGCCGCCACGGCCGCGCTCAGCTCCTCGTTGCAAACTCCGTAGGCATAGTCCGACAGGATCAGCGCGTCGACCTTCCCCGCCAGGGCCAACAAACGCTCGCCAATCCTTTGGCGTGTGTCCGCGGGTGCGGGGCCGGCGGGCTCTTTGTCCATGCGCAAAACCTGCTGTAGGGTGCGGTCGTGCTCCCCTGCAAGGATGCGCGTCTTGATCGGCGTGTCCCAACCACGAAGGACCTCGACGCCGAGCAAGCCAATGCCCTCACCACCGAGCCGGTCCACTAGGGCATGGCCCGCATCGTCGCGTCCCACGCAGCCAACCAGGTGCGTGTTCGCCCCAAGACAGCGCGCACTGCGCGCCGTGTTGGCAGCGCCGCCGGGCAGGATTTGCTCACCCTCTTGGCGCAGTACCATCACCGGCGCCTCACGGGAGGGGCGCGTAGGCCTCGCGTAGATGTAGCGATCCGCAATCAGGTCGCCGACCACGGCAACAGTCAGTCCCGAGAAGTCGGGCAGGGGTTGGGACAGATCGCTCATCCGTTGAGCGGCTTGTGAGCCGGGCAGGAAGGTGCCGAGGCACAGGAACGGGAATCCAACCGCTGATTCGATTTGGTGACCATGGCCCCATGATAGCTTCATTCTGGACAAGCCAAGGCGCTCCTGGAGGCAAATCGACTCTTCCCAAGGCTTGACCACTCAGTGTCCACGACTCGGTCAGATGGTCGGTCCGCACTTTGGCTCATGCCCCAGCCTGCCTAGAACCCAAGGTGCATGCCTAGGAGGCCTAAATCCCGGCGGCAGCTACAGCAGATTCGCCAGCGCGCTCGAACCCGAGCGGACCGGGATACAGACGAAGGGACTTTAGCCCGAGTCCAGTCCACGATTCCCTAGTCGTCGAGGTAACCGATACGGCCCAGCAGTTCCATCATGGCCGCACCCGCCTCGACATTCAAAGCTGCCCCGACCTTAGCGGACTGAAGCATTCGCTCATTCATCGAATCGAGCAGGATTAGGCGCAACTCTTCAGCGCGCTCGGGACGCTGCTCAGAGAGGTCGTTGCGCTCGTCCGGATCCTCGCTAAGGTCGTACAGGCGCCACTCACCATCTTTAGGGCGGTCCTTGCGGCTCACTCCGAAGGGGGCACCCAGGGGGCAGTAGTGCATAACCTCATCCCCAACCCGGATGCCAAAGACAGAGACCTCGTTGCGGCCATTCCACCAGCCATAGTCGCTAGATGTGAATACAGGGCCGGTGGGACGCTCATCAAGGTCGTAAGCGCTCATGCCAAGGCTGCCTACTTCTTCACCGAGGTCTGCGCCGCCGATGTGGGCGAGGGTTCCCGGGAGGCGGCGATTCGAGATCGGAACGCTGACAACCTCGCCCACAGGGATGCCCGGTCCCGAGAGGACCAAGGGCACATGAACGAGCTCGGAGTAGAGGCTCTGGGCATGGGCGACCATTCCGTGGTCCAGCCACTCTTCACCATGGTCACTGGTAAAAGCAAAGACCGTCTTGCCCGTCAGGCCCGCAGCGTCGATCCACCCCTGGATCTCCCCGAGGTAGGTGTCCCCGGATGCGACACATGTGTCGTACCGGTCACTGGCTGTGCTAATAAACTCCGCTGAGGGATACTGCTCGGGCAAGAGGCTCTCGTCGAAGCTCTCGGCCTTGATCCTCTTGCGGCGGATCTTATTGACGCGAGCATCATTGAAGGGCTCATCAAGTGGAGGGAAGCCCAATCGCTCGACCTGCCCAGGTAGAGCTTCAAGGGGGCCGTGGGAGTCGACCAAGTGCAGGTAGAGGAAGAAGCGTGAGTCCTTCCGCTCCTCTAGCCAATCGGTCACCTTGGGCAGCACGGAAGCGCTTTTCTCGAAGTTGTGAAGGTCGTCGAAGGACTCAAAGCCCTGGTTGAAGTTCTTCTCGCGAATGATCAATGGGTTGCGGATGAAGGCGCCCGTGGAATAACCGCGTTTTTGCAGCACCTCGGCAATGGTCTCGTTTCCACTTGCGAGATAGCTGGTATTGCGATTACGGACCCCGTGCACCTCGGGCAGAAGGCCAGTCAAGAGCGACGCCGTTGAGGGCCAAGTCCAGCTGGAAGTAGAGTAAGCCGAATCGAAGGTCGTACCCTTCGCCGCGAGGTTGGCGAGGTGGGGAGTCGTATCCAGCTTGTAGCCGCTGAGGGAAGTGCGGTCGTAGCGCAGGGTGTCCTGCACAATCATGATCACATTCGGGTGCTCTTCCGTGGCAAGCTCACGAGCGACAGACAAATCACGCTCGAGCTTGAGGTCACCGAAGCCGATCTTCCAGCCCGCGGGCATTTGCTTCGGATCGGCGACAGGACCACTGATTTGCCAAGTCCGCAGAGTCATCTCGTCGCCAGCACTGCAAGCAATCCGGCCTGGAGCCTGCTCGAGAGAGCTTGCTAGCGGACGCCGCCAACCGCGCTCGCGTCTGTCCTCGCCTTTGATAGAGTCAATCTGCGTTTGGAAGAGCACCTCTTCACCTCGCTTCACTTCAAAACCGAAGCTTGCCCTAGGCGTGGACTCCGGCTTCGGCTTTGCTCCGTTCTTGGCCGAAGGCACACCATCGAGCACGGCGAACACAGTCGCATCCACACCTGCTGCCAACTTCAAGTAGAGCTCTCCATCCTCAAGACCAAGCTGCTCCGGAATCGTGAAAGACACCTCGCAAGGGGGCGCCATGAGCAGGCCCGGTAGATCCCCAGAGTCCGTAGTATTGTCGCCGGGTGTAGTCAAAATGCCGACACCGGCAATCCCCTCGACACGGTCCATGGTGTCCGGATGAGAGAGCAGCTCATCCGCGATTCGAGTGGAGATCATAGTGCCCAGGCCCGACTCCGCGTTGGGCGCGTTTGAGCTGCCACAAGAAGCTACTGAAACGCAGGCGACAAGCAGGAGATGGGGAGCAAAGCACACGGACTTATGCATGAACGAGGGGTGGGATATGAGAAGTTGGGGGATTCTTTCCGGATCGTAATGGAAGCAGTGTGACAGAAGGGATCGGTTGGAACCTGCGGGGGACGACCGGCGAATGCCCTGCTGTTTGGAACCCAGGCTGGGACCAGCGCGGAAATCCGTGTGCATTCTCTGACTCTACCTCAACATCAGGGAACTGACGACATTTTTGTGCTTCGACCGCAAGAGCGCCCTTTTCCATTCTACTCAGTCAGGTCGAACACGGAAGCTGGGCTTCTTTTGAAAGAGAGCTTAGCGTAACGAAAAGGCGTCTCTACTTCGGCGGAGCGGCCGCGGTAGTCCACTCTTTTGCGATCGCATCCGTGTCGATCTTCGAGGCGGCGGCGGCGCGCTCTTCGGCTAGATAGTAGTCGTCGCGGACGCCCATGAAGGCGTTGTACTTGATGGCGTAGTGGACCTCGCCCGCGGCGGCGGCGGCAGCCGCGGCGCGCTTGTCGATGGCGCGGACCTTCGGCTTGAAAGCTTTCCACTCAGCCTCGTTCATCACGAGGACCTGGTCCATTAGCGGTGTGTAGCGGGCGACGGCGGGTAGGGTTTTAGGGTCGACACCTCGAGCGATGGCCAAGCGTGCATTTACGAACCAGGGCATGCAGACGGCGAGCTTGTCGATGAAGAGGTTCTCCTTTGCGCCGAAGTCAAGGCACGAGGATTCCGTAAAGTCAGTTAGGCGCTCGACCTTCTCGGGATCGATGTAGCCGCCGTCCACGGACAGCTTGAAGGCGCCGGTTCCGGGGAAGGGGTAGAACATCGAGCTGCGGAAGCGGCCGATCTCTAGGCGGGCCAAGAGATCGATGGTCTCCCAGCGCTCGGCGTGGGTCTCGCCGGGTAGGCCGACCATAACGAAGCCCGAGCTGTGCAGGCCGGCGGCCTCGGCTAGGCGCACGGTCTCGAAGATGTCGGTGTCGCTCATGGGGCGCTGCAGGACTTCCTTGCGCACGCGGGGCGAGCCTGACTCGATGCCCATCTTCAGGATCGTGCAGCCAGCGCTCTTGAGCGCATTCGCCACGCGCTCGTCGAGCTGCTTGACGTGCGCGTTGACCACGAAAGGCACGCCGATGCCGGACTTCTCGTAGGCGTCGCAGAAGGCGACGGCGTGCTCGACGTTCTGGGTAAAGAGATCGTCGTCCATGATGAACGTGTTCACACGCTCGTACCGGTTTAGCAGGAACCGCATCTCTTCTAGCACCTCTTCGGGGTGGCGGAAGCGGAAGAAGTTGAGCTTGCGCACGGGGGCGTCGAGGTCCGAGCGGTAGGTGTCAATGACCTCGTGATTCAGGCAATAGGTGCAGCGGTAGGGACATCCGCGGCTGGTGATCAATCCAGCCCAACCGTTCTTTGAGTCCAGGATGCGCTGGGTGTCGAAGAGCTCGTAGTCCGCCATCGGCATGATGCTGATGTTTGGGAAGGGGCGCACGGGATTGCGCCGCCAGGCGTCTTGGGTGCGGTTCGCGCTGTGTGCTGGGCGCTGGTTGTTCTTCCAGGAAAGGAAGTTCGCGCAGCTGGAGATCTCGGCGTCGTCGCCGGCCTCGATGCGCTGGACCAGGTCCACCATCGCGTCCTCGCACTCGCCGACGGCAACGTGATCCCACACGCCATCGGCCATGACCTGCTCGGGCACCATGGATGGGTGCACACCGCCCACGACGAAGACCGGAGGGGTCTCGCCGAGTTCGGCATAGCGCGTGCGCAGCCAGGCCACGAGCTCGCGCGCCTCGGCGTACTGCTGGCTCAGGGTCGACGCGGCCAGAACGGCGGGCTGCCACTCGCGGATCTCGGCCAGGATCTGCTCGCGGGTCGGCACCGGCGGCAGGTTCTCGTTCAGGTTCACCAGGCGCGTCTCGTGGCCCGCGCGCTTCAGGAACGCGGAGATCATCGCTAGACCCTGGTTGAACCCCATCTGGGTGTTGAGGTTCGGATAGACGAAGAGAATACGCATGGTTGGCTTAGCCAAGGAAGTACCGGGTGGCTACTTCTTTGCGCGCTCCAATATGGAAGTGGTCGAGCGGCCCTCGAGCATCGGAGCGAGCACGACGCGGCCGCCGTGCTTCTCTACCCACTCGGACCCTACGACGCCCTTGTCGCGCCAGTCCTCGCCCTTCACCAGCACGTCCGGGGTGACGCGCTCGATGATCTTTGCGGGAGTGTCCTCTTCGAAGTCCACAACAGCGTCGACCATTTCCAAGGCGGCGAGCACCTGTAGGCGATCGCCGATGTTGTTCACGGGACGCGTCTCGCCCTTCAAGCGGCCCACGCTGGCGTCGCTGTTCACGCCGACGATCAGCACGTCGCCCTGGCTGCGGGCGAAGCGCAGGTATTGCACGTGGCCCGCGTGGATCACGTCGAAACAGCCGTTCGTGAAGACGATGCGGCGGCCCTCCGAGCGCCACTCGGCAAGCTGGGCGTCCAGGTCTCCATCCGCTTCCAGCACCTTGCCGCGGTTCACCCGGCGGCGACCGATGGCGGCGAAGAGCTCCGAGCGCGTCACCGAGGCCGCGCCCGCGCGACCGACCACGATGCCAGCGGCGTGGTTCGCGAGCTCGACCGCCTGGCCCAAGCTCAGGCCGTCCCCCAGCCCAAGGGCCAGGTGCGCGATCACGGTGTCGCCGGCGCCAACCACGTCAAAGACCTTCTTTGCCTCGGTCGGCGCGCGGTTCTCATCGCCGTCCTTCGTGCGCCAGAAGATGCCCTCGGGGCCCAGAGTGATCACGATGCTGGCGAGGTTCGCTGCGGCGATCAGCTCGTCGGCGGCGGCAGGCAGGTCACTCAGCTGGGGAAGGGGACAGCCCACGGCCTCCTCGGCTTCCTTACGGTTTGGCGTCACCAGGGTCGCGCCTTGGTAGCGCGAAAAGTCGTTACCCTTCGGGTCGACCAGCACCGGCACGCCGCGCTCTTTCGCGGCTGCGATCACGGCCTCGATCACGCGCTTGCACAAGAGTCCCTTGCCGTAGTCCGACAGGATCACCGCGTCGGCGCCGTCGATACTGCTGGGCAGTTGGCGCAGCAGCTCTTCCAGCGACGAGTCTTCCAACGCGCGCGTCTCTTCCCAGTCCACGCGCAGCATCTGATTGACACCGGAGACCAGACGCGTCTTCTCGGTGGTCATGCGGTTCTCTTCCCGCAGGATGCCGCCGGTGCCCACGCCAATCTCTTCTAGCATCTGGATCAGGCGCCGGCCGTGCTTGTCCTCGCCGACCACGGACAGGACCTCGACCCCGGCCTCCATCGCGCGCAGGTTCGCGCAGACGTTGCCCGCACCACCTAGGCGCATGTCCTCATGGTTCGCGGCCAAGACCGCAATCGGCGCCTCGGGCGAGATGCGGTTCACGTTGCCGCTGATGTAGCGGTCCAGGATCAAGTCCCCGACGATCAGGACGCGTGGGCGGCCGAGATCACTCAGGATGGCCGATAGCTCAGTGTTCTTCATTGGTCGAATAGATGCCGAATTCGAGTCTTATTCAGAGCGCAGGTACAGGCCGCCGGTCTCGTTCAATTGCTTCACATAGCTCGCGACACCCGCTTCCAGGCTCAGGAACTCGTGCTCGCAGCCCGCCTCGCGCAGCTCGGCCTGGTCCGCGCAGGTGTAGGCTTGGTACTTGCCCACAAGTGCCTCAGGGAAGGGGATCGTGCCGATGGAAGCCTTGCCGCCGGTGCCCTCGACCACCAGCTTGGCCAGGTCCAGGAACGAGCGTTCGGTGCCCGTGCCCGCATTGAAGATGCCCGACACATCGGGGTTCTCGAGCAGCCATAGGTTCAACGCCACCACGTCGTCTACGTGGATGAAGTCGCGCACGAAACCCTCGGAGCCTTCGAATAGACGCAGCTCGCCCTTCTCGGCGATCTGCTTGTGGAAGTGGTAGATCACCGACGCCATGCGGCCCTTGTGATTCTCCTGGGGGCCAAACACATTGAAGTAGCGCAGCCCGCCGATCTGGCTGCCCGCGGTCGGCGCGATGCGGCGCACGTATTGGTCGAACAGAAACTTCGAGTAGGCGTAGATGTTGAGCGGCGCCTCGCAGGCAACCTCTTCCCGGAAGCCGCGCTCGCCGTCGCCGTAGACCGAAGCCGAGGACGCGTAGAAGAACGGCGTCTCGGTGTCGAGGCACGCATGCAGGACCTCCTTCGATGATTCGAAGTTCGCCTCCATCATGTAGCGCCCGTCGGCCTCCATGGTGTCGGAGCAGGCGCCCTGGTGAAAGACCGCCTCGACGCCGTCGCCGAGCAGGACCTCCCAGGATCCTTGCAGATCGCGCCAGTCGATGAAGTCCGCGAAGTCCAAGGAGTTCAAGCCAAGGTGCTTCTCGCCATTCTCCAGGTCGTCCACGATCACGATCTCGTCGATGCCGTTGCGATTCAGACCTCGGACGAGGTTGCTGCCAATGAAGCCGGCGCCGCCGGTGACGATGTACATGTGCTTGCGAAAGTTGGAGGAGAGTTGGGGTGCTGCGTGACGCACAGGATAGATGATCCGAGGGTCCACGCCTACCAACAAGCCAGACTCGCGGCCACGGTAGGCGCCACGGCACCAGGCGTTTTTGGCTACCGCGCCGGGCCCGGCCTGTAACCATCCCGCCGGATTCCATTGCTGGTGGGCGGAACTCTCAAGCCTTGGTGGTGGCGGCACTTGGGGATGGCCGGGGAAGACGGGGGTGGAATCGGGCTGGACGGATTTTAGGCTAATGTTAGGGTCAGGGCCGTGAACGACCTGAACTACACCCCGCTCCGCGTCCATGGGCACCACTCCCTCTTGATGGGCGTGGACTCGCCGGCGAACCTGCTGGTCCGCGGGGCGCAACTTGGGCTGGGTGGCCTGGGGCTGTGCGATGTGGACTCTGTGGCGGGGCTGGTGGAGTTTGTGCAGGCTTGGGAGAGGCTCGAGGCGGACCTGCCGGGGCAGGGGCCGCGGCCGATTCTCGGGGCGGAGATCAGCGATCCCAAAGGCCAGCCCGGACGCGTGGTAGCCCTGGTGACGAGCGGCGAGGGATGGAAGAGCCTGTGCAAGCTGGTCTCGGCGCGCAGGCTGGGGGCGGACCCCGGGGGCGTCGCGCCGGAGGATCTGCACGGGCCGGCGAGCTTCCTGTTGGTGGATGCGGTGCTGGAGTTTTCCGCGGGGTTGATCTTCCTGGTGGACCACCCGCGGCTGCTGTTTGCCTTGGCGGGGCGGCTTGGGGAGGAGCAGCTGTTTGCGGGGCTCCCGGTTCCCCCGCCGGGACTTGGGCGGGGTGCTTCTAGCGCCGTAAGCGACGCGACCTGGAGCCTGTTTGACGCACCCAGTCCGCCGGATCCCGAGCACCTGCACTTCATCGAAGCGGGCAAGGCACCGCCGCCGGTGCGGCCCAACCCGATGGTTGTCGAAGCGCTCGTGGGTACGGCCAAGGCCCTAGGGATTCCCATGGTCGCCGCGCCGGACTGCTACTTCGCCCAGGCCGAGGGCCAGGCCGCCCACCGCATCCGCGCGGCGATCCGTGGCAACGCTCTGGTCGAGCGCGTACCCGACGCTTGGCTCGCTCCGGACACGAGCTCGCTCGAGTGCGCCGCCCGCATGCGCGAGCTGTACGACGGCTACGGGCCGCTGCTGGAGAACACTGCCGACTCCCCCGTCGCGTCTACCATCGACGCGCTATTCGAGCAGACGAACCACATCGCGGACCGCTGCCGCTTCACCCCCGAGCTCGGCGGCGTGATCTTTCCCAAGCTGGATCTCGAGGCCGGGCGCACGGCCTATTCCGAGCTCGCCCAGCTGGCCTTCGATGGCATGTCGAAGCGCTACCGGCCCCTGACGCCCGCGGTCACCCGGCGCATGGAGACCGAGCTATCGGCCATCGACGAGCTGGGCTTCTCCGCGTACTTCTTGCTGGTCCATCGCATCGCGGGCTTCGCCAAGGACAGCGGCATTCCCTGCGTCGGGCGCGGGTCCGCGGCGGACAGCCTGGTGGCCTACTGCCTGGGCCTGACCGACGCCGATCCGATCCGCTACAAGCTGCCCTTCGAGCGCTTCCTCAACCCCACGCGCAAGGACCGGCCGGACATCGACCTGGACTTCTGCTGGAGGCGTCGGGACGAGGTGCTGGAGGCTGTCTACGAGACCTTTGGGCCGACGCGCACGGCCATGATCTCGACCTGTGGCACCTTTGGTTTGCGCTCGGCGTTCCGTGAGGCAGCCCTGGCCGTCGGGCTCGCGCCGGCGGAGTTCAACCGCTGGTCCAAGCGCCTGCCCTGGTCCACCCCGGCGCCGTCCACCTGGCGCGAGCCGCCCGCCGGACTCTCCCACATGGCCCACAACCCGGTGGCTCAGGCCTTCGCGAACCTACCCGATTGCAAGCACTTCCCCTTCGACCGCTTCGGCGGAACCTTGGACGCGGCGGCGCTGCTGCTAGACGTGCCACGCCAAATGGGGCTGCACCCCGGCGGCGTGGTGGTGGCACCCCACTCGATCACCGACCACGTGGCCTGCGCCCGGGCCGCGAAGGGGCCCGTGGTGACCCAATTCGACAAGGATGGGGTCGAAGCCATCGGGCTGGTCAAGATGGACCTGCTTGGGAACCGCGCGCTGACGGTGTTGGACGACTGCCTGAAGATCCTGCGGGACGAGTGCGGCGTCGAGGTCGACCTGGAGGCGATCCCCGAAGACGACGCCCTGACCGGCGAACTCTTGGCCGCGGGCCGCACCATCGGCTGCTTCCAGATCGAGTCGCCGGGTATGCGCAACCTGCTGAAGCAGACCGCCGCGCGCACCATGGACGATGTGATCCAGTCGATCGCGCTGATCCGACCGGGGCCCGCGGGCTCGGGTATGAAGGACGCCTACGTACGCCGCTTCCGCGGCCTAGAAGAGGCGACGCCACCGCACCCGCTGCTGGAGGATGTGCTCAGCGAAACCTATGGCGTGATGCTCTACCAAGAGGACGTGATGCAGGTCGCCGTGGCCCTGGCGGGCATGACTCTGGGCGAATCCGACCGCCTGCGGCGCGCCCTCTCCAAGCGCGGCGGCAGCGAGCTTGAGATCCTGCAAGCGCGCTTCATGGAGGGCTCCCGCCAGCGCGGTGTCGCCACCAAGGACGCGCGCCATGTCTGGGAGCTGGTGGCCAACTTCGCGGCCTTCGGCTTCTGCAAGGCCCACGCCGTGACCTACGGCCGCATCTCCTACCGAACGGCGTACCTCAAGGCCCACTTTCCGGTGCCGTTCCTGGCGGCCTTCCTGGCCAGCCACACGGGCTACTACGCGGCGCGGGTCTACGTGGAAGAGGCGCGCCGCCTGGGAGCCGCGATCCTGGGGCCGGACATCAACCGCAGCGGTGCGGACTACGCCTTCGCGCGGCTGAAAGGCTGGCCCGGGCTGCGGGCCGGGCTCGGCCAGGTGCGCGGGCTCAGCGAGGACACCGTGGCCGCGATCTTGTCCAGCCGCGAGGCCGACGGTCCGTTTCTGTCCCTGCCGGATGTGATCGAGCGCACGCCAGCCCAGCGCGACGAGGTCGAGGCCCTGATCCGCACCGGCGCCCTGGACGCCTTCGACCGCACTCGGCCCGAGCTCCTGTGGCGGCTGCACCTCTTACACGGCCCCGCGCGCAAGGCGCCGCGGCTTACCCACGGGGAGCGGCCCCTGGATGCTATGGCACTGGAGTCCCTGGGGCGTAGCCACGGGGACCGGGTGGCGGAGACCGTGCCCAGCGCTGGGGCAAGTCCCGGGCTCTTCGACGGTAACACCGGCTGGGGCGGCAGCGGCGGGCGGCTGCCCTTCACGGCCGCCCAGGTACCGGGCTCTCTCCCCAGGCAAACCGCCCCCACCCCAAGCACCGGCCGCCCCCAACAACCTAGCCTCGCCTTCCCACGCCGCGAGCTCGGCGCCGCGGCCCTACCCGCCCTGCCGGATCCCGGCGCCATCGAGCGCGCCCTCGCCGAGCTCGAGCTGCTGGGCTTTAGCACCAACCTGCACCCGGTGCGCCTGTTCGGCGACCCGGACCTCTCCGCCTTCACCCCCTGTGCCGAGCTCGACTCCCTGGCTGGCACCCGCATCACGTTGCTCGGCTGGGTCGCCGCCTCCCGGCGCCTGCGCGGAGCCGACGGCCAATGGATGCGCTTCCTCACCCTAGAAGACGAGAGCGGCCTGGCCGAAGCCGCCCTGTTCGCCACCGCCAACGCCCGCTGGAGCCACATGCTCACGGACCACGGCCCCTTCCTGGTCACCGGCACCGTCGAAGAACAAATGGGCGCCTGTACCCTGCACGTGGAGCACGTCGAGCGCGTGGACTAGGGCGGCTCTACTCTTCCCCGGCGACCAGACTCTTTTCCACCACCACGGTGACCTCGACCAAGCCCAAGCCCGCGGGGACACGGCCACCCTATGGCCCAGCCTGAGGTAGCCACATCGTCCACGGAGAGCAGCAACTTGGGAGCCCAGCCCCATCCCGGCAGTTCGAAGGTCCCGTCCGAACTCGTCGTCATCGAGCTACCCCAACTCGCCTCCGCAACCTCAGCTGCCAGGACAAGCAGCCCTCCACTGCAAGGCCAAATGGAGTGCCCCTAGCCCGCTACGCTAGGGGTCACCTTGTGCAAGCGCTCGAGCCAGGCGTCGAGTCTAGGTAGTTCGGTGAAGTCTAAGACGTACTTCTCTGGTGTCACCGATGACCGAAATTGGTCGAGCATGCTGGCCACCGAGATGTCTGCGCGGGTGATCTGGTCGCCGCAGAAGAAGTCCGAGTGCTCGAGCAGGTCGTTCAGCATGACCATGCCCGAGGCGAAGTCGCGCATGACGACCTGCAGGGGTTTGAGTCCAGTGCCCTGGCCCTCGAGCCGGGCGCGATACTTGCGCGCAGCCACTACGGACACGATCTTCGATAGGGGAAAGGGCAACTTGGAGAAAAAGAGCTCATACATCCCGGCAAAGCCCTCGGGCGTGGTCCAGCGGATGTAGGCACCCTGGAAGTAGAGAACATCGCTGGCCCAATCTTCGATCATGCGGCAACGCGCGCGGTCGTAGGCAGATTGCGGCAAGAGCGGTGGATCGGGCCAGCGGCGATCGATCTCGGTCAGGATGTCGCCCGAGTCCACGAAGAGCTCGTCGTCAACCTTCAGGGCCGGGACGCGGCCGCGCGGGTTGAACTTCTTGACCTCCCCTTGGGACCTGCAGTTGAAGACACCAAAGTCGATGCCCTTAAACTGCAGTGCCATGTGCACCTTGGCGCACGGGGCCGACACTGTTGTCCCCCTTGAGGGACCTGAGTATTGATAGAGAAGAACTTCAGACATGGCGAATGCAGGTGGGTCAAGACAAGGGGAGGCACAAAGAAGCACTGCCCCGAATGGCCAGGGGCTGTTCGGGGCAGTGCTGTTCGGATCGCGCGGGTCGCGAGAAAGGCTACTCGCCTAGGACCTGGGGAGGCTCCACCGGATCAAGTTCGACCGAGTCGAGTTCATCCATGGCGCGGCCGGGCGGCACCGAGGGGATCACGTCGTCGTCGCGTTGGTAGCGATGGCTGACGTTCTGACGTCCCATCTCGCGCAGGCGGTCGAGGTCCTTGCGCAGTCCCATGTTGTGGGCCTTCGACACCACGCTCTTGACCGATCGACCAAGCTCGCGCGCGATGTCAAGGTTCGCGTTGGTCGGATAGAGTTCCTTGAGCTGCTCGAGCTCCTCCGTGGACCAGCGCGGCATGCGCGTGGCGACGTCGCCGGCTAGTCGGCGCAGGAAGGCCTTGTCCTTCGCAAGGGCGTGCTCTGCGGCAAGAGCTTCGATGTCCGCCAGGGGTCGACCGAAGATGCGCGTGAGGTCTTCGTTGGTGCGCGTGCCGAAGACGCGCTTGAACTCGACGATCTCGTCCCGGCCCCAGTGGGTCTCGGTACGGACGGTGCCGAGCTCTTGGATGCGGGCGCGCACCTCGTCTTCGGGCCGGCCGAGCAACCGCGCGATCACCTCCGGTGTCGAGACACCGAGGTAGCGCTTAAGGTCCTGAACTTCGGACGCTGCCCAAGGTCCCTGGCGCGGCTCCCCGCGGCAGATGCTCTCGGCCATTTTGCGGACGCTCACTACAGAGCGTCCTAGCTCGCGCGCAATGGCGGCCTCGTCGCGAACTCCAAAGAGCTCCTTTAGTCGATCGACTTCAGCCTGGGCCCAACGACCACGTCGCTGACCCGAATACTGTTGTCCTTTGCTCGGTCCTTGCACCAGAATCTCCTCCAAGAAAGTCAGGGCACTTAGCGCACCTAGTGGTGCACTAACTTGTCTTCCCTAGATTGCAGCGTTGAAGGGCCCTTGGTTCAAGAGGTGTACGCCCGCAATCGAAAGATTGCGGGGAAACTCGCCGTAACTCAGTGCGAAACAGCCATTCCTAGGCCTTGGGCTCTGCCCCTTGACCCGCTACACGCGCAGGGCGTCGCCGGTCAGATCGTACTGGGCAGCGAACTCTTCCAACGCTTTTTGCACGTGGGCGACCGTCGCTTGGTCGGCCAGATCTTTGGCCAAAATACGGGCGTCCTTCATCATTACCGAGCGAACGGCGTGCTTGATCTCAGGGGCGAAGTGCGCGGCCGCGCTGATCGAGTCAAAACCGAACCCCATCAACATCACAGCCGTGGCCGGATCTCCGGCCATATCGCCGCAAACACTGCATGGCGTGTTCGTTTCCTTCGCGATACGCGCGATGTACTTCAAGGCCACCAGGACGGCTGGATGGTAGGACTCGAACAGCTTCGACACCCACGGATTGTCGCGGTCGACGGCCAAGAGGTACTGCACCAGATCATTGGTACCCACGCTGATAAAGTCCACCTCTTGCACGATGTGCCTGAGGGTGAGGAACGAGGACGGCACCTCGATCATCGCCCCCACGGGCACGTCCACAGCGACCTCATGCCCCTGGCCTACGAGCTCACGGCGGAGCGCATCAAATTCCTTGTGTACTTCACGAATTTCCTCGAGGGAGGTCACCATCGGGAGCAAAACCCGCAGGTTCCCGGCAGTGCTCGCCCGTAGAAGTGCGCGAAGTTGGACCCGCAAGAGGTCCCGCCAGCCTAGGGAGATGCGCAGGCCGCGCCAACCCAGGGCGGGGTTGGGCTCGGGCGGCGTCTTGAAGTAAGGCAGGGTCTTGTCCGCGCCGATATCCAGGGTACGCATGGTCACGGGCTTGTCGCCCATGCGCTCGAGCACCTGACGATAGATGCGGTACTGCTCGTCCTCGGAGGGGAACTGGTCGCGCTCCATGTAGAGGAACTCAGTGCGGAAGAGCCCGACTCCATCGATGGTCCGGATATCGAAGGTGTCGAGGTCCCGCAGGCCTTCGATGTTTGCTTGCACGTGCAGCGGCTCGCCGTCCCGGGTCTCGGACACACCGATCGCTAGGCCCGTTAAGCGCGCGGTGCGCTCATCGTGCAACTCAAGGCGCTTGTTGAACTCGGTCTTGTCGTCATCTTCCGGCCGCAGCATCAGTCGCCCGGCATCGCCATCCACAATGATCGTCATGCCCTGTTCGAGGCGCGACAACAGGTTCGGGATGCCGACCACACAGGGGATGCCCATGGCCCGGGCAAGCACGGCGCCGTGGGAGAAGCGGCCGCCAACCTCGGCCACGACGGCAAGCACCAGCTCCCGGGAGAGGAAGGCCACGACCCGCGGGGTCAGCTCGGCCGCGGCGACGATGACCTTCTCCTGGGTCGAGTGCACGCTCTCGCGGTCTCGATTGAGCAGGGCATCGAGCACGCGCTTCCAAGGCTCACTCACGTCGGCCGCAAAGCCCCGGGCGCCGGCCTCGCCGACTCCGCTCAGGCTGGCATGCAGGCGATCGATCAGCGTCTTGACGGCGCTCTCGGCGTTGACGCGCTCGTCGCGAATCTTCGACTCGACTTCGCGCAGAGCGCCGGGATCCTGGAGCACGAGCTTCTGTACGTTGAAGATCTCGGCCTCCTGGCTACCGGCTTGGGAGGCGACCAACTTGTGGCGGCGATCAAGCTCGTCCATAGCCAAGCCGACCGCTTCCTGCAGGCGGTCGATCTCGGCCTGGAGCATGCCCTTTGAGACCGTGAACAAGGGCACGGTATCTACGCCCGTGGTCACAACGTGCACCGCGCCCATGGCGAGGCCCGTTGAGACCGAGGTCGCTCGGATCATGTTTGGCATGGTTCGTTCGCTAGGGCTACTTGCCCTCGTCGTTCGGCTTGAAGAAGTCCGCGAAGGGATTGAACTTCGCTTCGGAGCTAGCGCGTTTCAGGTCGCCCTTGTCCACGCGCTCGGGACGCTCACGCTTGCCGCCTCCGGGGCGACCTCCGGGGCGTCCGCCTCCGGGCTTGCCGCCGCGCCCACCGGTCGAACCGGAGCCCACCACGAGTCCGTCGCGACGGGCCTGGGCAGCGCGCAGGTTCGGATCAAAGGACTTACCGGGCTTGTCGTCACGACGACCGTCCTTGCGGTCGCGTCCACGGCCACCGTCACGGTCGCCTTCTCGGCCACGGCCCCTGCCACCGGAGCGCGGGCCACTGTGCGTCGGGCGATCGCGAGAGACGCCCTTGCTAGTAAGCGTGGTGCGCTGGGCTTTCGGCTGCAAGACTTTGCAGCGAATGACCTCGCCCACGGAGAACAGTTCTCGGGCATCGCGAACGTAGTGGGAAGACGCGTCGCTGACATGGATCATTGCGTCCTTCGTAAGACCGATGTCGACAAAGGCACCGAAGCTCGAGACGTTGGTCACAACGCCCTCGACCACCTGGCCCTTCTCCAGGGTAGTGGGGTCCGTGTCGGCCGTCAGGATCCGCGGAATGAAGACGCGCTGGCGCGGGTCGCGACCGGGGCGTCCCAGCTCGCGAACGATGTCGCGCCAGGCGATCTCGTCAATCTTGAAGTCGCTTCGGCGCAGTCCCTTTGTGCCACCCTCTTGCCCCAACATGGACTCGAGGCTGCGGCCGCTCTGGCTGACGATGCGCTCGACCATCTCATACTGCTCGGGGTGCAGCGCCGTGGTGTCCAGAGGCTGGCCTCCATCGTAGACGCGCAGGAACGCGGCAGTGTTGGCGTACTCGACCTCGGATAGGACCTTCTTTAGGTCCTCGCGGCTTGTGAACGGAGTCTCGGCGCGGTGGGCCACCAGCTTGGCAACGCTGTCCTCGGACAGGCCGGGTAGCAGGCGCAGGATGTGCACCGGGGCGCGGTTCGCGTTGCACCCGATGTAGGACAGGCAGGACTCAGTCGTCTCGCGTAGGACGCGCTCGAGGTTCGCCTTGCTGACCTGGGCTTGCTCCATTCCGTGAATGAGGGGCTTGACCTCGGACTTTAAGTACTCGGCCAGAGGATCCTGGAAGCGCAGGGCGAGTCCTGCTGCCATACGCCCGGGAACGCCGAGCTCTGGCAGCTCTTCGCGGCAGGTCGGTGAGTTTGCATAGGAGCTGAGGCCCGCTTCGCTGACGACGAAGACGAAGGCGTCGGAACCAATTGCGGTCAGGACCTCGCGCAGTTTAAGCACTGCGGCGCGGGAGGCCTTGCCCCCACCGACGCAGATCGAGCGGAAGCGGCCGTCTTCGAGTAGCGGCGTCAGGTCGGCGCCGATCTCGGTAGCTTCACGGGAAGCTGTCTCCAAGGTCACTTCCTTACCTACGACCTTGCCGTGCTCATCGACTTGGACGATAACCCAAGCGCCACGCGCGTTGACATTCACACCCAGGCTCGGGCGGTCGCCGCCGATGGGGGCAAGCAGTTGGCGGCGCAGAAACTTACCCAGGAAGTTCTGGGCTCCCACATCGCCACGCTCTTTAAGCTCGAGGCGAACGTCTGGCTCGATGGTCGGCAGAAGGCGGCGCTCGAGGGCGCGCCTTGCAATGGCGTCCAGCACAGGCTCGAACTCGGGGTTCGTGTGGCGGCCAAGGGCGGCGCGGACGCGGCCTAGGGCCTCGGTACCGTCAAGCACGATTGCCGTGGTCAGGATGCGCTCCTTCTGGGCTTGGCGCAGGGCGATCAGGGTGTGGGGCTGGATCTGGCGCAGGGGCTGGTCGAACTTCAGCAGGGTCTTGTAGCGCGCCTTGCGCTTGGGATCCGCCTTTGGGTGCTCGGTGGCCACCAGGCGGCCTTTCTTGCGCAGCAGGCGGCGGATCTGGCCGCGTAGGCGCGAGTTGCGGCCAAGTCGATCAGATAAGAGCCGCATGGCGCCGTCGAGGGCCTGCTCGTCGTTGTGCACGTCCTTGTCCGGCTTCACGAAGTCTGCACAGATGCGGGCAAGGCCTGGAGTTAGATCGATGCCGTGGTGCAGGTAGGGAATGTGGCCGGCTTCGGGCTTGGTCGGCTCGGCGGCGGGTGCGGCTTCGGCGGCGGGTGCGGCTTCGGCGGCGGGCGTGGCTTCGGCGACGGG
>JAQXEK010000057.1 GCA_029250885.1 Planctomycetota bacterium
CGACGGCAGCCAGGAGATCCTCATGCACTGCCACAGGAAGAATGAGTTGATCAAAGGTGTAAAGCGGCTCGCGTGAAGTAATGAGTGGACTCTTGGCATCACTCGCGCCTTTGTGATTCCCCTTTCTCTCAGGTCCGTCCCCATTCGATAGAGAGATTGAGAATGGAACTCCATTCGTGTCCACGACAAGCGCCTGGGCCGCTTTGAAGAGCCGAGACCTAAAAACAGCTGCGGCCTCCGGTGAAGTTTCTTGAGGCAGGCCAGTGACTCTAAGAAGCGGTCCGTCCTTAGCCTCTTTCATAGTTCAATATAGATGTGATCACCTACCTCAAACAACTCAGCAAGCTCCGCGTCCAAGTCCTCAGCCTCAAATCTCTCCTCAGCAGTGAGCTCTTCAGCTCGGTCAAACACACCAACTACGAGTGAATAATTCCCACCCGCCAAGCGCTCCTTAAGTAACTCGACTCTTACGCTATTCTCATCAACGTTCTGGTCAACCCATTCATCGATCACCTTGATGGTCAGTTTGACCAGAAACATGGCGGCGACCCCTGCCGCCAAACCGGCAAATACCCATCCCCACATGATATCCCCTATTGGTATATGACTAAGTCCTGAGTCGCATGATGCCGAGTCAACTCTGCATCAAGCCGATCACAGTTGATCACTTCAGCCTCGACTAGCTCGCTGGAAGTCTCGTTGAAGATCCCCTGCACGAGTCCGTGTTTGCCACTCTGTAGAGCCTGCTTGAGGGTGAAGGCAACATTTGCGGTATCGGCAGCCTTGAGATGTGAACGGCTCCGAAACCACTCTACAACTTCGGAGAAATACCGAATGGCAACATGAATAACAACAGCGCCCGAAATAGCGGCGAGGATAATTGGAATAAATGGAACTACCATGGTGTTAGCCTCTCATAAGGTTATTCAACTAGCAGGACGCTATGCCCACCTAGCGCTTCAAGCAGCTCTTGATCAAACTGGCTACAAGTAAACCTCCTTCCCCGAGGCGCCCCTTTGACATCCAATAGCGGCTCATCGGCTGTAGTCAAAAACAAGTAGGTGCACTGCTTCCCTTTTTCATGCTCTTCTAAGAGCAAAGCTCCCCGTAACCCGGGCGAGTCCTTTGGCCGTTTAGTTGCGAAGTATCCAACGACATCAACGTAGCTCAAGAGCTCAACATGAGTTGGCCCGAGAGGGAGGAGCTTCACAAAGTCCTGAATGGTGGCGACATGCTTCATCAACGCCTTTTTGTCGGCACTCTTGAACAGTGCGAGCAGCTTTTTCATATGGATAGAATGGCCTGGGCCAGGTGGAGTAGAGCGTCGTAAACGCTGCTCGGCTATTCACCGAGTCCCACTAACAAGACTACCACCACAGGGTTGCATTATAGCGCGTGACACATCATGCGTCCATAGCTTACTAGGCCCAACTGAGCACGTTAAAATAGCGTGGCAAAGTCTGCTCTCAACGCTACGGCGAAAGCAAGGTGCATCCAGCTCCGTGCCCAAAGATGACCAGTTGATCCCTTGCCCTCGTCGCTGCCACGTACAGCAGGCAGCGCTCTCGTTTCTCGTGGTCCTCTCGGCTGGCCTCGTCCGCAAGGGCGTTGGCTGGCAAGCGCATGGGAACCTGACCTTCTTGCACTGAGACTAGGAGGACTCGGCTGAACTCTAGGCCCTTTAAGCGGTGCATGGTGGCGAGACGGACGCCCTTGCCTGCTGCCGTCTTATTGCTCAACTGGGTGTACTCGATTCCGGCTCGTTTTAGGAGCTTCGCGTAGCGGTCCTTGATCAACGTGTTGGTCCTTGCGGCGATGCAGATCTCCTCTGGAGGCACCTCGGCTATCCAGCGCGTTAGCGTGTCCAAGATTGCCCGCTCCTCTTCCGCTGCGGTCTTGAAGTGCTGCAGCTCGGGCTTGGGGCCGGACCGCAAGGACCGGTAGCCCTTCAAACTGTCCACTCCCCCATCCAAGTCGTCGATGTCCAGACCCTCTAGCACGGCGATGGCCTGGTTGCGGATCTCCTCGGTGGTTCGGTAGTTGAGCTTCAGGCGTTTGGCTCGGCCTCGGATCTTGATGCCGCATGCTCCTAGCCTTGTGGCTCCGCTGTAGATGCGTTGGTGGGCGTCTCCGACCAAGAACATGTCGGCATCTCCCTTGGGCACCATGGCGCGCAACAGGCGCAGCTCATTGGGCGTCAAGTCTTGGACCTCGTCCGTCAGGATCGAGCGATAGGGCAACGCATAATCGCCCTTCTCCAGGAACAAGTACACCTCGCGGATCACGTCCTGCCACTCGGTCAGCTTGGCCATGCCCAAGAACTCGCGGTAGCGCTCGAGCACCTTCCACACTCCGACCCTTTGCTTACGGCCCAGGCGGGTTCCGCGACCGACTCGGCGGGCCTTGAAGTAGGCCTCTTTGGTCAGAGCATTCTGAGGCTGAACCACCTGGTCCCACTCCTCTAGGTAGAACGATTGGGAGTACTCGACCTCGCCCACTTCGGCGATGGCGGACTCCATGGCTTCGCGGCGATCGTTGTCGTCGGCGATGCGGAGTTGGCGGCCCACCTGGCGCTCGTAGAACTTTAAGGCCCAGGCGTGCAGGTTCTTCACCTCGATTTTCGACGCCGACTCGCCACAAAGCTTGTCCAGCTGCTTCCGCAAGTCCTCGGCCAGAGTCTTGGTGTAAGTCGTCACTAGGATCTTGTCCGTGTCCTCAGTGAACACCTCGTCGAGCAGGTACTTCGCGCGGTGCATCAGCACGACCGTCTTGCCGGTACCGGCTCCGCCAAGAACGCGGACCGGGCCCTTTGCGTTGATCCGAACCAAGCGGCGCTGACTCGGGTGCAAGAACACGCGCCACTTCTCCAGCGGGGCGTCGAGGATGGCCTCGAGCTTGTCCTCGCCTTCGACGACATGGAAGAGGCGCTGGGTCTCGGGGTTCTCGAGGGCCTTCTCGAAGTCCTCGACATCGACCTTCTTCGGCTCGGCGGGCCTGGAGGCGTCCTCAAGCGCGTCTAAGAAGCTGAAGCCTGCCGCTAGGAGGTAGAGCATCTCCGTGGCGTCTTCGGGCAGGTGCGGCGCTAGGGCCTCTAGTTCGGCGTCCGTGGTTAGGGAGCGGACAGTCGTGAGCAATGGGATGGGGACTCCGGACAGGAGCAGCTCCTCGTCGTCGAAGCCCTCGAACAAGCCGGGGATAGTCGGCACGGGTTCCGAAGCCGCTGCTTCTCCTTGTGCGCTGGGTGTCGAGCTCTCCTCTTCCACGCCTGTCTCAGCAGACTCTTCGATCGCGCTCGTTGCCTCCTCCACCGAGTACATCTGGATCACGCCCGACTTGGGGTTGATCTCAAACGTCTTGTTTTGAGCCCAGCGGTAGGCCTCGTCGTGGTGGTCCACCCAAACGCACAGCAGCGTGTCTCCGCGCTCCGGCTGGATCAGGATGATGCGATAGGCCTGATCAACTCGGATGCTGCGGACCTTCGAGTCGCGCGCGGCGTTGATGCGCTCGAAGTTCTGGCCACTCCGAGTGGGATCCAGCTGGAAGCGCTCGGTCAATTCACGGACCTTCTTCTGCTGCTTCTTGGGCAGCTTCGAGTACGAGTCCAGGAAGGTCCGAGACAGGGCAAGATTGGCGGAAACCATCAGTCGTTCTCCTTACTTTGAGCGAGTTGCTTCTGTATCGCTTCGATCACTTCAGTTGCCGAGGCACCTTCGTCCAGGACGATCCATCCCGCGCCGATGAAGGCCTCTTGATCCTCGGGATATTCAGGATCAACAATTGCCACTTTGGGTTCAGGCCATGCGATCAGCGACTCTGCGCTGCATCGGCCCGATCTCCCCTCGAGCTCGTAGCCTGGCTCACCGTCAAGGCTCTCAACATCCGCAACAGCTTGCAGAAGAAGTGC
Source organism: Planctomycetota bacterium (assembly GCA_029250885.1). Classification (GTDB taxonomy): domain Bacteria; phylum Planctomycetota; class UBA1135; order UBA1135; genus CALBMX01. The sequence goes on from JAQXEK010000057.1 coordinate 3,905, forward strand.
CTCCTCATCGGTCGCTCCTTCGTCAAGCCAGCGGGTCAATAGAGCCGTAGGAACCTCGGCAACTTCGCTCGCCATCTCGGGCATTCCCTCACCTCCAAAGTCGCCTTCAAACTCGCACCTTTCCTGCACATCTTCCGTGCTGGTCGCAAAACTGGTGTCGATGAACTGCAGCAAGTTCCATGCTTGCAGGAAGCAGCGCCATGCCTGATGGAAGTCGCCGTCCTTACGAGCGGCCCAGGAATCCTCTAAGCGGATCGTCCACTTGGCTTGTGTGATTTCGCGGGATTGCACTGCCGAGATAGGCATCCGAGCCAGCACTCCAACATGTGGCCGACCAATAGCACGTGCGAGGTTTGCCGAATCCGGTCGGACCTTTTCTTCGGCGGGGAGTTCAGGCAACGACTCTGCGCGGACCAAGTCCGCTTCGTGATCTAAAGTAGCCTGTGGAGCGTACGCATTTTGGCGAACCGTCCAGTTCACGCCAATGCGCGCTAAGTCCCGAAGCCAAGGTCCTTCATCTGGCCTGCTCAGCCAAAGCCAAAGCAAGGACATGTTCCCCAGCTTCGCGAGACCGAGGAGTTCGGTCAGCCCCCACATCTCATGGACTCTTGCGGCTCCTTCATTTGAGGGCATGTTTAGCAGCGCGCCATCGAGATGGGTCTTGCCGCTCTCAAAGTCAGTCAGGTCGTGCCAAGTCACCGACCACATCCGGTACCCTTTGCTTTCAACAATAGCCCTGCGTTTTGCAATGTCATCGCCTAGTCGCGACTTCTCATCGTTCGGACAGACGTGATATGCGTGCCCGTCGCAGAAGACTGCTATCGGCTTGGGGTCTGCCCCAATCGTCAATGGCTTCAACAGGAAGTCTGGGCGGGAGGATTTTGCGACCCCAGTTCCTGGCCCCAGATCCACTTGGGAAGTCAGCTCCCACAGGTACTCCCCAATCTTGAACTCCCATCGTTTCTCCCCGTTCCTGATAACCGCTTGCCGGTCAGACCTACCGACCTTGTTCATCAGCGCCTTACGGAAGAAATCCTCGAGCTCACTCTCAATCGTCTCGTCAAGCGTTACATCGGACAGCGTATCCGCATCTTCAATCTCTCCCCGCTTGTCGAGGATGGACTCGAGCAGCTTGCGAGCCGTCTCGCTAGAGGTCATCTCTAGATCGCGCTGGCCTTGGAAGGCGAAGAGGCAGCGATAGCAGCCGTCCTTACCCTCACTTTGGCACTCACAACTCTTGAGCCCATCAAGTGCCTCCTGCAAGACGGTCAGGACACCGTCCTCTCTCCACAGATCTGCCAAATACCCCGTGCCACCGGGCACGGTGTCGAACATGACCAGGTAGTTCCTATGCCCCCCCATCCCTAGGGGCTCCTTCATCGTCTTGACCTGAAGGTGATCAGCACGACCGCCGAACCTCTGTCGAAGACCGAACGATAAAGCTGCTCTGAAGGAGGCTGTTTGTTCGCCTAGGTCTAATTGCGAGAAAGGCAAGAGCAAGCGGATCGCCTCTGATCGAACCTCGCGGTACAAATAGACCGAGTCGATTTCTACTTCCTGATTGCGTCTCGCCTTACAAGTGGCAGCGTGACGTAACTCCTCGTTGCTGCCTGGCTTCTTGACGCGCCCACATTCCATGCAGACCTTGAAGCCGTCTTCATTGACCGGCCCTCCAGCAACAAGGAAGTCGCTGGCTTTGTCAGGTCCGAAGTTGACCTCGCGCAGCAACAAATCCTTTAGCAGCTCGAAGCCGAATGGGACATTGGGAATCAGACGCGCACCATTCAAATTCTCTGGCCGCACATCGATCAAGTCAGCGGTCTGGTAGTGAGACTGCTGTCGGTCTTCCCCCTGATCGGCTGTTGTCACCTCAAGCCTGGACTCAAGTGACCGCGAGCGGCGGAAGTGCAGCATCTTGCGAATGCGCCCAGTATCAGCCCAGCTCGTATCAGCGCAAGCTGGACAAGCCTCGGGCGGGGTTTCTCCAGCACTGACTCGTTCCGTATGGTTACATGATGCGCACAGCCGCCAAGATTCGACTAGCGAAGCATTCCGGGAGCCGAGATCAACCTCGTCAACGGTGACACGCCTGCCTTCTGCATAAAACGTGTTGAAAGGAGCGAGCTCACGGATGGCGACGCTGGCGGGCCGCATGTACTCATACGACTCGTATCGACGAGTGTCACCATCGACATGACTTACGACTGATTCGAGCTGGACCCCGGGTTCGGGGAAGGCGTAGTTCGGAAGCACACCCGCGTCGGTCATGACATTGAGGGGGTACTTCTGGCCGAGGGTCACCAGCAGCTTGCTAAACATCTTGCGAGCGGCTTCCAGTTCAAGCTTGGATTCCTCTGGATCCTCAAAGCGCTCGGGGTGAGCCTCGACCAGCTTGTGCTCATCACGGGCCTTGTCAGAAAGCCTGGAGAGCTTCTTACGCTCGATACCAACCTCGTCAAACGCCTTAGTCACCTCTTCCCTGACATCATCGGACAGAGCGAAACGCCGAAGAGATTCACGGTTCGACTCTCGAAGGATCTCGTCCGGAAAGCGCTCCAGGAACTCCTCGCAGAGCTCCTCCTGGTTCGCCTCGTAGTAAGACAAGAAGCGCTCGGGGAACTTGTCTGGTGCCGGGTGGTTCAGAATCGTCGTCACCTTCCGAGGCAGTTCCCCCACTTCCTTGTCGTCACGGGCCCAAGCGTCCATCGCGTTTGCGACGAGCTGGCGCTTCAACATCTCGGGTGAGTCCAAGAAGCAGCCAGGAGGATCCACCGCGCCCTTCAGCATCAAGTTCGGATCCGAGTGGAAGTACAGGTCGTGAGGCCGCGTCACCGCCATCGTCATGCAGAACGCATTGCCGTCCTTTCGGCCTGCGCGACCGACTCGCTGCAAGTACATCGAGGTCGCGGGCGGGACTGAGCACAACAGCACAGAAGACAGGTCGCCGATATCGATACCCATCTCAAGGGTGGGCGTGCAGACGAGCAGGTTCGGAGCGTCAGGGGCTTCTCCCCTTTTGAAGCGCTCTTCGAGCTCCTCGCGATCCTTGCGCTCCAAAAGACCGGTGTGTTCATCCGAGAAGACCCTGGCAATACGACCAGACCTATAGATCCGGGTATAAAACGTGTCCGCTAGCTTGGCGGCTTTCCCCCACTTACCATTGCAGCGGAACTTGGTACAAGGCTGCCCTTGCCACATCTCGACTTCACTAAGCGGGATCCGGTGAGGCTCATTGCACTCATCGCAAACGACCTGGCGCACATCAGCGACTAAGGATAGAAGCTCGGGGTCAACTCCCCACACGTCTTGACCGTGGGTATCAGTCGAGAACTTGAAGAAGACGCCCGCCCTAGTGAGCATGGCCAAGGCTTCGCGATACAGCTGCTCGATGCCTTGATCCTTCCATTCGACGCCAAGCGTCCGGGAAGCCCAGTCGCGATACCAAGTCAGGTGTTGCCCGCTACCTCCAAACACGTCGAAGACCGGGCGGTTTCCCTGGACTGGCTGCTTGGCCAGCAAGAAACGCGGATAGACCGAGGATTGGCCAAAAATCGAAGAGCATGGCTGATGGCGCTTGCTCAACAAGTAGCGGTTGCCACGACTCTCGGCAAAGCTCTTGAGCCAAGGATGCAAGACACCGCCGCGAAGGCGAGTACGCGCCACGAGTCCGGTCAGGAAGTAGTGCGCTTCAGCCACGCTCAGGCCACTAGGAAGGGAGTTCAAGAAGCCGTCTTCGGTGACGATCAACGACAGTTCTTCTGCAGCCTTCTGTACGGCCTCGGGATCAACCTCGACCGTCGAGCAACCCACCTTTTCCAGGCTACGGCCTTGGCGCACGCTTAGGCCAAACTCGAACGTCGCCTCCTGGGATAGGCGTTCTCCTAACCACGACTTCATGTTGGGGGCCAGTGCATCCCCACCGCCTGCTAGAAATGCCTCGTAATCAGGATGGTCACGAAGATCATGCGGCACCAATACGGGGACGGCCTTCGGCGTCCCCGCCTTGCCCATCGCATGGTCGAGCAGCCTCCAGCCGCAGTCCTTTAGGGGCATCCTGCCGCCCTCGTCGTTCAACAGGTCCTGCAGCATCGTGCGGAAGTTGAAGCGATAGGTTCGCGCGCCGAAGAATCCGGCGCGATGCGAGGCGTCTTGCACCGAATCCGTGAAGCCAAGCAGCTTCTTGTCCGCGTTGTACTCTGTCTGGAAGAGGTGGCTGATGCTGACGGATAGCAAGCTCGAGCCACGAGAGGCCAAGAACATCAGACCGTCCTCGGAACCACACTCGGGGCAGATCGGCTTGAAGTTCTGCTGGGATCCAGTTGTCAGCTCCCGACCAATACGGACGGGCATACAGGCAACCTTCTCGCTGCCCATGCAATCGCAAGAAGCCTCGTCCCCAAGCCCCAGGCACTCAGGACACAAGTACTCGGGCGGCAGCAGGTTGTCCACCTTTCCCGTTCCGTGCCCGAAGGCGATGTAACGCGCGTTGGGAGACCGATCGAACCAAGCGCGCCCGATCGTCCCATCGTCCGAGTCTTCGCTCAGGCAAGAGTCCCCGTCCTTTTGGATGGCGGCCCATCCCGAGTCCCCACAATCGCGGCAACGAATCAGAGGCAGCCATCGCTTCTCAGCCTCGCCTGCACTGTTCCCTCCGAGCTCGCTCTTCCATGTGAACTGGTAGTCCGTAGAGATCGCGCGAAGCATCTTTCGCACCTCTCGAAGCCAAAGCTGCACCTGCACGGACAGGAATGGAAGCTCGCGCTGCTTCCCTTCAGCATCCGGTGCACCAAGCCTGCGTGCATGCGAGATCAATCCGATGAACGAGTCAAGCGCAGCTTTCTTACACTCATCTGAGAGTTCAGCGAACCACTCGGCCCTCTTCGAGAGCTCTGCTTGAACCTGAGAGTACTCTCCGCTAACCTTGGCGAGAATTCCCAGCAGCATATGCAAGAACTCATGCCGCCTGAGCTTCTCCCCCACGGTGACGGGATCATCTTTGGCAGCGTCATCCCCAAGCCACAGCGCGCGCTGAGCCTCGAGCCAGCTCTCAACGCTTGGATGCGAGCTGGGAGTCAGATCATCAAGCCAGTCCTCCTCAGGACGTGCCACGATGTCCACACGCGCCCCAAGATCCTCCCTAACGCTCAACCGATCCTCGACGATGATCGAGCCCGACAGGAAGTCCTCATCAAAGACCTGTCCCGCGAACTCGCGGAGTCGCTTCATGCTCTCCTCGTCGCCGTCCCCAATCGTCGCCGAGGTGCCCACGCAGCAGAGGCTTCCTGGAGACAAATCCAGCCGCGCCTTCAGCCGCCGGATCAAACAAGCCACGTCGCTCCCCTGCGCGCCGTCGTAGGTATGCAGCTCATCGAGCACGAGATAGCGCAACGAGTTCGGTCCGTTCTCCCGCCAAAGCGCCCGGTCATCGGGGCGCATCAGCAAGTAATCGAGCATCTTGTAGTTCGTCAACAGGATGTCCGGTGGAGACTGCCGCAGCTGCTCGCGCTTGTCGATCAGGTTCGTCTTACTCGCTACGCCGTGCTGCCCGCCTCCGCCGACATAGAGCCCAGCCGAAACAACGCCCTTGAGCCGCTCGTCCTCCCACAGCATCTTCGCCAGCCGCAAAGCCTGGTCGCTGGCCAGCGCGTTCATCGGGTAGAGCAGGATCGCCTTGATCCCAGTCTTCCCCGCCTTGCGCTCGCGCAGACAATGGTCGAGCACCGGGTACAAGAAGCACTCGGTCTTACCCGACCCCGTCCCCGTAGTCACAAGAGTCTGCTGAGGCTGATGCCCCCGCTTGCTGTACAGACGCTCAAACGCCTTCAACTGATGTTGGTACGGCGGAAAGTCCGGCTTGACATCAAGAGGGATATCCTCACCCTTTCCAGCCGTCCTAAACGGAAGCCGCACATCCAAATAGGGCCCACGGAAGAACCCCGCGTCGCCACGAAGAAACTCAAAGAGCGCCGCTTCCAACTCCTCGTCGCGGAGGTTGTAAGTTGTCTCCAAGTAGTCAAGCAGATTCTCTCGAGCTAAACGGGCTATTACGGAGGGGATCATTCTATTCCCGCTATTCGTTTATGAGACCAAGCCAGAG
>JAQXEK010000068.1 GCA_029250885.1 Planctomycetota bacterium
TGACGCGCTCCGCGAGCCTCTCTAGAACCCCTTTCACACGCCAAGCGACGCATCGCGGGGCGGGAGCACAAGCGGTTGTAGCTCAGTTGGTTAGAGTGCCGGCCTGTCACGCCGGAGGTTGCGGGTTCAAGTCCCGTCGCCCTCGCCACTTTCAAGCTCCGTCTGCCCATCCGGCGGGCGGAGCTTTTTTTGTTGGGCTCCGGTGCGATAGTGCCGACAGAGAGCCTTGACTCGGATACCTAAATGACAGCACCCTTCATCGATCCCACACGCGATTCCGACACCCTGGAGCCGCCGGTGATGGTCGAGACGCCCGAAGCCCTGGCCAGCCTGATGGCTGCTCTCGAGGGCGTCCAAGAGCTTGGCGTGGACACCGAGGCGGACAGCTTCTACTCCTATAAGGAGAAGGTCTGCCTGTTGCAGCTTACTGTGGGGAAGACAGACTATCTGGTGGATCCTCTGGCAGGCTTGGACCTGTCTCCTTTGGGCGAGATCTTCGGGGACAAGTCCGTGGTTAAGATCCTGCACGACGGCGAGTTCGACGTCCTGATCTTGGGGCGCGACTTCAACTTCCGCTTCAAGAACATCTTCGACACCCGCATCGCGGCAGCCGCCCTGGGCATCGACAGCCCCGGACTCGCCTCCGTGCTCGACCGCTACTTCGGCGTCGAGGTCGATAAGAGCGAGCAGCGCTCCGACTGGAGCCGCCGCCCCCTAAAGCAGAGCCAGGTCGAATACGCCCGTCTAGATACCCGCTATCTGATGGCCCTAAAGGAGCGCATGGAGGCCGACCTAGAGGAGTCCGGCCGCCGTATGGTACTCGACGGTGAGTGCGAGCGCCTGGAAGAGCTCGAGCCCCCCGTTCGCGAGTTCGACCCGGATGGCTACGCCAAGATCAAGGGCGGCAACCGCCTGAGCCCCGCCGAGAAGGGTGTCCTGCGCGAGCTGTTCATCCTGCGCAACAGCGTCGCCGAAGAGCGCGACGTGCCTCCATTCAAGGTTCTTGGCAACCACGTCCTCATGGACCTGGCCGTGCGCATGCCCAGTACCATGGGTGAGATCGATGGGCTCAAGGGCTTCCCCAAGGGGCGCCGCCGCGCCCTGGGACGTGACGTTCTGAGCGCCGTCCAGCGCGGCCGCCAGAATCCCGTCAACAAGAACGTCCAACCAAAGACACGCACTCCGCGTCTGGACGACGAGCCCTTTGAGTTGCATGAGCGCCTGCGCAGCTGGCGCCGGGAGCGCTCGGATAGGGAGGGCATGGACTCGTCCCTCGTGCTCAACCGACACGTCATGCTGCGCTTGGCCATGGAGCGCCCGAAGAGCCTGGAACAGATGGGTGCCGTGGAAGGCCTACGTGCCTGGCAACTCGAGCGCTTTGGCGACGATCTCTTGCACCTTGCGATCACCTTCGAAGAGGACCTGGCCGCAGGTCGCATTGACTTCGATCGCCGGAAGAAGCGCCGCCGCTAAAGCTGAGCTCGTGGCTTCACCAAGGGGTGGTGGAGACGAAGGGACTTGAACCCTCGACCTCTGCGTTGCGAACGCAGCGCTCTACCAACTGAGCTACGTCCCCTTGGGTGATGAGCTTGGGATCCCCGAACTCACCGCCAGATCATAGCCGCTGGAGCAACTGCGAAACAGGCCAGGGGGTGCAAACCCCAGCTTGGGTCTATTTAGGTGCGCCGCAGTCTCCCGCTCGGGCCGTTGTGGCGATACGCTTGGCCGACAAGGGGAAGAAGTCTTTTGTCCACGGGATCGAGCAGTTACCTCGGGTGGGTTGGACTGCAGAGCAACCGCCTACTCCGTCAGGGATGATGTGGAGATCAACTTTGAAAACGATAACTTAGGAGGCCTCGGGCTGCTTTGAGAACCGCGTCACGGTCTACCCGAGCAAGGTGCGCTTCAACAAAGGCCGCGGTGTGATTCCCAAGGAGATCCTAGGGTTCGATTTGAAGACTCTGGCGGCCAAGAAGGACACCTTGATTCTACGTGCAGCTTCCCACGTGCGTGGATTGTGAGCCAAAGTGATCCGGATGGACCCTAGGCTCTAGATGCCGAAGGCGCGCCGTAGCCAGTGGGGGCGGCTGTATTCCCAGTGGCGCTCGGCCACGGCGCCAAACAGGATCGGATAGCCCAGGCAGATCGCCTGGCGCCAGGCGTCGGGCAGGTTTAGCGCGGCGCAATAGTCGTCTAGGGCTGCGCGCTCGACGGCAGTCAGTCGGTCTGGATTCTGTAGGTCCTCCCAGGCATCCCGTGAGCTGGAACACGAGGCGCGCTCCTGCAGGATCAAGTGCACTAGGTCGAACAGTGGCAGGCCGTTCGGCGTGAGGCAAGACCAGTCGACGATGCCGCGGATCGTACCGACCTCGGGCGCGCCGGGCTCGACCTCGGCCTGCACGATAACGTGCTTGGGGCGTAGGTCGTTGTGGGCGGCCACCCGGGGGATCTCGAGCCCAACCACCAAAGCACGCAGCTCCTGTTTGATGCGCTGGAGGTTCGCCGGCAGGCAGCGCTCGCCCTGTTCGTTCTCGTCGCCGCGGCCCAAGCGCAGGCTGACCTCCTCAAAGGCAGCTCCGAAGTAGCCGTCGAAGGCCTCATCGTCAAAGGTGCACGGGGGCTCAGTGACCAGCTCGGCTAGCAGCTCGCCGGCCTGGGTAAACACGCGGCCCATACCTGCGGGGTCGCCCGAGAGTTGGCCTGCGCCGAAGCCAGGCATGCGGGTCTCGGCGACCACGTAGGCGCCGTCCACGTGACCCTCGAAGAGTGGGCGCGGGAGCACCGACTCGAGCTTGGATTTTGGGAAGCGCCCGCCGAGCCAGTTTGTGTGGCGCAGGCCGAGCCGGACGGCCTCCCCGGGACGGTGCCCAAGGGGAACGCGCACAACCCAGCCTTGGTCGCCACCGGTGAAGATCATAGCCGTGTTGCCGCGGGTAGCCACCAGGTGCTCCGCTGGTGGAGGCTGGGCGCCGAAGTTGTCTGCGATGCTGGTAAGGATCCTGCCCGATAGGCTAGCCATGGGGCCGCTGTCGACCCGGGGCACAATCCCGTCGATGGTGACCGGACTCCACAGGGCAAATGATGGCGTGAAAACGGGGAACAGCCCTAGGCTTTGGCCAAGCATCTTAGAGCGGTTTCCACGCTCCTTGGGACCCAGGGTCAAGCGCAGGGTGCCCGGCGCATCGAGGTCGACTACGTGGGAGAAGTCGCGCCGGTCCGGGTACAGGGAGACGGCCTTTGGGCGCGGGCTGCCCAAGTCCCGGAAGGCGCGCCGGTGGGCGCGCAGGGTGCGGCTTGAGGTCGGCGTGTAAGGCCGCCCCACGCGGTCGCCAAAGAGGGCGCGCTTCAAAAAGGGCAGCGGCCGCACCAGGCGGAATTCTCCGCGCTCGCCGGTGGAGACCTTGTACGCCAGGCGGTTGTCGGCGGTCACCGCCAGCATGCCGGAGGTGTTGCCAACCTGCCCCGCGCCGCGCACCAACTGCGAGGCCTGGCGCAGGGTCCACGAGGACCCGGGCGGGGCCTCTTCCATCACGACGAGATCGAAGTTCTCTCCGGCCAGGGGTAGGTCCTTCGTCGTGCAGAGGTGCGTGGCCACGGGCGACTTGTTTTCGGGCACCAGGCTCTCGGTGCGCATCTTGGCGATGGCCAGCCGGGCGGGGTCATTGTCCACCAAGGTCACGGTCCAGCCGAGGCGCGCCAGGGCGACCGTCGTACCCGACAGGCTGTTGCCGATCAGCAGCGCCGTCCCCGGCTGGGGAGTCTCGACGCACAGCAACCAAGCGCCTCGGCTGGGGCGCAACAGCTGGGCCAGCTTGGCCGAATCTGGGGATGAGAGGCTCAGGAGCCACTCCTCAGCGGTCTCGCGCCAGGCGCGCTCACGCGTCGGCGCCAGGGCTTCGGCCAGCAGTACCTCGTGCACACCAGGGCTCAGGGACTCGCCGAGCTCCTTTGCTAGGGTTGCCAGGGCGGCGTGGGCCTCGGCGTCCGCCTCCTTGAGCTTGCGCTTGAGGGTCTCTTGAACGTTCAACGGAGCTCGCCCCGGTTGCTAGGGAAGAGCGCGGGCAAGCCGGTGGCGACCATCAGAACTCCGGGGCCCGCGAGCAGCACCAAGAGCTGGAAGATGGACTGCTGCCATTGGGCCCGCGCGCCGAGGTGCATGCCCTCGACCACGATCTCCAAGCCCGTGGGCAGGAGCCATCCAAAGAGGGCCACAGCGAAGACGAAAGCGAGCTCGGGGCGGGGCAGACTCTGGGTGCGATTCTGACGCCAAGGGCGGCGGACCAGCAGGGCGATTCCAGTGACGTCGATGAGCGCGAAGAGGATGCCGAACCAGAGTGAGTAACCGTAGAGGGCGGCTTGGAAGATGCTGGAGAAGGCCGGTAGGTCTTCGGTCGGTAGTGCGGCGAAGTGCTCGGTGGGGAAGCGCAGGATGCCAGCTGCGATGGTGACCGCGAGACACGTGGCAAACAGCTTGATGCTGCGGGCGCGACCGTTGCTAGGAGTGAGGATCAACAGGCTGAGCACGCCGGCCAGGGCGAGGCCCGTGGTGGTAGCGGCTAGGTTTGGAGACGCGTGGAAGGGCAGGGCCGTGAAGGCGATCGCGGCTAAGGTCGCGGCGCGGCGGTCGGCCCGGCGCAGGGCGATGTAACCGAGAGCTGTGGCGCCGGTGAACAGCAGGGCGAGCTTAGGTACGGGGCTGTAGAGAGGCGAGTCCCACAGCCACGAGGCCTGGACGAGTCCGGCGGGCAAGAGGGCAAACAGCAGCAGGATACTGCGGCGCCAGAGGGCCCCGAGGTGGGCGGCGGCGAGGGCGTAGCCAAGCAGCACGATGGTTGCCGCAAAGGCCGCGGCGGAGGTGGCGGGACTCGCGACGGCGGCCTCGATCCAGTTCGTGGTCTCTGGCCTGAAGGTGAAGGAGGCCATGAGCAGGGGGAGGGGGCGACCTGTTCCCGTGACTAGGCCAAGGAGAGGCGCGACGGCGACCAAGGCTGTGGCGCCGAGCAGCAAGCTGGATAGACGCGCCGGCCGCTCGATGCCAGCCATGCCGTGGCGCGGAACCATGGCGCCGGGCCTGGTAAGGAGACTTGCTGCCAAGAGCAGGCCTAGGACGCAGGCGAGCACTGCGATCGAGACCGAGCTTGGGACACCGAGGAAGCCCTCGCAAAGCGCGATCACGGGCGCGACAAATCCGAAGGCGCACAGGCCAAGGGCATGGCTCGCAGCCCAGGTGCAGGCGAGCCCGCCGGAGTCGCGGCGGACAAGGCCATGCTCGCCCGGAAAGCCCGGTGGCAGCCACGCCATCAGAATGCGGCCGGTTGCTGCGAGGGCGAGCATGTAGCCTAGGCTGCCGGCGGCGCTGCTCTCCATTGGGCCGGCCGTAGTCCAAGCCTCGACCACTGGACCGAGGCCATAGACCGTCGCCAGGGCAGCGCAAAACAGCAGCAGCCAGGCGGCGCGTTGGAGGGCGGGCTGGCTTGGGGAAGCGGGGGAGGGCATGGCGGCATTCTAAGGGCGCAGCCCCGGCGCTTGCATCGCGAGGCCCTCGAAAAGGTGCTCTCGTCGGGAAAAGGCCTCCCTGTCATGGCGTGCGCCGGTCGCGCCAAACTTCGGCCAAGGCCAGCGATCCCCATGGACCGAGTCTGGGAGCGCTGTGCTAGCATTCGGCCCATGAGACAAGCGGAAGCCAGCAGTACCCTCGACGAGCCACGGGCGAGCAAGCTCTGGCTTGGGGTCGCTTGGTTGGCCTGTGCCAGCCTAATCGTGCTGCGGGACACGGCCCTTGTGACCTCGCCTCGCTTTTGGGCCGAAGAGGGCATCGTCTACTTCAACTTTGCCAACCAGCACAGCTTCGCCGAGACCCTGGGCTTTGTGCACTTTGGCTACCTAGCGCTGTTCGCCAACATTGCCGTTGGCCTTGCGGCGATGGTGCCTGCCGCCACGGCCCCACTGGTGACGTTGATCGCGAGCGCGGCGGGCCAGCTGTTTGTGGCTGGCTTCGTGCTGTTCCACCAAGGCACGTTTCTACGCAGCACAGCGGCGAGGATCTGCGCCGTGGCCGTGGTGACCTTCGTGGGCATGGGCGGCGAGCTCTGGCTTAACACGATCAACACCTCCCACCACTTTCCGATCGTCGTGTTCTTGGTGGCGATCTCCGACAAGGCGAACCTGTCCCGGGGGCGAACCGCATTCGCCCTGGGGATCGTCGTGTTCTTGGGACTCAGTAGCGTGGTCGCTTGTCTGGTGACGCCGCTCTTTTTGCTGCGCTACCTTCGAGAGCGCCAGGGCATGGACTTAGTGCTCGGTGGTGCGCTCGGGTTGGTGGGTCTGGTTCAGCTAGGGCTGATGGCCAGCTATTCGGCGCCCCTGGTGACGCGCTTCGGCGCAACCGACGAGACCCTTGGGCGCTTCTTCTACTACCTGTTCACCTACCCCGTCTTGCCCATCTCGGGGGAAGCCCCCCTGCGATTGTGGGCGGGCCTTCTTACGGTGCCGCTGATGCTCGTCCTTGGGCGGAAGCGCGAGAACCAGCTCTTTATCCTGGGGTTCCTGATCTGCACGATCGCGCCCTTTCTAGGCTCGATCCACATGATCGGCGGCGTGCGCTATGCCTATGGCGCCGTCGTGATCTTCCACCTCTTGATGCTGCGTGCGGCCTTGGATTCCGGTAGCTCGAAGCTGCTGCGGTCCGCCTGCGGCGCGGCGCTTGCCATCGCGATGGTGACCGGCGCGGCCTGTTACAAGTCGGGCTGGTCCTCGTACTCAAGCCCCCAGTGGACGACCTGGGCGAGCGAGGTCGAGGCATGGGAAGCTGCGCCGCGGTCTTGGGTGCAAGTGCATCCCCAGGCCGGGGGCAAGTTCGGCAACACTTGGCGATTCAAGTTGAGTCCCGACGAGATCCGGCTAGCCGCTGAGCACGGCACCGCGATGGCCGTGGTCGACGAGCGGCAGGTTCTGTTGCCCGTGGTGCATGTACCCACCCTCGGCAATATGCGCCTGGCTTTGAGGCGGTCCGAGGAGGGAGTCGGTCTGTGGGAGGGGCAACTAGGGGAGATGGTTAGCGAGGAGGAATGGCCCATGGCCCGATTCAGCCTGAACCTAGGTCAGTTGGCTTTTGTTGATGATCAAGGCGAGGTTGTTCACATGAGGGTCGCGTCGATTTCAGAGGACTTTATCGTCCAAGTTGTTGGCCCCTAACTTGGGGCCCTGGCCGTTCCTTTACGCGTAAGGAGTAGGCCGAGACCGGCGCTGTTGGGGAACAGGCGACAGGTAGGTTCAGATTCGGATTACACCTGAATGCTGGCAACCGAGAGCTTTATAGCTCTACACGTGATGGGGGAAGGAAGCGCGTTCATGCTTTTGGCCTTCACCTCGGAAGCAGTCCCAAGCCCATTCGCCGGTGCTCCAGGACTCGGGGTCCCCCTGTCAAGCTCCCTATTCACCTTCGCACTTGATGCAAGCGGCGATAGGGATATTCCCGTAGTCGTGCCCGTTACAGCATCTCTGGGATCACTTCAGGCCCGTATCCAAGTGGTCGCCTTGGCTGCTTCTGGTGTCCTTTCTAAGTCCAATGTCGCAGTGACGAGCCTTGCTCCGAGCCCGCCGGGGGCATTCTTACAAGCCGGGCAAGAGGCACTGCCCGGAGCCGCATTCGGCAGTGGGGCGTTCTCTGTTAGGTCAGGGGATTTTGACCTCGATGGACGGCCTGAGCTCCTCGTCCAATCGAGCCTCGGGACAGAATACTGGGACAACTCTTCTGGCGCAGGCGGCATGAGCCTAGTTGCCAAGCCCGACGTGTTTTCCGGCTTGCCAGAAGTGGGCGGTGCGTACGAAATCGGGGATGTCAATAGGGATGGTTTCCTTGACATCGTTTCGGGTTCCTTCATCGACTCGAGCTCTGGTGCCGTACCAGGTCGAGTCTTGCTAGGAGATGGGGCCGGCGGGTTTGTTCACCACGGGGATCTTCCGCCGATGCTGGGCGCGTCGACAGATGTCGAAATGGGGGACCTGGATCTCGACGGCGATTTGGACCTATTCGTGGCTACGGGTGGAAATCCGCATACGGGATCCTCCGGATCGCCGGACCACATCCTTTGGAATGATGGATCGGGGGTGTTCTCTGATGACTCTTTTTTCGCGACCGCCCCTTTCAACGACGGGACCGCCGGCAGCACATCGGCAACTCTTGGAGACCTCAATGGGGATGGCTTTTTGGAAGTGGTTGTCGGAAAGACAGATCCCCAAGGCTTATCTGGACCGATCGGTGCCCAAAACCAAGTCATCTTCGTTTTGGGGCCAGGCGTGATCTTTGACCAGACCGGCCCTCTACTTCCCACCATTAGGGACAACACGAACGGCCTCGAACTCGCGGACGTCGACTGCGATGGCGACCTTGATCTGGTTGTTGCCAATCTTCGCAATAGCCTTGGGACAGTCGCCAGCGGAGATCTATTGATCAACCAAGGCGGGCTGCAGGGGGGCACGCCTGGTTTGATGATCGAGCAGGTCGATGCCGACCTAAAGCTCACGAGTTCGCAGTTGCTTCGACTGGGCGTGACGCTCTTCGATGCGGACAATGACGGCGACATCGACATTCTTTACGCCGTCCATGACTTGCCTCCTGGTTCCTTGCAGCCGTTGTATCTAAATCAGGGTGGACTGCAGGCGGGAGTCCTTGGTGATTTTGCCCTGGCGACGTGGTTCCACCCTGGCGATCTGATCGTCAATCAATCTTACGCTGTGGACTTGGATGTCGATGGCGACCAAGACCTCTTACTGCCTTCCACGGGGTCCCTTAGCGGTGATCCCGGCGGGGCCGACCTTCACCTTTTTTGGGGGACTACAGCAAAGTAGTCCGCCTCCCCTTTGTATTCCCTTTTGGAAATTTTATGCGCACTCTGATATTCGTTTCTCTTTTTGCCTCTATCTCGATGGCCGATGTCACAACCTTCGATGGCCAGCTGACTCCCACATTTCGCGGGGAGCAGGGCGCCAGGTTTGATGGTTTTGATGAGGTACTTGTTGTTCCGATCCTGCTGACGGTCTCATCGCACTCTTTTGACGACATCCCTACTATTATTGGCATGAAGAGGGACGTCGCTACGGAGGCCACTTTGGCATCCGAGGGGATCGAATGCTATACGCCGACCAGTAAGGTCAGGATTGCACCACTGCTGGATTTTGCCGAAGTCATGGGCGAGAATCTGAACCGCCGTGTGTCCGCGCTGTCTCGGAGCGCTGCGGCTGAAGGTGTTGTCCTAGTGGCTTATGGAAGCACTCCATTTGATGAAGAGTGGACCCTATTCATGGAGCAAATGTCTGAGAAGCTCCGGGATCAGGCTGGGATTGAATCCGTGGAGTTTGCTTGGTGTGGTCACATCGTTTCCTACAGCCCCGAGCCTACTGCACAAGCAATCGAGCGGGTTCTGGCAACGAAGGATCGTGCCTTGATCATTCCCGTCCTAGTTGCGGTCGACGAGGACTTCCAGCTGGGAATGATCCAGGTGGCAGCCGATCGGAAGTACGAAGGTGGGGAGGTCTCCTACATTCCGGACTCCATCTTGCCTGAGCCCTATGTTGAAGCATGGGTGGAGCGCGTAGCTTTGGAAATGGTAGCTAAGTGAGTGACTTGGCAAGCAGGCCTAAAAAGAAGAAGTCGAAGAACCGGTGGCGCCCGTGGTTGCGGGCGTTACACCGGGACTTCGGCTATTTCTTTGCAGGCGCAACTCTCCTGTACGCGGTCTCAGGATTAATGGTGAACCACAGCTCAACCTGGAATCCAGATTTTGACATCAAGACCCGAACTGTACCGTTCTCCCTCAACTCTGATCGCGACAAGGTGACTGAAGAGGACGTGATTCGTGCAATCGAATCCATCGAGGACCGCGGCGAGTACCGCGGACACGACTGGGCATCGGATCTTCGCCTCAAGGTGTACTTTGACGATGGATCTTTGGTCACCTTGCTGGGCTCTGATTCAGCCGAATATGAAACCGTACGCCGACGAGAGCTAGTGCTTCGAGTGAACAAGCTCCATCTGCACCCCACAGGGTGGTGGTTGCTTTTTTCAGACGCTTTTTCGGCAGCGTTGGCCTTTCTTGCCATAAGTGGTTTGTTCCTCCTGAAAGGAAAGAACGGATTTCTTGGGCGTGGCAAGTGGCTCGCGGCAGCCGGGTTGTTCGGCCCTCTCTTGGGATTGTGGCTTGGTGGACAATGTGAACCAATCTCGAAGATCGTTTAGGTGCCTACTTGGATACCGAGCCATCAGTGGAATCAGGTAGACTCGATGCGACACGGACACCTGCTTTAGTAGAAACAAACCATGTTGCTCTCCACCCTTTGTGTACTTGCTTCACTTACGGTCCCGGCCCAAGATGCGCCGGCCGTCGAGCACCTTATGACGGTTCGGATGGGGGGGCTAGAGAGCTCCTTATCCAACAGTAAGGACATCGGTTTGCTGCGCGCTCTCCAGATAAGTCACGCCCGACTGCGCGAGCTTCCCGACATGAGCTCCACTGAGGTGGAGGGAGAGAAGACTACGCTGACCCAACCGAAGTCCAAGGGCTAGTCAGTCGACTTGTTGTTCGAAAGCCATGAAAGTTGCCGCCCTTCAGTTTGATGTCCAGCGCGCCGCTACGGATCCCACCGCCGCGGCGTGGAACTTAGCCGCCGCCCGTTCCGCGGTCGAAGGCGCCGCCGCAGCGGGCGCGCGCCTGGTAGTCCTGCCCGAGGTCTGGGCCACGTCCTTTCCCGGTGGGCAGTCCGCCGGTGACACTGCGCTGTTGGGCGCAGCGGAGGAGGCAACAGCCATGGCCGCAAGCTGGAGCGCCGAGCTCGGCTTGGTGATCGCTGGCTCTTACCTGGCGGCCGCGGCAGGGCTTGGCCAGGGGGCGGGTGGGCGCTTCTACAACCGGCTGCTGGTCCACGACGGCGGCGACCTGCGCCTTTCCTATGACAAGGTGCACCTGTTTACCCCAACCGCCGAGCACGAGGTCTTTGCCGCCGGTGCCGAGCTGCCGCCGGTGGTGGAGACCAGCGCCGGGCGATTGTCAGGCGCCATCTGCTACGACCTGCGTTTCCCCGAGCTGTTCGTTCCCATGCGTCGGGCCGAGGTGGACCTGGTGGTCGTTCCGGCCCAGTGGGCGGCGCGTCGAGCGGAGCACTGGCGGGCCCTGGTCATGGGGCGTGCCGTCGAGGGCCAGTTCACCGTCGTGGCCGCGAACCGGACCGGCTCCGAGTCATTAGGCCAGCGCGACCAGGTGATCACATTCCCGGGCAACTCCCTGGTGGCATCCGCCGTGGGCGAGGCTTTGGCCGAAGGCCAAGGCGAGGTGGGGCACATCTTAGGAGTGGTCGATCCGGAGATTGCCCGCAAGCAGCGCGTCCGTGTGCCCGTGGGCAAGGATCGGCGCAAAGACCTCTACGCGATGTGGGAAGCCGAGGATCCGTCCTGATTAAAGACCGGCGGGCGGAAGCAAGGTTGCTTCCGCCCGCCTGAATGCGACCCCGAAGTGGTTCATAGCCCCCCCCGGGGTGGACCACCCTCAAGCTAGCCCAGTCGGGTCGTGCGTTCCTGGCACTTCCAAACTGTATTGACTGACTTGGACCTGCCTATAAAAGGCGTATGGGTGGCTCAACCCATGGCTCAAGGTCTAAGGATAGGATCGTCCTGATGTCCGCAAAGTCCAAGACCGAAGTCGAAGGGAATCTGCAAAAAGGAAATCTTTGCAGCTATGTTCCCAGTCTTTGGACTGGCGATCGCCCCGAAGTGCTGCCCCGGCCATGGCGGGAAACTGGGGCACCCGCTATAATGCTTCGCCTTTTCTAGGGATCAGCCAAGTGTCGGGCCTCAACTGCCCCCCAGCTCTCTGTAACGGAAAGGGACCTCACTCACACACTCGAACACCCCATGCCCTCTGCCCGGGGCTTTGCGCCCCCGGGTCTTCAGCTATGACCGAAGTCGTCATCGTCGCCGCTTGCCGGACACCTATCGCCAAGTTTCAAGGAAGCCTGTCAACATTTAAAGCGACCGAGCTGGGTGCCTTCGCCGTTAAGGAGGCCATCTCCCGCGCGGGCATCGGCGTGGACGATGTGGAGGAGGTCATCATGGGCAACGTGCTGCAGGCCGGCCTAGGGCAGAACCCCGCGCGTCAAGCCGCTATTGGCGCGGGCGTTCCCACCAGCGTTGGCTCCTTCACCGTAAACAAGGTCTGCGGCTCGGGCCTTAAGACCGTCATGCTGGCGGCCCAAGCGATTCGCGCTGGCGACGCTGACTGCATCGTGGCGGGTGGCTTCGAGAGCATGTCCAACGCTCCCTACCTAATGCCCGACGCACGCCGCGGCGCGCGCCTTGGCCACTCTCAGCTGATTGACTCGATGGTCGGCGACGGGCTGTGGGATATCTACAACGACTACCACATGGGGATCACCGGCGAGAACGCTGCCGGGAAGTACGACATCACCCGCGAGGCCCAGGACGCCTTCGCCGCCAACAGCCACAACAAGGCCGAGGCCGCTGCGAACGCCGGTCTGTTCGACGAAGAGACCTTTACGGTCGAGGTTCCCCAACGCAAGAAGGACCCGATTCAGTTCAGCGCTGACGAGAACTGGCGCCCGGGTATGACCGCGGACTCCCTCGCTAAGATGCGACCCGCCTTTAAGAAGGACGGTACCGTAACCGCGGGCAACGCGTCCTCGATCAACGATGGCGCCGCCGCCCTAGTCGTCATGAGCGCCGACCGCGCAAAGGAGCTCGGCTGTAAGCCCCTCGCCCGCATCACCGGCTACGCCACCGGCGGCATGGACCCCGAGTGGGTCATGCTTGCGCCGCTCGAGTCGATCCGCAAGCTCAGCAAGAAGCTGGGTGTCGCGCCTACGGACTTCGACCTGCACGAGATCAACGAAGCCTTCAGCGCGGCCGCATTGGCTCTGTTGAAGGACCTCGAGCTTGACTCCGCGAAGGTCAACGTGAACGGCGGTGCTGTGGCCCTGGGTCACCCAATCGGCGGCTCCGGCGCTCGCATCCTCGTGACCCTGCTGCACGCCATGAAGCAGAAGGGTGCCAAGACCGGCATGGCGACCCTCTGCCTAGGTGGCGGCAACGCCGTCTCCCTGGCTGTCGAAGCGCTCTAACCTCCCAACCTCCCTGCAAGCTATGACCTCTCCTATTTTTGACGAAGTCAGCGTGATCGGCGCTGGCACCATGGGCAACGGAATCGCCCAGACCTTTGCCGCTTCGGGCTACCGTGTAAACTTAATCGACGTCAACGCAGACGCCCTAGAGCGCGGCCTCGCCACCATCGCGAAGAGCCTGGGGCGCTTCGTTAAGAAGGAGAAGATGACCCAGGACCAGGTCGACGAGATTTTGGCTCGTATCACTGGTAGCACGGAGATCGCATCCGCTAAGGACAGCAAGCTTGTGGTCGAAGCGGTCGTCGAGCGCTTGGACGTGAAGTCCAGCATCTTTGCCGAGTTGGACACGCTCTGCGCGCCCGACGCGATCCTCGCGACGAACACCTCGTCTATCTCGATCACTGCCATAGCGGCCGCGACCAAGCGCCCCGACAAGGTCATCGGCATGCACTTTATGAACCCGGTGCCGCTGATGAAGCTCGTAGAGATTATCAACGCCCACGAGACCTCGCAGGAGACCCTGGACACGATCCTGCGCTGCTCCGAGACCCTGGGCAAGACGCCGGTGGACGCAGCGGACTACCCGGGCTTCGTCTCGAACCGCGTGCTGATGCCGATGATCAACGAGGCCGTGTACTGCCTCATGGAGGGTGTCGCGACGGCCGAGGGCATCGACACGGTGATGAAGCTCGGAATGGCGCACCCTATGGGCCCCCTGCAGCTTGCAGACCTAATCGGCCTGGACGTCTGCCTAGACATCATGACGGTGCTTCACGAGGGCTTCGGCGACTCGAAGTACCGCCCCTGCCCGCTGCTGCGCCGGATGGTGTTCGCGGGCAACCTCGGCCGCAAGTCCGGTAAGGGCTTCTACGACTACAACTAAAGGCTAGCCACAAGACGACTATGAATTTTGAACTTAGCGAACAAGAGAACCTGGTCCGGGAAATGTCCCGTGACTTTGCCCAAAAAGAGCTGATCCCCCGGGCCAAGCAACACGACATCGACGAGACGATTGATCCGGATATCTTCAGCCAGCTCAGCGAGCTCGGCTTGATGGGCTTAACTATCGGCGAAGAGTACGGCGGCGCGGGTATGGGCAACATGGAGCTTGCTGTGGCCCTTGAAGAGCTGAACGCGGGCTGTGCATCCGTGGGCGTTACGGTCTCCGTTCACAACAGCCTGCTCGGTTCGCCGATCACCAAGTGGGGGACCGACGAGCAGAAGCAAGAGTGGCTGCCACGCCTCGCCACGGGCGAGCTGATTGGCGCCTATTGCCTAACCGAGCCGAACGCCGGCTCGGACGCGGCGGCGGTTTCCACCAGCGCTGTGCAAGACGGCGACGACTGGATCATCAACGGCACGAAGATCTTCGTGACCAACGGCGAGTGGGCAGGTCTGTGCCTTGTCTACTGCCGCACCGACACGACCGTCTCGAACGCCAATGGTGTGACGGCCTTCCTTGTTCCCATGTCCAGCGAAGGCGCGACCGTGGGCAACAAGGAGAAGAAGACCGGCATTCGCGGGTCCTCGACAACCGAGATGATTTTTGAGAACGTGCGCGTTCCCGCCTCGGCCGTTTTGGGCGAGGTCAACGCGGGGTTCAAGATCGCCATGGACACCCTGGACGGCGGCCGTATTGGCATCGCCTCCCAGGCCGTTGGCATTGGCCAGGCCTGCCTAGACGCATCGGTTAAGTACGCCGGCGAGCGCGAGCAGTTCGGCCGCCCGATCGCCGCCTTCCAGGCCATCCAGTTCAAGCTCGCGGACATGTCCACGCGCCTAGAAGCCGCGCGGCTCTTGGTGCGTAAGGCCGCATGGCTGCGCGACAACGGGCAGGTCTGCACGCAGGCCGCTGCCCAGGCCAAGTTGTTCGCCTCGGTCATCTCGAACTTCTGCGCGGACGAGTGTCTGCAGATCCACGGCGGCGCCGGCTACACCGACGACTTCCACGTGGAGCGCCTGTTCCGCGACGCCCGCATCACCGAGATCTACGAGGGCGCCACCGACATCCAGCGCATCGTGATCAGCCGCAACCTACTGTCCTAACCTCAAGCACCGACCGTGACCACGAGCCATCCCAAGCACTCCGCCAAGGGCTACGCAGAACGCGTGGTCGCTGGGGATCGTCGCGCCTTGTCGCGGCTAATCTCTTGGGCGGAGAATGGGAACAGGAGCTTTCCCGAGGCGCTCGAGGCCCTGTATCCGTCGATTGGCCAGGCCTGGCGCGTGGGCATCACCGGACCCCCGGGCGCCGGTAAGAGCACACTAGTCAACGAGCTCGCCCTCGCCCTGCGTTCGACCCAATTCGGCCAGCGCGAGGTCGGCATCTTGGCCATCGATCCGTCAAGCCCATTTACTGGCGGTGCGCTACTTGGCGATCGCATCCGCATGGAGGAGCTGACGGGCGACAAGCACGTCTACATCCGCTCCATGGCCAGCCGCAAGAGCCACGGCGGCATGGCACGCGCAGGCGTTGATGCCTGCGATGTGATGGACGCCTTTGGTATGGAGCGCATCTTGATCGAGACGGTCGGCGTGGGCCAGGCCGAGTACGATGTGATGGGCGCCTGCGATACGGTGGTCGTGGTTATGTGCCCAGGCGCTGGGGACGGCGTACAGGCCATGAAGGCGGGCATCCTTGAGGTGGCTGACGTGCTCGTGGTGAACAAGTCCGACCAAGCGGGTGCCGAGCGCTTGGCCGACGACCTTTCGGAGGCCGTGCACACCCGCGCCATCCGCAGCGACGAGTGGCTGAGCGAAACCGGCGACGCCTGGAGCGTGCCTGTGGTGCTCGCCTCGGCGGGCAAGGGGGAAAACATCGATAAGGTGCTCGAAGCTGTTGCAGCACACCGCGCGATGCTCGCGTCCCGTGGTGCCAATGGTCTGGAGGATGCGCGCCGCAAGAAGCGCGTCGCCCAGGTGCGCCGGGTCGTAGACGAGGTGCTCGATGAGCGCGTCTGGAGCACGGCCGAGCTAGGCGAGCACGTTGAAGATGCCCTCGCCAAAGGAGCGACGGCCTATGGCGTTGCAAACGAAGTCGTGGACCAGCTCCTCGGCGCCGGCGCCCTGGCGAAGACCTCGAACAAACCATCAGCGAACAAGTAACGGAGCCATCATGAGTCAAACCAGTACAGAGCAGAGCCCCCGGGAACTTTGGGAAGCCGCCCTCGCTAAGGGGCGCGTTCGCGACACGGACTTCAACACCCTGTCGGGGCAAGAGGTCAAGACCATGTACGGCCCGGATGACGTCTCGCCGGACTACGATGAGAACCTCGGCTACCCGGGGCAGTTCCCTTACACCCGCGGCGTGCACCCTAGCATGTACCGCGGTCGCCTTTGGACCATGCGCCAGTTCGCCGGCTTCGGCACGGCCGCCCAGACCAACGAGCGCTTTCGCTTCTTGCTTGAGCACGGCCAGACCGGCCTTTCGACGGCATTCGACTTCCCGACGTTGATGGGCTACGACGCCGACGACGACATCAGTCTGGGCGAGGTCGGCCAGGTCGGCGTTTCGATCTCCAGCCTCAAGGACATGGAGACTTTATTCGAGGGCATTCCCCTGGAGAAGGTCTCGACGTCCATGACGATCAACGGTCCGGCACCGGTGATGCTGGCTTTCTACATCGCCTGCGCCGAGCGCCAGGGCGTGGACCCGGCACTGATCTCCGGCACGATCCAGAACGACATCCTCAAGGAGTACCAGGCCCAGCACGCCTGGCTCGTCCCCCCGGAGCCAGCCCTGCGCATGATCACCGACGTGATGGGCTACTGCGCCAAGCACACGCCGCGCTTCAACACAATCTCGATCTCCGGGTACCACATCCGCGAGGCCGGCTCGACGGCCGCCCAGGAGTTGGCCTTCACCCTGGCCAACGGCATGGAATACGTGCGTCGCGGCGTGGCGTCCGGCCTCGACGTGGACGACTTCGCCCCGCGCCTTTCGTTCTTCTTCGACAGCCACTTAGACTTCTTCGAGGAGGTCTCCAAGTTCCGTGCGGCGCGCCGTATCTGGGCGCGCAAGATGCGCGACGAGTTTGGTGCGAAGAACCCTAAGTCCTGGATGCTGCGCTTCCACACCCAGACCGCCGGGGTCTCGCTCACCGCACAACAACCCGAGAACAACATCGTGCGTACGGCTATCGAGGCACTCGCGGCCGTGCTCGGCGGAACCCAATCTTTGCACACCAACTCCATGGACGAGACCCTCTCGTTGCCCACGGAGAAAGCCGTCAAGATCGCACTGCGCACCCAGCAGATCATCGCTGAGGAGCACGAGGTCACTAACGTCGTCGACCCCCTCGCCGGTAGCTATTTCGTCGAGGCCGAGACCGACCGCCTAGAAGCGGACGCCGAGGCTTACTTCAAGGAGATCGACGAGCGCGGTGGCGTGGTCGCCTGCATCGACGCTGGCTTCATTCAACGCGAGATCCACCGCTCGGCCGTGACCTACCAGCTGGCTGTCGAGCGCAACCAGAAGAAGGTCGTGGGTGTGAACATCTACGACGAGGGCGACCAGAAGCCCGAGATCGACATCCACCGCATCGGCGACCACGTGGAGAACGAGCAGCGCGCCCGCCTCAAGGAGCTGCGCGCTAATCGTAACGAGGCGGCTGCCCAAGCCGAGCTCGCCAAGATCCGCGCTGCCTGCGACACGGACGAGAACCTACTCGAGCGCTTCGTTGCCGCCGCCCACGCGGACTGCACTCTCGGCGAGATCTGCAACGTACTGCGTGACGCCTTCGGAAAGTACAAAGAGCCCAAGATCCTCTAAACCTAAAACAGGAGCGGCTTACGCCGCTCCGCCAACCAAGATTCCACACCATGAGCGATAGGAAGATTCGAGTTCTGATTGCCAAGCCGGGCCTCGACGGCCACGACCGCGGCGCAAAGACCGTTGCTACGGTGCTGCGTGACGCGGGCATGGAGGTCGTCTATTCGGGCCTGCACCAGACCCCCGAGATGATCGCCGAGGCGGCTCTGCAGGAGGACGTCGACGTGGTCGGACTGTCGATCCTGTCCGGCGCCCACATGAGCCTCTTTCCCCGCATCCGCGAGGCCCTTACGGCCCGCGATATGGGGGACGTACTACTTACGGGTGGCGGCATCATTCCCGAAGAGGACATGACTGCACTCGAGGGCGATGGCTTCTCCAAGTTGTTCGGCCCCGGCACCCGCACCACGGACATCGTTGCGTGGATCGAGACCGCCGTGAACGAGCGCTGGGCGCGCGAGGAGGCTTAGGTTATGGCGACCCCAAAAACGGAACTGGACACATCCAAGGCGATCCTCAATGTGGATGAGGCCGCTGCGCTGCTGGGCGTCAGCGTGAAGACCTTTAACAAGGTTCTTCACCAAGAGCGCGTGCCCGCCCGCAAGGTCGGACGCGAGTGGAAGTTCTCGCGCCAAGCCCTAATCGACTGGGTCGGAAGCGGCGACAGCTCGTCCTTCTACAAGCCCGACCGCTCGAACGGAAGCTCTGCCACCAACCTGGACGGCGGTAGCTGGAAAATGAAGAACAGCTAGGGATCAGAATCCCTGAACTTTAAAGCTCGCCGGTTACGGCGTGCAAACTGCATCCAAATCAAGAGTCGCCTCGAACCTAATAGGGACGCCCGTCTGCGGCATTCTAGAGGCGCGACCTAAGACGAAGAAATGACCATGACCGCTAGCCACTGCAACTACACTTTGCCCGATATCAAGACGTCCTTCGGACTAACCGAAGACGAGACGATGATCCGCGATATGGTGCGCGAATTCGCCGAGAACGAGGTCAAGCCCAAGGCTGCCGAGGTGGACGAGAAGCACCACTTCGACACGGACACCTGGAAGAAGATCGTCGAGCTCGGACTGACCGGAATCCCCTTCCCTGAAGACCTCGGCGGCTCGGACGGCGGCACCTTGGCCTACATTCTGGCAGTGGAAGAGCTCTCCCGGGTCTGCGGCTCGACGGGCCTGACCCTGGCTGCCCAGGTGAGCCTCGGCACATACCCAATCTACAAGTGGGGCGGCGAGAGTCTGCAGCAGAGTTACGTGCCGAAGCTGATCTCCGGCGAGTACATGGGCGCCTATGGTTTGACCGAACCTAACGCGGGGTCGGACTCCGGCGGAACCCAGACCACGGCTACCGAGACGGCCGAAGGCTGGGTCATCAACGGCCGCAAGTGCTTCATCACCAACGCCAACTACGCGGGCACCTTCATTGTGACCGCTGTCTACGATAAGAGCCTTGGCCCGAAGGGCATCGGCGCGTTCGTCGTGCCCCGGGACACGCCTGGCTTCTCCTTGGAGAAGGGCGAGCAGAAGCTTGGTATGCGCGGTTCAGACTGGGCCAGCCTGGTCTTCGAAGACGCTGTGATCCCCAAGGACCACCTGCTTGGTCCCAAGGAAGAGGGCTTTAGCACTTTCATGAAGACCCTCGAGGGCGGCCGCATTTCCATCGCTGCCTTGAGCCTGGGCATCGCCCAAGGCGCTTACGAAGAGGCCGTTGCCTACGCTAAGGAGCGCGATGCCTTCGGCAAGCCCTTGGCCGCCCAACAGGCGGTTGCCTTTAAGTTGGCCGACATGGCCGTGCAGATCGAAGCGGCACGACACCTGGTGTACCACTCGGCGCGCCTCAAGGACGCCGGAGAGAACTTCGGTCCCGCCGCCGCCATTGCTAAGCTGCACGCATCCGAGACCGCCATGAAGGTGACCTACGAAGCGATCCAGATCCACGGCGGCTACGGCTACACCCGCGAGTACCCCGTCGAACGCATGTGGCGCGACGCCAAGCTGTGTGTCATCGGCGAGGGCACCTCCGAAATCCAACGCCTCATCATCTCCCGCAACATCCTGCGCCGCTAGAGAGGGGACTCGAGCCCCTGGCGCAGGAAGCCTGGTCTCCGAGTCGATCCGAGATGGCCTGAAGCTGGAAGACTTCGCGACGAACGGACTTGCCTTAGTGGAGTTCTTGGTCGCCCAGAAGCCGTCGGCCCTGGAGCGCGGGCTCTCTTTTAGAGCGTCCAGGCGGGCCCCGGAGACATGAGGCAGAGACTCCGGTGCCAGCCCTACTTCCGAAGCTTATGGGCCGCCCTACGGACCCGGTCCGACTTCGAGTGGCACCAGCTCGACGAGTGGCGCATCGCAAAGCTCACCCTTAGGTAAGATGCCCTCTCGACGGCTGCAAATGCTGGTCTGCGGTTAGTAAACCAGCTGGTCCCGCGCCACCTGCAGGGAAGGCGATATCCACACTTGGGCGTCCCGCGTATAATGTGTGCTATGACCTGGACCAAGCAGACGTTTCAAGTGGGGGAGTGGCGTGTGACGCCGCTTAGTGATGGCTTCTTTCGGTTGGATGGCGGCTCCATGTGGGGTGTTGTGCCGGCTAATCTTTGGCGAAAGCTTACGCCCCCCGCCGAGGACAACACGATTCAGCTGGCAGCTCGGCCGTTCCTCTTGGAGCGCGGCGAGGGTGCCGACCGCCAGGTTGTCGTGCTCGAGCCCGGCATCGGCGATCGCTGGGAGCCCAAGTGGAAGGGCATCTACCACATGGTCCGCGACGAGACTCTCGTCAGCACCCTTGCAGCCTGCGGCATTGTCCCCGACCAGGTGACCCACGTCTTCGCGACCCACTGCCACTGGGACCATATCGGCGCCATGGTGATCGAGGTAGATCACGAGCTCGTGCCGCAATTCCCAAATGCGGTCCACAGGTTCCCGTCCATCGAGGTCGAGATGGTTCGACGTCCGGGCCACGCCCGCAAGGCGTCCTATCGGGCCGAGGATCTCCTGGCCGTGGAGAGCGCCGGATTGCTCGAGTCCTTCGATGCCAGCGCCGACGACGGCGTGGAGGGCGTTGAGCTGTTGCCCGGACTGCGCATGCACACCATTGGCGGTCACTCGGACGGCTCGAGCTTCCTGACGGTCAACGCCGACGGCGAGGGCGAGACCGCAGCCTTCTGGGGCGACGTAATCCCCACATCGCACCACATCCAGCCGGCCTTTATCATGGCCTATGATATCGATGTCGTGCGGAGCTTCGAGCAGCGCTCGAAGTGGATCGCCAAGGCGGCAGAAGAGGGCTGGCTCAACCTGTACTATCACGACGAGCACTTCCATGCGGGCCGCATCTCCAAGCCCGAGCGCCGCTACGTCTCCACGCCGATCTAGCCCATGCGAATCGTCTCCCTGTGCCCTAGCCTGACTGAACTCGTCTTCGCCCTTGGCTTAGAAGAGCACCTAGTTGCCATCACCAAGTACTGCATCCACCCAGTGGATGGCGTGGCCAAGATCGAGAAGGTCGCCGGCACCAAGGATCCCGACGTGCAGCGCATCATCGAGCTTGCACCCGATGCGATCTTGTTGAACGAGGAGGAGAACCGCATCGAGGATGCAGAGGCCCTGCAGGCCGCCGGCCTGAACCTCGTGAACACCTTCCCGAAGGCGCCCCTGGAGACGGCGCTCATGGTACGCCACGTGGGCAAGGCACTCGCCGCTATCGCAGGCGAACCTGCAGAGGGCCAGCGCATCGCAGAATGCGCCGAGGCCATCGCCCTCGACATCGAGCAGCGCTGCGCAAGTGTCGCCGCCGCATCCGCAACGTCGGCACCGGTCCGCTTCGCCTACCTCATCTGGCGCAAGCCCTACATGACCGTAAACGCCGACACCTACCCCAGCGCCATCCTAGAGCAAGCCGGCGGCCAGAACGTCTTCGCAGACCACGCCGACCGCTTCCCCGCCTTCGAGCTTGCCGATCTTATCGAGGCGAACCCCGACCAGATCTACCTCTGCACGGAGCCCTTCCCCTTCGAGCAGAAGCACATCGACGAGCTCGCCGCTGCCACGGGCTTCTCCCCAGGCCGCTTCCACATCGCGGACGGCGAATACTTGTCTTGGCACGGCTCGCGCACCCCCGCCGGCGTGGACTACGCCAGGGCTCTTGTGGAGAGGGCGCTCTCGGCCTAGGCCTCGCCGCATCTAGCCTCGGCAGTCTAGGAGCCTAGGACCTGTGAGTCTCCTAAAATGCCCTTGCTGCCCCATTCCCTTAGCCCCGGGCGGGGATTCCGGGAGGGACCGAAATCAACTCTTGATCATTTTGGGCAAGCGCCCTATTTTCACGCCACGAAACTATGTCTCCCTTCCCTGCCCTCTCCGAGCTCTACAAGCGCCGCGCCCCCGGCAGCGCTCCCTTAGTCAGCTCTATGTTTGCGATTCTCTACGCGGGGCTCGTGCTCGCGGGCGTCATGGGCGCTTCGCACATGATGACCGACGAGGCCCAGGCGATGCAGGGCCCGCCGGCGGCGGAAGCGGATGACGATAGTGCCCTTGGTGCCGGTGGGCTTAAGAAGGCGAACTGAGCGGCGCGCCAAGAAACAAGCGAGCGGCCGGCCCCTGATTCTCATCGGGGGCCGGCCGCTTGCGTTTGGAAGGTCTAGCGCCGGAGCGCTGATCTCAGTGCTCTTCGCTGACGTGGTTACGGTTCCAGCTGGGGATCTCGACAACGATGTCTTCGGTTCCGTCGGGCACACACTGGCAGGCCAGTCGGGAGCGGGTGGTCAGGCCGGGTGCTAGGTCGAGTTGATCCTCTTCCTCCTCCTCGGCTTCGTTCATAGAGTCAAGGCCCTGGGTCACGATGACGTGGCAGGTGGAGCAGGCGGTGACGCCACCACAGGCGTGGTCGATCTCGACCCCTTGGCCAAGGGCGACATCGAGCACGCTTCCGGGCTCGCCGTCGTGCCCGAAGGGTGCCTTGGATGGGTCAACCTCGAAGGTGGACTCTTCGCCGTTGGAGCGGATCGTAAGTTTGTAGGTCATGGTCTATACTCCTGCTCCAAAGCCACCGCCATCGCTCTTAGTTGCGGGAGCGGCAGGTTTCGGGGCACTTGGCTCTTGGGGCTTGGGTGCGCTGGCCTTCGGCTTAGCGGCACGGGGCTTGGACGCTTCGGGCGCACTGGTGATGCCACCGCCAAAGCCACCCGAGTCGGCCTGCTTGGGCTTCGAGCGCTCCTCGCGCTTAGGAGGCTCTTGGCGACCGGCGCTCTCCTCGTTGGGACGGCGCGTGGACTTGCGGACGGGCTCGCCGCGCTCTTGACGCTTCGGCCGCTCTTGGCGACCGGCGCTCTCCTCGCGGGGGCGGCGCGTGGACTTGCGGACGGGCTCGCCGCGCTCTTGGCGCTTCGGGCGCGCGGACCGCTCTTGGCGTTCGCCACCGTCTTCGCTGCGGCGTCGGGACGACTTGCGCACCGGCTCGCCGCGCTCTGGGCTGGCGGTCTCCTGGGCATCGCGGCGGGGGCGACGGGGCTCGCTCCTGTCGCGGGATGCACCCTGGTCGCGTGACGCACTGCGACCGCGGCCACCTTGGCCACGGCGCGGTGTGCGCTCGGGCAGATCTTGGAGCTCGACTTCCCAGTTCATCTGGCCGGTGAGGTCGGTCCAGCGCCCGTGGTCGCGGCGGGTGACCATGGTGACGGCCGTGCCCTTAGCGCCCGCACGGCCGGTGCGGCCGATGCGGTGGGTGTAGGTCGAGACATCCCGCGGAACGCCGAAGTTGACCACGTGGGAGACGTGCTTCACATCGAGCCCACGTGAGGCCACGTCGGTGGCCACCAGGCACTTTACTTCCTTGGCGCGGAAGGCGGTCATGACGCGGGTCCGTGATGCCTGGTCGTAGCCACCGTGCAGAGCCTTGCAGGGGAACGGCATACGCTCGAGGCGGCGGATCAGCTGATCCACGTCCGTGCGGCGGTCTCCGAAGACAAGAAACGTGTCGTCGGGGTCTGAGGCTTCAATGAGACGCGTCAGGGCGAGCCACTTGTCGTCGTCGTTGACCTTGAGCCAGCTCTGGGTGATGTGATCGACGGTGGCGACGCCCTTGGCGGTTGCAACCTCTAGAGGATCGCGAGTGTAGTCCCGTGCGAGCTTGAGCAGCGCCGGCGGGAAGGTCGCGGAGAACAGCAGGGTCGTGCGCTCTTCCGGCGTGTAGGACAGGATCTTGCGGATGTCGTCAATGAAGCCGATCTCCAGCATCTCGTCGGCTTCGTCTAGTACCACGAACTCGGTCCATGGGAAGGATAGGAAGCCCTGGTTATAGAGGTCCATCACGCGGCCAGGGGTGCCAATCACAAGCTGGGCTCCATCCTGCAGGGCCTTGACCTGGGGCTGGGGCGGGTCGCCGCCAACGATCAGGCAGGTCTTGATGCCGCGGGAGTTACCAAGCTCGCAGAGCACGTCGTGAACCTGCAGGGCAAGCTCGCGGGTGGGTGCGAGCACAAGGCCCAGCACCGTGGAGCGCGTGGGGTCGATCATGCTGACCATGCCCGCGCCAAAGGCGAGTGTCTTGCCGGTGCCGGTCTCGGCCTTGGCGATGACGTCCTTTCGAGCGAGAACGGGGCCCGTGGTCAGGCATTGGATCGGTGTCGGCTTGGTGATGCCCATGCCGGCGATTGCCGTCTGGACTTCGTCGCAGAGGGCCCACTCGGTGAACGCCTCGATCTCAGGGATGTCCGTGGTGGGGTTCAGTTCAAGGGCTGGGTCGCGGCGCTTGTTGACAAGTCTGCTTGCGCCGCTGCTGCGAGATCCGCCACTGCGGCCTCGTCCATTTGATTTTTCGGGAGCGATAACGCGCCTCCTGCCTGCGCTTTTCGGCAGGTCTTGTTCGGGGTCCGCCCAGCGCTTTTCGCACGGGCATTGGACCGGTCGGATTGTGGGTGTTGAGGGAGGCCGAGGAGATGTCCAAGGTCCGCTCATTTGCCACCCATACTCCGGGCGGCGAGTCGTCTACTTCTCTGTGGGCAGGTCCGGCGCCCATGGGGCGGGGTTCCTGCGTGCGCTTGCCGCAGATGGCTGCGGGGCAAGGTCGAGGCCCATTACGGTAGGGCCTTTCTACCATCGGTCAAGCCCCCTCAGGCCTAAAGGCCCAATCGAATTCCATTCCTGGGGGCTCTCGGGGGGCAAATGACAAACCGGAACGATAAAAAAACGACGTTGGGGCAAGCTCCGGGCCCTTCTTGGCGTTTTTACCCTGAACCATCAGCCCCGGCCGCCGTTTGTTTGGATCCTATGAATAAGTTCTACGCCCTGATCGCCCTCGCGTCCCTGCTTGTCCTCGGCCAGTGCGCCGTTCAGAAGAACCGTCCGCCAGGGCCCATAGGTCCCGATGTCCAGGATGGGCCCTTGGGGACTCTGGATTGGGATCTCGGGGATGGGTTCTTACAGGCGCTCGATACGGAGGAGTCGGAGGAGGGCTCGGATACTGTGTTTGACCCCGCCGCTTCCAACGACGTGATTGCCTTGGGGGGCGGTGCAGGAGGAGCTTACGGAGGGCGTGTGGGAGCGGTGAGTGAGTCACCTGCAGCTGGGCCGAGCGCTAGCCGTGACCACCGCGGTTTGGGGTCGGGTGGCTTTGGCGTCGACGCGGCCTTAGAAGGCGAGCAGCTTTGGCTCGAGAGCGAGGAGAAGAAGTCTCAGGGAGCCCTCAAGCAGGATAATAAGACCTGGCGTCGGGCTGGAGCCTTGGCGAACGCGACGTCCCTAAAGATCGGTGATGAGGACGAGCTGCCCTTGCTCGGCATCGAAGCTACCGCTTGGGTCGACGGTCCTCGGGCGCGGGTCCTGTTGGACTGCCTCTACAAGAACGATCGCGAGCAGCAGCTCGAGGGCACATTCAAGCTGCGTCTGCCCGAGGGCGCGACGGCCTACTACCTGGCCTTTGGCGAGGAGGTGCTGATAAACGGCGCGGACTGGGAGCCGGGGCTGCGGGACGACTCCCTTGAGCTTGGGCCCGAGCCCGAGTCGGTCATGGACGCGCGCGCTGGCCACTGGCGTGGCGCTCGCTCAGCGCGCTTCGTTCCCCGGGGCCAGGCGGCGCGGGCTTACAAGGACACGGTACGTCAGAACGTCGACCCGGCCCTGATGGAGTGGGCCGGCGCGGGCGTCTTCCAGACCCGCGTCTTCCCACTGGTGCCCGGTGCAACCCACCGCATCGTAGTCGGCTACGAGGTCGACCTGGTGGCGGTCCCTAACACGGCGGGGCAGTACGAGTTCAGCCTCGACATGCCCGAAGATCTACCGGGCCTTAGCCTGGACCTGCACGTACTGGCGCCTTCCGATCAGAAGGTTGTGGTTACACCGACCTTGGAAGGAAGTGCGGGTTATGGCGGCCGCACGACCTACTCCTTTGGTGCGACCGACGAGCGCTCGTTCCGGGTGCGCATGGACGGCTTGGATACGACCGCGTTGGTGGCGCCTGAGGACACGGGCTACTTCGCCATGGACATCCAACCCCAGGTGGAGAGCGGCGCATCGGGGGGCTCGCGCCGGGCCGTGTTCTTGGTGGACACGTCCCTGTCCTCTGCGAATGGCGGCATGGAGACTTGGCTCGACTTGATGGAGGCTACGCTCGCCAACAACCGCGGCAAGCTGACCGAGTTTGGCGTGGTATTCTTCGACGTGACGCCGCGTTGGTGGCGCTCGGAGTTCGCGCCAAATGACGCGCGAACAGTGGCTGAGTTGCGCGTCTTCGCTGAAGGGCTCAGCTTGGAGGGTGCATCGGACCTAGGGTCAGCGTTGGCCGAGGGTGCGTCGCCGGATTGGATGGGCGTCTACGACGGACCGACCTGGGACCTGTTCCTTCTGTCGGACGGCGCGGTGACCTGGGGTGCATCGAACGAGCACGCCATGAGCGCCATGCTTACGAACAGCGCCGGCGCGCTGTTTGCTTACACCACGGGTCAGGCCGGGACCGATCGCCGGGTACTCGAGCACCTAACGCGCGAGAGCGGTGGTGCCGTGTTCGCGGTCAATGGGCCAGGCGACATCGATGCGGCATCGGTGGCCCACCACGGAATGCCTTGGAGCATCGAGAGCCTGGTGCTGGGCGGCTGTTCGGACCTGCTGCTGCGGGGCCGGCCGACTGCCGTGTACCCGGGCCAGCGACTGCGCTTGGTGGGACGCGGCGCGGTGCGCGCGGGGGATGCGGTGGAGCTGGTCCTGCGCCAGGGTTCAAGGCGCGAGGTGCTCTCGTTCCCAATCGATGAAACCCTAGAAACAACCCTTGCGGCGCGGGCCTATGGCGAGATTGCCACAGGGCAGCTTGAGCAATTCGGCCGCGCAACCCGGGACGCCGCCGAGGCCTTTGGGACGCGCTTTCGGGTTCCGGGTAAGGCCTGCTCTCTGTTGATGCTTGAATCCGAACAGGACTACATCGACCAGGGCTTCCTTCCCGAAGACGAGCTTCGAATCGCCCGCGACCAGGCCGCAGCGCCCTTGGTCGAGCAGGCTCTACGCGAGCTCGCCGGCTCCCTCGATGATCCCGCCCGGGCTCTGCTCGAAATGCTCGAGCCCTTGGCCGAGTCCAGCAGCATGCGGGCCAACGCTAACCCGATAATCTTTGATCAAGATGCCGTCCAGCGCATGCGCGACGCGGCGGGCAACAACGCCCCCGGCGTCACGCTGTTGCTGGATCCCGACTTCGTGTTCGGGCTCTTGCAGTTGCCCAAGTCCGCCTTCCAGGTCGAGACCGAATCCCTTGCCTACAGAATGCTCGAGAGCGGCCTAGTTCCGAGCGAAGTGACCGAGGCTCTAGAAGGCGGCGAGCCCGCCTACATGCTGGTCCAAGAGGAAGCCCAGCGCCGCCTTGAAGAGGCCGCCGCAGGCGACGCCGTACGTATGATCTCTAGCCTGGTGGAGCTAAATCCTGGGGACGGCGTCTTCGCCCGGGACGTTGCCCAGACGTTGATGCAGTGGGGCCTGTATGGCCACGCCTACCACCTCTATCTCCGCGTCGCCGAGGCGCGCCCCTTTGAGCCCCAGTCCTACCTTGCCCTTGCACGCTGCGCCGAAGAAGTGGGTAAGGCGGACCTGGCCTTGGCCTGGTACACGATCGCCCTTGAGGGGCAGTGGGCGTCTCGCTTTGGCGACTTCGATCGCATCGTTGGCTTCGACGCCTTGCACTTTCTGCGCCGCCTGGAGCGGGGCGAGCTGCAGGCCAACATGTCTGACTGGGCCATCGCCCAGGCGCCGAAGATCGTCGAGCTGTCAGGCTACGGCGAAGCGGACCTAGCCGTCGCGATCCAGTGGAACACCGACGTTACCGACATCGACCTGCATATCATCGAACCCAATGGCGAGCACTGCTACTACGGGCACCGGGACACGGCCTCCGGCGGACACCTCTCTCAGGATGTAACCCGGGGCTACGGGCCCGAGCTCTTCGTGCTGCCCATGGCCGATTCCGGCGACTTCACGATCTTCGCCCAGTACTTCAGCGGCGATCCCAACAAGACTGCGGTGCGTACCAAGGTTCTGGCCACGGTCTACCAGCACTGGGGCCGAGAGGACGAGACCGTCACCCGCCGCGAGATTCTGCTGGAGCAGGCCACGGAGCAGCACCCGATCGTCGGGATCCACGTGCGCTGACGATCGCAGCGCTTGCCAAGGTCGAATCTCGGATGCGCGGTTCGTATACTTCTGCGATGAAAATTGTCACTTGGAATGTGAACTCGGTGCGGGCGCGAATGCCTCGCGTGCT
This sequence comes from Planctomycetota bacterium, assembly GCA_029250885.1. GTDB lineage: Bacteria > Planctomycetota > UBA1135 > UBA1135 > CALBMX01. Next base: position 28,634 of record JAQXEK010000068.1, read on the forward strand.
GGAGTTTTTGGAGCGAGTCTCACCGGATGTGGTCTGCCTGCAGGAGACCAAGGCCCTGGACGAGGTCTTCCCCCGTGGCGTCCTTGAGGAGGCGGGCTACAACCTCGCGATCCACGGGCAGAAGACCTACAACGGCGTAGCGATCCTCTCGAAGAAGCCCATCGAGGACGTGCACCTCGGGCTCGGCGACGCGCGCTTTGATCACGAGGCGCGTGTTATGGCGGCCACGGTGGGGGACCTCATGATCCTGAACTTGTATGTGGTCAACGGCAAGGAGGTCGGCTGCGACAAGTTCGCCTTTAAGATGGAGTGGCTCAAGACCCTGCGCGACTACATCGACGAGCACATGCCGCGCACGGAGAAGGTCATCGTGACCGGCGACTTCAACATCACGTTTGACGCCCGGGATGTCTATGACCCGGAGAAGTGGGAGGGCAAGATCCACTGTTCGGATGAGGAGCGCGCCGCCTTGGCCGAGATCATGGACCTGGGGCTGATCGACGCCCTGCGCCACTTCCACGACAAGCCCGAGATCTACACCTGGTGGGACTTTCGCACCCGCGGATTTCGGGACAACCGAGGCCTGCGAATCGATCACTTCCTGGTCTCCCAGCCCCTGCTAGATGTAGCCACGGACGTCCACGTGGACCTCGAGGCCCGCGGCGGAGAAAAGCCAAGCGATCACGCCCCCGTCATCCTGACTTTGGCGTAGGCTTATCGCGCGCTTGCTCGCACCACGCATCTATCAATGGACACAAACGACCTTCCCGACAGCTGGCCGCCCCCTGGCGACACCAGCACCAAGATCCTGCCGATCTTCCCCCTGCCCAATGTCTGGCTCTTTCCAGGCGCAGTGGTCCCTTTGCAGGTTTTTGAGCCGCGCTACATCCAGCTGATCGAGGACTGCCTCGACGGCCCCGGCCGTTTTGTGCTGGGTACGATCGATGAAGGCCACGAGACCGAGCAGCTCGACGCACCGCCCTTCGCGCCGGTGGCCGGTTTCGGCGAGATCGGCCGCCACGACCGCATGCCGGATGGCCGCTACCAGATCGTGCTGATCGGCCTCGGCCGCGTCCGCATTGAAGAGGTCGACTCCGACCGCCAATACCGCAAGGTCCGGGCCCAGGGCCTGATTGAGACCGGTGCCGGTGGCGAAGACGAGGCCGACCTGCGCAAGCAGCTGGCCCGGGCCATCCAGGTGCGCACCTCGAAGGCCATGCCCGGACAGCCAATCCCCGCAATCCCGGACGACGTGCCCATCGGGCGCCTAGCCGACCTGCTCTCCCTGCGCATGCCCCTGCCCCACAGCTCGCTGACCGAGATCTTTAACGAGATCGATGTCACCGCCCGTGCCCACATGGTCCTGGAAGAGGACAAGCTGCGCCCGCTGCTGCCCCCAAACGTGCCCCCGGGCCAGAGCCCTGACAGCCAGCCGCCGGCAGACCCCCAAGACCCGGGCGAATAGGGCTGGGCCCGCCCGACGCCGTTAAGAGGCGGTGGGTTGGCGCGATGAGTGGGACGGCTCGAGGCTTTCCTCGTCCGGCGTCTTTAGTTTGCCCCGGCAGCCGCTCGACTAAATCGATTTTCTGCGCGACCCCCTCCGGGCTTGCCCCCGATTGGCTCGGGCTCTGGCTTCGACCTCGCCACGGCTACTTTCACCGACATCACGGACGTCGTGCGCATCGATACATCAGAGCAAAGTCACGGCGGTCCAGTTCTGTGATAAATTGGGCCATGGCCGGTCTCCTTCGTTGTGCTCCTCTTCTCCTGCTGCTCGGCCCCTCTTGTGGGGGGGCTGATCCCGTTCCGGCCGCTCCAAAGGATCGGCCGTCTGTTGTGTTCATCAGCGTGGACACCCTGACCGCCAGGCACATGTCCCTGTACGGGTATGAGCGCCTGACAACCCCCGCCCTCGACACCTTTGCCGAACGAGCCACGGTGTTCGAGCGCTGCTGGGCGAACGCTCCCTGGACGGTGCCCAGCTACATGTCCCAGTTCACGGGCCTGAACTCGGCGGCGTTCTTGCATCCCAGCAAGACCGGCACGGCCCACTGGGACTTGGCCCTGCCCCAGGCGCACCGGACCATGGCCGAGTACTTCCAAGACGCCGGCTACCGCACCGCGGCGTTCATCGACAACCCAAACATTCTCGCCGACCGCGGCTTCGCCCAGGGCTTCGATCTGTACGACGACTCGGCGACCAAGTTGGACCACAGGCATAAGGGCGGCGGCATCGACCACATCACGCCCATCGCCCTCGACTGGCTGGATCAGGGCCCCGAGGGGCAGCCGGACTTTTTGTTCTTCCAGGTGCTCGACGTGCACGGACCCTACGTGGCCGCCGGCGAATTCGAGGGCTTCTTCGCGGACCAACCTGGGCCGGTCTCGTCGGCCATGGTGCCCGTGGCCCTCTCTGATGAGCTGATCTTCGGCGCCATTCCGCACTACATCGCCCAGCCTGTTTTGGAAGAGGGCCAGCTCGAGGTCGACCGCGCCATCTTGGTGGACGACTACGACGAAGGGATCCGCGCCGTGGACAAGGCCCTGGGCAAGCTGCTACAGCAGCTCCAGACCCGTGGCATCCTGGACGATGCGATCGTGATCATTAGCGCCGACCACGGCGAGTCCATGGGCGAACACGACTCCTACTTCAGCCATGTGCTGAACCGCGGCGAGCTCTTGCACGTGCCCCTTTTGATCAAGCTGCCGGGTCAGGCCGAAGGGAGGCGCGTCCAGGGCAACGCCCAGCTGATTGACCTGCTGCCGACCATGCTGGAGCTGGCGGACCTGCCCGATCCCGGTGGGCTCCACGGGCAGTCCTTGGTGGCCAGTTTGGACGGCGCCGAGCTGGCGTCCGTGCCGTCCCTGAGTTTCAACTATTTCCGGGACAGCGAATCCATCGTCGACGGCGACTGGAAGCTCCTAGTCACGAATCCGAACCTGGCGAACTCGAAGCTGATCGGCTTCCTGAGCGCGCCGCGAACTCGCGCGTGGCTCGAGGGGTACTTTCCAGGATCCAAGGGACTGGTCTATGGAACGGCCGCCCTTCCTTTCTCGGTTCTTGACCATACGGACCAGCTGAAGCTCCACGAGGATGCGTTGCAACAGCTGCAGGGTCCCTACTTCAGCCTGCACAACATCGCCGAAGATCCAGGCGAGCTGGTGGACCTAGCGGGGCAATACCCCGAGCGGGTGCAGACCCTGTGGGCGCGCTTGCAGGAGATCCGCAACGTGGCGCGCGAAAGGCACATCGTGGCGGACGAGGTCCAGGAGCTCGACGCCGAAGCCCAGGCCCTGCTGGACAAGCTGGGCTACAAGTAGGCCAGGCGGCTAGTCGCCAAAGTAGCCGAGCTCGCGCAGGTGCGCCTCGGTGTCGGCGGACAAGGCCACTTCACCGGCCTGCATATCCAGGTTCTTCCAGACCCAGACTGCGATGGGCAGGTCCGTTGTGATGACGGCGGGGTCCGGTTGGCCGGGGATGATGAACTCTTCGGACCGGGACTCGAGCGCGTCGAAATCCAAGGGCATCGCGTGAGGCTGGGTCAGCTCCGGTCCTAGGAAGACATACTCGGGCGTGGCGGTGGCGCCCTCGGCGAAGAGCGACAGGCGCAGGTTCTCCGTGCCTTCGGACGGGATGAAGACGCAGGCGTCCTGGTCACCGGGCTCGAGCACCGTGTAGAACCAAGCGGCGCGGCCGTCGTAGGCAGCGAGGGGAGTCGTGACCTGGAGCTCCAGGGGCAGCACGCGGTCGCCGATGGTCGCGCGCATCTTCTGGGACTTGCCATCGACCGCGTCGACCTGCAGGCGGCCCTGGCCGATGGGCCCGTCGCGCAGGCTCGCATCCACCGCGTCAAGCTCCATGTGCAGGGGGTCGAGTCCGGCCAATGGCGGTCCGTCGAACTGCAGCAAGCCGGTCAGGCGCAGGGGCGCACCCGAGCGGTTGTGCAGGGACACGGTCCAGCCGCGGTCCTCGCGCATGACGTGGCTCGACAGTAGTTCGCGCAGCTCCGCGAGCTTGGGCGGGTCGCCCGGGGCGAGGTCCCGCAGCTCGAGGGGGTCCGTGGCCAAGTCGAAGAGCAGCTCCTCCTGGTACGGCGACCAGGTGCGGATGTACTTCCAGTCGCCCTGGGTAATGGACTTGCTGTAGACGCCCGAGACGTTCGCCTCGCAGATCGTGATGACGTCCAAAGGGTCGAGCGGCGGGTTCAGCACCTTGTCCAGAAGGCTCGTCCCGGCCAGCTTCTTGAGGTCGGGCTCTCCCAGCTCGATCCCCACGGCATCCATGAGGGTTGGCAGCACGTCGACCTGGCTAACGCGCTGCTCGTGGACCGATCCGCGTAGACCGGGCTGGTCGAAGGAGTCCGGGAACTTCACGACCAACGGGACACGCACGACCTCCTGGTACAGCTTCGGGTTGTGGCCGAAGCCGCCGTGGTCAAGAAACTCCTCGCCGTGGTCGGCGACGAAGACGACCAGGGCCTCGTCGTAGATGCCGAGGTCCTTGAGGCCGTCCAACAGCTTGCCGAGCTCTTGGTCGGCATAGGCGATCTCCGCGTCGTACAGGCCGACCGTGCGGTCCAGGTACGGCGGACCGATGTCCTTGTTCTCGATCAAATGGGAGACGGTGGTAGACTCGTTGCCGCTTGCGGTGGGCTCGGTAAAGCGGTCCCGGAACGAATCGGTCGGCACGTAGGGGTCGTGGGGATCGATGGTGTGCACGTACAGGAAGAACGGGTCGTCCGGCGCTTCGCTGACCCAGTCCAGGGCCGCGTCCACCAGCACGTCCGAGCGCACGTCCATGTGCTCGGAGTCGCCGCCGATCAGGGCGCCGCCTGTCTTGAACACGTCGAAGCCGCGGTTGAAGCCCTGCTCGGTGCCGAAGATGAAGCCATTGGCACCGAAGGCGCCGGTCCGGTAGCCGGCGGCCTGGAAGGCCTCGGCGGCGAGCAGGTGTTCAGTGGGCAGGACCGAGACCTTGTGCACGGCGCCGTGTTGGGAGGGCAGCAGCCCGGTGAGCACCGACGCGCTGGCGGGCTTGGTCCAGCAGGAGGTCGCCTGGCAGGACTCGAAGCGCACCCCGTCGGCGGCCAGGGAGTCCAGGGCCGGGGAGGTGTCGCGCTCGTACCCATAGCAGCCCAGGTGATCGGCGCGCAGGGTGTCCACGAGGTACAAGATGACGGGCACGGGCTTGCGGTCGAGCCCCTCGTGGGGAGAGGACGCTCCGCAGCCAGCCGCAAGCAGCAGCAAGGAGATCCAAGTGGCGGGCTTCATGTCCTAGTCGTCCAGCAGAGCGTGCAGAAGCAGGAGCTCTTCGGCGCGACCAACCTGGCCCCGCATGCCCATGCTCTTCATATAATTGGACACTAGCTTGCGCATGATGGCGCGGTCATTCATGGGGGCGAAGACGCTGGGTCCGAAGGGGATGTCGTAAGCCTCGAGGTACTCGCGCACCTCGCGCCGTGAGACCGTGCGACCCCGGGTGCACGGGTCTACAAGGATGCGGCGCGGCCCCGAGGGCACGCGCACGAGTACATGACCGGGAATGCCGACCAGGTCCAACTCCAAGCCTAGGCGGAAGGCCACGAGCTTCCAGATAATGCCCAGGCTCAGGGGCAGCCCCTGGCGCTTGGCCAAGACCTGGTGCAGGAAGATCTTGCTTGGGTGGTGGGTCTCGTAGTCCACTTCCAGCTCGGGCAGCTCGACGCCCTCGTCATCGGTAGGGATGAAGAAGCGGAACCTCTCGCCGAGGTAGTCGGGCAGGATGAGCGAGCGCTTGAACTCGCTGAGCCCGGGTTTTAACTCGTGCCGGACATTCTCGGCTAGATCGTCGAGCTCGCGCGCGAAGGGCCGTTTGTCGAAGTGCGCCATCTCTAGGCCGGAAAACAGCCAGACGGCGGTCTCGAGGCGGAATTTTGGCCGCGCGATGTACGATACAAGCCTGCGGAGGCGCTTTTCTCGCTCCATGGACTCGATCAGCGACCGGGCGCGAGACCGCAGGATGGGGTTCTCGTGGCGCGTGGCGGCCCGCAGAGGGCCGAGGATGCTGCGCCCACGGCGTCTAAGGGCGCGGAAGACCGGCTCCCAGACGGCCGGCGAGGGGTCGTCGAGTAGGGAAAGCAGGCTTTGGAGGCCAGGATCGGGGGTCAGGTGCCCGGTGAAGGATGGTACGAGCCGCGGAGCGGGCGTGATTCGGTCGGTGTTAGATGCCATAAGCGCTGGGCCTATTTTGCCCTTTATTAGGGGCCTTGGGTAGTCGCTGCAGCCACGAATCTTGACGGGGACGGCGGATCGCTACCCGTGGCGGGTCGTGGGGCGTTTGCGGCCTCCTAAGAGCCGGGTTTGGTTGCACGGCCCACCTCGGATCTGGCCGGTAACGCTTGCTATTTTGGCCTGAGATCCGTACCGTATTTGCCTCGATTTCCCGCCTATAGGCCTTTCAGTGCCCCTTGAGCGCAATTCGGCCCCCCAGAGGGCCACGCTCCATCCCTATGTCCAACCCCAGCTCACCTCACGCCCGCCCGATCGTCATCACGAACGCGCTGCGCACGCCGATCGGCAAGTTTTTCGGCTCGTTTAAGGACATGAGCTGCGTGGACCTCGGGGTCTCAGTGGTCACGGATCTCTTGGCCGAGGCGGGCGTCAGCCCGACGGAGGTCGGGTCGACGATCCTGGGCGTTGGGCGCCAGGCCGGCAGCGGTCCGAACCCGGCCCGCCAGGTCTCTGTCCGCGCGGGCATTCCCGTGGAGAGCCCCGCCTGGACCATGAACATGGCCTGCGCCTCGGGCCTCAAGACAATCAACCTGGCCGCGGACTGGATCTCCCTCGGCCGCGCCGACGTGATGGTTGTGGGCGGCATGGAGAGCATGAGCGGCCTGCCCCACATGCTGCCGAACTTCCGCCAAGGCTATCGCCTTGGGCACTCCAAGGTCGTCGACGGCATGTACAAGGATGGCTTCGACTGCCCGTTGGCCGAGATGGTCATGGGCGCAACCGCCGAGAACCTGGCGAAGAAGCACAGCATCACGCGCAAGGAGCAGGACGAGTTTGCCCTCGCAAGTCAGCACAAGAGCCAAGCTGCCCGGGAGGCCGGGTACTTCGACGCAGAGATTACTCCGGTGACCGTGAAGACGCGCAAGGGCGAGATCGTCGTGACCGGCGACGAGCACGTGCGCAACGACGCGAAGATCGAGTCGCTGCAGAAGCTGCCGACCGTCTTCGACAAGGAGAACGGTACCGTAACTCCTGGTAACGCATCGGGCATCACCGACGGCGCGGCCGCACTGCTGGTCATGAGCCTAGATAAGGCCGAGGCTCTGGGCCTCGAGCCCCTAGCCTTCGTCGGCCATATGTCGGAGGCGGGCGTCGACCCCAAGATCATGGGCATCGGTCCCGTGCCCGTCTGTCGCGAGCTGGAGCAGGCTAGCGGACTGGCCATCACCGACTACGATCTAATCGAGCTGAACGAGGCCTTCGCCGCCCAGGTTCTGGCCTGCGATCGCGAGCTCGGATTGCCCATGGACCGCGTCAACGTAAACGGCGGCGCAATCTCGCTAGGCCACCCGATCGGCGCAACGGGCGCGCGCATCGCCGTGACCTTGCTGCACGAGATGAAGCGCCGCAAGGTCGAAAACGGCCTGGCCACCCTGTGCGTCTCCGGCGGCATGGGCATCGGCACTACCTTCCACCGTACGGGCCTCTAAGGGCACGCGCGGACACTGAACTCACACCCACAAAACCTCACTTCCCAAGTCCCGAAACGGGATCCCAAGAGAGCTATGGAAATCAAAAAAGTTGGCGTTGTCGGCTGCGGCCTGATGGGCCACGGCATTGTGCAAGTTGCGGCCCAGGCCGGTTACGAAGTCGTCGTCGTCGAGACCGAGCAGGGCTACCTGGACAAGGGCCTCTCGCGCATCGAGAAGAGCCTCGCGAAGCTCGCCGCTAAGTCGGTCGAGAAGGGCAAGGCAACCGCCGAGGACGCCGAGGCTGGCCGCGCCGCCTCCTGGGGCCGGATTACTGGCAGTCTGGACAAGCAGGACCTGGCCGACTGCGACCTGGTGTGCGAGGCGATCATCGAAGACCTCGAGATCAAGAAGGCGCTCTTCGCCGAGCTTGGCAGCATCTGCAAGCCCGACACGATCCTGGCGTCGAACACCTCGAGCTTCCCCGTCTCCGTGATGGCCGAAGCTTCGGGCCGCGCGGACAAGTTTGTGGGCCTGCACTTCTTTAACCCGGTGCAGCTCATGCGTCTAGTCGAGGTCGTCCGCACCGACGCCACCGATCCTGCCGTCTTCGCCGCCGCCCAGGGCTTCGGCAAGTCCGTGGGTAAGGCGCCCGTCGGCTGCAAGGACACCCCCGGTTTCGTAGTGAACCGCCTGCTGGTCCCCTACATGACCCAGTCGCTCTTGATGCTCGAGCGCGGTGACGCCACCGCCGCCGACATCGACGCCGCCATGCAATTTGGCTGCGGGCACCCGATGGGGCCGATCACCCTGACCGACTACGTGGGTCTCGATACGACCCTTTACATCCTTGAAGGCTGGGTCGAGCGCTACCCGAACGAGCCCGCCTTCGCTATTCCTGAGATCCTCCGGCAGAAGGTTGCTGAGGGCAAGCTTGGTCGCAAGACCGGCGAGGGTTTCTACAAGTGGGACGGAGACAAGAAGTCATGAAAATCGCTAGCACATTCTTCCTTGGCCTTGGTGCGCTTAGTGCACTGGCTGCATCTTTCACGGGTCCGGTCGAGACTGGCTTCGATGCCAAGTACGCTTCCGCAGATAGCTACATCGCTGGCGGCGCCTTTGAGGTCACCGTTTCGGTCGACGCCGATGGGACCGGGACCGATGTCCCGAGTTGGCTCTTGAACTCGACCGCATTCAAGGTTGACGGCAAGGCCCTGGGCAAGCGCGCCAAGGGTACGCTTACGCTTGAGGCCGGCACGAACCTCACCTCGACCTTTGACCTGGGGCCGGCCCTGGCCGGTGCAGAGGTGACCTCGGGCTTCTCCCTTAGCTTTGCCGACGGCGAGGCCAAGGAGATCGGCGTCTTCCGCCCGGCACCTGCCGGTTTGGACTTCATCGATCCGGCCAAGATCGCGGACGCTGACCTCGCGAATTACCGCGTGCTCATGACCACGAACCAGGGCGACATGCTCATGGAGATGTACCCGCATCTTGCGCCGAACCACGTGCGCAACTTCCTGGACCTGTCCTACACGGGCTTCTACAACAACGTGTCTTTTCACCGCGTGATCCCCGGATTCATGATCCAGGGCGGCGACCCCCAGGGCACCGGCGGCGGCAACGGTCCGCGCATGCTTAACGCCGAATTTAGCACCGAGAAGCACGTCCGCGGCATCCTGTCCATGGCACGTACCAACGACCCGAACTCGGCCTCGTGCCAGTTCTTCGTGATGCACGCTACGGCGGCTCACCTCGACGGCGCCTACAGCGTCTTCGGCAAGCTGGTGACGGGCTTCGACGCCCTAGATCGCATCGTGAGCTCGGCCCCCCGCGGCTCTGAGCGCCCCTCTGAGCCCCAGACGATCCTGTCGGCAACGGTCCTGTACGTGCCCGACGGCAAGTAGTCTTCTCTTCCACAACCAAACCACAAATCCAATGACTGCAACTAACGTAGGCGTGCGCGCTATCGTGCAAACGACCGCCGGCAACATCACCCTCGAGTTCATGCCCGAGATCGCTCCGAACCACGTCGCCAACTTCATCAAGTTGGCCGAGGACGGCTTCTATAACGGCACCCGTTTCCACCGCACCATCCCCGGCTTCATGATTCAGGGCGGATGCCCGCACACGAAGGACCTGGAGAAGGCGCATCAGTGGGGCACCGGCGGACCCGGCTGGAACGTCGATCAAGAGTTCAGCGCTACGCCCCACGTGCGCGGCGTGCTCTCGGCCGCCCGCTCCCAGGACGTGAACTCGGCTGGTAGCCAGTTCTTCCTCGTCCACGGCGACGCGAGCTTCCTCGACAACCAGTACACGGTCTACGGCCAGATGGTCGACGGCGACGACGCTCTCGAAGCCATCGCCACGGCACCCTGCCAGCCCGGCGGCGAGGGCAGCACGCCCATCTCGCCCGTCGAGATCGTCACCATCTCCATCGAGCGCCCCGAGTAGGGGCCCTGCCACCCAAGGACAAGACCATGACTGCAACGGCAACTACCTACGAGAACATCGAGCTTCTCATCGAGGACGGCACCGCGACGATCACCATCGCGCGCCCCAAGGTGATGAATGCGCTCAACAACGCCCTGCTTCGCGAGCTCGATCATGCTCTCGACGCCGTCAAGGCGTCGGACGAGGCGCGCGTTCTCGTGATCACCGGTTCGGGCGACAAGGCCTTTGTTGCCGGCGCCGACATCAACGAACTCGCGAAGATGCAGCCCCTCGAGGCGAAGGACCTTGCCGCTTTTGGGCAGTCGGTCTTCCGCAAGATCGAGGACCTGGGTATTCCGAGCATCGCGATGGTCAATGGTTTTGCCCTTGGTGGCGGTATGGAGCTAGCGCTGAGCTGCTCACTCCGCACTGCGTCCACCTCGGCGCGCCTCGGTCTGCCCGAGGTGAGCCTGGGCATCATTCCCGGCTACGGTGGTACCCAGCGCCTCTCTCGTGTTGCCGGTCCCGGTGTCGCGCGGGAGTGGGTGTTGCTTGGTGACATCTTTACCGCCGACGAAGCTCACCGCGTGGGTATCGTCAACCGCGTCTTTGCTCCCGAAGAGCTGCACGAGGGCACCATGAAGATGGTCAAAACCATGCTCTCCCGCGGCCCCATCGCATTGCGGTTGGCCCTCGAGGCCATCGGTCGCGGCGGCAACATGAGCCAGCAAGAAGGTGAGATCATCGAGTGCGACATGTTCGGGCTCGCTGCGACTACCGAAGACATGCGCGAGGGCATGACGGCGTTCATCGAGAAGCGCCGCGCCAACTTTACCGGCAAGTAAAACCAATCCCCGCCGCGCGTTTCGCAGTGGGTGATCCAAACCAACAACAACCTCAAGGGCGTGGCAAGCCTCGCCCCTCTCCAATCTCAATGACTAACGAACTCGTTATCGTCGGCGGCGCGCGTACTCCCATGGCGGAGTACTCGGGCACGCCTGGCTACGGCAAGCTCAAGGGCATCAGCGCCATTGACCTAGCCGTTCACTCCACCAAGGCCGCGCTCGAGCGCGCCGGTGTTCCCGCGGAAGCCATCGACCACGTGGTCATCGGCAACGTGATGCAGACATCGGTCGACGCCATCTACGGCGGGCGCCACGTGGGCCTCAAGGCCGGCGTGCCCCAGTCCGCGGGCGGCCTGACCGTTAACCGTATCTGCGGCTCCGGTATCCAATCGATCATTAGTGCTGGCCAGATGCTGCAGCTCGGCGAGTCCGAGATGGCCATCGCCGGCGGCATGGAGAACATGAGCCAGGCACCGCACATCCTGCGCGGCGGTCGCGACGGTTTCCGCTTCGGCGCCGAGACCAAGATGGAGGACAGCCTGTTCGAGGCCCTCAAGGATCCCTATGCGGGCCTCTTCATGGCACAGACGGCCGAGAAGGTCGCCGCTCGCCTGGGCATCACCCGGGAAGAGCAAGACGCTTACGCACTGCGCAGCCACCAGCTTGGCGCAGCCGCCGTGGCCGAGGGCCGCTTTGGCGAGGAGATTGCCCCGGTCGTGATCTCGAGCCGCCGCGGCGACAAGATCGTCGACACCGACGACCACATTCGCCCCGAGACCACACTCGAGGGCCTGGGTAAGCTGCGCGCAGCCTTTGGCAAGGACGGTACCGTGACTGCCGGCAACGCTAGCGGCATCGTCGACGGTGCGGCCAGCTTGGTCGTCACCACCGCTGATCGCGCCAAGGCCGACAACCTGGATGTCTGGGCCAAGATCAAGGGCTGGGGTGTCGCGGGTTGCGATCCCACCGAGATGGGCTTGGGCCCCGTGCCTTCGATGATTAAGTGCGCCGAGCGTACCGGCGTCAAGATCGCCGACGTGGACCGCATCGAGATCAACGAGGCCTTCGCTGCCCAGTACCTGGGCTGCGAAAAGGAGCTCGGCTTGGACCGTGACAAGGTCAACGTCAACGGCGGCGCCATCAGCCTGGGCCACCCCCTGGGTGCAACCGGGACGCGCCTGATCCTGACCCTAATGTACGAGCTGCGCCGCCAAGGTCTGCGCTACGGAATGGGCTCCGCTTGCATCGGAGGCGGCCAAGGTGTCGCGCTCTTGATCGAGAACCCGAACGCCTAGCGTTCCTGGAAACCCGCCGCAGACCCGGGGATGTCCCCGGTTCGACTTGGCGTCCGCGGCAAGCAGCCCCGGGCGCCAAACCCAATCACTGAAGAGATGCCGCCCTGGAAACCCCAGGCAGGCCCTCTTCCACAAGAGAACGAATCGCTATGTCTAAGATCCACCAGAACCGAGCCGATGGCTCGCGCTACATCGCACTTCCCGAGGGCGGCCGCGTGCTGTACCTGACGAAGGACGTCGAGCTGATCAAGCAGCAGCTTGCTGGCGAGCTCGTCCTGCGCATGGAAGATGTAGACCCGGCGGATCTGTTGGACGACATTAACACGGACGTGATGACCCCCGCGTGGGTCTGCTTCCGGCATCGTCCCGAGGACATCGCCCTGGATGCCTACGCGGGTCTCTTGGATGCGAATGGCGAGCGCGTGTTCGGCACCCGCTCCCTCATGGACGGCGGCTTCAGCATCATCGTCTCGGGTCAGCGTAAGGGCACGGGCTCGTCTCGCGAGACTGCACCCCAGTGCGAAAAGTGGAGCGGTATCGAGCTAGTCATCGCCAGCTCCTTCGCGCCGATCCACGAGCGCAACAACATCAACCTTGGCCAGCTGATGGGTACCTACGAGCAGCTAGAGGCGCTCGAGGCCGGGGCCGAGATAGACCTGGACGACTTCTGTGGTGAGTACGACCCCGTCACCCAGGCGATTCTCAAGGCTGGCGGGCTCTTCCCCTTCAACAAGGCCTATGAAGCCGGTGACCTGACCGTGCCCGCGCCGGCCACGACGGGGCGCCCTATGAACATGGTCGAGAAGACGATCGCTACGCACCTCGTAAACCGTCCAGCTTCCGGTGACGTGTTTGTGAAGCCCGACGACTGCTGCCTGGTGCGCGTCGATGCCGGCTACAGCCACGAGTTTACCACCGCCCAGGTCCACGAGTTCCTGCGCGCCGAGTACGGCGATGACTACGGCGTGAAGAACAAGGATAAGTTCGCGGTGTTTGAGGACCACCTCCTCTACGCCGACGGCGTAGCAAAGATGAAGCCCTTCGCGGACAAGATCCAGACCCTGCGCGACCTGCAGAACGAGTTCCAGCGCCACACCGGCGTGCGGGACTACTCGGCTAAGGACGGAGTAAGCCCTGGCATCTGCCACCAGGTCGCGCGCTCGGAATTTCTGGAGCCGGGCATGTTCGTCCAAGCTACGGACTCGCACACATGCATGGGTGGCGCGAGCAACTGCATTGCCTACGGAGTGGGCGCAACCGAGTACGCGGGCCTGGCCTATTCAGGCTTCACCTTCGTGCGCGTGCCCGAGTCGATCCGCTTCAACCTGCAAGGCACCTTGCACCCCGGCGTCACCGCCAAGGATGTGATCTTGCACATCCTCGAGACCTTTGCCGTACGTGAGGACACCCTCGACCGTGTCATGGAGTTCGGTGGTCCCGGCCTGACGTCCATGGACGTGGATGAGCGCGCGACCCTGACCAACATGGCGACCGAGTGCACCGGCAAGACAGGCATCTGCGAGGGCGACGAGCGCCTGGCTAACTGGATCGCCGCCCGCCGCGACGACCTGACGGCAGAGCAGGTTGCCGCCATGTTCGTGACTGCCGACGAGGGCGCAGAGTACACCGGCGGCGTCCACGACATCGACCTTACGGCGATCGTGCCCATGGTCGCCAAGCCAGGTGATCCGACCTACGGCGAGGACATCGCCGACCTAGGCAAGATCGACGTGGACATCGCCTACGGCGGCTCCTGCACCGCGGGCAAGGACACGGACATGGACATGTACGCCAGGGTCCTTAGCGAGGCGGAAGTCGCTGGCAGAGGCCTCAGCGATGGCACTAGCATGTACATCCAATACGGCTCCGAAGGCACTCGCGACTACGCGATTGCCAAGGGCTACGACGGCCTGTTCCGCCGCATGGGTGTGAACATGGTGCAGCCCGGCTGCGGCGCATGCATAGGCTGCGGCCCCGGCGTCTCCGACAACACCGAGCAGGTCACTGTCAGCGCAATCAACCGAAACTTCCAGGGCCGCAGCGGTCCGGGCAGCCTGTATTTGGCCTCGCCCCTAACCGTTGCCGCCAGTGCCGTGGAGGGCCACATCTCGGCCTTCCAGAGCGGCATGTTCCAAGCGGAGAAGGCAACCGTCTCCACCGCAACCTCCTCTGACAAAAACGAGGGATAGATATGAGTAGTTATGACGTAGCAGTCCTTGCCGGCGACGGCATTGGCCCTGAAGTGACCGACGAAGCCTTCAAGGTCGTCGACGCCGCCGCAAGCGCCTTTGGCTTCGAGATCAAGAAGAACGTTCTTGACCTCGGCACCGAGCGCTGGCTCAAGACCAAGGACATCTTCCCCGAGGCCGACTTCAACGCGGTCAAGGACAACGACGCCATCTATCTTGGTGCCATTGGTGACCCCCGCGCGCCCGTGGGCCTGATGGAGTACGGCATCATTGCAAAGCTGCGGTTCGACCTGGACTTGTACATCAACCTGCGCCCAATCAAGCTCTACGACGAGCGCATGTGCCCCCTAAAGGGCAAGGGTGTCGAGGACATCGACATGCTGATCATCCGCGAGAACACCGAGGATGCCTACGCCGGCATGCACGGCTTCGTCCACAAGGACCAAGCCCTCGAGGTCGCTACCCAGACCATGGTCTACACCCGTGAGGGTGTCGAGCGTGCCTGCCGCTACGCCTTCGAAGCCTGCCGCGCCCGAGGCGGCAAGAAGAACGTGACCCTGATCGACAAGGCCAACGCCGTACGCGCCCAGGACATCTGGACCCGCGTCTTCGCCGAGGTCGCCAAGGACTACCCCGATATCACCACGGACCACGCGTACATCGACGCAGCCTGCATGTGGATGGTCAAGAACCCCGAATGGTTCGACGTGGCCGTCACCCCGAACCTGTTCGGCGACATCATCACCGACCTGGGCGCCATGCTGCAGGGCGGCATGGGCATCGCGGCCTCGGGCAACCTGCACCCTGGGCAAGTCAGCCTCTTCGAGCCGATCCACGGATCGGCCCCAAAGCACGCCGGCAAGAACGTGGCATCCCCCGTCGCCGCCATCATGGCCGGCGCCATGATGCTTGATTTCCTTGGTGAAAAGGACGCATCTGTGGCCGTCGAATCCAGCGTTGCCAACCTGCTGCGCAGCGGCAAGATCAAGGGCGTCGGTACCGGAGCCCACCCTTGTAGCGAAGTCGGCGAAATGGTCGTCGAAGAGGTTCGCGCGGCCGTCGCCAAGGCGTAGCTCTAAGCGCCACGCATACCGCCCTCGGGCGGTCTGATAAGAACCAAGGCCGGGGCAGCAAAAGCTGCCCCGGCCTTGGTTTTTATCAGAGCTTAGGGATACAGAGCTGACCTCGATAACGGTCACGTGGGGCCTAATGTGTGTGCCCGCGCCGGCTTGTTCTCCCTAGAGCAGTTTGATCAACGTCAAGGCGACTACGCCTAGAACAACCCACTGCAGGGCGCCTACGATGATGGGGCGAAGGCCGGTCTTGGCCAGGTCCAAGATGCTTGTCTGCAGTCCGACGCCGGCCATGCCAATGCACATCATCCACTTCACCACAGTCTTGCAGTTGGTGAGGGAGAAGGTGCCAGATTCGGGGACTAGCTCCATAGAGCGAATGACGGCGAAGACGCCGAACATGACCAGGAACCACGGCACCAGGGGGACGGACTTGTCTGGGGCGTCCGGGGACTCGGCCTTGGCTCGCTTGGCGACCTGACGGCCGAGGTAGAACACGATCGGCGCGAGCCAGCAGATGCGAACAAGCTTGACGACGGTGGCCACCTCTTTGGACTCGGGGCTGTAGGTGTCACCGGCTGCGACGACTTGGGCTGTCTCTTGCAGGCTGGCACCCGCCCAGACTCCAAAGTCGAAGTTGTTCAGGCCGATCATCCAGCCGAGCTCGGGGAACAGCAAGATGCCGATGGTGCCTAGGATCGTGATGACCCCGATGGCCATGGCCGAGTCCTGTTTGCGTGCCTGCACTACCGTATCGGCGGCGACGACGGCGGAGGCTCCGCAGATGGCACCACCCACGCCGAGCAGCAGACCGAGATCTCGAGGGATGTCGAACTTCTTCGCCAGCCACCAACCGGCGGCTAGGGCAGCCAGGGTGCTGACCGATACAATGAGGAGCGCCGTGCCGCCAATGTCTAGGATCTCACCGATCGTCAGGCGCAGTCCCAAGCCCGCCACGGCCCAGCGGAGGATCGGCTTCTTGGCCATCTCAATACCCGGGATCGCCCAGGTCGGCAGCGGAAGAACCAGCCGCCAGAGCATGCCGAGCAAAATGACCAGCAGCAGCGCGCCAAAGTGCAGCTGCTCTTTGAAGAGCGGCAGGGCCGCGAGCTGCAGTGCGACAGCGGCGAGCGCTGTTGCAACCAGCACTCCGGGAACCCAGCTGAGCCGGGCCTTCAAAGTCGATGACATCGGATCAATCGCTGTAGGTCAAGGGGCGGACTTCGTGCTGGTAGCCGGTGCCCGTGGGGACGAAGATGCTGCACTCGGTCAGCTCTCCGCAATAGATATGGATCGTCGCCGAGGGAGTCGTGCCGTGGTTGTGGACCGTGTGGTAGTCAAAGGGGGGAATGAGGGCGCCGGCCTCGCCAACCGTAGCTTCCACGGACTCGACCTTCTTGAAGTCCCAAAGGCCGGTGCCGCTGCAGCGGTTGGGCAAGCGATCGTAGCTTTCGACGGTGACGCTTCCGACGCAGACACACTCGACGCACCACATCCCAGAGTGATCATGCAGTGGAGTGCCCTGGTCGCTGCCCCAGATCATAAGCACTACGCTGTAAGCACCCCCGGGGTCCTTGTGTAGGAGCCTGCGACCGTAGCCGTCCGGGGTGGGCTTGAGCAGGGCGGGGTCGAGGGGGCAATCGCCGGCGCCAACCTGGGCCATGACGGCATCCTTGATTCGTAGGCAGCGGTCGGCATCGTCGCCACCCACCATAGCGGCGTCAATCTGGGTGGCTAGGTCGGCGATCCACTGGTCACTCGTGATGTTCATCATTCTAAAGGCTGGCAGTGAGGGAGTTCAGCGCGTCACGCATGACTCGAATGTTGGTGTCGAAAGAATCGGGCTCGAGGGCGCCGAAGGAGAAGCGGAAGAAGTTGGCCATGGGGGACTGCTCGCCGCGGCGAGCCATGTCGCAATCTTGACCTTCCAGGATGGCCGCGCCATGGGGGAACAGGGCCTTGTTGAGTGAAGCCGCCGAGATGCCCTCGGGAAGTTCGCACCAGTGGTAGAAGGCGCCTTTGCCCGTGTGGAGCTTTAGACCGAGGGACTCGAGGGCTGCCCCATAACGGTCGCGCTGCATGCCATAGAAGTCGCCGATCGCCTTGCGGGCCTGGTGCAACCGGCTGGGCTCCAGCATGGTCGCCGCCATCCGCTGGGATGGGTGGGAGACGCCGCCAATTGCGTAGGAGGAAAAGTTGCCCAGCACTTGAATGTTCCGCCTTGAAGAGACGATCCAGCCGATCCGAAGTCCCGGCGCCTGCAAACCCTTAGTCGCAGCGCCACAGACGAACAAGTTGGACTCGTTGATGTCCTTTACGTAGCCAAGGGCGGAGTCGGGGCGCTTGTGGAAGAACTCGTAGGCCTCATCTACCAAGAGACCTGTCTTGCCATAGGCAGCCGCGTCCACGAGCTCTTTCAGATCGCTACCGGTCCGCGTGTGCCCCGTTGGGTTGCAGGGGTTGCTGTACATGACCAAGCGGCGACCCTCGCTGGGATCCCCGACGAAGTCCGCAACTGAAGGCCGAAAGCCGTTGCCGGGGTTGCTTGGCACCAGGCTCTGCTTGCGGTGGAACGAGCCCAAAATCTCGTAGTAGGGCGTGTACTCGGTCTCCGATACGCGAACCGTGACGTCCTGGTCTAGGAACAGCATCATCGCGATCAAGCCCGGGCGGCCACCGGCGAAGACCATGACGTTATCGGCCTCGACCTCGGCGCCGTAGAACTCGCGGTAAGAGCGTGCGATCGCCTCGCGCAGTGCGGGTACTCCCCAGGCCTTGGGATACTTGAGATCGTCGCTGGAGACCTCAACCGAGCTGGGGAGCTCCGGCCCCCCGGGAAGCTGGGTGGTCAAGGGGCACCCTTGGCTCCAGGGGTGCGTCGTCGGCTCGCCCATGGGACGCCCAAACGCACTCTGGAATGCGTAGAGGGTCTCGTAGATTCCAGAGGGTGGAGCGTACCGCAGGAATGGTGGGGAAGAGTCGGTCATGGGGTCAGTCTCTGAAGCCCGGCTTCTCCGCGACCCGCGAATGTGGAGCCACCAGCTGTCCAACTGGGTATGGGGAGAGGAACATCACTTTATGAGTTCCACTATGGTAAGGCTTCGTCATTCTAGGGTGGTTGGGGGTGGGGTCAACTAGGAACTTCCAAGGGGGCGCCGTCAGGTTGCTTTTGCCATACTGAGCGGATGGCGCGTACCTACCTCACATCGATAATCGGGGCGATCCCCTGTGTATACAAGCACTCCCCCGATGACTTTGTCGTCGAGGAGGTGCCGGCGTTCTTGCCCTGTGGCGAGGGGCAGCACCTTTGGATGTGGGTGGAGAAGCGGGGCAAGACGACAGACCAGGCTCTGGGCGTCTTAGCTGCGGCGCTGGGGTGTTCGCGGCGCAAGCTGCGGGTGGGCGGGAAGAAGGACGCCCAGGCCGTGACCGTGCAGTGGGTGAGTCTGGACCTGCCGCCGAAGGACTACGAGGCGCGGCTAGCCGCCATGGATACGGGCGCCGAGGTGCGGGACGGCTACGTGCGAGTGCTAAAGACGCGGCTGCACCGGACGGCCCATGGGCTGGGGCGGACCCATGGCAACCGCTTCCGCATTCGGCTGCGAGATGTCCCTGCGGATCGGGTAGAAGACCTGAGGCAGGTGATGGCAACGTTGAAGCAGCGCGGCGTACCAAACTTCTTTGGGCGGCAGCGCTTTGGGTTCCGCGGCGACACCGACTTGGTGGGGGGGGCCTTGCTGCGCGAGCGTGATATGGAGGCAGTGTCCCTGATCTGCGGCCGAGCCGGGGACCTGGATACGGGGCGCAGGCGCGAGGCTCGGGTCGCGTTCGATGCGGGCGATCTAGGGGCGAGCCTCGCTGCTTGGCCGCGAAGCGACTTTGGGCCTCAACAGCTGCTTAGGAGCCTGGTGCGCCAGGGCGCGGGCTTGACCGAGGCCAGCGCGAAAGTCGCGATCGAGTCCCTGGACCGGCGCGACCTTGGGTTCTATCTCTCCGCCTTCCAATCGCGGCTGTTTGACCAGGTCTTGGCGCGCCGCATCGAGCACTTCGACGAGATCTGGCCAGGTGACCTAGCGCTGCGCTTGCCCGGTGCGCGCAAGGCCTTCTTGGTCGAGGACCTAGCTGCCGAGCAGGCGCGCGCCGCCGCCGGTGAGATCACCGCGTCGGGCCCGCTGTTCGGACCCAAGATGCCTGCCCCCGAGGGGCGCGCGGCGGCTATGGAGCAGGCGGTTCTAGCAGCGAACGGTTGGGGCCAGTACGACCTGCAAGGAGCGCGTTTCCAGCACAGCCCTGGAGCCCGCCGCCCCCTTCGCATCCCGCTTATGGACTTGGATATCCGAGACATGACCGGCGGCGATGTGGGGATCGTGGAGCTCTCGTTTCAGCTACCCAAGGGCTGCTTCGCAACCTCGGTCCTGGCCGAGATTCAGAAGCCCTTGGGCTAATCAAGTGGTCTTGGCAATTGGCCTGTACCAGATCAGCTACCCAAGGGCTGCTTCGCGACCTCGGTCCTGGCCGAGATTCAGAAGCCCTTGGCATCTACCACGGCGATTTACGCCCCAAGCGCTGCACCCCTTTGGGGCTCGGCGCGGTAGGCTAATCCCATGTTTCGCTCTCCTCTAAAGACCACTCATCGCCTAGTGGCAGCAACGATCGCCTCAAGCGCCCTGGCTTTCGCCGGCTGCACCGCAGATCCTGAACCCGGGCTGCTCGCCGGCCAAGACTGCCTCGTCATCGTGCTCGATGCCCTGTCCGCCGATCACCTTGGCACCTACGGCGGACACCCCGAAGCTTCGCCAACCCTAGACGCCCTCGCGGCGAAGGGCGTGCAGTTTCAGCAGGCCTGGTCCCAGTCCAGCTGGACCCTGGCCTCGACAGCTAGCCTCATGACGGGGCTCTACCAAGAGAGCCACATGGCGGACGAGGCTGGCCAAGCTCTACATCCCGACGCAGACACCTTGGCCGAGTCGTTTCGCATCGAGGGCTACGAATGCATCGGCCTGACCCAGAACCTGTTTGCGTCCGAGGACTTTGGCATGCACCAGGGCTTCGACAACTTCGTGCCGATGATGCAAGATGCGAAGAAGGACGGCTTCATGGCCAAGGCCGTGATCAAGCAGCTCGAAGGCCAAGGCACCCGTGGACCGCGCTTCGTGTACGCGCACTTCCGTCGGCCCCACGCACCCTACGATCCCCCAGCCGAGACCCTAGAGATGTTCTACGAGGGCACCTACAGCGGTCCCGTTACAGGTTCGCCGAAGGACCTGCATCTCCACAACCGCGGTGCCGTGCCCCTGGGGCCGAAGGACCTTGACTACCTACGCGCGCTCTACGATGCGGGCATCCGCGCCGTGGACGACGAGCTCAAGACGATCTTCGATACGATCGACATGGACAACACCCTGGTGATCGTCCTCGCGGACCACGGCGACGCCTTTAACCAGCACGGGATCCTCGGTCACGGCCAGACCTCCTTCGAGGAGATGGTGCACATCCCCATGCTTGCTGCGCACCCCAGTCTGGGCAAGGGCGCGGTCGTGCGGGAGCCTGTCATGAGCGTGGATCTCTTCCCTACGGTGGCCGAGCTCTTTGGTCTGCCCACCGGCGGCGCGGAACTGGCGGGTCGCTCGCTAGTTCCCGAGTTGATGGGCGAGACCCAAGAGCAGCGACTGGTCTTTACCTCGTCCCGGGTGGACCAGGGCAAGCAGCAGTTTGCGGTCTTCGATGGTCGCCACAAGCTGATTCTCTGCCCCGAGCTGGACAAGCGCGTGCTCTACGATCTCCGGAAAGATCCAGCCGAGGCAAAGAACCTAGCGGGCGTCCACCCGAACCTCGCCAGTCGCCTAGAGCAAGAGATCGCCGATTGGCGTGCTACCCAGTCGCCCCTGCCGCGGATCCCCGCCAAGCGCCTCAAGCACGACAGCCATGAGGCCATGAAGGCCCTCGGCTATTTCGGCGACGAGTAGGTGCAGCCACCCTTGCCAACTTGACCTATTTCCGCGTCCCTACCTAGCGCGCCCGGCCCCAAGCCGCTATCCTCTGCCCACCACGCGGGAGTGGCGGAATTGGTAGACGCGCAAGATTTAGGTTCTTGTGTCTTAACGGCGTGGGGGTTCGACTCCCCCCTTCCGCATATTTCTTTGCCTCGGGCGATCGCGCCCTTTTGAGGCAAAGGCAACTAGGCCGAGGATTCGACAATGGCGTCGGGTCTTCGGCCTTGTTCGTCAGCCCGAGTTTGTTTTCGAAGATTAGAGGGCGCAGGGGCGATGGCAGTGCAAGGGTCTGCTCCTTGGTGTCCCATAGCGCGAGGACAATGGGGCTAGCATCGAGGGTAGTCTGCAGCTGAGCCTAGCGGAAACAATCCCAACGAAGAAAGCCGGTGAGTCGACCCATGGTCAACTCACCGGCTTTCGAAATGCCTAGGGCAGGCGTACTAGCTGAGGATCAGCTTGGCCAGCTTCGAAGCGCGCTCGGCGACCTTCGTGCCGCTGTGCTTCTCGGCCAGCTTCTGGAGCTTCTTGGCGACCTTCTCGTCGGCACCGCTCTTGGCGATGGCCTTCTCGATCTTGGCCATGGCGCCAGCGGCGTCCAGCTCGGCCTCGTTGTCGTCGCCCTCGATGGCGGCGGCAAGCTCGGTGGCGCGGGCGGTGAAGTCCTCGTGGTCCTCGACCGAATCGGCAAGGGTCTCGAGGGATGCCAGGGCTTCCAGGGGATAGCCGTTGTCCTTCATCCAGGTGATGGCCTTGAAGCGGGACTCGACGTTCTTGTGGATCGAGCGGCGCAGGTCGCCAGCGGCAAAGGATAGGTCGCCGTCGCCAGCTTCCATGGGTGCCAGAAGCTCGAGAGCCTTGGCGATGTTGCCCTTGCTGTTGGCGGTCCAGGCCTTCTTGAGGTCCTTGGGCAGGTCCTTCGGGAACTTAGTCTTTGCCTTGGCGAAGCCTGCGATGGCGTCCTCGACGTCACCCATAACGCTGCCGGACATGCCGACGTTCACGATCTCGCCGGTGGGGGAGATCAGGGCGCAGGAGGGTAGGCCGCCTAGGCCCGTGTTAAAGGGAGCTTCCGTGGTCCACATCGCGCGGCCGCCAAGCCACTTGCGGTCCAAGGCGAACTTCTCTGCTGCCTGGGCGTTGGCGCCCTGGGACTCGACGAAGATGACCTGAAGGTCCTCTCCCAACTCTGCTTGCAATTTGATGGCCGCCGGCACGGACGACCCGATGCATCCGGGTCAGCGGGTGCCCCAGAACTCGACGAGAACCGGAGTGCCGAGCATGTCCTCGAGGGAGGAGACGCCCATGCCGTTGACTAGGGGGGAGCGCCAGGTGTAGGAGACACTGTCTCCGGCCTTGATGCCGCCCACGTTCGACGTGGTCGACATGAGCGCGGTCAGGGCGCCTGCTGCGGCTAAGCCTAGGGCCGCCTTCTTTAAGATGGATGAGATCATTGGATGCGAATTTGGTTGGGGCATGCTTGCACATGGCCGCCGATACGGAGCCGGTGAGGTCCGGCTTCCTCTCTAGGAAGTATCGCAGAGATGCCTACGGTGTGAGCTAGGCGAAATCCTAAAAGCCCGTATAGCCATCGGTAAGTGCGCAAGAATAAGCCTATAGGTCGCTTGTCGGCTTGAAAACCGCCCGGTTTGGAGCCTACTTCGCCTTCGGGCGGAAGACTTGCACAACCTCGGGGTTGCCCTCGAAGTACGCGCCGCCGATCAGATCGATGCAGTAGGGAATGGCTGGGAAGACCGCGTCCAGGCAGACGCGCACGGCCGCGGGCTTGCCGGGCAGGGTAACCACCAGGCTCTGGCCCAGGATCGCCGCTGTCTGACGGGAGAGGATCGCCGTGGGCACGCCCGCGTCGAGAGATGCCCCGCGCATGGCCTCGCCGAAGCCGGGCATCATCTTGGCGCAGACGTCCTCGATGGCCTCGGGCGTGACGTCGCGCAGGGTTGGGCCCGTACCGCCTGTGGTGCAGATCAGGCTGCAGCCGGCCTCGCTCAGCTCCACGATGGTGGCGCCGATAAGCTCACGCTCGTCCTCGATGACACGGGTGACGTACTCCGGGGTCGTGACGAGGTAGTCCTCGAGGGCAGCCACGATGGCTGGGCCGGACTTGTCTTCGTATTCGCCGCGGCTGGCGCGGTCTGAGATGGTGATGACACCGATCTTGGGGTTGGGTTGGCTCATGGTGGGGGCATTTTAGTTGGTTGGGATGCTAGGATCGAGGGTTCATGAAGGTGGCTTTGGACTATTTTGCAGCGGCGACCCACGGGGCTGGCATTGGGCGCTATGGGCGCGAGTTCGTGCGAGCGCTGGTGCGCGAGCAAAACTGTCCGCACCTGCGGCTCTTGGCCTGGGGGCGCGGCACCGAGCTGGGTGCCGAGGCCCTTGGGCTGGGCGGCCCCGAGGTGGTGCGCGAGCCCGAGCGCGTGAACGTTCGGCTACCTAAGCGCACCGCCGACTGGTACCGGTCCGCCACGGGCCGCGGCGCCGAGTCCGTCTGCGGCGACGTGCAGATCTTCCACCGATCGGCGGTCTTCGAGCCAAGGCTCGGCCGCGCGAAGTCCAAGCGCCCCCTGATGGTGCAGCCGCTCCTGGAGCTGCCACCGGATGGGTCCAAAGCCGAGGCGCGATTGCGCGCCGTCCTAGGCGAGATGGACGCCGTGCTCTGTGGCAGCCAGGCTGGCGCAGACGAGGCCACCCGGCGCCTGGGCGTACCTGCGTCCAAGCTGCACGCGGTGACCACGGGCGCTGACCATTGGCTGCGCTACGCCCAGCCTAAGACCTGCACCGAGCTGCAAGAAGCAGGCCCGCCGAAGCTGCTGGTACTGGGCGCTATTTCTCAAATGCGACAGCCCAGGGCAGTCTTAGCCGCCTTCGAGGTCTTGGTCGCCCAAGGCCAGTTCCCCGGCGTGACACTCACCTTCGCCGGTCACCCCGGCGACGATGCCGGCGCCTTCCAAGCCGCGCTCTCCGCCTCGCCCTTCGCCAGCCAGGTGACCTGGATCCAGGTCCCGGTGGAGGCCGACTTTCCGGAGCTTGTCTCTAGCGCAAGCGCTCTCGTGCACCTGTCCCAGGGCGAGCTCTCACCGATCACGCCGCTGGAGGCAATCACCTTCGGCACGGCCGTAGTCGCCAGCGACCTACCCTCGTTCCGCGAAGTGCTCGCCAGCATTCCCGGCGCAGAGCTCTTGGATGGGGGAGCAGCCGGCGAGCCCAGCCAAGATCCCGAGCAGCTTGTCCAAGCCATCGAGCGCGCTATCGAATCCGCTGGGCACCCGGAATCCAGATCCGCCCGCGTCCAGGCCGCCACTGGGCACACCTGGCGTGCCAACGCGAAAGAGACCCTAGCCCTCTGGCATCAGCTCGCCGAATCCCGGGCCTAGCTGGCGCTACTCCGGCGCGATCGTCAGGCCGCCGCTGGAGCGCAGCTCAACGCGCCACTTCATTCCGGGAATGCCCTCGATAAACGGCGCCTCGCCGTGGACGGCGCGCACCCCTGCGGCCTTCGCGGCGACCGGGTCCGAGGCGTAGTCCCAGAACTTTGCCCACAGCTGCTCGTAGAAGGGATCGGGCTTGGTGTCGCCGGCGTAGACCGACGGCATGGTGCCGGCGGGTTCCAGCCGGGTGCCCTGTTTCGGGCTCTGGTTCTCGCCGAAGATGCGCTGGAACAGGCAAACCGATGAGCCGCGCAAAAAGTCGCCGGCCTCGATGTAGTCATCCTCGAACTTGATCACAAGGGCCTCGATGTAGACCCGCGTACCCGCGACGATGACCTCCCTGGGCTTGCCGACTGTGCGGCCGGTCTGGTCGAGTTCGGTAAAGAGCACCCGGGTCCAGACCTCGGCCTCGCCGTTCTCTTCGACCTCCATGCGCTCGAGAATCTCCAGGCGCGCCACGCGGTGGTCGACCTTTAGCAGGGCGACGGCGGCGGCCAGACGCTGGGCTTCCCTTTCCGCGGCAGCTAGCTCCTTGCCCAGCTTCGCGATGCGTTTCTGCTTGGCTGCGACCTCGCTGTTGAGGTCGTCGATGCGGCCAACCTGCTGCTCGATGCGGGTGTCCCGGGCGACCAGCTCGGAACTCAAGGTCCCGATGCGGGCATCCTTCGACGTCAGGTCCTCGTTGAGGCTGACAATCTCGCCCTCGCGGTCTAGCACCGCCTGGCTCAGGGTCGAGATCTCCGCATCGCGCCCCTCGAGGTCGCGCTCGTGTTCGGTGAGCTGACCGCGCAGAAAGAGGGTCCACCAGCCGATCACGATCACAAGGATCAGGAGCAGCGCAGTGCGCAGGAAGGAGTTGAGCTTGTCGACCATGGGCGGTATTGGGAGAAGTGATCCGAGTATCCCACTTCCAGGTGCAAATCGCCAGGGTTGCGGGGGCAGTTCACGCTCCGGGGACAAACTAGGCCGAAGTTGTCGTTGGCCCAGAGCCTCCGTTCGGTAAAAATAGGCGCGCCGATGAAGACCGCAGCACCAGACCACGGCACCAGCTTGGTTACAACACCCCCGATTGCAATCCCGGATAGCCCGAACCACCGCAAGTACGACGCGGGCGCCGGTTCGATCCTGCGCGGCATCCCGCTAATGCCACTGACCTTTCTGTGGGCGGTTTCGGTCGCGATGCTGGTTCCTATTACCGCGATCGTCGCCCCAAAGTGGTTTAAGAAGCACGGCTGGTCGATCCCCCGCATCTGGGGTTCGGCGCCCCTGTGGTGGCACGGTGTCAAGGTTGAGGTGACCGGCGAAGAGAACCTCAATTTCGAGGGCGCGCGCATTCTTCTGTTCAACCACGTCAGCCTGCTCGACATGTTGGTGCTCGCAAAGACCTGCCCAGAATTCTCCATTGTCATCTACAAGGAAGAGTTCCACAAGATCCCCGGTGTTGGCGCAGCCCTGCGCGGCCTAGGCTCCATCGCCGTCAACCGCAAGAACCACAAGGCGGCCCTGGCTTCGATGAAGCTAGCCGCCGAGCGCATCCGCGACAACGGCGAGACCGTGGTAATGGCACCCGAGGGAACCCGCTCTCGCAAGGGCGGCCTACAAAAGTTCAAGAAGGGACCGTTTCATCTGGCGATCCAAACCGGCGCGCCGGTCGTGCCCTTCATCATGCGCGGGGTCGACCAGGTCTTGCCCATGGGCTCCGTCTGGATGCGCCCCGGCCGCGTGGCTTTGGACATCCTGCCGCCGATCTCGTCCGAGGGATGGCAGCAGGAGACGATCCGCGACCACGCCCAAGGCGTGCGCGAGGTCTTCCTTGAGTACCTTGAACCGGAAGCGGAGTAGGTGCCAGCTAGGCTAGGCTTGGCTTGGCCGATTTGCGTCCTTAAGCACACGCTCCGCAGCTTCCCGGCCCGCCGCATCTCCCGCCTTGGCGGCCTTGGCGAAGGCTACGCCGGCAGTGTAGTTACCGGCTAGGTAGAGGCCGGGGGCGGTCTGTTCTAGGCTCGCCATGGCGGTGTGGATTCGGTCCATGCGGGCTAGGTGGCCCATCTCGTATTGAGGGATGGCGTTGGGCCAGCGGACAACTTCGGTGAAGATAGGGGCCGTGCCGTCTAGGTTCAGCAGCTTGGTCAGGTCGGCGTGGGTTAGGGCGACCAGCTCTTCGTCGGTTAGTTTGGCGGCTTCGGGGTCGGTGGCGCCGCCGACCATACAGCGCATGAGGACGGTGCCGTCTGGGCTGCGCTCGGGGAAGAGGAACGTGTCCCAGAGAACGCCGAGGATGCGGATGCCTCCGCCGCGTTGGATCAGGGCGCCGAAGCCGCGGGGGGCCTTGGCTAGGGCATCGGGGCCGAAGCCTAGGCCGACCACGGCCACGTGGGGCATGGGGATGTCCTTGAGCTCGGTGGCGATGTCGGGGGCGGGGGACGCGAGCAGCTTGGCAGCTACGTTGGCCTCGGTGGCTAGCACGACGGCTTCGGCTTGGATGGCCTTGGTGGTGCCGTTGGATGAGATGCGTAGGTTCCAGACGCCCGGCTTAGCTTCGGGGTTGCCACCGGGGTCGTCATTGGGCCGTGCGCTGTCGATCCCATAGGTCAGAGTCTCGACCCGCGTATTCAAGCGCACTTGGAAGTCGCCCCGGGCTTGGCAGGACTCGGCCAGCTTCAAGGGCAGCTGGTCCAGCCCGCCTGCGAAGGACGTCAGCTTGCCCGAGGGACCGGCCGGGCCACCGGACGTCTTGCCTTTTTGGTTCCTTAGGCTGATGAGCGCTTTGACCAGGGACCCGTACTCGGCCTCCAGCTCGGCCATGCGCGGGAAGGCTGCGCTTAGGGACGTTCGCTTGGCGTCGCCGGCGTAGACGCCCAGCACCATGGGCGCGATGATGCGGTCGGCGGCTTGGGGCCCGAGTCTGCGGGCGGCGAACTCCCAGACGCTCTCGTCCTTGGGGTCGGTCTTCTGCTTGCGGAAGGGTTCCGTGGCGATGCGCAGGACGCCGCCGGGGGAGAGGATGCCGCTGGTCAGGAAACGCGGGGGGCTGGCTTGGATCTCGCGCAGCTTGCCGTCGCGCACGAGGAAGCGGCGGGCGGCCGCGTCGTCGGCGCCGAGCTTCTCGAGGCCTGCCTTCTGCACCAGCTCGTCCATCAGGGGCTCGTTGTCGAGGTAGCCCGTGGGGCCGGCCTCGAGCAGGTAGCCATTGCGCCGAATCGTCTGGGCCTTGCCGCCGACTTTGGGGCCGGCTTCGAGCACTAGGATCTCAAGTTCGTCGCCCTGTCGGGCGTCCGCCGCAGCGGTCGCCGCAGCCAGGCCCGAGATCCCCGCACCGATGATGACCAGGCGCTTCATGAACTAGATCGTCTTGCTGAACACGTCCTTGCCCTTGCCCTCGTGGCGTTCGCGCCAGTAGACGTCGAAGCACATGGCCAGGTTGCGGATGAAGAGCTCGCCCTCGGGGGTCGCTCGGATCTCGTCCGCGTCGATGTGCACCATGCCGTTCTTGGCGTGCTCTTGTAGGCGCGACAGGTCCTCGGCGAAGGTGGTCTCGAAGTCCAGCCCGAAGCGCGACTCGATGCCGCGGCGGTCGATGCGGAAGTTGCACATGAACTCGTGGATTACCACGCGGCGCAGCTTGTCGTCTTCGGTTAGGGCAAGGCCCTTCTCGATGGGCAGCTGGTCCTTGGCGATGGACTCGCCGTAGGTGCTGAGCTTCTTGTTGTTCTGCACGTAGGCGCCGCCGATGTCGCCGATGGCGCTGATGCCTAGGCCAATCACGTCCTCGGCGGGGATCACGGCGTAACCCTGGAAGTTGCGGCGCAGGGTTCCGTTGCGCTTGGCCACGGATAGCTCGTCCTCTTGCTTGGCGAAGTGGTCCATGCCGATGGGCTCGTAGCCCGCGGCGAGGAAGCGCTCGCGGACCAGGCCAAACAGCTCGAACTTGACGGCGGGGTCGGGCAGGTTGTCCTCCATGAGCTTGCGCTGGTGGCCGCGGATCCACGGCACGAAGGCGAAGGAGTAGACCGCCGAGCGGTCGGCGCCCATTTCGATGACCTGGTTGACCGTGGCCTCGAAGGTGTCCGTCCTTTGGTGGGGCAGGCCGTAGATCAGGTCCACGTTGACGCCGCCGAAGTTGCGCTTGCGCGCGTGGTCGATGATGTCTTGGGTCTGCTTGACCGACTGCACGCGGTTGATGGCGACCTGGACTTCGTTGGTGAAGTCCTGCACGCCCAGGCTGATGCGGTTAAAGCCGTGGTCGGCTAATACGTCGATGTGCTCGGCCGTGGTGACGCGGGGGTCGACTTCGATGGCGAGCTCGGCGTCAGCGGTGCGCTCGAAGTGGCCGAAGAAGCGCGTCAACAGGCGATCGAGCTGCTTCGGCGTCTGGTAGGTCGGCGTGCCGCCGCCCAGGTGCAGCTGGGAGATCTTGCGGCGATCGGGCAGACGCTTAGCTAGCATGTCGATCTCGGCCTCGATCATGCCGACATAGGGCACGGCCTTCTCCTTGTGGGGGGAGATGATCACATGGCAACCGCAGAACAGGCAGCGCTCTTCGCAGAAGGGCAGGTGCATGTAAACCGAGAGCGGATCGTCCGCGCGCTCGTTGGCCTTGGCCAGGATGTCCTCGTACACCACAGCGTTCATCGAGTCGTCGAACTCGATGGCGGTCGGGTAGCTCGTGTACCGCGGACCTGGTCGGTCGTACTTGGCCAATAGGTCCGCCACAAGGGCGCGGTCTGTGGGGCGTGCTTCGTTGTTGGCCATGGCTCAGGCCTCCTCGCGGAGAGTCTCGATTAGAGCGGCGATGCTGTCGAGGGGAGCCTCGGGCATGATGCCGTGGCCCAGGTTGAAGATGTGGCCGCGCTTGGGCATGCGCGCGATGAACTCCTTGGCCGCCGCGCGGGTCTTCTCGGGACCGGCGAGCAGGATCGCGGGGTCGAGGTTTCCCTGCAGGGCCTTCGTGCCGGTCTCGGCGTTCGGGCCCGTGTGCTCGCCAAGACTAGCGCGCAGTCCAGGCAGGTCGTTGCGCCAGCACAGGGCGAGTCCGTCCGAGGGCAGCTCGGCCATGGACGCGGCCAGATGCGGCGCGTCGTTGGCGAAGAAGATCGTGGGCACGCCGTTGCCGCGCAGCTCTTGCAGCAGGTTGACGATGTGCGGGCGCACGTGGGCAGTCCAGTCGCGCAACGACAGCAGTCCGCCCCAGGAGTCGAAGACCTGTACCGCGTCGCAGCCGGCCTCGTGTTGGGCCGTGAGGTAGCGCGCGGACAGGGTCGCGATGGTGGCCATGAGCTCGCCGAAGACGACAGGATCCTCGGCCAGCATGGCGCGCAGCTTTGGAAAGCCTGCCTTGCCGCGTCCCTCGACCAGATAGGCAGCCAGAGAGAAGGGCGCGCCGGCGAAGCCCAGCAGGGCTTGGTCGGGCTTAAGCTTCGGCTTGATCAGGCGCTGGGCGGCGGCAACCTCGGGAGCGATCTCGTCCTTGGACGGAACGCGCAGGGCGCGGATCTCCTTGGCCGTGGTGATGGGCTTCGCGATGATCGGGCCGGGATCGAAGCGGAACTCGACGCCCAGGGCCGAGGCGGGGCTGATCAGGTCCGCGAAGGTGATGGCGGCATCGAGCTCAAAGCGCTCCATGGGCATCATCGTCACGGCACAGGCGATGCTCGGGTCCGCGCACATCTCTTCAAATGTGTAGGTCTCCTTGAGCTTGCGGTACTCGGGCAGGCAGCGCCCGGCTTGGCGCATGATCCAGAGGGGGCGTCGTTCGGTTTCTTCGCCGTGAAGGGCGCGTAGCAGCAGTGGCTTCATGGAATCGTCTTAGGTTCGCGGCGCGTCGTCCGCGGGGGCGCAAGTGAATCGGTAGCCCACACCACGCTGGGTGTGGAAGTGTCGTGGAGCCTCGGGCTCGCGCTCGAAGCGCTTGCGCAGCCGCACGATAAAATTGTCGATAGTGCGTGTGGAGGGAAAGATCTCGTAGCCCCAGACCTGCTCGAGAATCTCTTCGCGCGAGACGATCTGGCCGGTGCGGTCGGCGAGGCACTTAAGGATAAGCGCTTCCTTATGAGTTAGGTGCTGCTCACTGCCGTCCCAGGCCTTGCCCTGGTAAGTCTTAAAGTCGATCGTATTGCCGCCGAAGCTGAGGGTCGCGCCAGCGGCATCTTCCGGCTTGAGGTACCAGCTCTTGCGGCGCAGGATCGCGGCCACGCGCAGCAGCAGCTCCTTGAGGGCGAAGGGCTTCGACAGGTAGTCGTCGCCGCCGGCCTCTAGCCCGCGGATACGATCCCCTGTGCTGCCCTTAGCGGTCAGGAACAGGACCGGGATTTCGATGCCCTCGCTGCGCGCTGTTTGGCAGATCGTATAGCCGTCCATACCAGGCAGCATGACGTCTAGCAAGATTAGGTCCCACGTACCGGCGCGGATGCGCTCCATAGCATGCAGTCCATCTGGCGCGATCTCGGTCTCGTAGCCCTCGAGCTGCAGGTTCTCTGCGATGCCCTCGGCCAGGCTCTCTTCGTCTTCCACCACAAGGATGCGGTAGGTGCCTTGATTCGTGTCGCTCATCCCATGACCTCGTGTTCGGGGCTTGTGCTTTGGGCTTGCTCCATGTGGTGCTTTGCATGGCGCCAGTGAACCGTAAACGTTGCGCCCTTGCCTTCACCGGGGCTCTCGATTTTCGTTGTGCCTCCGTCCAAGGTCACAAAGCGCTGGACAATGTGCAGACCGAGCCCAGATCCCTTGGTCTTGCGCGTGAGCTCAGAGCCCGGGCGGAAAAACATGTCGAATAGGCGTTCGGATTGCTTCGGGTCGAAGCCAACGCCATCATCGATGACGCGCAGGGCCACCATAGACGTGCGGCCTTGGTCTTCGGGGCTTGCGGTCAAGCGCACCGTGCCGCTACCTTGGGCTTGCACACTCTTAAAGGCGTTGCTGACTACGTTGCTGATCACGGACTTGACCGCAGAAGGGTCGGCGCTGATCTCAAGGCCGGGGGGGACCTCGTTCTCGATCTCAACCCCATGGATGTGGCCCATACAGACGATGGGCTCGAGCACGCGGTCGACCATGCCGTGGAGCTCGATTACCTCGGCCGTGAGCTCGATGGCATCCTCGTCCAAGCGCGCCGCATCCAGCAGGTTAGTAACCATGTTGCCGAGTCGCTCCGTTGCGGCAACCATGCGGTCCGCGATGCGAGTGCGGCCCACCTTATCCGGATCCCGCAACAGCAGGGTCTCGGCGGAAAGCTGGATGCTAGCCAAGGGGCTCTTCAGCTCGTGGGAGACCGCAGCAAGGAAGTTTTGCTGACGCAGAAAGAGCTCCGTGCGCTGGCGAAGGGTGACGCCGATCATAGCTACCGTTGCGATGAGTACCACAAGGAAGAAGCTGCCCTCCCAGCCATAGCGCTTCATGCGCTGGCGCCGCTCGGCTTCGAGCTCGATTATTGCCGTCGCGGGGATCGTGACTTTACGCGCTCCATTCTCATCAGCCTTTATGACAAGATCGGGGAAGTAGCCCCGGACTCGATCCACCGGCTGGCCATCGACGAGCATCTGTTGGGCAGTGCGCTTCTTCTGCTCGAAGCTGTCCATCACCGAGTCCAAGTGGTGCTGGGAATAGAAGCCTTGGTCCAGGATCCACCAGGCCACTTGACCAAAGCAGGTCAAGAGCAGAAGGACAAAGGTGAGCTGCACTCTGCGGCTCGATCGGATCGTAGAGGGGGTCATTCGAATCTAGAGCGTCGCCAAGACCTCGCCCAGTTGATTTGCGAAGAAGTCAATGTGCTCTTCTGTGTGCGCCAAGGACACGAAGCCCACTTCGTAGGCCGAAGGGGCCATGTTCACGCCGCGGGCAAACAGCCCGTGGAAGAGTGGACGATACAGGTCTGCCGCGTCCGGGTCGATGGCTTCGGCGGATCGCGCTGGCTCGCCTTCTTGTAGGGAGAACCAGAAGATCGATCCCTCGCGTACTAGGGACCAGCCCTTTGTTGCAAGCAGCGGCGCGACCTTGGACTCGAAGTAGGCCCCGAGCTCTTCTAAGCGCTGCCAGCCGTTGTTGTCCTGGAGCGCCTTGAGGGTCGCGATGCCCGCTGCCATGGCCAAGGGATTGCCCGACAGGGTGCCGGCCTGGTAGATCGGGCCGAGGGGCGCAAGCTGTTGCATGTACTGGGCCTTGCCACCGAAAGCGCCCACTGGCAGGCCTCCGCCCATAACCTTACCAAAGGTCGCCAGGTCCGGCTCGATGCCGTACAGCTCGGCCGCGCCGCCAGGGGCGATGCGGAAGCCGTTGATGACCTCGTCGTAGATGAGCAGGGTTCCGTGTTCGCGGGTGATCTCGCGCACGGCGTTCAGGAACTCCGGCGTCTGCTTGAGCAGTCCGTTGTTCGCGGGCAGGGGCTCGACGATCACGGCGGCAATCTCGTGGCCGCGCTCGGCGAACAACTCCGCGAATGCCTCCACGTCGTCGAGGGGCAGCACCAGGGTCTTCTCTGCGAAGGCCGCGGGCACGCCGGCGGATGCGGGCTGGCCGAAGGTGACCAGGCCCGAGCCAGCCTCGACTAGCAGGTGGTCGGCGTGTCCGTGGTAGCAGCCCGCAAACTTGACGATGTAGTCGCGTCCCGTGCAGCCCCGGGCGACGCGGATCGCGCTCATGGTCGCTTCTGTTCCCGAGGATACAAAGCGCACTTGGTCAATGCTGGGGTACAGCGCGATCACGCGCTCAGCCAGGCCGAGCTCCGCTTCGCAGGGTGCGCCAAAAGTCGTGCCTTTACTGGCCGCCTTAACGATCGCAGCGGTCACGTCCGCGTTTGCATGTCCGAGGATCAGGGGACCCCAGGAGCAGACGAAGTCCAGGTACTGGTTGCCGTCCACGTCCCAGACGTGGGGACCGGCGCCGCGCTCGATGACAGCCGGCGTTCCACCCACGGCTTGGAAAGCGCGCACGGGTGAGGAGACGCCGCCGGGGATAATCTCTTGGGCGCGGGATAGGATCTCGGCGCTGCGTGCTTGGGTAGGTGTGCTCATATCCATTCGCCCGCTAGGGCTTCTCGTGCGTGGTAGGTGATGATGATGTCGGCGCCTGCGCGGGCGAAGGCGTGGAGGTTCTCGGAGACGACCGCGGGCTCGTCGATCCAGCCGCGCTCTGCGGCGGCCTTAACCATGGAGTACTCGCCGGAGACGTTGTACACGGCGACAGGCAGGTCGGTCATGCGCTCGACTTCGGCGATGATGTCTAAGTAGGCGAGACCTGGCTTGACCATCAGAATGTCGGCGCCTTCCATTTCGTCCAGGCTCGCCTCGCGGCGCGCTTCCCGACGGTTGCGGGCATCCATCTGGTAGGTCTTGCGGTCTTTGGGCACGTCGCTTGACTCCGAAGGCGCCGAGTCGGCGGCGTCCCGGAACGGGCCGTAGTAGGCCGACGCATACTTCGCGGAGTACGACATAATCGCGATGTTCTCGTAGCCGTTATCGTCTAGGACCTCGCGGATCGCGTCGATGCGGCCGTCCATCATGTCGCTGGGCGCGATCACGTCTGCGCCAGCGACGGCGTGGGCCAGGGCCATCTCCGCCAGCAGCGCTAAAGACGGATCGTTGCGCACCTCGCCATCTTCGATCACGCCGCAGTGGCCGTGGTCCGTATAGGCGCACAGGCAGACGTCGGTGATCACGTTAATACGGTCACCGAACTCGGCCTTGAGGGTCGACACTGCCAGGGGCACGGCGCCATCGTTCGCGCTGGAGTGGGTTCCCGTGGCATTCTTCTCGCCGGCGCTGGCCAGCCCGAACAGCAGCACACTGCGGATGCCTAGGGCCAGGTCGTCGCGCACTTGATCCACCAACTCCTTGCGACCGAGGCGCTCGATGCCGGGCATGGAGTCAATGGCCTCGCGACCGGACTCTTGGTTTAGGCAAAAGTGCGGCATCACAAGTTGGTCCGGGTGCACGCGGTTCTCAGCGACGAGGTCGCGCAGCACGGGCGTGCGGCGAAGTCGGCGCGGTCGTTGGGGGAGGTCCATCGTAAGTGATCGGTTTGGTGTTGGAGGGCGCTGGCCAAGGCCGGCTAGCTAGCTTCAAAGTTGTGCAGGGGGAACAGGTCGGCGAGTGCTTCGAGCAGGCCGTCCAAGCTGGGGGCCTTGGCTTCCACCGGTTCGCGGAGTCCAGCCGCGCGGACGGCGTCCGATGTGGTCGGCCCCAAGGTGAGGATCGGTCCAGAGGCCTCGTCCACGTTGGCGGTATTCAGAAGTCCAACCAAGGCCGAGGGACTGCCTAAGAGGATCGCATCGAGGCCCATGGCGTTCAAGTCTGCGGGCGCTTGTCCAGACTCGAGGCGCGTGGGCGTTGTGCGGTAGGTCGCCAAGCGCTGGACGTTGGCGCCCGCTTCGCGCAGAAGGTGGTCGCTAGTGTCGATACCGGCTTCGGCGCCGGCGATAAGGATCGTGGGCGGCGAGGCCTGATTCTGCAAAATGCGTGCGGCGAGTTCGGCGCTGAGCCCGGCGATAGTGCCGCGCTCAGCCACGAGATCGCACCTACCGAGCAGGACCTCGGCGGCCTCGGCGGAGGCGGGGCCAACGCAGGCGATTTGGACATGGGCGGGTACGGTCGCCAGCTTGGCCACCCGGCGCACAGCCTTGGGGGAGGGCAGAACGAGCCAGGTACACATCGCGAGGCTCGTCGCCAGCGGACCACCGGCGTCTAGGTCCTCTTGCGTGATGCAAGGGTGCCCGATGGGCACGAGACCAGCAGCTTGGAGCTGCTTTGCCCAAGCGTCGTTGTCTTTGGCCGTCCTTGTGAGCAGGACGCGCTTGCCCATGAGCGCGCGGTTCACTTTTCGCCTCCGAGGCCGAGCTCGGCGAAGGCGCGCCGGGCGATGTCCAGGCTGTCGGTGCCCTTGACAGCGACCCGGCGCAGGATGCCTCCTTCGGCGAAGATCGCGTGCAGGGTCATGGCGCCCGAGTCCGGGGCCGCGTCGGTCCATGCGCCAAAGGGTGCCTCGCAGCCGGCTTGGATGAGCCGTAGCAGCTCGCGCTCAGCCAACACCCCGCGCTCGGCGCTCTGGTCGTGCAGGGTGCGGATCGCATCGAAGATGGCCTGGTCCCGTGGGCCGCCCGTGGCCTCGCGGACCTGCAGGGCGAGTGCGCCTTGGCTGGGCGCAGGTACGAAGTCGGCCGCGTCGATGGTGATGCACACAGCGCTGCTGACGTCAGGGGCGTCGTTCTCGCCGCGTTCGGCACCCTCGGCCAAGCGGTTGATGCCCGCCGCCGCTAGGACGATGGCGTCGTAGTCGCCCCGGGCCAGCTTCGCCAGGCGCGTGGGCACGTTGCCCCGCAGCTCGCGGCAGACGAGGTCCGGGCGCTTGCTATTTAAATAGGCCTGGCGCCTGGCCGCCGAGGTCCCGACGACAGCGCCGGGCTTGAGGGGCAGCCCTGGCTGGATTCGGTCTAGGGCAGAATTCGCCACCAATAGAACCTCGCGCGCATCCTCTCGGCCGGGGATCGCGGCGATCACTAGGCCCTCAGGGGAGACCGAGGGCAGGTCCTTGTAGCAGTGCACGGCCAGGTCGATGTCGCCCGCACCTAATGCCGATTCGATCTCGCGGACGAACACGCCGGGAGGACCTAGGGTCGCAAAGGTGCTGGTCTTGTCCTGGTCGCCGATGGTGTTCATGACCACGATCTCTACCTGATGGCCAGAGCTCTCGAGCCGTCGCTTGATGTCTTGGGCTTGCACCATGGCAAGTGCGGAGCCACGGGTTCCGAGTCGAATGTCGATGCCTAAACTCATGATGTTGCAGTGGCTTCCGAGTCGCCACCCGAGCGGGCGCTTCGCTCTTTACTTTGCTGCGCGCGACCAAGGGCAGGCTCCTCGTCAGGCTGGGTTCGTTGAGAGGTTTGGGAAATCGTCTGCGTTGTCTCGTTGGCTTCCCGGGCATTGGCCTCGCGGCGGGCGAGCTCGAACTCCTTCGCCATCTCGGCGTCGGCGTGGCTTAAAAAGGCGTCTACGGCTGGGGCTCCGGCGACCCGCGCGACCCCACGCAGCCCCGTGCTCGGCAGGTGGGCAAAGCGACCAGCCAGGCTCTCGGCGAAGCGCAGGACGGCGGCCTGCTTGTCATGGTCCAAGCCGTTGAGGCTGGTGCTGAGCAGGCGCTTGGCGCCCTCCCGGGCAACCTTACGATAGCGCTTCTGCAAAGCGGTTACGAGGGGAGCCACGTGCTCGTCGCCCATGCGGATGCGCAGGTCGCTAAGGGCGGTGTCGATCTCTTCCCGAGCGCCGGCCATCTCCTTGAGGCGCTGATCGCGGCTGGACTCGGCGACCTCAATGATGGCATCCATGCCGATGCGCTCGATGCCTAGTGCGCGGGCTTGGTCCGGTGGCACATCCGGCGGCACGGCCATGTCGATGACTAGAAGCGCTTCACCCGAGAGGGGCGCATCGGCAACCCGGGCCAGGTCGGCTCCGTCGAGCACGGTGCCGGGCGCGCTGGTGGCAGTCATTAGAACCTCGATGGCCGGCGGCTGCTTGCGGAACTGTTCGAGAGAGAGCACCTCGATCGAGCCGGAGCCGGTCAGCTTCTCGAGCTGCTGCTTTAGGGCGGTGGCGCGCTTGCGGGTACGATTGACCAGGATCAGCGGCGCGCCCGTGGTGGCTAGGGCGGTGGCGCAGCGCTCGGTCATGGGCGAGACACCGACCAGGGCAGCGGCCCCGCGGGTGGAGGCCATGCGGCGGCGAATCCGGTCCAAGGCGATCTCCGCTAGGGACGTCTTGCCGTTGCAGATGCCGGAGTTGGCACGAATGCGTTTCGACAGGCGGAGGGTCTCCTCCAGCAAGTACTCCAGGCGACCGGCCCCCTTTTGCAGGGTATAGGCCTCACGGGCGGTGTCGATGGCGCGGCGCAGCTGACCGCCGATCTCAGTCTCGCCGACCTCAGCGGAGTCCAGGCCGGCGGCCACCAGGAAGAGGTGCTCGGCGGCGCCCTCGCCGGCCCAGGCGCGCATGCAGCGCTCGGGTTCGCCCGGCTCGCCCGGGGATCCGGTCAGGGCTTCGAAGGCCAAGCTGCGCATGCTGGACATCTTGGCGGCGTCGTCCACGGTGAAGTAGATCTCCACGCGGTTGCAGGTGCCTAGGTAGACCAGCTCGGTGGCTCCCATGGCGTCCCGGAGGCGATGCAATGCGCCCTCCTCCGTCGGCAGGGCGAAGCGGGCTAGGGCGTCCGCGCCGCCTTGCCGCCAACTTAGACCGATTACTCCAATGTGCTCCATGGTAATTCCTAGGGGAATATAGGACCTGTCGGCACAGGACTGTCATGGATCTGTCACGGCCCGGATAAAGGCCGCAATGAATTAGCCAGGGGCCGGCCAAATGAAATCGGACGGCCCCCGGGCATAGCGCTCAAGAGGGGACTACTCGCCGAAGGTGTGCTCGGAGAGGTGCTTTTGGTCCTCTTCCGAGAAGTAGGTCGCGCTGAAAAGCTTGGCTAGGTCGCGGATGCGGTCGACGTGGGTGGGCTCGATCGTCTGCTTGCACTTCATGGCGGAAACGGTGATGCCGTGCATGAGCTCGAGTTGCCTGTAGTAGTTGGTCATGGCGTCCGCGTCTGTGCGGTCGGTGGGAGCCTTGACACGTTGGGCTAGCCAGTAGCTAGCGACGGTCTCTTGGATGCTTGCGGCGTGCTCTTCCTTGGTCATGATCCAGCGCACCATTTGGTTGCGGTTGAAGGCCTCTTCACCCTCGATGGTCTCGATCAGCTTCATGGACTTGGCGATAGTCGCGGATTCTTCCATGAGCATGTCGATGCGCATTTTGTCGCCGTAGATTCCGCAGGGGACTTGGCAGTGGAAAGCAGTTGGGATGGGGGTTGCCGTAGCCGTTGCCGCGGACGGCGTGGCGGCGGGGGAGTGGGTGGTGGCTAGGAAAAGGGCTAGGGCTAGGGTGGATAGGGTGAGCAGGGGGGCTTTCATAGGGCTGGTGCGCTGCGCGCGGTTGGGGATAAGTCGAACCTAAGACACGATGATCTTGGGAGGGGAAGCAAGACTTCTGGATTTAGTGTTGGGCTAGGTTGAGGAGGGCTTGGATGAGGGCTTCTCTTGGGGGGGCGGTTTGGGTGGGGGCGTTCGCTAGCGCGAAGGTTTGGCCTCCGGCTTCTTGGAAGGTCTCTCTGCCCTGAATCCCGAGCTCTTCGACGGTCTCGAGGCCGGGGGTTAGGAAGCTGGGGGCGACTAGGAGCACCGATGACTTTTGTGCGCCTAGGTGGGCTAGGGTGTCCTCGGTGGAAGGGGTGATCCAGGGGTCGCGTCCGAACTTGGATTGGTAGGCTAGGGTGGCACCTTCGAAGGGGGGCGGAGGGCCGTTGTCGGTCCAGCCTAGGTTGTGCTTAAGAGCTTCAAACGTGGCGTGGCAGTCGGTGGTGTACTGGGACCCCTCGGCTTCGTTAATGTAGCAGGGAATGCCGTGGAAGCTGCTTAGTAGGTGGATTGGAGCGTCCTTAGGAAAGTCGGCAATGCGGTCGCGAACGGTGTGGGCGAGGGCCTCGATGTAGCCGGGGTCGTCAGGGGCGATGCTTGCGGATTGGAGCCTCGGGCCAAGGCCGAGCTTCTCGGAGAGCTTGCGTACTAGGGTGTGCACGGTTCCCGTGGACGACGCGGTCTGCTGGGCGAAGAGGGGCAAGACTGTGACGGGGTGGTCGCTGCCGGGGGACTCGGCTTGAATCGCCTGTAATCTAGACTCAAGGTTGGGCGAGCCGTAGCGGTAGGCATAGGTGACGCGGAGGTCATCTTTGGCGGCCGCGGACGCGCCTTTGGCGAGGGCTCGGGTGCCCACAGCGAGGGGCGATCCCCCGGGTACTTCGTCCGGCGCCCAGATCTCCGCGTAGGCCTTGGCCACGACCTTTGGGCGGCGCCTCAAGATGATGCCGTGGAGGATCGGCAGCCATAGCCAGCGCGGCTTCTCGACGACCATGGGGTCGCCGAGGAACTCGGCCAGGAAGGCTCGCACGTCCTTCTCCGTCGGCGTGTTGGGCGTCCCCAGATTGACCAGGATGAGATCGGCTCGTGTCATGGTGTAAGTCTAGACCGATTGCATGCGGCTCCGATTCCAAAGCTCGTGGAATCCTTGCGCCGGGCGCCAAAATAGGGGCCGTTTGCCCCTAAGTTTTCGAGCGCCATACAAGCGCCTGTCAGCTAGTCGTTTACGTCCGCCAACGGGCTGTCCTACGGGGGGGATGCGCCCCGCGAAGGACTTTTGCGCCCCTATCACCAACGACTTGTCAGGACGGATATGGGCCACGGCAATCAAGATGAGACCTGGGTGCAGCACCAGTAGGGCAAGGAGAAGTGCCCCGCGGTTTTTGAGCAGGCACGCGCGTGTAAGTCTATTTCAAAAAAGGACTCGGGGCGTTTTGTCTCCGGCGTGAATCCGAGGGGATCTCGTCTCGGCGATCGCGTGGCGGCGGATTCTACAACTGAGGGCTGAGCGCTACTCCGAGAGGACGTAGTGGAAGAGCAGCGGCGCGACGATAGACGCGTCGCTCTCGATGATGAACTTTGGCGTGCTCGGAGCGAGCTTGCCCCAGGTGATCTTCTCGTTAGGCACCGCGCCTGAGTAGGAACCGTAGCTGGTCGTGCTGTCGGAGATCTGGCAGAAGTAGGCCCAAACCCGGGCGTCGATCTCCAGGTCCTGCTGCAACAGCGGTACGACGCAAATTGGGAAGTCTCCGGCGATGCCGCCGCCGATCTGGAAGAAGCCCAGCCCGCGGTCGGCGGTCATCTCTTGGTACCAGTCCATGAGCCTCAGCATGTACTCGATGCCCGTGCGCATGGTGTGCACGTTCTTGATGTCGCCGCGGTAGACGGCGGCCGCGTACATGTTGCCTAGGGTCGAGTCCTCCCAGCCCGGTACGAATAGTGGCAGGTTCTTCTCCGCTGCGGCCAGCAACCACGAGTTCCCTGGGTCGATCTGATAGCTGTCCGCGAGCACGCCGCTGCGCAGTAGCTGGTACATGAACTCGTGGGGGAAGTAGCTCTCGCCCTTGGCGTCGGCGGACATCCAGAGCTTGAGTACCTCGGCCTCGATCCTGCGCATGGCTTCGGCCTCGGGGATGCAGGTGTCGGTGACACGGTTCATGTGGCGCTCAAGTAGCGCCGCTTCGTCGTCGGCCGAGAGCTCCCGGTAGCCAGGGACGCGCTCGTAGAAGTCGTGGGCGACCAAGTTAAAGACGTCCTCTTCTAGGTTCGCGCCGGTCAGGCTCATGCCGTGCAGTTTGTCCTCGCGGATCATGTCCGCCAAGGAGATGCCCAGCTCGGCGGTGCTCATGGCACCGGCCATTGTGACGAACATCTTGTCGCCCTTTTGGAGCAGCTCAATCCAAGCTTGAGCAGCGTCCTTCAACGAGGCGGAATTGAAGTGATGATAGTGGCGGTCGACGAAATTACGGATCGCCTTGTTCTCAGGAGTTGGCATCGGTGGCTCTGGGGGGGTGCGATTAGTGAAGACGGAGCCATTCTAGGGACGAACCCCGGCCTGCTGGGTCGTTCTTTTGCAGCGTTCTTTCCTAGCCTACGGGATGCAGGATCGCCTGGTATGCCAGCGGTAAGGAGGAGGGTCTTTAGTGGGGTAGGGTTGGGGCGCGGGCAGTTTGGTTTGCACCCGGAAAGACTTCGGACCAAAGGGACTTTATTTTGGGCCTGGCGGCTTGCAAGGGGGCGCGATGGATAGAATGTGGGCTGAATCAAACGCAATCCATTCCGCATCTGGAATCAACCCAAATAAAGAACATGAAGAAGTTTGCTCTGCTCCTTGCCCTTCCCCTGATTGCTGTTGCCTGTGGTGGCGGTGAGTCCACGGCTCTTACTACGGCGACCGCTGCTCCCGAGTTGGACATGGCTGCAGTCGAGGCTGGCAAGGCTACCTTTGCAACTCTCGGATGTGTGGCTTGTCACGGAGCAAACGGCAAAGGCGACGGTGCCGCAGCCGCGGCCTTGGAGCCTAAGCCCCGAAACTATAGCGACAGTGCTTGGCAGGACTCCGTCACGGACGAGCACATTAAGAAGGTCATCCTCGAAGGCGGTGCCGCCAACGGCATGAGCCCCCTGATGGCCGGCTACGCGGCGCAGTTCGAAGGCAAGGAAGCCGACCTCAACAACATCGTGACCTACATCCGTAGCCTCAAAGAGTAGAGCTAAGGTACTGGCGGCTAGAGAGCTGTCATAAGAGCGCGTCGCCTAGTCTGCTAGGCGGCGCGTTTCTCGTTGGGCGGCGCTTCCGTCTTGCGCTTGGCAGCCGCACCTGCCGCGAGCTCGCGATCTTGGATTCGAGCGAAGAGCACCTGCCCCAACCCCGCGCCGATTAGGGCCATCAGCATGTCCTTGGGCGAGTCAAACACGTCGCCCTGGGTCTCGAGGAATCCCTCGGCCGTCTCGCCGGTAAGGTGACTTGCGGCCAACGTTGCGGGCCACTCGAGGATCTCGTAGAGGGCGCTGACCCCAAGGCCGATGGCCGTAGCCACAAAGGCGAGCCACCCACCTGGGGCGATGCCTGCCCGGCGCAGCAGCAGCTCCCGAGCGAGCAAGGCCGGCAAGAGTCCCTGCAGAATGTGCCCAAAGCGATCGTAGGGATTGCGCTCGAGAGCGAAAGTCGCCCGAGCCCACTCGCCGGGCGGGGCGGCGGCATAGGTGTAGTGCCCGCCGATAAGCAGTACGACGGCGTAGGTGGCGATGGCCAGCATCGACGTGCGCGTCAAGCAGAAGCGCTTGTGGGTGAGAGCCAGTAGCGGCATGCCGATGACCACCGGCACAATCTCCAGGGCCCAGGTGAAGCGCTCGGTGGGCCCGATGCCCGACCAGATCAGCGTCCCGGCCACCAGGGCCAGCAGGCATGCGCCGAGGCGTGGCGAGGGATGGGGGCACGGCGTAGTCATGGTCGAGACACCCAAGGGGTGATACCGGGGGCGATCAGATCAGAACCCGTATTCCCAGCCCAGCCAAGGGATTCCCCGTGGAACTTT
This sequence comes from Planctomycetota bacterium, assembly GCA_029250885.1. GTDB lineage: Bacteria > Planctomycetota > UBA1135 > UBA1135 > CALBMX01. The sequence goes on from JAQXEK010000068.1 coordinate 71,560, forward strand.
CCAGTGCTCAATTCCTCGGACCACAGCTGCGTCCTATGATGCAGCCATGACCAGCACTGCCAACACCCAGCAAGGAATCGTCCCGGATTCTCTCGCCCGCGAGGTCGAGCGCGCGAGTCACTGCCCACTCGACTGCCCAGACCACTGCAGCCTAACCGTGACCCTGCGGGAGGAGCCCGGCGGCCCTACCCAGGTCCTAAAGGTGACGGGCTCCGAGCACAACCCGTTCACCCAGGGGGTGATCTGCTCAAAGGTGCGTAGCTTTGGGGATCGCGTGCACTCCGCCGAGCGTCTGACCACTCCCCTGATTCGCAAGGCCAGCAGCCCCAAGGGGCCCGGTGCCGAGTTCGAGACTGCGTCCTGGGACGACGCCCTGGACCTGGTGGCGAAGCAGCTGCTGCGCGTGCAGCGCGACCACGGTGGCGAGGCAATCCTGCCCGTCTCCTACGGTGGCTCCAACGGCGCTTTGACCGAGGGCCTGATGGACGAGCGGCTGTGGCGCCGGCTCGGTGCCTCGCGCCTGTCCCGGGACCTCTGCGCGACGTCTAGCGGCGCGGCTTTCGACGGTCTTCTCGGCAAGATGCCGGGCACGGATCTCCGGGACTATGAGTACGCCAAGCTGATCGTGGTTTGGGGCCAGAACCCCAAGGACAGCGGCATGCATCTGGTTCCGACAATCAAGGCGGCCCAGGCCAAGGGTGCGAAGCTCGTGGTCGTGGATCCGCGCTCGACCGGGCTCGCCCGCTCGGCCGATCTGCACCTGGCAATCCACCCAGGAACGGACCTATGCTTAGCCCTAGCCGTGCACAACATCTTCTTCGGCAAGGGGTGGCAGGCGGACGCGTTCTTGGAAAAGCACACCACTGGCGTGGCCAAGCTTCGCGATGCCGCAGCTCTCTGGACCGTCGACAAGGCGGCCGCCGAGACGCGCCTCGATTCCGCTGACATCGAGCGCCTCGCCGAGCTCCTGCACGAGACTTCGCCCGCGGTGATCCGCGCCGGATGGGGTCCAGAGCGCTGCCGCAATGGCGGCTCGGCGATGGCCGCGATCTACGCATTGGCGGCCACCTGCGGGCTCTACGGCGAGAAGGGCGGCGGCCTTACCAGCAGCCAATCCCGGGCGGTCCAGCTCAAGAGCGAGGTCGCCGTCGGAGCCGAGCTTCCCGCTGGGTTGCGCACCATAAGCTTGAGCCAGGTTGGCCGAGCGCTGCTAGGCCACGCGGACGTGCTCGACGGTGGACCGACCCCGCACTTTGTCTTTAACTACAACTGCAACGCCGCCTCGACCCTGCCGAACCAGAACGCAGTGCTCAAGGGGCTTCGCCGCGAGGATCTGTTCACCGTCGTCTCCGAGCAGGTCATGACCGACACGGCGTACTATGCCGATGTGATCTTGCCCGCCACGACCTTTCTCGAGCATGACGAGGTCTCGGCCGGCTACGGTGCGACCTTCCTGACCCACGCCCGCAAAGTTATGGAAGCGGTGGGGGAGGCGCGCACCAACGCGGCCATGTTCGGCGGCATCATCGAGCGCGCGGGATTGGCCCAACCCGGCGACGCGACCGAACTCGACCCCCTCGCCGCTGCCATTCTTAAGGAGACGGACCTCGCGGACAGCCAGCGCCAGGCCCTCACTCGCACCGGCGGAACGCTTACCGCGTTCGAGATCGAGAACGGCCGCGCGCCGATGCCCTTCGTGGACCATCTTCCGCGCACGCCGGACCAGAAGATGAATCTCTTTCCTGAGGATCTCGACCGCGAGGCCCACGCCCGGGCCCAGCTCACCGGCGCGAGCGGCGGCCTCTACGTCTACCAGCCTGATCCCGCCACGACCGAATATCCCCTGGCGCTGATCTCCCCGGCCATGGGGCGGATGATCACCTCGACCTTCGGCGAGTCCTACGCGGGCCCGGCGCCGCTCTTCATGAACCGCCGCGATGCCGAGGTGCGCGGATTGGCCCATGGCGACGAGGTGCGCGTCTTCAACGACCTTGGCGAGGCTCATGTCCACGTCCAAGTCGGTGGTAGGGACGAGCCCGCCGCGGGAACTGCGGTCCTGCTAAAGGGACTATGGGCCCGGCACACGGCGAATGGACTATCCTCGAATGCGCTTTCTCCCGATCATCTGAGCGACCTCGGGGGCAATGCGTGCTTTAATGACGCCCGCGTCGAGGTCGCACCGCGCTAAGTTTCCGGCGGCCTTGCTCCTCAACAATCCAGATCGGAACCCTTCCGGGATCACCCCCGGCCTTCACGAATGTCCAAGCACATCACGCTGACCTTTCCGCCCACGGGCGTCTCTCCCACCGAGTTGCCCCCGGAGGTCCTCTGCAAGCACGCAGCTGGCAGCCTCGGCATCGAACCCGAGCGCATCTTGGGGATCGATCCCCTGCACTTTTCCTTTGATGCCCGGGAGCGCCACCGGGTCTGGAAGATGAAGGTCGAGGTCTGGATCGAAGGCGAGGACGACTTCGCCCCCGATCCCCCCGCCTACTCGCCGCCAACCATTGCGAAGCCGTCAGACGATTCGCGCCACGTGGTCGTAATCGGTAGTGGCCCCGCCGGCCTCTTTGCCGCCATGGACTTGCTGGCCGCAGGGCTCCGCGTGACCGTGCTCGAGCGCGGCTTTGATGTGCAACGTCGGCGCAAGGACCTAGCTCGGGCAAACCGGGGTTTTCCGATCGACAGCGACAGTAACTACTGCCACGGCGAGGGTGGCGCGGGTACCTACTCCGACGGCAAGCTCTACACCCGCAGTGGCGATAAGGATGCGGTCCACGCCATCTTGGTGCGACTTGTCGAACATGGTGCACCGGCTGAGGTCCTTACCAGCTGGCGCCCACACATAGGCTCGAACCGACTGCCCCAGGTCGTGACCGCCATGCGTAGCACCATTGAGTCCGCCGGGGGACAGTTTCTATTCGGCGCCAAGGCCATAGACCTAGAGACCGATGGCGCGTCCGACTGGCGCCAGGTCAAGGCTGTGCGCTGTCTGCGTCGCGAGTCTGAAGGCGACGCGACCCGCGAAGAGGTTATCGCGTGTGATGCTGTGATCTTGGCCACCGGGCACAGTGCCCTCGACTCCATCGAGATGGTCCAGCGCGCCGGTGCGAAGCTCGAGTCCAAGGGATTCGCCATGGGCGTGCGCATCGAGCATCCCCAGGCGTGGCTGGACGATCGCCAGTACGGCGGCTTGCGGGATAACAACGATCTGCCCGCATCGTTCTACCAACTGGTGACCGAGCGCAAGGGCCGCGGCGTCTACAGCTTCTGCATGTGCCCGGGCGGCTTCATGGTGCCCGCCTCTACGGATGCGGACCGTGTGGTGTTGAACGGCATGAGTCTATCGAGGCGGGACTCGCCCTACGCCAACTCCGGCGTCGTTGTGGCAATCGAGCCCGAGGACATCGTGGGTGGCAAGGGCATGCGCTGGGGCGCCTCGAAGCTGCTGCGCGAGGCCGCCGAGTCCGGGCTCGACTTTGGCACCACCGTGACGGACGAGCGCCGCGAGCACCTGGGCAAGGGCTGGCTACCCGACCAGGTTGACGAGGATCCGCTCCTGGGTGTGCACATCCAGCGTGCCCTCGAGCGCCTGGCCGCCGTCTGGGGCGGCGGCGAAAACCGTGCGCCAGCCCAGCGCGCCGATCACTTCGCCGCGGGCTACGGCGACACGACCACGCCCTTCTCGAGCAGCTACCAGGCTGGACTCACATCCGTGGACCTCGCGCACCTGCTGCCGCGTGGTCTCTCCGAGCGGCTGCGCGGATCGGTCAAGGAGTTCGATCGCAAGCTGCCGGGCTACGGATCCGACATCGGCCAGGTGGCCGGGGTCGAGACGCGCACCAGCTCGCCCGTGCGCATCGTTCGGGACCGCGAGACCTGCGAGAGCCCAACCTTGGCGGGACTTTTCCCTTGTGGCGAGGGCGCTGGCTTCGCCGGCGGCATCATCTCGGCCGCTCTTGACGGGCGCCGCGTGGCCGAGGCTCTCGTCCTGCGGACCCGTGCGGCAACCTAGGGGCGTGACGTGGGCGCGCTCTTGACCGCATAGAACTCCAGATTGTCTGCGTCGCCTGCGCGCTTTCAGATGTTCCGGGTGCGCGGCGGACCTAGCTTTCCTCGACCTTTCGGCTCCTCGCGCCGCTCCCCGGCCCCTCTTCCAGCCGGCGCCAAAATATGCGCATCAGTTGGAACACATCACAGCTGAACTGAGTCTCAAGACCGCCCTTCGGCTCCTCGCATAGGTCTCCAGCTTGCTTCGCAAAGAACACAATACAGAACAGCGGGCCCCCGCTCCCTGTCCGTCGCCGCATACGGGTGGGAAGCCAGCCTCGAATCAGCTCGAACTAAAGAAGCGTCTTCGCGCCCTGCATGAAGAGCACGGCCACGGTCACCCGAAGTCTCTTAAAGTGGAACTCGAGCTTGCCAGGCTGCTCTACAGCCAAGGCATGTTAGACGAGTCCCGGAAGGCCTTTGCCGAGGTGCTCGCCTACCAGTCCTTGATCGATGGGGACCATGGCACCGCCACGGCCCAGGTAGCGGTGGACGTCTTTCGGCTGCTCTGTGACCAGGACGATCGCTCTGCCATGGCCGGGGTCTACTACCGCTACCTCTCCTGGATTCCGATGCGGGACCCCGCAACCCTCTCCCCGGAGCTGCGCTCAGTGCTGTTGGAGGTCGAAAACCTGCTAACGCGGTCCACCTAGCAGCCTCTGAAGCTGGGGGCAAACCGGTCCAATCGACCCCGTTTCTGAGGAATGGTGTAGAGTGATAAGCCATGTCAACCCGTAACTCCCTAGCTGCCCTCCTGTTTTCGTCATGCCTGATCGGCGCCCAAGGGGCCCAAGCAGGAGAGCTCTCCCTACACTTCATTGATGTGGGCCAGGCGTCTAGCACCCTTGTGATTGGGCCCGATGGGACGACAGTCTTGATCGATGGGGGAGACCCCGGAGACGGCGACAACTACGTGGTGCCGTACCTGTCGGGCTTAGGGCTAACTGGGCTTGACTATTCGATCATGAGCCACTGGCATACGGATCACTATGGTGGGCTAGACGAGGTCTTCAATAGTGGCTTCTTGCCTACCGTGGCAGCATATGATCGCGGTACGAACGACAATCCGTCCGGCCCTCAGGCGGTCCAGTACTTTGCCGCCGTGGGAGGTCAGCGCACCTTTCCCACCGTCGGGCAGATTTTGCAGCTAGGTGACGGTGCGACCCTTGAGTTTGTGGCCGTGAACGGCGTGACGCCCCTCGGCAGCGACGACCCTTCTGACTACTCCCAGTCGGAGAACGGCCGCTCGGTCGCGGTGGTAGTTCGGTACAACGACTTTGACTTCTACATCGGCGGCGACATCACCTCCGGCGGCAGCGGAACGGCGGACGTGGAGTCCATGGCCGCCCAGTACATCGGCCAGGTCGAGGTTGTCCAGTCCAGCCACCACGGCTCGAAGACCAGCTCGGGCCCGGTCGTGATCAGCAACCTCGCCCCATCCCTAGTGATCCATTCCTGTGGCCAGGACAACTCCTTCTTCCACCCTGCGGCGGATATAGTCGAGGACTGGAGCACTCCGGCATCTACCTTGGCCCAGTGGGGCACGACCCGCGGGGACACGGACAACGGCAGTGGTGGTTGGACTTCGGCGGAGGGCGCGATCATCGTGCGCACGGGCGGCTACCGGTTCACTGCCGAGACGGCGAATGATGCGGCCACGGCCGGTGGCGACGAGCTCATGGAGTTTGCGACCTTCGAGAACCCCGAAGCCAGCCCCGTTGTCGGCGGCCTCGCGATTACCGAGGTCATGGCGAACCCCGCTGCGTCTTCGGATACTTATGGCGAGTACATCGAGCTCACGAACCTGATGCCCGGCATCGTCGATCTTAGCGGCCTGCGCCTGACCGTGGGGCTCTACGACTTCACCCTAGGGAGCCATGTGCTGTTGGCCTACAACGAGCGCTTAGTGCTGGGGGTCGACGGCCATGCGGCTCGCAACGGCGACCTGTGGATCCCCCTGAGCGGGCCCTTTGATGACCTGCACCTAGTTAACAGTGGCGCCACCCTTGAGGTGCGCGCTCCCGGTGGGGCAGTGCTCGACACCGTGACCTGGGGCACGGGCGGCTTCTCGGTAAAGTCCGGCAAGGCCGCCGAGCGCGTGGACCCCTTCTCTCCGGGTACCGCAGCCAACTTCCAAACGGCGACGACGGCCTTTGGAGACGGTGACTTGGGCTCACCGGGATTCCCAGCACCCGGCGAGACGGGCGTCTGGCCTTCGGGCCTGTCGATCCCAGGCCTGCACATAGGTGACACGCTCGACATGCGCATGTCCTCGCCCTCTCACCCCGGATCTCTGTACTTGCTGGGGATGTCCCTGGGCTTTGCGCCGGGCGTCAATGCCATTGGTCTGCATGTGCCCCTCAACATCGATCCGCTGTTCCAGGCCTTCCAGCAGGTTCCCGGCAGCTTTTCGAGCCTGGATGCCAGCGGCCGCGGCCGGGTTCTGGTCCCCGTAGGCAAGGACCCTAGCCTGGTTGGGTTGGTCGTCTTCGGCGCGTACGTGACCTTCACCGCAGACGCCGGTGGCATCACGGGAACCTCGGTCTCTAACCTCGGCATCATCTCGATTCTCTAGGCGAGCCGCGCCGCTCCCCCGGCCCGGGGCTAGAATCATCTGGCCATGCAGCGAACCCAATACAGCGTCCTTCGGGATCCGATCCACGGCGACATCTACCTGACCGCCGAGGAGATGCGCCTAATCGATACGCGCGAGTTCCAGCGCCTGCGTGGCGTCAAGCAACTGGGCACTGCGAACCTGGTCTTTCCGGGTGCCGTTCACACCCGCTTCGAGCACTCGATTGGCACGCTGCACATCACGGCCAAGATCATCGATGCGATTAATTTGAACGCGGAGTTTGATCCCAAGCGCTGCCTCGGCGTGCGTGACGAGGAGGCCCGGGTGATCCGCATCGCATCGCTTCTGCACGACGTGACTCACGTTCCGTATGGGCACAACATTGAAGACCAGAGCGGCCTGGCCGAGCGCCATGATGCCCCTAGCCGGTACGAGCAGATCTTCTCCTCAAAGACCGAACTTGGCCGCTTGCTAGAAGAGATGGGCTTGGCCGAGGACGTCTGCAGCGTGCTGTCTTACGAGAACGGAGGCGGCAACATCCCGGCCTACTGGTCCGAGATCCTGTCGGACACGATCTGCTCGGACATAGTCGACTACCTCTTGCGGGACGCCTACTTTACGGGCTTATCCCTGACGATCGACCAGCGCCTAGTGTCCTACTTTAAGGTAGACCGCAAGAGCGGGCACCTGTTCATCGACGTGGCCAAGCGCGACCTCCTGCGCGAGGATATCTTGAGCGAGCTCGTGCGCCTGCTCGAGGCGCGCTACTACTTCTCTGAGCGTGTTTACTACCACCACGCCAAGGTCGCAGCGGGTGCGCTGATCTCCCGCGCGGTGGGGCTCTTGTTTGAAGCCGGGGCCCTCGATGCTTCCGAGCTCTTTGACCGCACGGACGCCTCGCTCTTGCCCCTGCTCGACATGGCCGGCGCGAAGGCGGGTGGCGACGTCGAGCGCGAGGTTCGGCATCTAGTCGAGCGCTTCCGCCGGCGTAAGCTTCCCAAGCGCGTTTGTGTGTTCCCCGCCCACGAGAACGAGGAAGTGCAGCAAGAGCTTGTGGCCAAGTACTTCGCACCGGGCTGTGCTCCCGAGCGACGCAAGGTCGAAGAGCGCATCTCGGACCTGCTGCGCTTTGCCACGGGCAAGACCGTGCGCGTGATGATCTACTGCCCGGCCGCGAAGATGCAACTCAAGGAAGCCCAGACCCATGTCCGCTGGCCTGGGGAAGATGGGGTGCTGCCGCTATCGAATTTTGCCGAGCGAATCCCCCGATTAAAGGACCTAGAGCGCAGTTATCGGGCTCTTTGGAAGTTCTACGTGTTCGCGGATACCGATGACGAAGCGGTGCTTGGGAAGCTACAGGAGATCGCGCTTGGTGAGTTTCCGGGGGCGACCAATATGTATCGCATCTAGCAGTAACTGACGCAGCCCTAGACCTTTCTGCCGTTGTTGCTTTGCTTCCATTTTGTGGTCGCTTCGCGAGTTTTGGCGGCGCGCGCCCTCGCGCAAAGCGCGACCCTGCCACTACTGCCACTCCTGCGTTCGCTTCGATCACTACGGAGAGTGAGATTCAAAGATCCGGCAGGGTGATAAAGAAGGCCGGTATCGGTTATCCTGTCGCAATGAAGATAGCCTGCATTGGTGGTGGTCCCGGAAGCCTGTACTTCGGAATCTTGATGAAGAAGGCCTACCCAGAGGCTCAAATCACCGTCTATGACCGCGAAGTCAAGGGGCAGACCTTCGGCTGGGGCGTGGTGTTCTCGGACCAGACCATGGACGGCTTCGAGGCCGAGGACCCCGAGACCGTGGCCGCGATCAACGCCGCCTTCGCCTACTGGACGAAGATCGACACTTTTCTAGGCGGCTCGGCCGCCGAGGTCGGTGCCAAGGTTACCTCGACCGGACACGGCTTCTGCGGGATGTCGAGGATCAAGCTGCTGACTATTCTCGAGCAGCGGGCCGTGCAGCTCGGGGTTGTGGTCGAGCACGAATGCGAAATTACCGACCCCAAGCAGGTCGGCGACGTGGATCTAATCGTGGCCGGCGACGGCATCAACTCCATGGTCCGCACGAAGTTGACGGAGCACTTTAAGCCTAGCTTTGACTGGCGGCCTAATCACTTCTGCTGGCTTGGGACGACGCGACCCTTGGATGCCTTCACGTTTATTTTCAAAGAGAGCGAGCACGGGCTCTTCTGTGTGCACGCCTATCCTTATGAAGATGGGACCACGACCTGGATCGTGGAGTGCCAAGATGACGTCTTCGAGCGAGCGGGTTTTAAAGACATGTCCGAGGACGAGACCGTCGCTTACATGCAAGACCTCTTCGGGGTAGACCTAGAGCACGAGGGAACCCAGCACAAGGTGCTGGCGAACCGCAGCATTTGGCGCGCTTTCCCTGTCGTGAAGAACGAGAAATGGCACCACGAGAACATCGTGCTGATAGGCGATGCGGCCCACACTGCGCACTTCTCCATCGGGTCGGGCACGAAGCTGGCCATGGAAGATGCCTCGGCCCTCGTGACTGCATTTGTTGAGCACGGCAAGTCCATCGATGGCGCGGATGTGCCCCAGATCTTGGCCGCATACCAAGGCAAGCGCGATGATATCGCCGGCCGCCTCCAGACCACGGCAGCCACAAGCTTGAAGTGGTTCGAGGTCATGGACAAGTACACGTCCCAGGACCCGTACACGTTTTCCTTCAACCTAATGACGCGCTCGAAGAGCATTACCTTTGACAACCTCGCTATGCGCGATCCGGCCCTTGTGGCCCGCGTGAGTGACGCATTCGCGAGATCAGTCGGAGCCACCCCCCTTGCCACGGGCCAGCTTCCCCCGCCGATCTTCACGCCGCTCTCCGTTGGTGACCTCAAGCTCTGGAACCGGATTGTCGTCTCGCCCATGTGCCAATACTCGGCCGAGCACGGCACGCCCGGTGCATGGCACCAGGCGCACTACGGGGCCCTGTCCATCGGAGGAGCGGGGCTCCTCATCTGTGAAGCCACGGCGATCTCCGCTGAGGGACGCATTACTCCTGGCTGCACTGGTATCTATACTGACGAGCACACCGCCGCCTGGCGCGGCATCGTGGACTTCGCCCACGAGTACGGCTCTGGCGCCATCGGCCTGCAGTTGTGCCACGCGGGGCGCAAGGCCTCCTGTTCGACCCCGGCCGACGGCGACAGCCCCCTGGCCGGCAGCGACGCCTGGCAGACCATCGGCCCCTGCGCCACGCCCTTCGACCGAGCTGCCGACGGCGGCGTCGAGTGGCATGTCCCACGCGCTATGACCCGCGCCGACATGGACCGCGTCCGGGAAGACTTTGTCGCCGCCGCAATGCGGGCTGCGGACGCGGGCTTCGATCTGATCGAGTTGCATATGGCCCACGGCTACCTGCTGTCGACTTTCCTCTCGCCGGCATCGAACACACGGGACGATGAATACGGAGGCAGCCTGGAGAATCGCCTGCGTTTCCCCGTAGAGGTGCTGGCCGCCGTGCGCAAGGCCTGGGCGGGCCCGCTCTCTTGCCGCATCTCGGCGACGGACTGGATCGGCGATGATGGGATGACCGGCGCAGACGCGGTCCAGGTCTCCCTAGCCCTGGAGGCCGCGGGCGCTGACTTGATCGACGTCTCCACCGGCGGCGTCGTTCCGCGGGCCCAGATTCGCTTCGGCCGCATGTACCAGGCGCCATTTGCTGAGGCGATCAAGCAGGCCGTGGCCATCCCCGTCATGGCCGTGGGCGCGATTCAGAACACAGACCAAGCCAACACCCTGTTGGCCGCTGGCCGCGCGGACCTCTGTGCCATGGCGCGGCCGCACTTGGCTCGACCCAACCTGACCCTGGTCGCTGCAGCGGCCGCCGGCGTCGAACCTCCGCGCTTCCCAAGGCCTTACTTAGCGGCCAAGTCTCTCCTATAGCCTACTTGGCCGTCTGCCCAAGGCCCCATGAAGCACGCCTGTGGGCTCTTCTGGGGCCTTCCCCGTATCTTTGGGGAAGTCCCCCCGCGCTGGGGCGTCGAAGATCGGCATACTGCGCGCACACCTTGGCAGCTATCCAACTTCAGAGTTCATGAGTCTTAAGCGACGAATCCTTCGCCTCCTCGGGATGGCGTTCATCATCCTGGCCTTTGCGGGCTACTTCGCCTTCTCGACGTTCTTCTTTTCGCCCCTTGAGGACGACTACGAGTTCAGTCTGGCGACCTTGGTCCCCCGGGACGTAGACTTCTTCCTGTCGAAGTCGGACCTTGCCGATGACTTCGACGAGTTTCCGGTGCTTGCCGCCGCCGCTACCCTCGAGAAGACCCGCGCCGGTCGTGCCTTCTTCGAGTCCCCGATGTGGGGGCAGTTCCGTGCGGACTACGACATCGAGGGCCAGATCGTCAAGCTAGAAGAGGCCCTGAACGAGGCCCCTGTGTCCGTGGAGCCCCTTGAGATCTTCGGTGGCCAGAACGTGGTCATCGCAGGCTACTTCCGGGGCAGCGATGTGTACCAGGCCGATATGGTCGCCTTGGGCCGGACTAACTGGATGGGCAAGATGGGCCAAAGCGTGCTCTCCTACCCGGGCCTGATTGGCCTAGAGGACCAGGGCTTTTCGGTCGAGGACGCCAACGGAGTCGTGAGCATCTCCGGCGGCACCCTGTCCCGCCCTCTACACGTGGGGCGTATCCTCGACGTGCTTGTGGTCGGGACGTCCCAGGAGCTGGTGCTGGGTGCCCAGGCCCTGGACCAGAACAAGGGTCAGGACTCCTTCGGTCAGAGCTCGCGCTATGCCGACTACATCTTGAACCAGCCGAACCGCGAGCCCCAGGACATCGAGATCTTTGTGGACCACGATGCGGTGATTAAGAACAGCGTCATCTTGGGTGGCGAGCAGTGGACCGGGGCGATCCCGGAGGTGGACTCCGAGAGCTTCACGTCAGCGTTCTTGGGCCACCTAGGACAGGCATCCCTCGTCAAGGAGCTCGAGGGCGTGATCGGATTCTCGGGTGGTTTGGCCGTGGACATCCACGCGGATCTCTCCTCCGAGAAGCTCAACAGTCTCCAGAAGCGCTTCTACCGCCAGAATGGTTTCAACCGCGGCGTCATCGACTCGGTCGCTAGGATGACGCCCGAGCGCGCTGGCCTGCTGGCTTACATGCAAGCGGACGTGGCAGACATCCTGCGCATGGTGCTTGACTCCACAGAACCCGCCCTCCAAGCCAACTTTCACGACATCGCCCGGTCGGTCTGGGCGTATCAAGATGGAACTGCCCTGTTCGACGATCTCGACGCAGGCCTCAAGAACCGCTTGGCTTTGGTCGTCTGCGAGAACAACTACCCTCCTGAGTTGGACAAGAACGGCGTAGACGTGGGCCCGCCCCACGACAACACGCCGACGGTCGCCTGGGCCGTGATCGGTTGGGTGAAAGACGAGAGCGTGCTCGTGGACTTCCATGAGAAGATCGTGAACAACCAAGGGCGCTTCCTAATTCAGGGCCGCGAGAGCGGGGACCCCGGCGTCTTCACCAAGGACAGCGACGGTGGCCTCGTCATCTTTGAGTACTGGTCCCAGTTCGTTCCAGGAACGGGCCACATGGCCGCGCTTATCAGTGACGACGTATTTATTATCGGAAACCACACTTCCATCGTGCAGGACATCCTGCTGACCAAGTTCTCCAACCCGTCCTACCCGAAGCTCTCAAATGTAGCGAAGTTCACCTCCCTGGTCGGACTCGGACTTAACAACGCCAGCGCCTTTGCTTATATGGATCCCCAGCAGCTAGGCTCGGGCATGCGAGCCATGGCGTACGACGCCGCAAGCAACGCGGTGGACATCCCCTGGAATCTCGAGCGCCCGCGCATCCAGAACCTCGTGTTGAAAAACGAGTTCGGCGGTAAGCGCGAAGAAAACCTTAATCCCCAGGAGCGGGGGAGCTACGAGAGGCTACTTCAGAACGCCTTGGATGATTTTGAGGCGGCCTTCTTGAGCGAGCATATTGGGCAGCTGAATGATGGGTTCGGTCGAGTCATCACCTATTTAGAAGCGATGAGCGCGGGCTTGCTCGAGCTCTCTCTGGACCCGAAGCGAATCGACCTCTCGCTGCGCACGATCTTGCCGATGACGCCAGAGTAGGGATTCGGTGGGCGCAGGTTGGGACGTGCTGGATGCCTCTGGAGGGTCGCAGCGACCCCTGAAACACAGAGTTAAAGGAAGGCGACCCTAAGCCTTCCGTTCCCGATGGGAGAGTTGGACTTAGGGTCGCCTTGAAAGATGGTGCCCGGAACTGGAGTCGAACCAGCACAGGGTTGCCCCCACAAGATCCTTAGTCTTGCGCGTCTACCAATTTCGCCACCCGGGCACACTTTGTTCGGTTGACCTCGATAGAGGGCCGGGAGTTTAGCAAAGGATTGGGGGGGTGCAAGGGGTAGGGGCGGACTTTTGGAGGGGGAAACGGGGGGAGGGGCTTGCGGAACTAGAGGGGGTTGAGGAGAGTAGGGACCCGATTCCCTGTCCTCCCTACCTTCAACCGATACTCCCCCCTCGAACATGTCTTCTCTGAAAGGAAACGTCCTGATTGGCCAGTCTGGTGGCCCCACCTGTGTCATCAACCAGAGCCTGGTTGGAATTATTGAGACGGCCGTTGGTGCCGATGCCGTGGATCGCGTGTTGGGGGCTCGACACGGGATCGCGGGGATCCTAGCCGAGGACTTTATTGATGTGGGCAAGGAGTCCCAAGCGACCCTAGAGGCCGTGGCCGTGACGCCCTGTGCGGCCCTCCGCTCGGTGCGCAAGAAGCCAACCCGGGAAGAGTGCGAAAAGGCCCTTGATGTCTTTCAGAAGCACAATATCCGCTACTTCTTCTACATCGGCGGCAACGACACAGCCGAGACTGCGCACATCCTTAACGAGGTGGCTGTGGAGAAGAGCTACGAGGTACGCCTCTTTCACGTGCCCAAGACCATCGACAACGACCTTCTCGTGACGGACCACTGTCCGGGCTTTGGCTCGGCGGCCAAGTTTGTGGCATCCGCGTTTATGGGCGACAACCAGGACAACCGTAGCCTACCTGGAATCAAGATCGACGTGGTGATGGGCCGGCATGCGGGTTGGTTGACGGCCGCGAGCCTGCTCGCGCGACAGAACGCCGACGATGGCCCGCACCTGATCTACCTGCCCGAGGTTGACTTCTCGGTCGAGAGCTTCCTTGCCGATGTTGACCGTATGTACACCAAGCATGGGCGCTGCCTAATTGCTGTGTCCGAAGGCATCCACGGCCCGGGCGGCGAGCCGATTATCAACACCGGCGAGGTCGACAGCCACGGCAACGTGCAGCTCTCCGGTTCGGGTGCCCTGGGCGACTTTCTCTCCGCAAAGGTGAAAGATGGGCTGGGCAAGGGACTGCGCGTTCGCGCCGACACCTTTGGCTACCTCCAGCGCTCCTTCGCCGGCTTCCACAGCGAGGTCGATGCCGTTGAGGCACGCGAGTGCGGTCGAACGGCCATGCGCGCGGCCTTGGCCGGTGATCGTCCACACGGGTCGGTCTTCATGGAGCGTGCTTCTGGCGCGGACTACCACATTGACTACAAGCTGACAGAGTTGCGCAACGTGGCTAAGGAGACGCGGGATATGGAAGCTTCCTTCCTTAAGGGGACGAACGATGTGGATTCGAGCTTCCTCGATTATGTTCGCCCTTTAGTTGGCGAGATCTTTGTTCCGGCTCGATTGTCTGACTTTCCTCTCTAAGTGGGGGGGGCGCTGCGCTGGGCTCTCTTTGCGCTGCGCTTGGCTTTGTCGTATTGCTTGGCTTGGTTGGGGCGCTTCGCGCGATGGGGGAGGTTGGGCGTCTGGCGTCTCGATCAGCAGTAGGATTCAGGAACCCGGACGGCCTGAGGCAACAGGGATAAATTGAGCGTCAAGGGGGCCGTCCCTAAGGGATTCCTCCACCCTGCTGCTGACCGAGACGCCTTCTGGGGCCCTAACGATTCTGAGAGTGGGACAGGAGAATTGGGTGGCCATTTGAGTCGGCGATAAGCGATTGGGAGATGGGGGCGGTCTGCCAGAGAAGTTGTATGTGGCACCGTGTCGAGGCGAACTTGCCGCAATGTGCAGACAACCAACAGCTGCCCTGCAGTTCCCTGGGATCTGGCCCTTCGGTTTGAGGCTTCGCCTTTTCTCTGCAACGTCAGATGGCTTCGTTGTCCCACTCCCCCAGACGTTGCGATCCTCCCAACACGTCCCCCCCCTGGCGCTCCGCAGCGCCCAACTCAGCCAAGCGCAGCGCAAAAACAGTCCAGCGCAGCGCCAAAAAACCTCCACCCACCCCAGAATAGCACCATGCAAACACCCTCACTGCGCCTCTCCATCCCACGCCACTCTGCGGCTGCCGCATGCCTCTTCTTGACCAGCTCGATAGCCTGCGCGGGTGTTTCGACAAGCCTCGAAGATTCCCCAGTCCTTTCGACTTCGGATGTGCAGGCGGAGGCCCTTGGCCAAGCATCCCTACCCGAGCTGTGCTCACAGTATTCGGCGGACCGGGGATCCCTGGGCAGGCTGCTTAGCTTCCCCTTCTCGGCCAAGCGCAATGCTCGGATGCAGCGGCTAGGGGAAGAGTGGCTCGTGCGGTTGGACGCGGTGGCTTTTGAGCAACTGACCCGGTCGGAGCAGGTGGACTGGATCCTGTTGCGGGGTGAGGTGGCCCATGACCTTGCGGCCCTCGGGGATCGCGTTCTCCGCGAGGCTGAGGTCGCCCACTTGGTTCCCTTTGCGGATTCTCTAGTCGCGCTCCTTGAGGGGCGCGCCGAGCGGCATCTACCGGACCCGAAGACGGTGGCCGATGTGTTGGCCGGTGCGAGCGAGTCGATCGAAAAGTTCCGGGAGGCATGGAATGGCGAGCAGGCCGATGATCAGGCCGAAGGGGCGGTGACTCCGTCGGCTGCGCGTAGGTGTGCGAGCTCTGTGTCTCGCCTGCGCCGGGACCTGGCGTCTTGGTACAAGTTCAGTGCGGAGTACGATCCGCTGTTTACCTGGTGGGTCAAGGCTCCCTGGTCAGATTTGGAGACTGACTTAAAGGACTTCGAGAAGTTCCTCGAGCAGAAAGTGGGAGGTATCGACACTAGCGACGAGAGCCTCTTGCTTGGGGACCCAATCGGTAACGACGCCCTTATCAACGAGCTGGCCTACGAGCGCATTGCCTACTCACCCGCCGAGCTGATTGCCTTGGCCGAGAAGGAGTTCGCTTGGTGCGATGACCGCAGGCGCGAAGCAGCCGGTGCGATGGGGATGGGGGACGACTGGCGCGCAGCCCAAGAGCTTGTTCGCAGCAAACACGTGGCCCCCGGCCAGCAGCCCGCCCTGATCCGGGAGCTCTCAGACGAGATCGTGACCTTCCTCACCGAGCGCAACCTACTCGAGATTCCATTGCTTGCGGACGAGAGCTGGCGCATGGGCATGATGTCTCCGGCGCGCCAGAAGTTCACGCCCTACTTCACCGGTGGCGAGGTGATCTCGATCGCCTATCCCACCGGAGACATGGACCACGATGCGAAGGCGCAATCCATGCGCGGAAACAACCGCCACTTCAGCCGGGCGACCGTGCACCACGAGCTTATCCCAGGTCACCACCTCCAGGGGTTCATGGCGAGTCGCTGGGCCAATCATCGCAGCATGTTCCGGACACCGTTCCTTGTGGAGGGCTGGGCCTTGTACTGGGAGTTGCACCTATGGGACCTAGGCTTTCCTGAATCGCCTGAGGACGAGCTCGGCATGCTCTTTTGGCGCGCTCATCGCTCGGCACGCATCATCTTCTCCCTAAACTTTCACCTGGGTAACTGGAGTGCGGAAGAGTGCGTCGACTTCTTGGTCGAGCGTGTCGGCCACGATCGCAACAACGCCGAAGCCGAGGTGCGCCGCTCGATCCAAGGGGGCTACGGCCCCTTGTACCAGGCCGCATACATGGTGGGCGGGATGCAGCTGTATGCACTCCACGAGGAGCTTGTTGAGGAGGGGGCTTGGACCGAACCGGACTTCAACGAGGCCGTCTTACGCCAGAACTCGATCGCACCCGATCTGATCCGGGCCTACCTGCGCGGCGACAAGTTGACCCGGGACCAGCCGGTCGACTGGCACTTCCAAGGCGTTGCCAAATAAGAAGGTCTACTTGACCGCAGTCCCATAGATATGGGGGCGGACAAAGAAGGGGGTGGCGCCAGGAGTTGTGCGGTAGTCGACTAGCTCGAGGTGGCGGAATCCGGCTCGAGCCAGGACCGCTCCCGTGTCGCGGTTTAGCTTGCAGCCGTCGGTTAGGAGCATCCAAAAGGGAGTAACTACGCTTTGTACAGCGCGCAGAAGAGAGCCCCGGGGGGCAGCAACATGCTCCATGAAGAGCAAGCGTCCACCCGGCTTTAGGATTCGATGGGCTTCGGCCAGAACGGCGGCTTGATCTGGTACTGAACAAAGCACCAGGGTGCATATGACGGTGTCTGCCCAACTGGACTCGACGTCAATGATCCCATTCTCTTGGTCGGCGAATCGGATCTTGAGGTCGGGACAATCGGTCTTCGCACGAAGCAGCAGCTTCTCCCGCATAGGAGCGGACGGTTCGACACCAATCCATTCTAGGTCGCTGGGAACCTCCGAGGCTTCGTTGACGTGCTTGAGATTGACCCCTGAACCCGGACCGAGCTCGACAATGCGCTGACCGAGATTTACCAATAGCCCTGTTCGGCGCGGTCCAGCGTCATTCTCGTAGCGGGTCATGGTCCGCTCGTATGACCAAGCCATAATTCTCTGTCGGATAGTCATTGCAGGAATCCTAGCGTCAGTTGGCCCGCACGCGCCACTTAGACTAAATTCTCACACAAGGTCACAGTGTATTCTTGAGGTGGTCTGGGGCGCCTATCAGCTCTGATTCTCCATGCCCTTCCCTCGGGGTAAAGCAGTGAGAGAAGGCCAAGCCCCCCCTCACTCGCTTTTTGGGGGTGTGGGTAGAAGGGAATTCTGGCATTCCGTAGGAACTTTGCATCTAGGTACATGTTGCACCTAGACTGCGGCAGAATTGACGCATCTCGAAACACAACACCAAAAACAAGCACCGTTACATGAACACATTCAAGTATTCCGCAATCCTGAGCCTAGCGATCGCTTTCGCCCCTCTCGCGTCCGCCCAAGAGGTCGCGTCTAGCGCCGCAGAGCAGGCTGCCATCGTTGGGAGCGGGCTGCCGTTCTCCTTGGAGAACCTTGTCGCGCAGGACGGAGGTCCTTTGGACGGCGACAAGGAGAAGAAGGGCAAGACCGGCGACGGTAAAAAGAAGGACGGCGAGCGCAAGAAGAAGGACGGCGAGCGCAAGAAGAAAGACGGCGAGCGCAAGAAGAAGGACGGCGAGCGCAAGAAGAAGGACGGCGAGCGCAAGAAGAAGGACGGCGAGAAGAAGCGCAAAAAAGGCGAGCGCAAGAAAAAGGACGGCGAGCGCAAGAAGAAGAAGGGAATCGACGGCTAGTCGACTCGAGGCGTCTTACGCCTCCAGATTTCGATCTAAGGCGAGGCCGCGGGTTCCATGGACCGGCGGCCTCGCTCTTGCATTTGGAGCTGTTGTCTAAGGAGTCGAGTAGCTGCCGCGACGGCAACTTCACAGCTACTCAGGACTGGGTATGGAGCACTTCCGAATTTAGGCATGCGCAGGCTGAGACGGTGACGGGGCTGCAAGGGAAGTCGATCCCACGGGACCCTTTCGCTAGAGACCGAGTCGAGGACAATCTTCCTGGCGGAAACGTCTCTCTCAAGGTGGGCGGCTTCCCATCGCCGGGGCGCTGCCGAAGGCCGCGCCCCGGGAGCCCAACGCTTCCGTGGTCAGCCGCAAAGGCAACGAGGCCCTCGTCAAGAGCGCCAGATGCGCCGCCGCTAGACTTCGATCTCGTCCCACCCGGCCAAGGCCGAGGTGGTGACTTCGATCAAGTGGCTCTTGCTAAAGCCAAGGAAGTGACAGTCCCGACGGCTGGCGACAAAAGGCATGCCCTCTAGATCGCCAGCCTCAACAGCATCAGCAAGGCGGTCCGCCAAGGCGATCAACACTGTAGTGGGGATCGCCTTGGCGACCCTCCATGCCTCGTGATGAAAGACAATCGTCTGGGCAAGGTCTCGTGAAAGGCCCCAGGCGAGTACGATCTTTGCTCCGACTTGGGCGTGGTTCGCGCCCATGACCTCGGTCTCGACCGCCAAGGGATCGCGACCTGTCGCTGCGATGATTTCGTTGCAGCGCTTATACTTATTTGGCTTGTTGTCCCAGAAGACAGCCTTCCCCATGTCGTGCAAGAGCCCGCAGGTATAGAGCTCTTCAGGCTGCATGATGTCTGGATTCTTGCAGTGACGGCCGAGGTCCCTTGCGATTTGGGCCACAAGGATCGAGTGGCGCCAGTGCCGGGCCAGGTCCTGTTTGATCTTCTGTTTTCCCTTGCCAAAGAGGCTTTTGGTTCCCGCTTGCAAGATGATCGGCGCAAGCCGCTGGAGCCCCAGGATAGAAGCTGCGTGAACGGGGTCCAGCACGGGAGACTTTAATCCAAATGACGCACCGTTTGCGATGCGCAGCACGCGGGTCGACAGGTTGGGATCTTTCGCGACCTCTTGCCCAATCTCGACCACCCCCGCATCGGGGTTGCGGATTAGATCGTTGAGCCTAGAAACAACAGATGGGAGTGAAGGGATCTTTAGGGTTTGGCTTGTGCTGCGTTGGGCCTGGACCGTTTTCATGGGAGTGCTCTGGGCAAGCATTGCAGAGCCAGCCGACGAAGAGACCGGCCTGTGCTACCTGAACGCTAGTTCAGTTTTCGGCAACCTTCCTTGGGCCCTTAGTCAGCAAGGGAGATTCTTTGAACAAACAGGCAGGCAGGGGGCGCACAGGCAAGGGCGATCAGGGCTCGGTCTTGATCACCCCAAAGTCTTCTGGCAAAAGTACTTAGGCGCAAGCTTGGATGTTGCAAAGGCGCGTAGCGGGAAGCCTTCGTCATTTCCTCACAAAGTGCGGGTCTAGCATTCACATCGCAAACTGAGGAAACCGGGTAGAATGATTTCTCGCAAGTTGCCTAAAACGCCAGCTTTCAACCTGTCGAAAAATCGGCGGGTCCAAAATCCCTACCGCCGCCTGTGGAGTCTCCCAGTTAGCGGAACCCCCTTTTTCCTCTACTCCCCGCACTATTCGGATGAGCAAAGTCACGTACATTTTTGGAGCGCTGCTTAGCGCTACTAGCATTGCATCTGCCCAAGTTGCCGACGTCTTCGTTGTGGATACCTCCAACGATCAGTTTATCCGTCTCTCGGATATTGACGGTGATGGCCAGTACTACTCGAGCAACGAAGCCTCGCGCTTCTATTCGGACGGCACCCTCGGAACCGCGAGTTCCCAAGAGGGCCACGCGATCATCGCACGGGACGAAGGGGGAACTTCGGTGGCCTATTGGATCGACCCGAAGTCGACCGCTGTTTACCGCGGAACCGATGCAAACAACAATGGCGTCATCGACATCGGCGAAGAGACTCTCTTCCGCGATACGGCGACCCTCGACGATCCCAACGCGGACTTTTGGGAAGGTGGCTTGACCTTTGCCAACGACGGCTCGATCTGGTACTCCACAAACTGGAACAGCTCGACGCCCCACACCGGCGTCTACCGCTTGATGGACCTCAACGCTGACGGCGACGCTGCCGACGCGGGCGAGCTCCAGGCCATGGCTGAGTTCGGCAACGGTCTCACCACCACTCCGAGCAGCGGCACTCCGGTCACCGTCGACATGGAGGCCTTCACTCGCCTCACCAAATACAACGCTGGTGTTGTCGGTTGGACCGGTACCAGCGGTCAATATGATGAGGACTTCTGCCTCTACAGCTTCGAGGACCTGAACAGCGACGGCGACGTCCAGGACGCAGGCGAGACCAAGGTCTTCATGAACCCGAGCGGCCGCAACACAGGCTTGGACATGAACGTGGACTTCGCCAGTGGCGTGCTCCGCAACCAAGAGGCCTGGGACCAAGGTGTTGCACCCTCGGTTCAGTCCGGTTGGAACCGTTTCCGCTTCGTGACTACCCTAAACGAGGGTGGCAAGGACATCGTCTACATCGCCTCCGACGCTTCGGATAACAGCTTCTTTGGCTTCAACCAGGCTGGCGAAGGCCTCAACGGGTTGATCTATCGCTGCGAGGACCTGAACCTCGACGGTGACGCCCAGGACGCTGGCGAAGTGACCCTGTACTTTGACGGTAGCTCAACCTCTGGCTCGAACCTCTTCCCGAAGCTGGTCGGCATGGCTGGTCACGGCTCTTCGATCTACGTTGCTCCCCTTCTCACCAGCGCCACGGTTTGGCGCCTCGAGGACCTGAACAACGACGGTGACGCGATGGATCCGGGCGAGGTCTTCAATGGCGCTGGCGGCGGACTTTGGGACGCGGACACCTACGGCATCAGCCATGGTGACTACCCGGTCCCCTTCGACGCCATGGGCGGCAACTACTTCGCCTTTGTTCGTCAGATCGGCATCTGTGATGCTGGCCTCTGGGCCACCCCCTCCCTTGGCTTCGTGACCTCGGGCACCGGTTGCTCCCTTTACGGCCCCGACCTCCCCGAGATTAGCGCCTCCGGCGCACCGCAGATCGGCACCGCGAACTTTGTGACCCAGGTCTCGAACGCACCGGCAAGCATGCCCGCCGTGCTGACCCTTGGCTTCAACAGCGCCAGCTGGCTCGGCCTGCCCCTGCCCTTTGACCTTGGCGTCTTCGGCTACCCGGGTTGCACCCTGTATCACAACTGGACCCGCGATTTCATCTCCGTGACCTCCGGTAGCGGTCCTCTTGGTGGTGTCGGAACTCAGGTTCTGCCGATCCCGAACCTACCCAGTATCGTTGGCGTGGATGTCTACATCCAGTGGGCCATCCTCAACATCATCCCCGGTGGCTCGCAGCTGGGTCTGACCCAGCTCGGCACGTTTACCATCGAGTAAACTAGGCATTAGGCTGACATAAGGGCGCCCGGCCCCTCGTTCGCGAGGGGCCGGGCGCCTCTTTTTGTGCCTAGGCAGATTGTCCGTAATCCCTTTAGATCCGCCTAGGATCCGGTCGAGTAATAGGATCGCGAAGACCTGTGCACTGCCCAAGCACCTTTACAGAGCCTCGCCCAAGGACCATCTATGCGTATTTCTCTCTCGTTTATCGTTCTCACCAGCCTGGGTGCGCTCGCCGCTCGGCCGCTCTTCCTCAACCCATCCGTCCGGGCCGGAACCGCCCTGCGTATGGACACGAACGCACTCGTGGACAGTGCCTCCCTTGTGGTTCAGGGGTTGGTCCTCAGCGCCCGCGGAGTGGAGACCGAGGGTGGGATGATCGAGACGGAATACCGGCTGCAGGTCGAGCGCACTTTTGAGGGAGTCGATCTAATCGAGCGTACGATCCGGATCCCCGGCGGGCTCCTGGAGGACGGCCGCGGGCTATTGCTTGCGGGCCTGCCTCGACTTGGTGTGGGCGAAGAGACCCTGCTCTTCTTAAGCGAGCCGAGCCCCTCTGGAGTTCGCATGCCCGTTGGCCTGAGCCAGGGCCGGTACCGGATTGCCCGTACCGTTGATGGCTCCAGAGTTGCGGTTCGCGACCAGGGTGAGCTGGGACTAGTCGACCCCCAGACCGGAAAGGTCCTCGAGGCTGCAGGGCAGCACGTCCGCGACTACGCGGAGCTTATCGCCGAGGTCGAGGCCGCAGTGGTTAGGGAGCAAGCCCTAGGGCCGCGAAGTGGCGTTAGCAGTTTTTCCGAAGGCAAATAATGGGCAAGGTGAGGAGCTTTACAGGCCGAGGCGTGATCGCCTCAGCCCTCGCGATAGGTGTCATGGGTGCGGCCATGGCCCACGTGCGCTTGCACAACCCGGGGACCGGAGCTGAGCTCTTCTGGTCGAACCCGTCTAACGTGAGCATCGTGATCAGTGATGCCGGCTCCGACAACATCTCGGACGGCAGCTACGAGACCTCTCTTCGCAATGCCATCGACGCTTGGAACGACGTGGACGGCTCGGTTGTTCACCTTGCTGAAAACACTAGCGCAAGCCAACAAGCACGCACAGACTGGGAGTCAAGCAGCGTCCACATGATGCTGTTCGACGAGAACAACTCCTCAGGCTATTTCCCCTTCGGCTCGGGCACCGTCGCCATCACTCCACTCTGGTTCTTCGGAAGCGGCGCGATCTCCGACGCAGATGTGCTCTTCAACGGGAACAACTTCCAGTTCACCACTTCAGGTGTACCTGGGCAGTTCGATGTACAAGACGTAGCGACCCACGAGCTTGGGCACCTGCTTGGGCTCGATCACTCCGGCGTCGCGGGTTCGACCATGTTTCCCTACGTGGATACCACGGTGATTCTGCACCGTAGCCTCTCCGTGGATGACATGCATGGAATGCGCGATGCGTATCCTTCGGGCCCCCAGAGCCGCCTGACGGGTCACGTGCGCAGGCTTGCAGGTGGTATGGGGGTCGCCGGTGCTTGGGTGACGGCACGCGACTCTGGTGGCCGCCTCGCTGGAGCAGCTCTGGCGGATGGCAACGGAGCCTTTGAGGTCGAGGGTCTGGATCCAGGGACTTACACCTTGTACGCACGTCCCCTCGACGAGCCGGTTGCGTCCACGAACTTGACCACTGGCCACATGGTCGTGACGAACTTCGAGCCCGCCTACTACCCGTCACCTATTTTGCTCGGCAGCGGCGAAGACAAGGCAATCGGGATTATCAGCGTCGACGCGGATGTGGCCCTTAACTTAGGCAGGAGCTCGGACAACTTCCCCCTGCGGGCCATCCGCGGCTCGACCACAAACCACGTCTTGCGCGGAACATCGCTGGTCAATGGCTCGACGATCTCATCGCCGGATTCAGGTGTCTTAGTGACACCCCTGTCTTGGAGTAATTCGCTGGTTCAGTTTAGCGTGACCGTGCCTAGCGGCGCTGGCCTTGGACACATTGACCTCCAAGTCGTTGGCCCGACCGGCGATCTTAGTGTGCTTCCTGGCGCAATCCAGATCACTCCGCCGACGCCGACGGTGGCCACGGTGTCACCCATCTCTGGAAGCGACTCCGGGGGCACCTTCATGGTGATTAAGGGAACGAACTTCGAGGCCGGGGCGCGGGTGGTCCTAGGCGACCGCATCTACGAAGATGGCGCAGTGGGCGGCTGCATCGTGGCCGACGACACGACGATCCTACTTACGACGAAGGCGACCCTTCCGGGCTTGCACGATGTGGTTGTGATCGACAGCAGTGGGATAGAGGGACGCAAGGTGAGCGCCTTTACCTCTGCAGCGGTCCCCGTGGTGGACTCAATCTTCCCTCCTTCGGGCAGCCGGGAAGGTGGGACTGATCTGATCCTGCGGGGTAACAACTTTGCCCAAGGGCTTGAGGTCCGGATTGACGGGGTGCTGCAGAGCAACGTCGTCGTGGATTCGGTTGAGCGCGTGATTGTCCAGACGACATCTGGCGTCGAGGGTGGTCCCTATGTAGTTGAGATTCAAAATCCGGGTGGTGCCTCGGCCCAGAGCGCGTTTGCCTATGTGCGCCCTAGCGACCCAGAGGTCGCCCAACTGACACCAAGCACGGGCAAGGCCTCGGGCGGCGATGTCATCACCTTGAGAGGAGCGAACTTGACCGGCAATACCCAGGTCATCTTCGGTGCAGATCCCGACACCGGGATTGGCGGAGTGATGGCGGATAATGTGACCCTGATCAACAGCTCGACCCTTGAAGTGACCGTGCCTGGGGGCAGTGGCTCGACCACCGTTTTAATCCGCCGGGCGGACACAGGACAAGCCGATGTGATCACTTCGGCCTTCACCTACGAAGGTGGCGGCGGCTCTAGCAGCGGCGGCTGTACGGCCGCGACGGGCGGCGTGCCCATGGGCCCCAAAGACGTCCTGAGTAATGCGCTCTGGCTGCTGGCCTTGGCTGGCATTCTCTGGAGCCGAACAAGCTTCACGCCGCGGACTGCCGGGGCGAGTCCCCAGGCCTAAAAGGTCGAGCCCGCCCAGGCGTTAGCGGGGACGGGCTCGATTGCTTGAACGGGGTTCTCAGAGATCACCTCCGCTTTACAGCGGGGGTTCAGATCTCCTGACCCCTTCTACATTCGCTCAACATCATCAAACACCTCCTGCTAAAGTTACGGATCCCGACACAACCGAGTAAGAGCGGCTCGGCGTCGAGCGATGGTGACTCCCCCCGCGGTTGCCTAGGGGACCCGCTTGGGCCATAGGGTCCCACGAGGGACGTACAACGATCATGGGGGATCTTTGGGCACAACGCAAGGGGGTAGTCTCTCGTTGCTCATACAACATACAGAGGTTTGTCTCTAGTAGGATAGGCCCATGAAGCTGACTGTGCTGGTGACTTGTCTGGGACTGCTGGGGATCGGATCGTGCTCTGATGAGGAGCCCACCCTAGCCCCCGTGGCCCCCGTTGTTGTCATCGGGATTGATGGGTTGGACCCCATCGTGATGGATCAACTGCTGGCGGATGGTCGCCTGCCTACCTTCCAGCGATTCGCCGATGAGGGCACCCTAGGCCGCCTTGGCACCCTGTCTCCGACCTGGTCTCCAGTCATCTGGACTACGATCGGTACGGGCCAAGATGCGCCCGCCCACGGCATCGAGAACTTCCTGGAGCCCGAGACGTCGCTGCCCTTTACGAGCAACACCCGCCGCGTCCCTGCCATCTGGAACCTAGCTTCGGACGCGGGCCGCACGGTGGACTGCGCAGGGTGGTGGATTACGTGGCCCGCGGAGCCAGTCAACGGCCGCATGGTCGCCTCCTACGCGGCCCAGGCCCAGGCCAAGATCATTTGGAAGCCGACCCTCTGGCGGGAGATGGAGCACCAGACCTGGCCACCAAAGCTGGCCACCGAGATCGAGCCGCTGCTAGTGATGGCCGAGGACGCCGAGCAGCTACGCCCCGCGATGCGCAGGGCCTTCCCGATCCCCGAACAGCTGGACGCATTCGAGGGTAGGCTGGTCAACGACATGGCCTGGACCCACGCCGCGGACCTCTCTATCGCCGCCGTGACGGGCCACTTGTTGGACACGGGCGCCGCGGACCTGACCCTGTCCTACCTGGCCCTTCCCGACGTGGTGGGACATCGCTTTTGGCGCTACCACAGCCCCAACGACGTGAGCTACGAGGTCTCGAGCGAAGATCTTGCTGCCTTCGGCGACTACCTATCACTCGCCTATGTCGAGGCCGACCGCATGCTCGGCGAGCTGCTGGCGAAGGCACCGAAAGACGCCCTCGTGATTGTCCTCAGCGACCATGGCATGCACGTTGATCCCGAGACCAAGTACGATGCCGATGCCCTGACCTCGGGCCACCACGAGGACGCGGCTCCGGGCATCATCGGGGTCCTAGGCCCGCCGGCAGCGCGCTGGGGAAACCTACTCGGAGACAAGCAGCGTGGTGAGGTGGGGGACGTGTTTGGCGTCGCGCCAATGCTGATGCATCTGCTCGACCTACCCGTTCCCGAGCACTGGCGGGGGGCCAAGGGCGGTAGTATTCCTCTGGAGCGCATCCTCGACGAGTCCTGGCGCCTCGCACACCCGATTACAATGGGACCTAGCCCAGACGCCGACTTTCGGGAGGCCACGGCTCCGCAGTTGCCGGGCGAGGGCATGTCCGACGCCTTCTTTGAGAGCTTCCAGGGGCTGGGGTATCTCGACAGCGAGGACTGATCGAACGGGCCGCCAGTTTAGAAAGGTGGCTCTCGCCACGGGCAAGGTGAGGCGCGCCGTGGCAGAATCTCCGCTTAGGAGAAACACATGCAGACCATCACCTTTGATATCGAAGTCGCCGGCACTCCCTGGGAGGAGGTCGACGAGATCACCCGCGGCTACCTTATGGAACGTGCCCGGGACGAGCGCGAGCGCGAGGCCCTGCCCGAGCGCATGGCGCTCTTTCCTGGACTCGGCAAGATCATCGCGATCGGCCTCTGGAACGTCGAGGCGGATCGCGGGTTGATGCTGCTTGAGGCCGGCGATGGCGCCGTCTCGGAGGGACCGAAGGAGTGGGAGCGCGTTCCCGACTCCGACATCTTCCGCGGCTCAGAGAAGGCCGTGCTTGAGAAGTTCTGGGAGATTGTCGGGCGCAAGCGACCTCGGCTCGTCTCCTATAACGGACGCGGCTACGACGGTCCGATGCTGATGGTTCGCTCGGCCCAACTCGGCGTCGTGCCCTCGGTGAACCTTTTGCCCTACCGGTACGACGTCTCGACCCACTGTGACCTAATGGAGGTGTTTAACTTTCACGGCACGGTGCGGAAGAATTACTCCCTTGACTTCTGGTGCCGTCGCTTTGATGTGGAGAGTCCCAAGGGCTCGATCGATGGGAGCCAAGTTGGGCGAGTCTACCGCGAAGGCCGAATCGACGAGATCGGCGAGTACTGCCTGCGCGATGTACGTGCCACGGGCGAGCTGTTCAAGAAGGTGCAGCACACGCTGCTGCCCATGTTTAAGGGCGGGACGTAACAAGCCGCCCTTGGGGGCGAGCCGCATGATGGCCTTATTCGGCCCCAAGAGTGCCAGGCCGATTAGGAAGAGCGGGGGGACTTCATTGGCCAGTCATCAAATCGGGTGCCCGTCGAAGTAAGAAGGAGGCGACTCCATAGGGGGCGTCGAGGTTCTCCGCGGAACCCTGCGGGCAAAAATGAAGCCCCTGGCGCCTAGGGCGTCAGGGGCTTCCCTTCCACTTCCACTTCTCGTGCTCGGCTCCCTTGTCTTCCACAACCGGGGGGGACGAGCTTCGAGTGGTCTTGTCTAGGCGGTGCTTCGCTTCTTGCGAGGGCGACCACCCTTCTGTTTTGCTGGTTTAAGCGTGGAGGCGAACATGCCCCAGTCTTGCTTAGAGAGCAGGCGGACTTTAGATCCGCAGGTCGTGCAGTAGCTGGCTTCTGCACTCACGAGGTAGGCGACGTAGGTGTCGCACTCGTGGCAGAACTTCTGGTCGTCGTAAAAGCTACTCGTGGCCATGCTCTTGGGGGCGTATGTGTTCAGGTTGAAGTTGCGCACGTGCTGCTCAGGCCATGTGCAAAGCTGGCCTGGAGGCGGTCGCGGCTCACCGGGGAAGTGGGTAGGTCCTTAGACTCGGGGTAGGGGGGGAGTAGCGATAGGGCTCCCCTATCTGCTGATTGGAAGACGGAGAGTCCGGCCGTCTTGTTCCCTTGCTTTGGGGGCAAGGGGGCGCGATTACTGCTCTAGGGAAGCAGTGCGTATGCCCTAAGTTGCAGTATCGTAAATGGCTTACGTCCTGTTTTGGGCGCAGGGGAACTCTTGGGCATGGCCTGCCTGCGTTTAGGGATCCGATCTGGCGATATCGCGGTCGATGCCGATTAAGGCCTGCCACTCGGACCTCTCTTCCCGGTGGTAGGCCCGGTCAAGGGCATCCTTGACTGGGGTTTCCGTGCCATGCGCTTTTGCCAGGGCCCATGCCGCAGCTTCCCTCGCCATAGGAGAGCTGTGGAGTTCGAGAGTTCGAAGCAGGGCCTCCCGGCTACCCTCCCGGGGGGCTAGCCCAAGGACCAGGGCCGCATTGCGTGCCAGGCCGTCACGCTTGGCCCGCTGGAGTGGAGATCCCTGCCAGATCTGCTTAAAGCTGGCATCGTCCTGCTCCAGCCAGTCGACCAAGGTGAGCTTTTCGACCACCTGGTGGGTGCCCCAGTCCTGGCTGAAGTTCGCCTTAGACTCAGCCTTGATGCCCCAGGGGCAGACCTCGGAGCAGATATCGCAACCAAAAGCGAACCCGGAGAGCTTTGGCCGCAGCTCGTGGGGGATGGGTCCTCGGTTTTCGATGGTCTGGTAGCTAATGCACAGGCCGGCATCGACCTGGCCCGGCGCGACGATCGCATCTGTTGGGCAGACGTCAATGCACGCCGTGCAAGTCCCGCAGGAGCCGGCGGGGGCCAGGCTAGGACCATCTGCAAGCAGCTCCTGGGGGTCAATCTCCAGAACCAACTCACCAAGGAAAAACCACGGCCCAAAGGTTGGATGCAGCAGGTTCGCGGCCTTCGAGCCGAAGCCAATCCCGGCCTCTTCGGCATGGGAGCGCTCCAGTAGGGGGGCCGCGTCGGTCATGGCTCGCCCTGGACGGCCCTCGCCGAGGGCACCTTCGCGGGCTAGGCGCTTCCCAAGGCGCACCAGCAGCTTCCCCAGGCGGTTGTGGTAGTCCCTCCCAGCGGCATAGCGGGCAATGCGGCCTCCCTCCGGCAGGTCCACCCTAGGGCGGACGTGGGCTAGGCCAACCATTAAAAGGCATGCTGGCGCCGGGGCAAGGCCACGCGGGTCCGCGATCCGGTCCTTGTTCTTGTGAAGCCAGTCCATGTCCGCCGCTCGCCCCTCTTGGAGCCAAGTCTCGAAGTGGGCCGCGTCCTTGGGGGGCGCCAGGGGGGCGAGCTCGGCGAGGTGGAGACCGAGGTCTGCTGCGATTTCGAGGATAATGGCCTGTGGATTCACAACTCCATCATCCATTCCGTAGCCTGTCCTGTCATCTTTTGTCTGTGGTCTTCACCAAATGTAGGGGGCCCCTGGACCGCGCACTAACCGCACAGGCGGTAGACTTGTGCTCTCCTTTTTTTCGATTTGAACCTCAAACTCCTCGCGCCATGCGTTGCTTCGGCTTTTTCCTTCTTCTTCCCCTACTCGGCCTAGTCTCAGCTGCGCAGACACCCGCAGGTGACGGCCAGAATCCGGCGAACACCACGGTTGCCACGGGCTGGCAGCGCATACTACCTCTCTACGAAGCTGCCCATGGCGGCGCTGATCGGCTCGACAACCTGTCGTTCCTGAGCTGTGACTTCACGCCCAGTATTTTTGATAAGGACGGGGTGGAGACCAAGCTGTCGGTCAAGAAGATCGAGATGCGCTATCACCACATCCCGCCCCAGGACTTGGGGGACATGGGCGTGTCCAAGCACCTGCCTAGGGCCGTACGGATCGAATCGGAGATCGACATCTCCGAGACGGAGACGCCGGAAATGGTCCAGATGGTCTCGATCGTGACACCAATCGCCGTCAAAGTATGGACTGAGAACACCGAGGGCGGATTCGACGAGGTCGACTCCAAGCAGTACCTAAACTTTGCCAGTCTAGATGCGAGTGCCCTTCTAGCGCACTTCGACCTCATCCTGATGCCCCGGTCCATGGATTTGAGGTTTAAGTACTCCGGAGTGAAAACCCGGGACGGAGTAAAGTACGCAGCGGTTGATGCTGAGTTCGCGCCGAGCCGATCGGTACCGCTCCTCTACCGCAACTACCACAGCCCAGAGACGACTCTGATCGAGAGGCTGGACGTCTTTGACCCCGCCACGAAGCAGCGGATCGGCTGCACGCGGATCAGCGACTACGAAGATCACGACGGCCTGAAGTTCCCAAGGAGCTTTACGAGCGTCGATCGCGACGAGAAGCCGGTAGGCAGCTGGAGTTTTACCAACGTGAAGATTAACCCTGAGCTTAGCCCCGAGCGGTTTCTCAAGCCCTAATTCTCAGTGCTCCCAGTGGCTCCAAAAGGGGCATTTAAAGGCTATAGCGGCCCCTTTTTGTTCGGTTTGCCGTTCACTTCCCGCTTATTTGGGTAGATCCGGTAACCGCGGATTTTGATTACCCTATATATAGCTGCCCCCCCATGACTCTCTATGGGGCCTACCTCCCCCTCAGCTAGGACAACATAACGAGAGAAAATGCCCTCGGAACTATTTCAATACAGACTGGAGTGCGCGGCTTGAGCCCGGCGTATCTCGGCGGACAGGAGGCCCTGATTGCCCCTGCGTTTGACTCCAAGGCGCTTCGTTTGAAGTTCCTTGAGATCTCAACAGAGGTCTCGGAAGTCAAGCGAGCGGACCTAGAGCCGCTCTTCACCATTCTTAACGGATCTGATGGCAAGGAGAGGACCCAGGACCAGGTCCGGGACGCTCTCTCCACCCAGATCATGGAGCTTTTTCGGTTGCACCAAGCACGTTCCTGCTTTGGGCTGCTGTACGAGCTCAACGGGCACCACCTCGTCCAGCAGGTCGCCGCTCGCCTAAGGCGGTACCAGAGTCGGGCTGATGCTCGAGACGTACTGCAGGAGGTGTTCTTCAACGTGCACCGCTATCCGCACAGGTTCAACGCAGAGCGCGAGGACGCCTTCCGGGTCTGGTCGGCAACAATCGTTCGGAACACAGTGCTCAAGCACCTGCGGTCCCAGAGTCGAGGCGGCCGAGCGGAAGTCCCCATTGACGATCTGCCTGAGCCCACGGAACACGGAGTGCAAAACCCTCTAAATGGAGCCGTGGATCGCGAGACGACAGAGGAGTGCAACCGGGTCTATGTGACCTACCTGCACCTCTATCTGCGCTTTTACTCCCAACTGTCCGAGCGCGAGCAACGCGCTATTCACCTTGTAGAGGTTGAAGGCTCAAGCTATCGCGATGCTGCGGTTGACTTGGGAATCAAGCTCGAGAACCTGAAGATGGTCATCTTCCGTGCTCGTCGCAAGATCCACCGATCGATGCGACGGGTATTCGACGGTCTTCCTCCTGATGTCCGTCCCGCCAGGAGTCCCAAACCCAGCATTCAAGCAACCAAGCGAGGGCTTACGACCGTCCCCGCCTTTAGGTCCGGTAGTCCGGAACAATCACTCGGAGGTCGTCTCTCATGAATAGTACTTTTTGGACTGAGGTCACCCCAAAGGTCTGCCTCGACTTCCAAGCCGACCTGTCGGCCTTGGTCGACGGCGAACTGGACGATGATGCGGCAACGCGAGCGATCGCTCACCTTGAGATCTGCGCTGGATGCCACGATTTTCTCGATGACACTCGTTCGATGGTCGCTACGCATCGCGACATCGCTAACCCCGATGTCTTGCTGACGCGCTTCTCGGCTCTCACTGGAAAGGAGCTTATGGAGCAGGCCGAATCCGCTCAGCTCGTCAATCGCCTTGCCACCGTTTTCTACCAACTTGGCAAAGCCTACGTCCTTGCTGCCACAAATGCGCAGTACAGGAACGATGTCTTTGAACCTGCAGTGCGGGTCGAGTTCGAGAAGACGCGTGGACGCGGCTTTGTGGATGGTGTCCTTGCCAGCGGCCGTGTCGCTTCTTCGGAAGTGGATTGGACCGAGGCCCGGCACATGCTCAATGGAAGGCTCACGAAGATCGAGAGCAGCCTCGAAAAGGGCAAGCGTCTGCTTGCGGAAGCTCTAGCCGTTGACCCAGAGCACGAAGAGGCTCGCCTGTATCGCGCCTTTGTTCACAGCCACGAAGGGCACCGTATGCGGGCCGCCGAGGACCTGCGCTTTGTCTTTGACACAGCCATGGACGAGGCGAACCGTGGGCATGCTGCTATGCAACTCGGCAAGCTCTATGGCGCCGAAGGCGACCACAAGCGAGCCTTGGTCTGCTTCCGCTGGGTCTCGATCAGTGGCTTGGCGGACGTGAATCCACGTTTCTTTATGGCGCGCTACAACGCGGCCATCTGCCACCTACGCCTCGGAGCGGGAGGCCGCTCCGTTCAGGCTTTCCGAGCCCTTATTGACTCACAGCCAAGTCAAGCTGCCAGGATTGCGGAAACCCTGGCGGACTCATCACCCAAGCTCCAAGAGAAAATGGCAAGCCTGCCTGGCTTCGCCGAGTCACTGCTTCTCACCTGTCCCGAGTTGTTCTTAGACGAAGCCCAAGTGGGCTGCCCCCAAGCCGACACGACGGGGAAAGGGAAATGATCACAATGAACTGCAAATCAATCCTTGGCGTTCTACTTGGAACCGCCACTCTAGCCATAAGCCTACAGTCTCTTGTCCTTGCCAATGCCGATTTTGGCGATGGTGGCGATGGTGGCGACTCGGCCGCGCGCTTCCTCTCCTCGGACCAGGACCTCGTCGGTACCCTTCCTGCTATCTACCCCGGTGATCCCGGTGATCCTCCGTCCGGTGGTTTCGGTCTTGGGGAAGGTAAGCGCGCTGATTCGATGAAGCCTAGCTTTGTCCTTGTCGGCACAATGCGTGAGGTTCGCGAGTCCGTTATTGATGCCTATGGCGATGGCTACGTCTCTATCGAAGAGACCGAGCTGACCCAAGCGAACGGGATCTATGAGTTCTGCTTCCACGGCGATGTGACCGTGGCCGTTGATCGCGAGGCGATTGAGTACGAGCGACTGACAACCCACCTTCGCGTTGGCTTCGACTACGTCGGTGGAGCCGGTGCTCTAAGTGGTAATGGCTACAAGGGCCAGGCCTTTCGGCTCTCGAGCTACAGCATGGATCTCCGCTATGGGGCCGTCCTGAAGTCCAACATCGCTGACGATGTGACGGTCGGACTTGAGCTGGCGAACCAAGGTGTTCAGAGCTCCTATCTCGGCGTCGCGACCTACGGAGATGCGGCTCAATTCGAGCTCCTCAGCTTCTAGTTTTCGCGGCTCCTGCCAGCCGGAGCTTATAACCCCGCCAAGCACTTCGCTTGGCGGGGTTTTTTTGGGGCTGATCGGACCCTGCGTTTGATTCGGAATCTCCGACCGAACAGCGGTGGATCCGCCGCCAAGCGGCTATGGTCATTCCATGGTAAAAACCTTGATTGGATTAGATGCCGGGACGACCGGGGTGACCGCAGTGTTGTTTCGCGCAGAAGGGACGTCCGGACTGGAGCCCATTGCCAGGGCGCACCGAGAATTCCCCCAGCACTTCCCTCTTGAGGGGCATGTCGAGCACTACAGCGAGGAGATCTTGGCAGCGACGGATGAGGTCCTCACAGAGCTTCTTGCGGACGATCGCGCCCAGCATGTAATTGGGCTCGGAATCACGAACCAGAGGGAGACGATCTTCGCATTAAGTCGCTCTAGTCCCGGAGCGAGCCTTGGGCCTGGAATCGTGTGGCAGGACAGGCGCACGGCGGAGCGTTGTAGGGCACTACGGGAGTCGCCTGGGTTTGCCAAGCAGGTGGCCGACTCGACGGGGCTGCTGATTGACCCCTACTTCAGCGCGACGAAGATCGAGTGGATGTTGGAGAACGAACCAGGGCTTCTGGAGCGGGCAAGAGCGGGTGAGGTCTGCTTCGGAACAGTAGACAGCCTGCTGATAAGCCACCTTACCGGCGAGCAGCAGTTCTGGACAGACCCAACCAACGCCTCTAGGACGATGCTATTCGATATCGACCGTGGCATCTGGTCGGAGCCGCTCTGTAAGCACTTCGGTGTGGACCCCAGTTGGTTGCCCAAAGTTCAACCCTCTTGCAGTGACTTTGGCGTCGCCAGAATTCAGGGGCGCGAGATTCCGATTCTGGGGGTTGCTGGTGACCAGCAGGCCGCCCTGCTGGGCCAGGGTGCAATCCACACAGGGGACCTGAAATGCACCTTCGGAACGGGGCTCTTCCTGCTGCTAAATACCGGGGAGACCCGCGCGGATGCCCAAGGCCAGGGGCTCTTGACGACCTTGGCCGTTGGGCCCAATGGTGGTAGATGCTACGCCCTAGAGGGCAGCATCTTTATGGGGGGAGCGATCGTGCAGTGGATGCGCGACAAGCTCGGAATCTTGGGGCATGCTGCCGAGAGTGAGAGCCTGGCCGCAAGCGTCCCCGACTCCGGGGGGGTGACCCTGGTCCCGGCGTTCACCGGACTTGGTGCACCTTATTGGGATCCCGATGCGCGCGCCGCGATCCTTGGGCTAAGCCGAGGTTCCAATCGCGCTCACATCGCGCGCGCAGGGCTCGAGGCCATTGCGCTACAGAACGTCGAGTTGATCGATCTGTTTCGCCAGGAGACTGGGATCGAGTTGGCATCGATGCGTGTCGATGGTGGGGCCGCGTCGAATAACCTCTTGATGCAGATTCAAGCTGACCTTGCGGGAATCTCTGTCCATCGCCCCCAGAACCTTGAGGCAACGGCCCTAGGAGCGGCAACCCTTGCTGCCATCTACCTTGGGAAGGTGGGATCGGATCGCGAGCTCGAGATCGAGCGGACCTTCACGCCCAATCCAGAGGTCCAGCGTGACGAGCAACTGGGAACTTGGCGCAAGGCGGTTGCGCGGATTCGGACGACCTAGACCCAGGACCGGCTAACCTTGCTCTTTACCCTTGATGGTCTCTAGCGCGTGGTCCTCTCCCATGGGCGAGAAGAGAGCTCGCTGCTTGTGTCGGCTCGGTGCTGACAAGAGGCCTACTGCAGCTTCAGCCAGCGCAGGAAGCGACCCTCTAAGCAGTCCTTGTTCTGCTCTTGGTTACTGAGCAAGAGCCCGTTGTAGATGGTCGGGATTAGGGCCTCTAGATTCGGGTCGCCTTCGCCTGTGCTAGCGCCCAGGGCGCTCAACAGCTGGGCGAACTTCTTAGCGGAGTCCTTCTTGGAGCTGCCGGCTTCGGTCCGCAGCCAGTGCATGAACACCGTGCGGTAGGCCCGGAAAAACTCCTGGTAGTCCCCGAGAAACTCGGGTGCAGGCACCGGCGCACTAAGAGCCGAGGTCCCAAGGAAAGGGCTCATCACCACATGCTTGCCCGAACCCGTATCCGCGTGGATGAGGAAGCTCTGCAGGCGGGCCTGTAGGTTTTGATCCGCCGTGTTGCCAGCCTCTTGGGTTCCTGCGAGCTTCTTGACGTATCGGAACTCTCCCTCGAGCTCGCGATACGGACTCTCGGCGCTCAAGGGCGGCAGGTAGCCGCCGTCGGGGTTACCGCCGGGGATGAAGACCTCTCGCGGGGGCGTGGAGTTGCCCCGGGGGTCGCCCTCGAGTCGGCCGTGGTCGAGCCCAAAGATATCCACGTTGAAGTTGATCGCAAAGCCTACCGCTAGGGCAGGGTCAAACTGCTGGCCGAAGTAGCTCTGCATCAAGCTGAGGAAGGCGCGCTGGATCACGTGCTGCTCGAGCCCATCTTTGTAACGCACATTCATGGATTGCCCCCCATAGATGTCTCCGATTTCGCGGTCCACATCGACGAACTCCAGGGCCAGGGCGCGCATGTCCATGATGCGGCCTTCGATCCACTCGTGGAGATTGTCGGCCCAGTACTTCGGGCGCTCTTCTTCATAGAGCAGACCCGCATAGCAGACCAGTCGCACGAATTCGCGGCGAGTCGGGCACAGGATTAGCGGGGCCGTCTCGAACTGGTCCGAGGGGCGTTCGAGTCCTAGGCTATCCCCCCGCAGGAAGCTGTCCTGTAGACGAAGGGAAGCGGCCCGGTACTTGTCCTTGGCCTTGAAGGCATCAAGCAGATTGCGGGGACTGTCGAGGTCCAGGTCGCCGAGGCGCCCCGTGCTCCAGGACTTGACCCACTTGTCCATGGTCTTGATGTCGGCCTCGACATCCTTCAGCCTGCCGGATGCAGGCTGCAGGTTGTCGAGCCAGATCTGCTGCATCTCGAGAAGCCTCCGACACACACTCTGGAAGGTCCTGGCAACACCAGTGTTATCGAGGTCGGGAATCGGGTGGTAGACCTCGAACATGCCGATCGTCACGTGGACGTAGGCCTCATTGATGACCTGCCGGAAGTTGACCTCGACGGACGTCAGCCCCGTGAGGCCGTGATCAAGGGCGAAGCCGTTCGCGTGCTGCTCATAATTAATAGCCTCCTGGGCGCGGGAGGATGTGCCAAGGGCTAGGCAGGCGAGGGATGCAAGGATCAAGGAGCGGAGCATAGATTTTATGATGGGGCTAGTTGGGGCGGGCCGCAGGGGGCCGCGCGAATCCGCCGGGATAAGAGGATAATGGGACGCCCTGTAAATGAATTCCCTGAGCACTCATCTTTACCAAGCTGGGATTTTTGCTGTCGAATGCAATCAGGGCTAATCCTGCTGGACTTGGGGCCGATACCGGAGGTGAAGCTCCTTCCAACCCCACCTAACCGCTAATCCAGCGCAGGAATCCAACATCTTGGAAAAGAACCCTTACAAAATCCCCAACTACAACACCGCAAGTATGGCGTCTTCCCAGCGCAAGCAGCTGGAAGCGGCCCTACGTGTCGGACGAGTTTTACTGGGACAGGTTGTCGAGAACTTCGGTGAAGGTTGTTTTCTAGTACGCGTTGGGCGCCACCGCTTCTCGCTTCAATCGGACGTTCGCCTGCTTATTGGGCAGTCCTTCTACTTCCGGGTAGACCAGGGCGCGCGTCCGGGAGAGCTGGATTTGACGATCCTGAGCGACCCCGGCCTGACTGAGTTCCGACTCCATGACGCTCTACGCATGGTGCTCTGCCAGGACGCCCCCCTTGGGGACCTAGTGATCGACCTGGCTGCGAACCTCGTGTCGACCCTTGCCCACTCCGAGGATCCCGACGGGAGCTGCGACGCCCTGCTGTCTCGGCTGGAAGATCACCTCTTGCAGCCTGGGGCCGACGGACTCGAGCTGGCCGACGTTCTAAACCGCATTGGCTTGGGATACGAGGCCAACCTGCTGCGGGCCGGCGTTCTGTCCGATGACATCGCCTGTCTACTGGAGCTCGAACGCGACCTAAAGGGTGAGCTGCTGGGCTCCCTTGCAAAGGATCCATCGCCCGGGCTGCGCGTCGAACTCGAGCGCGCTCTCGCTGGCTTAGAGGCCGAGCAGGTACTGCAGGTCGCTCGGCAGGTCGAGGGCGATCCCAATCACTGGACCTTTCCGGTTCAAGACGGCGATCGTTGGGTCTGTGCCAGCCTGTTTGTCCAGCACCGAGAGCTTGAGGAAAGCGATCCCATTGGCACGCCCAAATGGCGCGTCACCTTGGGCGTTGAGTTTGCGAGCCTAGGCCCTGTGCGCGTGGACTTCACCATGGGAGCCGGCGGGGTCTCCATGCGGGTCTTGGTCTCCGACCAGAGCCTGGTCCCTAAACTGCAGACCCGAGCGCGTAAGCTGCAGGACCAGATCGCAGACGTCATCGACCTCGACATCGGCAAGGAGTTCCTGCCCGCACGGGTGTCGGTCTTTGCCGGGACTCCCGAGGATATCGACGTCTCTCGCCGCCACCTAGATATCGGCTTCCTTCGCAAGCGCAAGGTGCTCGATCTGCGCGGCTAGAGCGCTCGCACACCCCACACCCCGCCCCTTAATCCAATGACCGAATCTAATCCACTCAAACTGTTTCTGCGCTATCCCGGCGCTTCCCGGTCAAGCCGTCGAATTGTCGAGGGCCAAGGGGAGCTCGCCGAGCGTGTGCAGGCTTCGGCCAAGCGCCGCAAGGTGCCCGTCGGCGAGAATTCTGATCTACTGCAGCTCTTGGCCCGCGTGGACTTTGGCGAGAGCCCCACGTTGGAGGTCCTCGATGTGATCGCGAGCACATTAAACTTCCTGCGCGCCGGTGGAGTACCCGAGGCAGCCGCCGAAGCGGGAAGCTCCGATGAGATCTAGGTAAGGGCTGCTAGGTCGGGCAGGTTTCCGGCCAAAAAGCCATGTCCCCAAGGGGAGCAATCGGGCTCAAATCGTAGAATGCCGCCCAGATGGCACCTTCACGACCAAACGCACTTCCCCGCATCGCCCTTACTCTTGGGGACCCTGCGGGCATCAGCCCGGAGATCGTGCGGGCCGCACTTCTGGACGAGCGCGTTGTGGCGGCCCTCGAGCCCGTGGTCTTAGGGCCTTCGGAGCTCCGGATCCCTGGCTGTGAAGTCGTGGAGTCTGCAGAGGAATTGCAACTCGCCGAGCGCAAGAGCGGGCGCAGTCTTTGGCTGGACTCCTCTCGCGGGGAGCTCGGCTCCTTCGAGATGGGGCGCGCCCAGAAGAACTGCGGACGCGCCGCCTTGGACGCCCTTCGCCTGGGCGCCGACCTGGGCCTTGGGGGCCAGGTCGACGGGCTGGTCACTGCACCGGTCTGCAAGGAGGCCATGCATATGGCCGGTGAGAAGGTCGAGGGTCAGACCGAACTCTTGCGCCGCTGGGCTTCGGCGGAACGCTGTCAGATGATGGCCATTGCTGGCGACATGCGCGTGCTCATGGCGACCCGTCACATGCCCACGGCGGCCGCGATCGCCAGTCTGACTCCCAAGCTGATCCTGGACTCCCTTGACCTGCTCTACGAGTCCATGGTCGGCTTCGGATTCGACAAGCCGCACCTGGCTGTCGCCGGCGTGAATCCCCATGCCAGCGAAAGGGGCCTGTTTGGGGATGACGAACAGCGCGTTTTGATGCCAGCGATCGAAGAGGCCCGTACGAAGGGCTTCCACGTGACAGGGCCAGAGCCTCCGGACACGGTCTTCGTAGCCGCCATGGCAGGCAAGTATGACGCCGTGCTCGCGCTCTACCACGATCAGGGTTTCATCCCGGTCAAGTTGGCAGCACCAACCACCTGTGTCACGGTCTTACTTGGCATGCCCTACCTGCGCGTGAGTCCGGCCCACGGTACGGCCTTCGACATTGCGGGCAAGGGAGTGGCTTCGCCCGAGAACCTGATCACCGCCCTGCTCCAGGCCGCTGCCTGGATCCCGGGCCGGGCCTAGGCTGCTTCGGAACGATCGGGCTTTTCGCTGTCGGGTATGGGGAACAAGCGCTCGGCAATCCAAGCGCAGAGGATGCCGAAGGGGATGCCCGCAGCGGTGTCCACACCCCAGTGGATCGCAAGTACTAGCACCGAGAGGATCACTGCAAGGGTCAGCGGCCAGCCGACGATGGCCGCCCGGCGGTTGCCATAGCGCACCATGAACCAGAGCGCCGTGACCGCTATTGAGACGTGCAGGCTTGGGAAGCAGTTGTCGAGTGCACTCTCCGCGCGCAGGGGCTCGGTGATGCCGGGCCAGTGCTCTTCCAGAAGCGAGCGCGTCTTGGTGATCCCGCTCCAGGAGACCTCTCGCACCGGGGCGAAGAGGTAGAAGGGTAGGGCCAGGACGTAGTTGACCGCAAAGGCGCAGGCGTAGGTGCCGGCGGCATGCCTACGGTTGAGGCCGAGCAAAGCAAAGGGCGGCAGGGCCAGCCACGCGATGTAGCCGGCCGTGTACGTCAGGGCCAGCACGCCGATCACAAAGTCGCCCGCCGGCATAGCGAGGAAGGCGTTCTGGATGTTGAGCACGAAGTCGCCTTCGAAGTCGTGCACCATGCCCGTCAGGTCGTAGCCAAGGGCGGCGGTCAGGGCGTCGTCGAAGTGGCTTTCGATCAAGCTGACGGTAAGCACGCCAAGGTAAGCGCCAGCGGCCAGCCGCGCGCCACGTGTCTCGCGGATGGCAACGATCGCATCCTTGACCACGGCAAAGGGCGACCTGCCGGGCACGATGCAGGCGAGCAGCGCCAGGAAGACCAGGGGCGCGAAGACGAAGTAGTGGAGGGGGAAGGCCAAGGGGACGGTGGGGTGGGGCAGAGGATAGCGGTTTCGGGGCGCACTTGCGCGCGGGTGGCGGCAGGTTTCTCGGGGGCGGGTGTCACGAGCCCGGGTTCTGCTGCGTCCGTAGGGCGTAGGGTGGGGGTGGAGGGCCTGATGAGGGAGGTGGAATGGGAGTTTCTTAGGGGCGGACGGGGGGGTAGACTGGGGGCCTATGAGTGGAATGTTAAAGGAGATTGTGGGAGCGCCGGATCGGCATGACTTACCCGGTGGCGTTGGTGTGATTTCTTGGGCGCCGGAGGATGAGCCGGAATTCTTGGCCGAGGTGGCCGAGCGCGAGAGGGCGCGGGTTGAGCTCCAGCGGCGAGGCATCGTGCACGGATCTTGGGCTGAGATCCGCACCGATGGGCTGTGCGACGTGGGGGCGGCGGACATTCATGCTTGGCGCCAGCGGTGGGCGGACGCTAGGCCGATTCTCTTGCGGGGGATGCTGGACAGCACCCTGCCGGGATTCGCACCGGTGCTGAAGCAGCGGATGGCGCTACACAAGACCATTCGCGACGAGGGTGCCCTCGATGGGTTTCTCGAGGCGAGTCTCGAGCGCCTAGATCCGCGCTTTACGGTTCGGGGTGCCGAGGAGTCCGCGCGGCTTGGGGAGCAGGCCGGGGGCGACGGGCAGCGGGACCTCGAGCGGCGCTTCTTGAGCTTTGACACAGACGGCGATGCGAAGGCGGGGCCAAACTATTGGGTCAAGACCCAGCGACTCTCGGATCACGAGGAGGACATGTCTGCGCGGATTCGACTGTCCTTTGGTCAAGAGGTAGACGACGACGCTAGCCACGACGAGGCGGGCCACCGCACGATCGAGCAGCTCGGGCGCGAGCTTCTACCAGAGACTGCGCTGCTGCGCGACAACAGGGATCTGCTGACTTTGCTCGGTGAGCTCGACCTGGTCGAGGAGGCAGCGGAGGACAGCGACAGCGGAAACCCGGCCCCGCCGCCGCCTTCGGGGGAGCACTACTTCACCCAGGACATCGCGTTTTGGAACGCGCCCAACGGCGGCGTGCTCATGCACCACGACGCCTTTGACGAGGACTACAACGAGCGCCAGCGTGGCGTCGTCTACGCCCAGCTCTCCGGGGAAACGGCCTGGCTCGCCCTCTCGACCCAGGAGCTGGCAGTTCGCGTGACGGAGTTTGTCGAATACATCGACGAGGGCGAAATGCCCTGGCTCAAGGCCGCCCTCTTTCGCGGCCACCAGGGCGCGACGCTGATGCGCAAGATCCTGAAAGGCGGTCGCTTTGTCTATGCCGAACTAGAGAAGCCCGGCTGCGGACAGCTCTCCCGGATCGTCAATCGCGGCCCCGAGTTCACTAACCTGCTGGCCGATGCCGGGCACGCGTTTCTCATGCGCCCCGGCGACGTTCTGCTGATGCCGAACCACGGGCTGGGCCACACCTTGCTGCACTCGGTCTTCTGCGCCTCCCCGGAGCCGGGGTATTCCCTCTCTATGGCCGTGCGCAGGGCAGCTGAGTGAGCAAGCCTGACCTCGAGCCCTGCTTTAACTGGCGCGGCCGCTACGAAGAAGACCACACCCCTTGGGACCTGGGCGGCGAGCATCCCGGACTCGCCGAATGGGTGCGGGAAAACCCCGGTGCCGGTCGATCGGCCCTCGTGCCTGGATGCGGCCGAGGGCACGACCCACTGATGCTGTCCGAGAGTGGTTGGCGCGTCGACGCGCTGGACCTAGTGGACTTGGCCGGCGAGCGCTTGGGGGGTGACTTCACCAAGAACGGCAGCCGCTTCCTTGTGACGAACGTCTTGGACTTTGATCCCCATGGTCCCGAAGGCCTGGGCACCTATGATCTAATCTTTGAGCACACGATCTTCTGCGCAATCAGCCACGACCAGCGCCCGCTGTTCGCAAGGAACATGGAGCGCTGTCTCAAACCCGGCGGCGTCCTAATTTCGCTGCTGTTTCCCACGAACAAGCCCACGGAAGAGGGCGGTCCGCCGTTCCGTGCGACTCCAGCCGAGCTGACCGCCGAGCTGGGCGACTCCTTTGAGCTGCTTGAGGACGAGCCTTGGACGCCGACCTCGGGTCGTCGTCGTTGGGAAGAGAGGCGCCTGATCTTCAGGCGCCGGTAGTAAACTAAGCCCCGGGCTTCGTGAACCGATAGAAGCGAAAGCGTCCACGCCGCGACTGCAGGCCCGGCAGCTTCTCGATCATCCCCAGGACCTTGCCCGCGGTGCGGGCAACGCCTTGCATTCGCCCGGAGAAGTTGCGCGTGCGAAACTCGATCTCCTCAGGTTGAGGCACTGCCTGGAGCCCTAGGCTCTCCTCGCAGGTCAGACCTTGGGCCTCTACCAGGGCCTTCACTTGTTCGCAGTCCACTGCGCCAAAGGGGCCGATGTTGGGGTCAGGCGAGAGTACGTACTCCACGCCGCGCGGTCCCCCGCGCCGAGCCCGCAGGCGCTCAGTCCAGTCGTGGAACGAGCGCTTGTTCACGACACCCAAGATCAGCATACCACCCGGCGCAAGCCAGCCCGCCATCGCTTCCACAAGCATGGACCTGTCCACGGGAGCAACGCCCTCCAAGCGGAAAATGCAGGTGATCACGTCGTAGGCTCCGGCGCCGGGTGCATCGAGATGGCCCTCCGCCGAATCCGCGTCAATGTGCTCGACGGAACCCTCGACGCCTGCGAGGCTCGGAAGGCTCGCGAGGTCTTTGGGGCTGGGCCAAGAGAGCTGGCCCGCCTTTGGGCGCGTGCGGTTGCCGGCGAACTCGGCTACACCGCGACTGCGCTCGACGACATCAAAATGGTAGCCGCGCCGGCGCTTGGACAGACGGTCGGTGACGATGCCCGTGCATGGCAGCACGTCCAGCCATCTTGGGGCCGAGGCCGTCTCTTCGGGCGCCTTCGGCACGAAGCTCTCGACGACCTGTTCGATGGCGCGCACTTCCCATGGGCGAGGTTTGTTGTGGCGCAGCCCGTTGAGCACCCGAGCGCGCTGGTAGATTGCCAGCAGGTCCGGAGCCCAGTGCTCGGGCTGGGCGCTGGACGGGATGGGGCGCCCACCGTAGTGGTTCCAGTGGCGGATGTCCGCGAGGGGACGGCGCTTGGGTGCATTCTGCTTCGCCTTTGCGGGGTAGCCCACGGCAAGCACAGCCACCACAAAGCGGTCCACCGGCAGGCCCACGAGCTCGCGCACCTTCTCGGCGCCCCCCATCTGGGTAATCCAGAAGGTGCCGAGGCCCAGGGCATGGGCGGCCAGGCTCATGTTCTGGATCATGGCACTGGCGGATTGGATGTTGGCGTAGCCCTCTTCCGAGAATGCTCGCCCGTAGGACACGACGACGTTCAGCGGCGCGTTGCCCATCTGGGTCGAGAGGCTCGCCAGGGCGTGGTTGATCTCAGGATCGTCAACAGCAACCAGATCCCACATCTGGTAGTTGCATGAGGATGGCGCCCAGGTGCCCGCGTGGATGACGCGGTCGGCCAGTTCCCGGGGGACCGGGTCGGGGCGGAACCTCCTCACGGAGCGCCGGCCATAGAGCTCGCCCCAGAAGCTGGAATCGACCCCGTCAATAAGGTCCTCAAGCCCAGGAAGCTCGTTAGCTTGATCCGGTAGGCCGTGGCCCCCAGTCGGAGGGGTAGGCGCAGGAGAGTCCTTCGGCGCGGAGGGCGGGGCGCTCTTGGGGGCTGGGTCTTCCGGGGACATGCCTAATAAGGTGTGCGGTCTGCCTGGGCGCGCCAATCAGAAAACGCCAAAAGAGCGTCATCTCGGTCCATTTGCGCGATGGGCAGGCTGCGGTGGTCGAGATCGCACTTGAGTTCTTGATACAAGGCCTCGTCGTCGAAGCCGGCCTCGGCGGCGTCGATGCGGGTCGCGCCAAAGTAAACCCGGTCCACCCGGGCCCAAAACAGCGCTCCTAGGCACATAGGGCAGGGTTCGCAGCTCGAATAGACCTCGCAGCCCTCCAGAACATGGGTGCCCAGGCTGGCTGCGGCGGCCCGGATGGCTCCGACCTCGGCGTGGGCGGTGGGGTCGCTGTCGAGGACGACGCGGTTGCTGGCCTCGGCGACAATCTCGCCGTCCTTGACGATGACAGCGCCAAATGGGCCGCCGCCCTTGGCTACCGATGCGCGGGCAAGCTCGACGGCGCG
The DNA here is from genome assembly GCA_029250885.1 of Planctomycetota bacterium. GTDB lineage: Bacteria > Planctomycetota > UBA1135 > UBA1135 > CALBMX01. The sequence continues at coordinate 115,541 of JAQXEK010000068.1, forward strand.
GGCCATGTGGGGATTCGGGGAGGCTTCGATGGTCGTTTGGGGCGAAGGTGGAGGGAGGTGGGCGGCAGAGTGGGGCCTAGCAGTCATTTCGGTCAGGCACGCCCCAAAACTCAAGGGGCTGTGGCCATACGTAAGCTTAGCAGGCGATGCCAAGGGGGCCTACTCGGACTTGCACTCTCCGGGATGGGCTAGGGGGGGGAGCTGTCAGTTGTACTGAAGATTGCAGAGTAGGATCTGGTAAGTCTCCCTCATGTGTCTCTACATGCCAGAAGGAGGTCGCCCGCTGCCCGGCGGGTGACATCCGGCAAGCAGCCCTGCTTTGATTCGCGGACTCTTCTCAAATTCTCAGCAGATTTTGGTCCGATTGGCAAAAGGTCTTGGCGATTGACCGTGTTCCAAAACCCACATTTGCGACTAGCATATCGCGGTCGTGGCCCTCTGTCCTCAAAGGACGGGCGCCCTAATCTTGGTCAGCACTCTTATTGCAGTGCCACCTCTCAGAATACAACACAATGAAAATGAAACTCATCGGCCTCGCGGTCGTCACTCTTCTTACCCCACTTGCCAGCGCCAACGAAGCTTCTTGGCTTGAGCTCGACCAGGACATCTCGACCCTCGCCGCGACCAGTTCGGTTGGCAGCAGTGGCGCGTCGATTAGCGGCTTCATTCAGAGCTCCTACAAGAGTGATTCCGAGAATGACAAGGGGGAGTGGGATTTCAGTGGCGTTCGCATCAACGTCAAATCCAACGTCGAGGACATCGCCCTAAAGATCTCCTTCGACCTTAAATCTGGCAGCCTATCCCTCAAGGACGCCTTCGCTCGCTGGGACGCAACGGAAAGCATGTCGGTCACCTGGGGTAAGTTCAAACGCCCCTTCCTGCACAGCTTCCTAACCTCGGCTAA
>JAQXEK010000069.1 GCA_029250885.1 Planctomycetota bacterium
TGCCCCTAGTCGTGCGCATGGCGAAGCTAGCCTTCGACGGGGTCGATCCACGCTTGGAGTCCATGGGCCGCAGCCTTGGCTTCACTCCTTGGCAAGTGATCTGGCGCGTGACCTTGCCCTTAGCCCGACGCGGCTTGGGAGCTGCGCTCATCCTTGGCTTTGGCCGTGCCCTTGGCGAGTTCGGCGCCACGATCATTGTGGCCGGCATGGTGCCCGATGAGACCGGTACCCTAGCCCTCGCAATCTTTGAGAACATCCAACTTGGCCACTCGGACCAGGCCTTCGCCTTGGTGGCCGTGGCCTCGGCAGTGTCCTTCTTAGCGGTAGCGATCTCGGGGCATCTCATGGGTGAATCTAACGGCGGCTCTCGTAACCGAGGCGCGTCCCGGGACCGGGGAGGAGCGCAATGAGCACGAGAGTAAATATCGATGCGAGCCTCGAACGCGACGGCTTTCACCTGGATTGGAAGCTACAGAGCGACGCCAAGTGGCTCGGGCTCTTCGGCGCATCTGGAGGCGGCAAGACCACGGCCCTGGAGCTAGCCCTCGGCTGGCTGCGTCCCACCCGCGGTCACGTTCGCCTGCCCCGTGGCGCTGTGGGGTACGGGCCCCAGGACCTACTGCTGTTTCCCCATTGGACGGTCGAGGCGAACCTGCTGGCGCCGGGCCGCGCTGGGCGCACACCGAAGCCCGGGCTGCTGGAGCGCGTGGTCGAGGCCTTCGAGCTGGGCCCGCTAATGATCCGCGGAGCTGGACAGCTCTCCGGCGGCGAGGGCCGGCGCGTGGCCTTGGCCCGGGCCATCCTGGCCGCATCCGGCGGCGGTCTGCTGGTGTTGGACGAGCCGCTCTCGTCCTTGGATCGCGAGCGCAAGCGGCGGGTACTCGGACTCTTGATCGAGCTCAAGAACGAGGGCCTCTGCACGGCGCTGATCGTGTCCCACTCGGCGGCTGATCTGCAGATGCTCTGCGACGAAGTGCAGGTGCTTGAGACCAGTGGTGGGCGCAGCAGTTTTGGCTCGGCGGGCTCACCTGTGGACGTGCTGGCTGACGCGGGCGGCTTCGAGAACATCCTGACCGGAGTGCTGACGTCGATCCATGGGGACAGCGGAAGCTGTACCGTCCTGACCCAGCATGCCACGGCCGGTGATTCGTGGCTTGAGGTCACGATCCCGGGTCGAGGTTTGGTCACCGGGGATCAAGTGGTGATCGGGCTGCGGGCCGACGATGTCCTGGTGACTTTGGATCACCCGGGCCGCGTATCCGCCCGCAACGTGCTCGGTGGGAAGGTGGTGGGGGTGCATCCGCTCTCGTCCTACCGGACCCTGGAGATCCGGGCCGATGGTGCAGCGAGTTCGGCCCCATGTTTCCGAACCCACATCACTAAGGGCGCCCTCGACGACCTGGGAATCGGCGTGGGCACGCCGCTCTTCTTGATGTTCAAGACGCGCTCTGTGGAAGTGCTCGCGGTAACGAGCCAGGGGGCTCCATCCGCGGATGGAGCCCCCTGAGCATTAGTAAATCGCGGATTAGAGCGAGGCTACTGCAGCGTGTGGCGGATCGCAAGACCGCGAGCAGTGCCACCCATGCTCTCGGAATCGAGTGGTGTAAGTTGGCCGCCACTGTCCACAGAAAAGGCCTCGATGAGACCCGCCGTCTCCGAGGACACGTAGAGCACGGTGCCATCCATATTGAATTCAAGTCTGCGGGCTGGGCTCGCTAGGTTCTCGGTGTCGCTGGGCACGATGAGGAGCCGGCCATCCTCGATAGCATCGCTCGTGTTGGTGTTCACGCGGTAGGTCTCGATGGTGCCTGCGAACTCATTCGAGACCGCGATGTACTGTCCTGTGGGGGACGATGCGATGGCGAGTGGATTCGTACCCACGTCGACCGTGCTCGGATCCATGAAGCTCAGAGCACGGTCCACCGGATGGATGTTGAGCTGACCAATGAAGTCGCCTCCTACTCCAGGTGAGCCGGCCAGGGTCGTGTATAAAAAACGCCCTGAAACGTGTTGAACTGCACCCCTAGGGAAGGGTGGCGTAGCAAGGGTGGGGCTCGATTGCGCGGTGATCGCACCGGTCTCCTGGTCGAGATTGAACTGGGAGATCGTGTCGTCGAGCTGGTTCGCGGCGAAGGCCGAGCGACCCGTGATATCAACCACAATATTCGTAGGTACGTCACCCGTGGATGCGGTGGTTCCAGGCGCTCCAACGGTGCCATTGGCATCGATGGGGTAGGGCGTGATTGTGTCGGTGCTCTTGCCGAGCACGTAGATGAAGTCCGCTCCAGGCGAGAGACCCAGATAGTTCGATGAGTTGCCCGCAACAGCAGTGTTTACCAGGCCGAGGGCGTCCAGGGTACCGTCACTGTTGATAGGAATCGTCATGAGCGGCGAGACCGAGTCGAGGGGATGGCTTGCGTACAAGGAGCCGTTGCCGTTGTGCATGGCCAGGTCCTCGGGGTTGGGCGCTGTCGTGATGGACGAGGGCACCAAGAGCGACATGTCGCCGGTGGGATCGAGGCTGAACTGGACCAAGGAGCCGCCCATGGTGTTAGCTACGTAGATGGCGTCGCTACGCCAGATCGGAAGCTCGACGCTCGGAAGTACCACGGCGGCAGTGCTGTCACCACCGCTCTCCATGATCGGCAGGGTAGGCTGGTTTGTGAGGCCCGTGGCGTCCACGCTGTAGGAATAGAGCTCGCCCCGGATGTCGCCGGTCACGAACGCGAA
>JAQXEK010000070.1 GCA_029250885.1 Planctomycetota bacterium
TGCCCCTAGTCGTGCGCATGGCGAAGCTAGCCTTCGACGGGGTCGATCCACGCTTGGAGTCCATGGGCCGCAGCCTTGGCTTCACTCCTTGGCAAGTGATCTGGCGCGTGACCTTGCCCCTGGCCCGGCGCGGGATCGGGGCGGCGCTGATCCTTGGATTTGGCCGCGCCCTCGGCGAGTTCGGAGCGACGATCATCGTGGCCGGCATGGTGCCCGGCGAGACCGGCACCCTGGCCCTTGCGATCTTTGAGAACATCCAACTTGGCCACTCGGACCAGGCCTTCGCCTTGGTGGCCGTGGCCTCGGCAGTGTCCTTCTTAGCGGTGGCGATCTCGGGGCATCTCATGGGGGACGTTAGTGATCGAAGCGCTAACCGGACCCATGGAGGCCCCCTGTGAGCTCTCGAGTCGACATCGACGCGAGTCTCGAGCGAGAGGGCTTTCACATGGACTGGAAGCTGCAGAGCGACGCCAAGTGGTTTGGGCTCTTTGGGGCGTCCGGTGGCGGTAAGACTACCGCCCTTGAGCTAGCCCTTGGCTGGTTGCGGCCCACTCGCGGTCACGTGCAGCTCCCTAGTAAGGCGGTGGGATATGGGCCCCAGGACCTGCTGTTGTTTCCCAACTGGACGGTCGAGGCGAACCTTCTGGCGCCTAGCCGTGCCGGGCGAAAAATGAAGCCAGGACTGCTAGAGCGTGTGGTCGAGGCCTTCGAACTGGGGCCTTTGATGGGGCGCAGTGCCGGGCAACTCTCCGGTGGCGAGGGCCGTCGCGTCACCCTGGCCCGCGCCATTCTGGCCGCGTCCGGTGGTGGATTGCTGGTGCTGGACGAGCCCCTGTCCTCCTTAGATCGCGAGCGCAGGCGCCGGGTGCTGGGGCTCTTGATCGAACTCAGGAGCGAAGGGCACTGTACCGCGTTGATCGTGTCCCACTCCGCGGCTGATCTGCAGGTACTTTGCGACGAAGTCCAGGTGCTCGAGGTCAACGATGGCTACAGTCGTTTTGGTACGGCGGGACCGCCTGTAACCGTGCTGGCGGACGCCGGCGGATTTGAGAATATCCTGACCGGAGTCCTAACTTCGACCCACGGGGACAGTGCCGTGTGCAGGGTGCTCGACTCCAACAGCGGGGTCGCCGAATCGGGGCTAGAACTCACGATTCCTGGTCGAGGGCTACACTTGGAAGATCGGGTAGTCCTCGGGCTACGCGCCGATGACGTACTGGTGACCCTGGACCATCCGGGGCGCGTTTCCGCCCGCAATGTATTCCGTGGGACGGTCGTGGGGGTCCACCCGTTTTCGTCCTACCGGACCCTGGAAATCGAAGCCGATGCTGAGGGAGGCGTGAACTCGCGCTTTCGAACGCACATCACGGAAGGCGCACTCGACGAGCTTGGAATCGGTGTGGGGACAGCTCTCTACTTGATGTTCAAGACGCGTTCAGTGGAAGTGCTCGCGATAACGAGTCAGGGGGCCCTACCCAAGGATAGAGCCCCCTGAAGCCAGATAAAGGCCGATTCCAAGCAAGGCTTACTGGATCGTATGGCGGATCGCGAGTCCGCGAGCCGTGCCGTTTATGAATTCGGAATCAAGGAGGGTAAGCTGCCCATTGCTGGCCACGCTGAAGGCCTCGACAAAGCCGGCTGACGAGGACGATGCATAGAGAACCGTGCCGTCCATGTTAAAGGCTAGGTGGTTGGCAGCGCTGGCAAGGAACTCCGTATCGCTGGGGGATATAAGCAGTCGCCCATCTTCGACGGCATCGGCCGTGTTGGTGTTGACAAGGTAGATCTCCACAGTGCCGTCGATCTGATTCGAGACCGCAACATACTGGCCTGTGGGAGAGGAGGCGATGGCAAAGGGGTCGGTACCCACTGCCACGGTGCTGGCACTCATGAAGCCAAGGCTGCGATTGACCGGGTTGATGTTAAGTTGGCCAATGAAGTCGCCTCCTACTCCAGGTGATCCGGCCAGGGTCGTGTACAAAAAGCGCCCTGAAACGTGTTGAACTGCACCCCTAGGGTTGAGTGGCGTAGCAAGCGTGGGGCTCGTCTGTGCGGTGATCGCGCCGGTTGCCTGGTTCAAGACAAACTGGCTGATAGTATTGTCGATCAGGTTCGCTGCATAGGCAGCTCGACCCGTGACATCCACCAACATGTCCGTGGGCACTACGCCTGTAGAGGCCGTCGCTCCGGGTGCTCCGACGGCGCCGGTAGCATCGATCGGATAGGGGGTAATCGTAGCCGTGTTAGCGCCAAGCACATACAGGAAGTCCGAGCCCGGCGAGAGGGCCAAGTAGGTGGACGAATTATCGGCCACTGCCGTGTTTACGATTCCCAAGTTATCCAATGTGCCATTGGTATTGACCGGAATTGTCATGAGTGGTGAGACCGCGTCGAGTGGGTGGCTCGCGTACAGGGATTCGTAGTCGTTGTGCAAGACTAGATCTTCTGTGTTGGGCGCCGTTGTGACGGCCGCGGGAACCAAGAGCGACATGTCGCCGGCGGCGTCTAAGCTAAACTGGACGACCGAACCGCTATCGTTGTTGGCGACGTAGATCGCATCGCTGCTCCAGATCGGAAGCTCAATGCTGGGCAGAACGACCGCGGCAGTGCTGTCACCACCGCTCTCCATGATCGGCAGGGTAGGCTGGTTTGTGAGGCCCGTGGCGTCCACGCTGTAGGAATAGAGCTCGCCCCGGATGTCGCCGGTCACGAACGCGAA
>JAQXEK010000080.1 GCA_029250885.1 Planctomycetota bacterium
CGTCGCTCCCTGCAGGGGACTGTTGTCAGTGACGGTATGGATCAAACCATTACCGTGCGCGTCGAGCGCCGCTACAAGCACCCCCTCTACGGGAAGTACGTTCGTAGCCACAAGAAGTACATGGCTCATGATGCCGACAACACCGCCCAAGTGGGGGACACTGTCGACATCGTCGCCTGCCGACCGATGAGCAAGATGAAGCGCTGGCGCTTGACTGGCGTTGTCACTAAGGCATTCCAGGACGGAGGTGAGGCATGATTCAGATGCAATCCACTCTCGACGTTGCCGACAACACCGGGGCCAAGTTGGTGCGCTGCATCAAGGTCCTCGGCGGAACGCACCGTCGCTATGCGAGTCTTGGTGACATCATTGTTGCCTCGGTTCAAAAGTCCATGGCCGGCTCTGAAGTGAAGCCCGGCACCATTGTCAAAGGCGTGATCGTTCGCGTGAAGAAGAACACCCGCCGTCGTGACGGCTCCTACGTTCGCTTTGATCGCAACGCACTGGTTCTTGTCGATGACGATGGCAACCCCAAAGGCACCCGTATCTTCGGCGCCGTCGCCCGCGAGCTTCGCGAGCGCAGCTACATGAAGATCGTGAGCCTTGCCCAGGAGGTCGTCTGATGGCTACCAAGATCAAAATCAAGAAGGGCGATCAGGTCGTTGTGATCTCGGGTAACTCGAAGAACACCACCGATCCCAAGAACGTTCTCGCCGTATTCCGGGATGACCAACGCGTGCTTATCGAGGGTGTCAACCTTCGCTGGAAGCACAAGAAGGCAACCCAGGAGAACCCCAAAGGCGAGCGAGTCCAAGAGGAGTGCCCGATTCACGTGAGCAACGTGATGCTGTGGGACTCATCCCAGAACAAAGCCGTGCGGAAGCGCCCGGCAACCGAGAACTAGCCATGATTGCCCGTCTTCAAGAAAAGTACAAGGACACCGTGATTGGTGAGCTCAAGGAGCGCTTCAGCATCGAAAACCCGATGCGCGTTCCCACGCTCCAGAAGATCGTTGTCAACATGGGTTGCAAAGGTGCGGTGGAAAACAAGAACCGCGTTGACGCTGCTGCCCGCGACCTTGCTATTATCACCGCCCAAAAGCCGACGGTTCGCCTTGCGCGCAAGTCGATCTCAGGCTTCAAGCTACGTGAAGGCATGCCGATCGGCGTGGCTGTCACCCTGCGTAACGAGCGCATGTGGTCCTTTGCGGACCGCCTGATCTCCATCGTCCTGCCTCGTATTCGTGACTTCGGTGGCGTCAAGACAAAGCTCGACGGAACCGGAAACTACACCCTTGGACTGGCTGATCAGCTGGTGTTCCCCGAGATTGAATTCGACCGTATCGAGTTCTCCCAGGGAATGGATATCACGTTTGTCACTTCTGCCGACAGCGATGAGGAGGCCTATGCCCTCCTCAAAGGTCTCGGCATGCCCTTCAAGGAAAAGAAAAAGAGCTAAGCCATGGCCAAAACCTGCCTAATCGCTAAAGCAAAGCGTCCTGCGAAGTTTTCGACGCGCGCTTACACCCGCTGCAACTTTTGTGGTCGCGCGCGTGCTGTATATAAGAAGTTCGGCTTGTGCCGGATTTGTCTCCGTGAACATGCGCACCTTGGGGAGATCCCCGGAATGCGCAAAGCTTCCTGGTAAGTCCCTAACTAATAAGGATCCCCGATACCCCCTCCTGACGGTGGGGGAGAAACTGCCATGATGACCGACCCCGTAGCCGACATGCTGACCCGCATCCGGAACGCTAACGCGATCCGACAAGGGAAAGTGACGATGCCGGCCTCCAAACTCCGCGTAGCGATTGCCAACGTGCTTGTCGAAGAGGGCTTTGTGACCTCGCTCGAAGTGCTCGAGGGCGAACCCCAGAGCACCCTTAAGCTCAGTCTTAAGTATGGCCCCGACGGCGAGCGCCTCATCCGTGCTATCGACCGTGTGAGCAAGCCCGGTTGCCGCCGCTACACGAGCGTCAAAGAGCTCCCCAAGGTCCTTCGTGGCCTGGGTATCTTCATCCTGTCCACCCCCAAGGGCGTGGTCTCCGACCGGAAAGCTCGCGAGCTGAACGTCGGCGGCGAAGTCCTCTGCAAGGTCTACTAAGCCATGTCCCGTATCGGTAAAGCTCCTATTACGCTACCTAGCGGCGTCAGCCTCGACCTTAAAGGTCGCGAGGTTGCGGTGAAGGGCCCCAAGGGCAACCTGTCCCTTACTTTACGCCCCGAGATCGATCTCACTATCGATGGTCCCACGGTGACGCTTGAGCCTAACGGCTCCGGTGCCCCTCGTGCCGCTCGTGCATTCCACGGGATGACACGCGCCCTGGTCCACAACATGGTCGAAGGTGTCTCCACGGGCTGGTCCAAGACACTCGATATCATCGGTGTCGGTTGGAACGCCAAGGTCCAAGGTCAAAAGCTCACCCTCAACATTGGCTTCTGCCACCCTGTTGACTTTGATGTTGCGAGCGACCTCAAGGTCGAGTGCCCGACCGCGACCCAGATTGTGATTACCGGTCCTGACAAGCAGGCCGTTGGTCAACTCGCAGCACGTATCCGCAAGGTGCGTCCGCCCGAGCCATACAAGGGCAAGGGTATCCGTTATAAGGGCGAAGTCGTTCGTCGTAAGGCCGGCAAGAGCTTCGGTAGCTAAGTCCAATGAAACCTATTCGTCTCAAAAACAAGCAGGCCAAGCGTCGTCGTCTATCGAACCGCGCGGCACTGACTTCTTCTCCCGAGCGTCCTCGCTTGTCGGTGCACCGTACCTCCAAGCACATCTACGCCCAGCTGATCGACGACCACAACGGTCGCACCCTCGCTGCCTGCAGTTCGACCTCCAAGGCCTTTGCGGCCGACGCGGGCGACAAGGGCAAGTCCGAGCGCGCTGCATTGGTGGGGCAAGAGATTGCCCGTCGCGCAGTGGAAGCCGGTGTATCCAAGGTCGTGTTCGATCGCGGATCTTTCAAGTATCACGGTCGGGTCAAGGCCCTGGCCGACGCCGCCCGCGAAGGCGGCCTCAGCTTCTAGCCCAAGACCAGTACCATGCAAGTTGAAATTCAATACCTCGACCACGTCGAAGCTTCCGAGTGTGAGAACCTCGACGAGATGCTCATCTCCGTCAACCGCTGTGCAGCGGTTGCCAAGGGTGGTCGTCGCTTCTCTTTCTCCGGTCTCACCGTTGTCGGAAACCGTGACGGCATTGTCGGCTACGGCTTCGGCAAGGCAAACCAAGTCCCCATGGCCATTGAAAAGGCCGGCAAGGACGGGCGCAAGCACCTGCAGCGGGTCCCCGTTGTCGAAGCAGGCACCATCCCTCACGAGGTTCAAGGTCGTTTCTGTGGCGCCAACGTGCGTCTGATCCCCGCCTCTGACGGTACCGGCCTTATCGCCGGTCAGTCCGTCCGAGCAGTTTGCGAGATGGCCGGTATCCGGAACATCCTCAGCAAGTCGTTCGGTTCGTCCAACCCCATCAACCTTGTCAAAGCAACGCTCGTTGCACTCGGCAAGCTTCGCACTGCGGAAGAAGTTGCTTCTCTCCGCGGCGTCGAACTCTAAGAAGAGGATCAAGACATGGATCTCCATACAGTTTGCAGCAAAGGCGTTGCCTACAAGACCCGCAAGCGCGTTGGTCGTGGAATCGGCAGTGGCTCTGGTAAGACTTGTGGCCGCGGTCACAAGGGCCAAGCTTCGCGCTCCGGTTACTCCCGCTCACCGGGTTTTGAGGGTGGCCAGATGCCCCTCTACCGTCGGATGCCCAAGCGTGGTTTCACCAACGCTCGTTTCCGCACGGATTACACCGTGATTAACGTCGGTGACATCACCGGCTTTAGTGATGGTGACGTTGTGGATCTCGACGCGATCCTTGCTAAGGGACTCGTAAGCCTCAACACTCCTCTCCTAAAGATTCTCGGTAATGGCGACTGCAGCAGCAAGATCACCATCCGTGCCCAGAAGTTTAGCAAGAGTGCTGTGGCCAAGATCGAGGCCGCCGGTGGTTCGGTCGTCCAGCTTGACGCCAAAGGCCGGGAGCTGTCGGCTTAGCGCCGCAGAACGAAGCTCGTGATCCAGAAGTTCCGACAGCTGATGGGCGTCCCTGAGACGCGGGACAAGATCGTCACCACCCTGGCGCTCTTGCTCGCGTATCGTGCGGGATTCCACATCCCGATTCCCGGCACGAGTCCTGACTTTCTCAGGAACGCTGCGGACTCTGCCGCTAGCACCGTATTCGGTGTCATGAACGCCTTCTCAGGCGGAGCTATTGGTCAGACTGCGATCTTCTCGTTGGGTATCATGCCCTACATTTCCGCATCGATTATCTTCTCGGTGCTGGGTAAGGTCTCGCCCGCGATTGAAGCCATCCAGAAGGAAGGCGCGGCGGGTCAGAAGAAGATCAATCAATGGACACGACTGTCCACGGTGCCTATCTGCTTGATTCAGGCACTCTTCGTCTGGTTTGGAGTGTTCTCCCAGACCGAGAACATCCTCTCGCCGAACGCACCTGGCGGTATCGCGATGGCCCTGGTGGTGATCGTGTCCTTGACCGCGGGAGCTCTCTTTGTGATGTGGCTTGGCGAGCTCATCACCGAGCACGGCATAGGCAACGGAGCTTCACTGATCATCATGGGCGGCATCATCTCATCGATGCCCTCGTCGCTTTTGACTATCTTCCGGAGTGGCCAAGACTTCTACGGCACCGTTCTCACCCTGGTTTCGATTTGGGTGACCATCGTTGTGGTTGTCGTCTACATGCAGAAGGGTGAGCGCAGGATCCCTATCCAGTATGCGCGTCTGACTCGTGGACGCCGTGTCTATGGGGGCCAGAAGCACTTTTTGCCCCTGAAGGTCAACATGGCTGGCGTGATGCCGATCATCTTTGCCTCGGCGCTGTTCATGATTCCCGGTGTCATCTTCAAGCTGCTTGGTATGAATTACCTCGGCAACGTGTTTACCACGACCGACGGCTTCATCTACGTGACCTTCTATCTGCTGATGGTCTTCTGGTTCTGCTTCTTCTGGAACAACCTGATGTTCCAGCCGACGGAGATTGCCAACAACCTTCGCGAGCACGGCTCCTTCATCCCGGGTATTCGTCCGGGTGCTAAGACCGCAGACTACATCAAGGGCTCCCTCAAGCGAATCACCCTGGCAGGCGCAGCCTTCCTCGCTCTGATCGCAGTCGTTCCCAACTTCGTGACCGCAAACATTCCTGAGCTTCGCGGCTCCATGGCTTACTTCCTCGGTGGAACTTCGGTTCTCATCGTTGTGGGTGTGGCGATGGACATGGTCGACAAGCTCAACTCCCAGCTAACCATGCACAACTACGAGGGCTTCATGAAGACCGGTGGTGGAGCTGCATGGGCTAAGCGAGGAGAGAAGAAGTAGCATGGGACGCGTCGTTATTCTTCTTGGTGCACCGGGTGCTGGAAAAGGCACCCAGGCTGCGCAGTTGAGCAAAAATTTGGGTTTGGCCCACATCTCAACCGGGGACCTCTTTCGAGAGAACCTCAAGAACAACACACCCCTCGGGGACCAGGCTCGTGAGTTCATGAACTCCGGTCGCCTTGTTCCGGATGCCCTCGTCATTGAGATGCTCTTCGACAGGGTTTCTAAGCCCGATTGCGAGGTCGGCTATCTCCTGGATGGCTTTCCGCGCACCATTCCCCAGGCAGCAGCCCTGGAGGAAGCCCTCGGGACCGACGCGGATGTCGTGGCTCTCAGCATTGAGATCCGGGATGCCGCTATCATCGAGCGTGCCACAGGGCGCCTCCTCTGCCGTGGGTGTACGGCAATCTATCACCGCACCTTTAGTCCGCCGGCCCAGGCCGGTGTATGTGGCGAATGTGGCGGAGAGTTGTTTCAGCGCGAAGATGACCAAGAAGAGGTCGTCGCAAAGCGTCTGAATGTTTATCATGCCGAAACAGCGCCCCTGGTCGAGTATTACTCCGACAGGGATCTGCTGGTCGGTGTAAATGGCGAGCAAGCGCCGGACCAAGTAACTGAGGCACTTTTGGCGGGACTTTCTGCCAGCTGCGCCGCTGACGACAGGGGAAGCAACTAATGGCAAAAGAAGAAGCCATCACAGTCGAAGCTGTCGTCACCGAGTCCCTACCTAATGCCCGGTTCCGGGCACGCCTCGTCGACGCGGAGGATCATGAGATCCTCGCTCACGTCAGCGGAAAGATGCGGATGCACTACATCCGTATTCTCCCCGGTGACACCATCACTGTTGAGATGTCCCCGTACGACCTAACGAAGGGTCGAATCGTTTACAGGGGCGAACGGAAACGTAGACACAAGCGATGAAAGTTCGAAGTTCAGTCCGCCGTATGTGTGTCCACTGCAAGATCGTAAAGCGCCGAGGCGTTGTTCGCGTGATTTGCAAGTCGGACCCCACCCACAAGCAACGTCAGGGCAAGTAAGCCTGTCTCTAGGAGAAACCGCATATGCCGCGCGTAATTGGTGTCGACATTCCTCCGCGAAAGCGATTGGATATATCGTTGACTTATATTTTTGGGGTGGGCCGAACCACCGCTACGAAAGTCTGCACAAGCCTGGGGCTCGACCCCGGCATGGCTGCAGGTGATCTCAACGAGGAGCAAATCCAAACCCTTGCTGCCCACTTGCAGAGTGAGTACGTGGTTGAGGGTTCCCTTCGCCGTGAAGTTGCAAGTGCCATTGGCCGCTTGCGCGACATTGGCTGCTACCGGGGACTTCGCCACCGTCGTGGACTCCCTGTTCGCGGACAGCGCACTCGTACCAACGCTCGTACTCGTAAGGGTCCGAAGCGTACGGTTGCCGGCAAGAAATCCGTCAAGGGTATGAAGTAAGCTATGGCTAAGTCCAACAAGCGCAAAGCGCGCAAGAACATTTCCAAGGCCGTCGCTCACGTGAAGGCTACCTTCAACAACACGATCGTGACGATCACCGCTCCTAATGGCGACACCCTCGCTTGGGGCTCGTCCGGTGCAATGGGCTTCAAGGGCACTCGCAAGAGTACCCCTTTCGCTGCCCAGCGTGCTGCTGACCGTGCTGCCGCCGAGGCCAAGCGCCACGGTGTAAAAGAGATTGAAGTCCGCGTCAAGGGTACCGGATCTGGACGCGAGTCGTCCATCCGGGCACTTTCCAACGCAGGCTTGAAGATCGTTCAGATCGAAGACAAGACCCCCCTCCCGCATAACGGCTGCCGCGCTAAGAAGCGTCGCCGCACCTAGGCCACAGACTCAAAATGGCACGTTACACAGCAAACAAGTGCAAGCTCTGCCGCCGTGAGGGAATGAAGTTGTTCCTCAAAGGCCAGCGCTGCTTTATCGACAAGTGTTCACTCTCCCGTCGGGACTACCCGCCTGGCGTGCACGCCCACCGTCGCTCGAAGATGACCGACTACGGACTGCACCTTCGCGAGAAGCAGAAGCTCAAGCGTATCTACGGTATCCTTGAGCGCCAGTTCCGCCTCTACTTCAAAGAGGCCGAGCGTCAGAAGGGCAACACAGGTGCAAACCTGCTCGTCCTCCTGGAGCGTCGACTGGATAACGCTGTTCTTGCTAGTGGCTTCTCTTACTCCCGAAACCATGCGCGTCAGCTCGTCAACCACGGACACTTCCTTGTGAATGGCCGTCGTGTTGACATCGCTTCCTTCCGCGTGCGCCCCGGTGATGTGATCACCCCGGCATCAAAGGAGAAGACCGTCAAGATGGTCAAGGACGCTAAGGAACTCAACAAGTCACAAACCGTTCCGGATTGGCTTGAGGTTTCCGAGGCTGAGATGTCATCTAAAGTGCTGGCGCTTCCGAAGCGCGAGCACGTACCGCACCCGATCCAAGAGCAACTGGTCGTCGAGATCTGCTCCAAGTAACCTGCCCTGAGGCATTTACAGATGAGAATTCGTTGGCGCAACTTTGAATTACCCAGCTCCGTCGTCGCAGACGAGGGCACGCTTACCGACAAGTATGGTCGGTTCGTTGTCGAACCTTTCGAGCGTGGCTTTGGCCACACGATTGGTAACGGCATCCGTCGCGTGCTGCTCTCTTCGATTGAAGGTGCTGCTATTACCTCTGTCCGCATTGAGGGTGCCGACCACGAGTTTGACTCGCTGGAAGGTGTCTACGAAGATGTGGCAGACATCATCCTAAACCTGAAGCAACTGCGGATCAGCCATCCTGGAAAGGACCAGATCACCTGCCGGATCGAAAAGACCGGCAAGGGGCCCATCACGGGAGCAGACGTTGATTGTCCAGGGGATGCCGAAGTCACTAATAAGGACCTGGTAATTGCTAACCTGACCTTGGATGACACCTTTGTCTGCGAACTTACGGTCGACAAGGGCCGCGGGTACGTTCCGGCAGAGGAGAACACCAGCAGTGACCAGGACATCGGCTGCATTGCAGTGGACGCGATTTATTCGCCGGTTCACCGTGTGCGCTACGCTGTTGAGGCTACTCGTGTCGGTAAGTTCACGAACTATGATCGCTTGGTCATGGAAGTCTGGACGGACGGTTCGATCCATCCCAAGTTGGCTCTGATCGAGTCTGCCAAGATCTACCGCAAGCACCTCAACCCGTTTGTGCTTCTTGACGACCCGAAGTCCGACAACCCGGTGGTGGGGGATCCCTCCCAGTCCGAGTACAACGCACGGAACCGCGAAGTGCAGCGCCTCGAAGGTCAGCTGTCTCGCCCCCTTGCGGAGCTTGACCTGTCTGTCCGTGCACGAAACTGCCTGGATAGCGCCAACCTTCAGACCCTGGGCGACCTTGTTTCACTGAGCGAGAACGAGGTGATGAACCTCAAGAACCTCGGCAAAACTAGCCTCACCGAAATCAAGACCAAGCTGACCGAGCAGGGCCTGTCCCTCGGCATGAAGCTAACGTCCTAGCCAAGTACTAAATCATGCGACACCGTTATAGAGGCCGAAAGCTCGGCCGCACCGCCAGCCACCGCAAGGCGATGGAAAAGAACATGTGCAACTCGATTATCGAGCACGAGCGCATCATCACGACCATCCAAAAAGCCAAGCACCTCAAGCCGATCATCGAGAAGCTTGTGACCTTGGGCAAGGTGGACACCGTGGCACACCGCCGCCAGGCATTTGCTGACCTGCGCGACAAGGAGATGACCGCCAAGTTGTTCGACGTACTTGGTCCTCGCTTTGCCGAGCGTCCCGGTGGCTACTGCCGCATCCTCAAGCTTGCCAAGCCCCGGCTTGGCGACAACGGCCAGCGCGTCTTGATCGAGTTCGTTGAGCGCTCGACCGAGGCTGTAGTAACCGAAGAAGTCGCAGCCGAGTAATCCTACTCGGGCCTGTGCCTAAAGAGGCCGCCCCCTCCAAGCGTTTGCTTGGAGGGGGCGGCCTTCATTCATAGCTATGTCGAGTCCAGCTAAGCGGCAGTCCCCAAGCCCAAGGCTATCCGCCTACCGGTTCCGGGCGTAGGAGTGGTTGCTGTTACGGCGCCCGCGCTTCCGGCTGCCCTGGCGCGCTAGGTGGGCCCGGCCCTTGCCAAGGATGTGATCGATCTCTTGGGCAAGCTCGGCCGAGATCGCAACATTGCTGTTGGAGTTCGTGCGGATGCGTCTCTTCTTCCCATCCCTACCAGTGACCCTGAGATACAGGGGGCGCTCTCCAGGGTGCTTGTCGATCAGTGCCTTGAGTTTGGGCAGGAGAGGCAGGTCCATGGGTTCGAGCCCTATCACAAGGGACCCCTCGAAGCGTCCCAGTGCGTCCTCGACGGTCATGACCTCATCAAGGAGCATGCGCACTTCGGCGGGGCTGTCATCCCCGGTAATGCGCTCCTCGAGCTTACCGCGGCAAACCACGATGGTGTCCGGGACCAAGGCCTCTTCGAACTTCTCGAAGGTCTTGGGGAAGACCGTGCCGTCAACGCCCCCATCCAGGTCTTCGAGGCGGAAGTCCGCCATCTTATGGCCCTTCTTAGTGACCTTCTTGCCCACCTTGATCAAGAGTCCGGCGATGACGACCGGGGATCCGGGTTCGCGCTTGTCCAGTTCGTTAGTGCTGCAGCTCGAGAGCATGCGGAACAGGCCCTCTTTCTCCTCCAGGGGGTGGCCGGACAGGTAAAAGCCGAGGACCGAGTGCTCGGCCGTCAGGACCGCTCTCTCGTCCCATGCCTTGGCATCGTTGATCGAGTCGTCGGGGTTCTCCGGCTCAGCCGCCTCTGGGGCGGCCCCAAACAGACCGCCCTGGCCCGAGCGCCGGTCAGCGGCGCTGCGGCTCGCGTCTGCCATAGCGTTGCTCAAGCTGTCCGCCACGGCGCCGCGGTTATGGCCCGTATAATCGAAGCAACCTGCCTTGATCAGTGCCTCCCAGGTGGACTTGTTTACATCATGGGGGTCAATCGCCTCAACGATCTCGTGGAAGCCCACATCGACCTTCGCGCCTTCCTTTTGGATCTTAAGGCGCTTCTCGACCACATTGCTTACGGCCTTCTGGCCGGTGCCCTTAATACCGCCAAGGCCAAAGCGGACCGCGGTCTTACCCTCGGGGACAAAGTGCCACTCTGAGTGGCGGATGTCCGGGGTGAGGGCCTCGATTCCTGCGCGCCGCCCATCGTCGAGCAGCTTCTTAAGCTTGTCCGAGTCCTGCATTTCGCAGGAGAGGTTCGCGGCGAGGAAGCAGGTCCGGAAGTGCGCCTTGAGGTAAGCGGTCTGGTAGCTGATCAGCGCATAGGCGGTCGAGTGTGACTTGTTGAAGCCATAGCCCCCGAACTTGACGATGTTCGCCCAGATCTCGGCGGCGACCTGCTCGTCACAGTCGTTGGCCTTGGCACCATCGATAAACTGCGCGGAGAACTTCTCCATAATCTCGGGCTGCTTCTTACCCATGGCCTTGCGCAGGTTGTCGGCAAGGTTGAGGCTAAACCCTGAGAGCTGGCTCGAGATCAACATGACCTGCTCTTGGTAGACGATGCACCCGTAGGTGTCCGCCAGCAGGGGGTCGATGGAGGGGTGCAGGAGCTCGATCTCCTCGCGCCCGTGCTTGCGGTTGGTGAACATGTCCGCCATGCCCGACTCCAGGGGGCCGGGGCGGAACAGGGCAAGGATAGCGATCAGGTCGTTGAAGCAGTCCGGCTTGATGCCTTGGATCAGGCGCTTCATCCCGTCGGACTCCAGTTGGAAGATGCCCTCGGTGTCCCCGGCCATCAGCAGCTCGTAGGTCTTCTTGTCGTCCAAGGGCAGGTTGTCAATGTCCGGCACCTCGTAGCCCAAGCGCCCGACATACTCTAGGGCGCGGTCGATGATCGTGAGCGTGCGCAGCCCAAGATAGTCCATCTTCAGCAGCCCCAGCTCCTCAAGCAGGGGGCCCGGCCACTGCGTAGCGGCCATGCCATCCTGGGTCCAAAGGGGCACGTACTCGTCGATGGGCTTGTCGGCGATCACGATACCGGCGGCGTGGGTGGACACGTGGCGCGCGAGCCCCTCGAGGGACTTGCCCAGCTCGAACAGCTCGGTCCACTCGGGATGGTCCTTCTGTAGCGCCAACAGGTCCTTGTCCTCTTTCAAAGCCTTGCGCAGATTCGGCGCTCCGGGACCTGCGGGGACTTTCTTGGCGATCATGTCTACATCCTTGAGGGGGATGTCCAGTACGCGCCCCACATCGCGAATCACCGTGCGCGAGGCCATGGTTCCAAAGGTTCCAATCTGGGCGATCTGCTCGTCACCATAGCGCTGCCGGGTGTACTCGATGACCTTCTCGCGACCCTCCTTGCAGAAGTCGATGTCGATATCAGGCATGGAGACGCGCTCCTCATTAAGGAAGCGCTCGAAGAGCAGGTCATACTCGAGTGGGCAGACCCTAGTGATGTCCAGGGCATAAGCGATCAGAGAGCCCGCCGCGGAGCCTCGGCCTGGCCCAACGGAGACGCCGTTGGCTCGGGACCACAGGATGATGTCCCAAACAATCAGGAAATAGGAGATGAAGCCCATCTTGACGATGATGCTCTTCTCGTAGGCGAGGCGCACACGGGCGGCCTCGAGGTCCTTGCCCTTCTCGGTCTTACCGCCGTAGAGCTTCACGATGCCCTCCTCACAGAGCCGGTCGAACAGATCTTCGGGGCTCTCGCCCGTATCGGAGACGTAGACCGGCAGATGGTACTTGTCGGGCGTGTCTGCGAAGTGGCTCGAGATGTCTAGCTCGATCTGGTCGGTCACATCCATGGTGGCCTTGATCGATTTCGGCTCGTCACGGAACATGTGCGCCATCTCCTGGCGCGTCTTAAAGAACAGGTCCTTCGTGTCGAACCGGAAGCGGTCGGGGTCGTCTCGGCGAGCGCCCGTGTTAATGCAAAGCAGCGTGTCTTGGGCGGCGCAATCCTCGGCGCGCAGGTAGTGGATGTCGTTGGTGGCCACCAGTGGGATCGCAGTCTGGCTGCTGAGGCGAATCAGGTGCTCATTGACGTCATCTTGCTCTTGGATTCCGTTGCGCTGAAGTTCGAGCCAAAAGTGGTCGGGCCCAAAGATGTCCCGCAGCTCGCCGGCCACCTGCTCAGCTTCCTTGTGCTTGCCCGCGAGGAACAGCTGGTTGATCTCGCCGCCAAGGCAACCCGATAGGCAGCTGATACCACCGCCGTATTGCTCAAGCAGCTCCTTATCAATGCGGGGCCGGTAGTGAAAACCCTCGGTGTAAGCGAGGGTCGCCAGCTTGATCAGGTTGTCGTGGCCCTCTTCGTTGCGAGCGAGTAGGGTGAGGTGGTGGTAGCGGTTGTCGCGCCGACTGTGCGGTTGGACGCGGGAGTGCTTGGCCACATAGACCTCGCAGCCAATGATCGGCTTGATGCCGCCCTTCTTGCACTTGAGGTGCAGCTCGATCGCACCGAACATGTTTCCGTGATCCGTCAGTGCGATCGCTCGCTGCTCGTCTGCCTGGCAGGCCTCGACGAGGTCTCCAATTCGGTTGGCTCCGTCGAGCAGGCTGTATTCCGAGTGGACGTGGAGGTGGACGAAATCGGGTCGGCTCATGCGGACGAGGTCTGGCAGGGGGGGAGGCGAAATCGGCGTGCGAAATCGGGCACCGGGCGGGAACTCTCCCCAAGATAATCCCTGGGTACGACGGGCTCACGGGGAATCCGGACAACCCGGGCGGGAGGGCCAAAAAGTGTCTTAGAGAGGGCAGCGCCCGGGAGCGGTGGGGGAAATCAGTACCAAGAAAGGAGAATAGCCAAGGAGTTTAGGCCTCACGGTTGACACACCCTAGCTGAGCGCATAAAACCTCTCCCCCCAAACGCGTGCACCCTTAGCTCAACTGGATAGAGCACCTGACTACGGATCAGGAGGTTACAGGTTCGAATCCTGTAGGGTGTACCATCTCTAAAGAGCCTGGCCGTGCCCCTGCGGCACACGCTAGGTTCTTTTTTTATTCGGGTGGGCGCCGGCTTTCCCGAGACTTTGAAAACATGGAACCGTAGCTTTGGCACGTCATGGCACGGAAAAGGAAACACAACCATGGCCCGGTCCCAGACCAGGGCTCTGCCCCTCGGCGCCCCGAGGTGGAAGTGGCAACCTCGGCAACGCCGGAGGATGCCTACTACATGGGGCTCGCCCTCGAGCAGGCACGCCGCGCAGAGGACCTCGGTGAGGTCCCGATCGGCTGCGTCATTGTGGACCCTTCCCGCGCCGCTGCCCCCTCCTCCTTAGACGATCTGATCGTGGCCAGGGGGCACAACTTGACGCGCTCCCGGCGAACGCCGCTCGGCCATGCCGAGCTCGTCGCCATTGAAGCCGCCGCCGAATCGGCCGCCTACGAGCGACTGCTCGGCTGCACTGTCTACGTCACCGTGGAGCCCTGCTTCATGTGTGCCGGCGCCTTGGTCCACGCCCGCGTGGAGCGGGTCGTGTGGGGCATCCGCGATCCCAAGTTCGGGGGCTGCGCATCCCTTGGACAAGTGCTCTCCGACCCGCGCCTCAACCATAGGGCGCGGCTCTGCGAAGGCGTGCTGGCAGAGGAGTCCCGCAAGCTGCTCGTCGACTTCTTTCAAGACCGACGCAGCAAGTGACCCGCCAAGGCAGACAGATTTAGAGCGGAGAGGTGCCGGAGCGGCTTAACGGACTGGTTTCGAAAACCAGCGTGGGGCAACCTACCGGGGGTTCAAATCCCCCCTTCTCCGCCAATAACACTTAGACTGTTGTGGCCGGAGAGATCCGGTACGGTCTGAGCAGAGTGCAAATAGGAATCAAGTGCGGAGAGGTGTCTGAGTGGCTTAAGGAGCGCGCTTGGAAAGCGCGTGTATCTTCACGGGTACCGGGGGTTCAAATCCCCCCCTCTCCGCCATTCCTATTTTGACTGCAATTAAGCAGAGGCGGCAGTGGGTCCGGTCCCTCGCAATGGGCGTCGTTCGAACCGGGTCAGGCCGGGAACGGAGCAGCCCTAAGGATGTGCTCCCATGTGCGTGGTGCCCGGATCCTCTGGCGCCTCTGTGTCTTTGCTCTCTCTGCGTCGCTCTTACGGTTCCAGTTCGCCTCTTGTAGGCCCCCTCGTGCCTCGAGGTCTAAGGGGCGCTGGGCCGGACGCCCAACGCGTCGCCACCCGCGCGCAGCGCCTAAAATCAACCCCGACCCTCCAGCCCACGCCCTTGGTCAACGTCAAGGCCAGGCGCAGCGACAAAATGCCTAGCGCAGCGGCACAAAGCCCAGCGCAGCGCCCACTTCCTCCCGCCTCTCGATTTAGGAATGCGAAACAGCCCCCCCGTGCGCTAAACTCCCTCCATGTCCTACCTCGTTCTTGCCCGCAAATACCGCCCCGGTAACTTTGAAGAGGTCGTTGGACAGACGACCCTGACAGATGTCCTGAGGGGCGCAATCAAAGACGAGCGGGTTGGCCACGCGTACCTGTTTTGCGGTCCTCGCGGAACCGGCAAGACGACTACGGCGCGCATCTTCGCGAAGGCCTTGAACTGCGAGGTCGGTCCCACAACTCACCCCTGTGGGACTTGCGACCGGTGCGTGGCTGCGGATGCTGGGCGGGAAGTAGACATTATCGAGATCGACGCAGCCTCGCACACGGGCGTTGGCGACATCCGCGAGCTTCGCGATCAGGCTGCCTACGCGCCCATGCGAGCGCGCTACAAGGTCTACATAATTGACGAGGTGCACATGCTCTCGAAGAGTGCCTTCAACGCCCTGTTGAAGACCCTCGAGGAGCCGCCGCCCCACGTGAAGTTCCTGTTTGCAACCACCGAGCCCCAGAAGCTGCCGGACACGATCCTGTCCCGGTGCCAGACCTTGCGCCTCTCGCCAATCTCCGAAGCGGACATTGCCGGTCGCCTGGATTTCGTAATGGGGGCCGAGGGCTTCACGCCGGAAGAGGGCGTCTCCTATGAGGTGGCACGGCTCGCCCGCGGCGGAATGCGTGACGCCCTGTCGATGACCGACCAGCTGATCGCCCTGGCTGGGACCAGCCCCACGGTGGCCGACGTCAGCCGCCTCGGCGGCGAGGGCGGCCTGCGCGAGCTCGACGACCTGCTGACGGCGGTCGAACAGTCCAATCAGAAGGGTATTCTCGAGGGGCTGCCCACACGGGAGGGCGCCGAGGTGGACTTTCTCGGCCGCCTGCTCGGTCACCTGCGCTCGGCACTCATTGTGGCCGTCTGTGGTGCCGATGCACCTATGCTGGAGGCCAGCGCGGACGAGCGCAAGGTGCTTGCCGAGCGCGCCACGCGCCTTGGCGTCTCACGACTACAGATCTGGCTCGAGGAGCTGCTCGCAGCCCGTGAGCGCATGCGTCTGCTACCAGCCCAGGCGCGCCTGGCCCTGGAGGTTGCCCTGCTCGACCTGGCCCGTCCCGGCGGCGATTGGCCCCTAACCGAGCTCGAGTCGCGGCTGCTTAGCCTCGAGGCGCGCCTCTCTTCCGGTGCGCCCCCCACGTCCCCCGGTGCTCCTGGCGGTGGTCAGAGCCGCCGCCCAGGGGATCGGCCGACCCCTGGGCAGAGTAACGGCCAACCCCAGGAGGTCAAGCGGCCTTCGATGCTGCGCCCAGACACCAGCCCTACGGCTGCGAAGCAAGTGGGAGCCGACACGCCTGCGCCCTCCGCGCCCACGGTCGGGGACACCTGGGCCAAGGCCCTTAACGGACTCAAAGAGCGGCACGGCGCCCTGGCCCAGCTGCTTGGGCGCAAGGGGCGCCTAGCCGAAAAGAGCGGTGGACTGGTGATCAAGTTCGGGGCCCTGCCCGACATGGAGGAGCGCATGCTCCAGGACCCCCGCGGCTTGCGCGCGATCCAGCGCGCCATCAGCGAGGCCCACGGCCGCGAGCTCACCCCCGAGATCATCATTGGCAAGGTGGAAGCTCCACCCCCGCCACCCCCCTCCGAGGAGACCCGCGAGGGCGACCAGTTCGCCGATGAGGTCGTGGACATCTTTGGCGGCACTTTGGAGCGCGACGACGATCGCCTCGGAGGTTAGGCTATGGCCTTCCCCCTTCCCCCTTTCGCCACCCGGCGTACCCAATAGAATCATGAGCGGACCCCTTGGAGATATGGGCAGCTTACTCAAGCAAGCCCAACTGATGCAGCGCGAGCTGGACAAGGTCAAAGAGGATCTAGCCAGCCGCCAGGTCGAGGGTACTGCCGGCGGTCGCGCCGTCGTGATCTCCCTGACCTGCAGTCGCGAGGTGATCTCGGTGGAGGTCAGCGATGAGCTCGCCCAAGATGGCAACAAGGCTACGATCCAAGAGATGGTGCTGGTTGCCCTACGGGATGCCATGGCCCAGGTCGAGTCCATCTCTGCCGAGGAGATGGGCAAGGTCACCGGCGGCCTGAACCTGCCGGGCCTAATGTAGGCATGGCCTATCCCGCTCCACTTGAGGCCCTGGTCGAGGCCTTCCAAGTCCTCCCGGGCATTGGACGCCGTACCGCCGAGCGCCTCGCCCTGCACGTGCTCCGCGACCCCAGCGCCCGCGCCTTAGGCTTGGCCATCGAGACAGCGGTCAAGGACACTAAGCGCTGCACGATCTGCCGCAACGTCTGCGAGCAAGAGCCCTGCGTCATCTGCTCGGACTCCAAGCGCGATGCCCGTCGCGTCCTAGTCGTCGAAGAGCCGGCCCACGTGGAGAGCGTCGAGCGCGCCGGAGTCTGGGAAGGCCGCTATCACGTCCTGCTCGGCTCCTTCAATCCGGCCGAAGGCACAGACGCGCGGCACCTAGCGGTCGGTGGGCTGATTGAACGCCTTCGCAGCAACGTAGTCCAAGTGGACGAGGTTGTCCTAGGCATGGATCCCGATAAGGAGGGCGAGGCTACGCTCTTGCTTGTGCTTGAGGCGATCGAGAGTGCTGGTCTGGGCGTGAGTGTTTCGCGGCTCTCGCGCGGCCTTCCGGCTGGGAGTGGGATTGAGTACTTGCATCGGGGTGTGCTTGAGGATGCGATTGAGGATAGACGGGCGGTCAGGCGAAAGTCCTGAAGTAAGTAGGGGCCCCGTTGAGCTGGGCTCTTTTGCGCTGCGCTTGGCTTCTTTGTTTGCTTTATGGGGGTAGCGATCGGCTTTGCCGTTGGCTAAGTGGATTTGGGCTGACCTTGGTTATTTGGGTCGCCTTGGGGCTTTTAACTTGGGCGCTTTGCTCAATAAGGGAGGTAGGGCGCCCCCGCGCGAAGCGCTCCTCCCCTCACTTGGCACGGAAAGTTTTTCGTTCTTAGCTTCGCACCCTCAATCTTTTCCAGGGTGGGGCCGATACGGAGGCGTGGCGGGGTTGCACCGTCTTTCGTTTCGTTCTCTGGTGATGGAAGTTCTTATGGCGGGTATCTCATTTCGACAGGCGCAGGGGCAGCGGTTAGAGCAGCAGCTTTCCGCCCGCATGTTGCCCGCGTTGGCGATCCTTGAGTTGGGTGCTATAGAGCTCTCAGGCTATCTACGCGAGCAGTTCGAATCGAACGAGGCGCTCTCGTTGGAGGAGTCTAATGGGGGAGAGGAGTCGCCGCTAATGGCGCAGACGGCTACGGAGGCGGCACGCGATGGGAGCCTCGACCATTCCTTTGGCGAGGACGGATTCGAGCCGGTCTTTGTGCGGCGTGGCAGCGCTGAGGCGACGGACCGTCACGCGGAGTGGATGGAGGCTCAGCCCGGGCGAGGTCCGGGCCTCCTGGAGAGTGTCGGGGAACAACTGGCGTTTATCGATTTTAAGGCTCTGCGGCGGGCCCATCAGGCGCAGCTGTGCGCCTTGGAGAATCCTGGTGACTCGCCGGGACGTGCGGTTGTCGTCGGACCTGACCTAGAGCCGATCGTTCGGTTCTTGGTGGGCGAGCTCGATGTCCGTGGGGTGTTGCAACCGAGCAATGTCGAGCTCTTAGCCCGGGCCCAGGGGATTAGCTTTGGACCGAACCCAGAGTTGAGTTTGGAGGCGGCAGTCGCGGTGCTCCAGGGGCTCTCACCCCGCGGTGTTGGGGCACGTTCGGCGGCAGGCATGCTGCTGATGCAGATGGATGCGAGCGACGAGGACCTAGAGCTGATGCAGCGCCTGCTCGGAGAGCACCTCGAACAGCTCGGACAGAACAAGCTGCCCCAAGTGGCAGCCGCACTCGGGATCGACGTGGTGGACGTTGTACGCTTGGTCGAGCGCCTGCGAGCCCTCGACCGCGAGGTTTGCGCCAGCCACGAGGCAACCGAAGGCCAGGTCGCACCGGCGATCCTGCCCGATGTGATCGTGGAGGAGGACCGCCACGGCTTTACGGTAAGCGTCGATGGCGCCGCACTGCCCAAGGTCGCCATCGACGAGGACATTAGCCAGCTCGCTAAGGACTCTCGGGACGACCCCGAGCTGCGCAAGTACCTGCGCACGAAGCTGGACTCGGCGCGGCTAATAGTCGATGCCGTGGAACAGCGCAGAACCACCCTTTTACGTGTGTCTCGAGCACTCTTTGCCCACCAGCACGCCTTCCTAGAGCACGGCCCGGGCCACCTGGCACCCCTGCGTATGGGCGCGCTCGCGAAGCTGGTCGGCGTCCACCGCAGCACGGTCAGCCGCGCCATCGCGGGTAAGTACGCTTGGACGCCATGGGGTATGGTCAGCCTGCGCGACTTCTTTCAGGGCTCGGCGGGCTCGTCCGAGGCTACGGCCCGCGTCGACGTGCGCGAGCAGGTACGCCAAGTGGTGGAGACCGAGGATTCTGCCGCGCCCCTCTCAGACGAGGAGATCGTGCTCGCCATGGGCCAGCGCGGCTTTAAGCTGGCCCGGCGTACTGTTGCGAAGTATCGCCGTGAGTTGGGTCTGGCGAGCTCCTACCGGCGCCGCCGATTCGTAGCCTAGTCACCGCGCTTCTTCCACAGTTTCCCAAGAGCAAAGGGCACCGATTGGGCTGCTCCCGGTACGCTCTGCGCCATGCTGCGCAACGTCCGCATTCTAGTCTCCTACGATGGGAGCAGGTTCTTTGGCTGGCAACGCCAAGAGGGCTTCTGGTCCGTGCAAGAGGCCATTGAGGAGGCCCTACTGGGGCTTACCGGCGAGACGGTCACCGTACGTGGCTCGGGCCGGACCGACGCCGGCGTGCACGCCCTTGGCCAGGTCGCAAACTTTCACCTGGATACGGATCTCACGGATAACCGGCTTTGGCACGGCCTAAATGGACATCTTGGGCGCTGTGGCGCGGTGATCCGGGCCCTGCAGACCTGCGAGGGAAACTTCCATGCCCAGCGCAGCGCTTGCGGCAAGCGCTATGCCTACGTCATCGAGACGGCGCGCTTCCAGTCGCCCTTTACGGAGGACCGAGCCCACTTCGTGCGCGGGGACCTGAACATCGGCCCCATGCGCGAGGCCGCCGCGCACTTTGTGGGCGAGCACGACTTCTCCTGCCTGGTCACCACGGGCTCCGAGCGCGCCAGCAACGTGCGCCGGATCTTCGGGGTGCATCTGGTTGAGCGCCGCACGGGGATCGCGATTGTCGTGGGTGGCAACGGCTTCCTGTACAACATGGTCAGGACCCTCGCAGGCACCCTGATCGACGTCGGGTTGCGTCGCCGCAGGCCCGAGTCCATCCCAGCCCTACTGATTGGCCGCGAGCGCAGTGCGGCGGGAGAGACTGGCCCGGCGGGGGGGCTCTACATGATCTCTGTCCAATACCCAGGAGGCATCGATTGGGTCTTCCGGCGCGACCGCACGGGCGAGCCAATTTGACCGCCCTATGGGGGATTTCGGTTTAAGAAATGCGACTGCTCTTGACGAAAGATCCGGGTCAAGTGAGCTTGTAAATTAGCTCCCGCTAGCCCATAAGAGATGTGGCTCGCGTGACACCCCTTACCACAGGATTTGGATGAATAAAGAAGTCGCCCTCTTGCACAGTGCCTACCCCTCTAGCCTTAGGGGCTATGTGGAGCAGCGTCTCGATGGACTCAGTAAGTTCAACGAACGCATGACCGGTATTCGTGCAGTATTCCAGCACCAGCACAACGAGCACTCGGTCGAGCTCGTGGCTAGCATCGGGGGGAGTGCCCCCCTGGTGGTCGAGACCAAGGCCTCCAGCCCCCAGATCGCCCTCAAGCACGCCATGGCGAGCTTGGCGACCTCGTTGAAGCGACACCGAACCAAGTTTTTGGACGCCAGGCACTAGGCAGCGCACCTCCGCCTGAGCCCCAAAGGACCACTATGAGGGGATCGCCCCGAACCAGATAAAGATTGCAAGTCGGCTGCGCCTGAGGGGATTCCGGGGCAGCCGACTTTTGTTATACTCCCCGCGAGGCTCTCCAAAGGCCTCTCAAGGCCCGCTCGGCACTGCCCTATGCCCGAGCGGTCCGTTTTTGTCCCTCAACCGACGTCAGAGACACTTTGAACATGCGTACGCGCCCCGCCAACTTCTACAAGATGATCGACCTCAAGAGCTGCAGCATGCGCTTGAAGGGCACGAATCAGGAAGAGGTCCACACCGAGATTATTGAGAACTTTAAGGCTGCCGAAGCCATCGACGAGGAGCTCGGCGCGGTCGCTCTTGAGGCTCTGCTCGAGCGCGAGCGCATGGCATCCACGGGAATCGGCAGGGGCGTCGCCATCGCCCACGTTAAGGTCCGGGGCCTCGAGGAGGCACGCCTCGCTGTCTCGATCCACAAAGAGGGACTCGACTGGCGCTCCTTGGACCGTGAGCCCATCCAGCTGATGATCACTGTTCTGCGGCCCGACCGCCCCTCGGAGCTCCACGACCCCGAGCAGCACATCGAGTTGATGCGCTGGGTCCAGCGGTTGGCCCAGGACGAGGATTTTATCACCTTTGCCCTACGCCTGAAGAACAAGAAAGAGCTCCGCAGCCTGCTCAAGGAGAAGGCCGGTATCTAATCCAGGCTTTTTCGGGGCTCCAAGCTAGCCCCAACTTGCATAGAGGGCCGTCCATTGGGGCGGCCCTTTTTCGTGTCTTGCTGCAGTCCAGTACACCGGGGGGGGAGCGACTGGGGAGGGGGGATTAGCACCCCCGCAAGAAAAGGGGCTTTCCCAGACAGCGTGTCAAATTCCGAGCTTCTGCCGATTATTTAGCTGCCACCTCAACTTCCCCCAGCCAAAGGTCCGAAGGAAACACGGCTGCCCATAGCCGCGCAATGCACCTGCGCGGATGGGCTGGCTTTAGACCCCAGGGGAGTTCTGTAATGATGAAGCGTTGGAAAGAGAAGCTACAGGGCAAGTTCGCCCGGAAGCGCAGCCGCAGCCTGATTGGGCTGGACATTGGCACAACTGTGATCAAAGCAGTTGAAGTCACCCTCGACGAGGACGATCAGCCCGTCGTTACCGGTATCGCCAGTCGCGACCTCAAGCCTGGCGAGGAGATCCGTGAGGCCCTTGCCTCTTTGCTTGAGGAGGCGGGGTTCTCCGCAAAGGAGGTCGCCTCGGCGATCTCGGGCAAGTCCGTTATTGTGCGCCACCTGTCGACAGCGGAGATGACTGACGAGGAGCTGGCCCAGGCCATGCGCTTTGAAGCGGACAAGTTCTTGCCGTTTGATGCGGATGAGGTGCTCATGGACTGTGAGCGACTCAACCGTCAGCCCCAGCTTGGTGGCGACGAGGACGACGGCCAGACCGACACGATCGGAGTCGCCTTGGCTGCCTGCCGCAACACGGTGGTCGAGGAGCAGTACCGTACCTTGGTGGCCGCAGGCCTGGTACCGGTCGCCGTGGACGCCGAGGTCTTTGCCCTGGTCAACGCCTACGAGTTCTGCACCGGTGAGCTTGCCAATACGGGAGCTTCCGAAGAGGTAGAAGGGGAGTCTGAAGTGTCCGAGTCGGCCGAGCCGGAAGCTTCGGACCTTACTCCTGAACAGCTCGTCGCCGCCAAGACGCGCACCGGCGAGGCCTACGCAGACTACAACGCCTTTGATGAAGACGAAGAGGAGGTTGAAGAGTATTTCGACCCGTATACAGGCGCTGGCATGATCGAAGAGTCCACTCCGCCGCCCCTCTCTGGTTGCGCCGTGGCCATTGCCGACATAGGAGCCACGCGGACCCAGATCTCCGTTCTGATCGGCGGCGAGACTTGCTTCTCCCGCGACATCGGTGTGGGCGGTGCCGACATGACCCAGGCGATTGTGCGCCGACTCTCGGTGGACACCGAGGAGGCCGAGCAGCTCAAACGTATTCCCGGCGAGAGCCAATCAGAGGTGCTTGAAGCCCTCGAGTCCGTGATTGACGACCTCGTCGGCGAGCTCTCCATGTCCCTGGACTTCGTGGAAAACCACGAGGGCCTGACCGTGGGCAAGGTCCTGCTTGCTGGTGGTGGAGCGGGTACTCCCGGCCTGCTGGAGGCTATCGTGGCCAGCACCGAATGCGAGGCCACGAGGTGGGACCTGTTTGAAAACGTCAAGGTCGACGAGACAATGGTCGACAAGGAAGAGCTTGAGAAGCACGGCGCAACCCTCGCGGTAGCCGTCGGACTTGCAGCTCGGGTGGTGGCAGCATGATTCAAATCAACTTACTTCCTGAAGAGCTTCGGCCTCAGCCAGGCATTACGCCTAAAAAGGCCGCAGCACTTGCTACCGGCGCTCTGGTCAACGCCTCGCTGCTTGCGTGGTGGGGATGGCTCTCGATCGCAGTCGGCCAGCGCGTCGACATGGACCTTGTGCAGGTAAAGGAGCAGATGGCTGGGCTCACGCCCCAAGTCGACTACCACCGTGCTCTCGAGACCGAGCACCGCGTCTACGAGTCCCGTGAGCAGACCCTCGGCGGGATTACTGGCGAGCGCATCTCCTGGACCCAAAAGATCGACGAGTTCGTGGACCTTGCCCACTTAGGCAGCGACACAAGCCAGTACCTCGTCTGGTTCGGCAATCTAAACGTGACCCAAGTCAGCGACGACCGTCGCAAGGACTACGGCAGCCTGCGCGCCGAGGGCTTCTCGGGCACGGGCAACTTCGCCAATGTGGCTAACTACCTCGAAGACCTCGAGGAGTCCCACTTTGCGAAGGGCTTCAACCCACCCGCACCCCCCGAGGGCTCCCAGAGCAAGATCGACGAGGAGCTTACGCCCTCCGAGGTCTGGAGCTTCCCTGTCGAGCTGTCCCTGAAATCACCTGAGGAGCGCAACAACGATGGAGTTTAACGAGCTCATCCGGAACAAGCTGTTCCTCTCAATCGCCGGGGGCGTCTTGCTGACCGGCTTCCTTGGTGGCGGCATCTATTTCGAGACCGAACACATCGCCGAAGTCGAGACCGAAATCGAGGGCGTGCGTAGCCAGATCACGACCGCCCAGGCTCTCGTAAAGGGAACCCCGGCGCTCGTCGAGAAGGTCGTGATCCAGCGCGAGACGGACGCCCTTGTGGCTGAAATCCTGCCGAACGAGGAGGACATCAACAACTTCGTGCGCACCTTGCGCGCCTTCGAAGAGGGCTCTGGTGTTCGCATCACGGCCGTCAAGAAGAAGAAGCTTGGCACCCGCGAGAAGAATGACTTCGACCGTGTTGTCTATCAGCTCACGTTTGAAGGCGACGTCTTCGAGCTGTTGTCCTTCATGCATCAAGTCGAGAGTGACGAGCGCTTCATGAGCGTCCCCGCTTTCAAGCTAGCCGCGAAGCGCACGGATCTTACTGGCTCCGACGGACAGATCGCCCACAAGGTGACGTTGGACGTCGAGACCTACGTCTACGAGCCAAAAAACGGACCCGCCGAGATCAAGATCGACGGCTACGACCGCCGCGTCGATCAGCTTGCGGTCGAAATCGATGCCCGCAAGGCTGAGATCATGATCCCGCGCTATGAGTACCTCGGCAGGCGCAGTCGCCGCGACCCCTTTGTGGATCCGCGTACGCCCGCCGAAGAGCTGATCGGTCCCATGATGACGGTCGAAGAGCAAGAGAAGGCCGTCGGCCTGCTCGCGGAGCGCGCCATAGAGCTCAAGGAGCTCTGGGTCGCCTACAGCGAACTCGAGGACTTCCAGTCGCGGATCAACGCCGGGACGACCTTCGAAGAGCTCATGTATGGGCTTGAAGAGGACGTCCGCTTGCTCAAGACCGCAGGCAGCCTAAAGCACATGGCGGCCGAGCGCCGCTTCCGCGACGAGGTGATCCCCGTCATGGACGACCTTCGGGCGGCGATGGGTCAGACCCAGTACGGCGAAGGCCCCGGACTCGCTCTTCTCAAAGAGGCTAATGGCGTCATGGCAGACCACTTGAGCGTCGGCGAGTTCGAGATGGCTTTGGCGGCCTACCTGCCCCTAGAGAGCGGTCTCGACCGCGCGGCAGAAGACGAAGAGCGGGCACCCCTTGTGGCCGCAATCCGCGACCTCGAGATGCGCGCTCGGACCGCCATGGACTTCGACGACCTGAGCCTCAACCTTGGTGGGGTCATCGTCGGCGAGTTCTCTGTCGCGCTGATCAACGGAAAGTCCGTGGCGGAAGGCGAGATGGTCGGGCCCGAACTTTTTGTCCGGAGCATTGAAGCTGACCAGGTCGAGTTTGTCTTCCGAGGCATTGCTCTCGCCCGCTACGTCGAACAGTAATCACCCAAAGCACCAGTGGCGCTTCCCATCGAACGGACGGGAGGCTGCGCATTCCAAACCAATCCGTTCACTCAACAGACAGGGCCCCACCAGGAGCCCGATTAGGCGTCAGATGGAGCTGGCGCCGAAACAACTAGGGAGCACCTTATGAATCACCCCCTTCGAGTCGCATTTGCGCTCGGAGCTATCCTGTTTGCAGGTAGCTTCGCAGCAGCCCAGAGCGACAACACTCGAATTACCATGGCCCAAGAGGACGTTCCTCTGGAGGCGATTGTGGATAGCATCCGCGGCGCATCTGGTGCGAACATTCTCTTCCGTCCTGCACCCGAAGGCGAGATGCTCATTTCGGAGCGCTTGATCGAGCGCATCCAGGTGGACAATGTGCCCTGGCGCAAGGCCCTTGAGCTCGCTGCCGAGCTCGCGGGTTGCGTGGTTGAGGAAGGCGAGATGGACATCCTGTTCCTGGCTCGCCCGCCCATGGTCTCGTTCCAGTTGCAAGACCAGGACATTCGCGAAGTCATCGACCTCATCGGCAAGATGAGTGGCGCGAACATCGTCTGGGCCCCTGAGGTCTCCGGTACGATCTCGCTGCGCCTCAACGGCGTGCCCTGGCGCGATGCCCTCGATGTAGCCACCAAAACCCTCGGCTACACGGTGGTCGAAGAGGCCCGCGGCATCCTGCGCGTGGTGGACCCTCTGTCTCTACAGGCTCAAATGGAGACCCGGAGCTACCAGCTCAAGTATGTGCGCCCGCCGCGCGCCTGGGTCCCTGTGCTCAGCTCGGAGTTTGTCGAGGGCGGCACGAAGGCCCCCTCCGGTGACGTCGAGAAGGACTTTCCCCTGCTGGACGCCCTTCGCAATGTGCTGAGCGAGGGCTCGAAGCTCGACTATGTCCAAGCCTCGAACACGCTGCTGATTCGCGACACGGTGCAGATGCACAAGCGTGTTAGCGAGATCATTGGCGGTCTCGATATTGAGCCCGCCCAGGTGTTCATCGATGTCAAGTTTGTCTCGACGACGAACGCTGACCTGTACGATCTTGGCGTCGACTACGGCGACAGCGGCATCGGCATCTCCGCCTCCGGCGGCCAGATCCCGATCACCTTCCCCTTCGACCTCGGCGGCAATGGCTTCGAGGACAGCATCATCGCTAACGACTCCGGTGTCGGTCCGTTCACGGACCCCAGCCTCAACGCAGGCGACACCGTCGTTCCGAGCACGATCTTTGGAGCTCTCTCGTTTACTCAGGTGGCGGCAACCCTGCGCATGATGCAGAAGGACACCTCGACGGAGGTCGTGCAAGCTCCCAAGCTGATCGCCATCGATGGAAAAGAAGCCACGATCTTCGTCGGCGAGACCATCCGCTATGCCGAGGCTAAAACCGAACAGGGTCAGGCCGGCGGCCTCTCGCTGTCCGTGGTTGAGGCGACCTCGTCGCCGGTCGAGGTCGGCTTCCAGCTGCTCGTCGTGCCCCACGTGATTCCGGGTACGGATCGCATGATGCTCGACGTCATCCCGAAGGAAACCAGCCTCTCCGGTACCGGCGACTCAAGCCTGGCACCCCCGGGGTTTGACGTCTTCACCCTAGGCGCAAGTGGCCTGGAAGGTTCCATCGCCTTGCCGCGCAAGCGCTCGTCGACTATTGTGACCTCGATGATCCTCGACTCGGGCCAGACCGCAGTGATCGGTGGCCTGACCACGGACACCAACGTCGAGTCCGAGAGCCGCATCCCGCTGCTCGCTTCGATCCCGTACCTTGGAGAGCTCTTCAAATACGAGTCCAGCTCCCAGGAGCGCCGCAGCCTTGTAGTGTTCATCACCCCGACGGTCCTGCGCTCCTCTGAGGACTCTGCAGCCCTGCTGCAGTCGGAGCTCGAAGAGCGCCGCCGCGCGATCGAAGAGGGCCTGATGTCCCTCCTTGAGGCTGATATGGGCCTCAGCCGGGATCTTGTCAACGATGAGGACGAGGACTAAACCCCTCACAAGCGCCTGCGCTCGCTAGAACCGGCCCCTCGATCTCAGATCGAAGGGGCCGGTTTCTTACTTTTTAAGATCCGTTCTCGCCCTTGGGGCCGAGATTGGGTTAACTAGGGTTAGGACAAGGCTCATGAATCGCGCTAAATGCGCCGACAAGACCCTTGGCGACCAATGAGAAGCTCCTAACAAGGGCCTTTCCTCCGCTCTCAACACCCATCAACGGGCCCAGGCGGCTGTTTTCCGACTTCCGGAGGCACCAGCAGGGTTCGAACACATCCGAGCACCCTCCCCGTCGCGCCATTGGCGCGAGTTACACGGGTCGAGGCCTCGGTCTTACAACCCGAATATCCTATGAAGGACACCTCGAATACCGGGGCCGGCGACACCGCCGCACCCCGCGAGGATCGTGATTCTGCCAGCCGAGCCCGCGCTAAAAGCAGCCCCAGGGACGCTAGCGCCGAGAAAAGCTCCGCTGGCGGCTTTGGAGAGGGCCTTGAAGGCAAGGCCTCGTCTCCTAAGAAGACAACCAAGAAGACCACCCGCCGCAGGCCCAAGGCCAAGCCGGATGCGTCTGATTCCGCTCCCGCCAGCTCATCTTCGGATGGGGGAGCTAGCAGCGACGAGGCCGGCGCCAAGCTTGACCGCCGCCGCAACCGTTCTAGTGCCAGCGTGAAAGCCGCTAAGGCCAAGTCTGCCGAAGGTAATGATGCCGGGGAGAAGCCTAAGCGCCCGCGCCGCCCCCGCAAGAGGGCCGCTGCCAGGGCCGATTCGGACTCCCAGGAGCCCCAAAATGACGGCGACCGCGATTCCGGTGCGAACGAGAGCTCGGACGCACCGAAGCGCCCCCGCCGCAAGCGCGGCTCTCGCAAGAGCAAGGCCCCCCGTGGCAGTTCTGACCAGGACGGTGGCGAGGCCGCGGCCGAGTCCTCGGAGTCCAGCGAAGACTCCCCCCGGGAAGAGGGGACTTCCAAGCGTCGCCGCGGCGCCCGAGGTGGTCGCCGCAAGAAGGCGTCCGGTGACTTAGCCAAGGACCAAGATGCCTCCGAGAGGAAGCCTCGCAGCAGGTCCAAGAAGAAGGTCAAGGTCAAGAAGCGCGGTCGTCGTACCCGCAAGGATTCGGTCCGGAACCAGCCCGTGGCCATGGAGTTCTTGCCCGGCGAGGAGGACGACCTGCCCGAGCTGACCGCTCTGCCGGAGGACGCCGAGCTCGTGGAAGAGTCCGGGCGCAAGGGACGTCGCAAGACGAAGAAGAAGGGTGAGAAGGGCGTCACCACGACCACGATCAAGGACGTGCCGCGGGACCAGGTCATCCTCGTAAACGCCGTAGATAAGCTTGAGTCTCGTGTGGCCCTGGTCCACGAGAAGCGCATCCACGATCTCTACCTCGAGGTCAACCGAGTACAGTCCTACGTTCACAACATCTACCGCGGCAAGGTCGTCAACATCGAAGCTGCCATCGGAGCCGCGTTCGTCGACTTTGGTCAGGGCAAGAATGGCTTCTTGCACGTGTCGGACGTGCTGCCGGAATACGGTGAAAAGGGCTGGGACCTTTCGAAGTTGCTCGAGGCCCGCGAGGGTCCGAACGACGACGTGGACCTGTCCGGCGTCGAGAGCGACGAGGAAGCCGAGGGCAAATCCAGGAAGAACAGCAAGGGCCGCGGGCGCAAGGAGCGCTCCGGCAAGCGCCCAATGATCGGAGACCTACTCAAGGTCGGCGACAAGGTCGCCGTGCAGATCACTAAGGACGCCATCGGAGACAAGGGGCCGGCATTGACCACCTACGTGTCCATCCCCGGCCGTTATCTGGTTCTGATGCCTAGCCTGGAGATGGTCGGCGTGAGCCGCAAGATTGAAGAGGAGAAGGAGCGCCGCAGGCTGCGGAAGATCCTGAAGTCCTTCGAGATCCCCGGCGGTATGGGGCTGATCGTGCGCACCGCGGGAATCGGCAAGCCTGCCGAAGACCTGCGACGGGACCTAGAGTACCTGCTCGCCCTCTGGGAGAGCTTCTCGAAGCGCCTGGTCCATGGCCGCACACCCACGCCCCTCTACCAAGAGAACGACCTTGCCGTGCGCACCATGCGCGACCTCTTCTCACGCCGCACCAAGAAGGTGGTGGTGGATGACGAAGATGTCTGCGAGCGCATGCGCGACTTCGCCAGGAAGCTGATGCCCGAGCATGTGGAGCGCATCGTGCGCCACGATGGTGCGCGCCCCCTGTTCCACGACTACGACGTGGAGCAGGACTACGAGAAGATCTTTAGTCGACGCGTGGAGCTGCCTTCGGGTGGTTCGATTGTCATCGACCAGACCGAGGCCCTCGTGGCCATCGACGTCAACTCGGGCCGCACCCGTGAAGACGGCGCCGTCTTCGAAGACATCGCTCTCAAAGCCAACCTCGAGGCCGTTGCCGAGATCGCCTTGCAGATCCGCCTGCGGGACCTTGGTGGTATTCTCGTGCTGGACTTCATCGACATGATGCGCAAGAGCAGCCGACTGAACGTCGAGCGCAGCCTGCGCGAAGCTCTCCATGGGGACCGCGCCCGCCACAAGGTCGGCCGCATCTCCCAGTTCGGCCTGCTCGAACTCACCCGCCAGCGTCTAGGCCCCGGCCTCTCGAAGTTGTTGTACACCGGTTGTCTCCACTGCCGAGGTACGGGACGCGAGCGCACCCCCGAAGCGAGGGCCCAGGGCATCCTGCGTCGCCTCGGCTCAGCGCTCACCCAAAAGGGCTTCTCTAAGGTTGAGATTCGAACCCAGCCCGAAGTGGTGGAATACCTCAAGCGGACGTGCAAAAAAGATCTGGGCGACCTGTCGGAGACCCATAAGCGCGAGCTTGTGCTTGTGGATGCTCCGGAGCAGCTTGAGGAGAGTGTTCTGCGTTATCTGCGCACGGATGGGCGCGAGGTCCGACCGGGTGGGCGTCGCAAAAAGCGGTAGGTTTGCTATCGCAGTAGGGGAGCGGATGGCCGCTCTTCCTCATTGCTTAGAGCCCCTGGGTTGCTTGATCGCAGCTCGGGGGTTTCTTCGTTTTTGTCTTTCTTGCTGCTTGGGTTGGGCTTCGCGCGGTGGGGAGGGGGGGCGCTGCGCTGGGCTCTTTTTGCGCTGCGCTTGGCTTGGTTGTGGCGCTTCGCGCGATGGGGGAGGTTGGGCGTCCGGCGTCTCGATCAGCAGCAGGGTTCCGGAACCCGAACGGCCTGTGGAGATTGGGATGAATTGAGCGTCAAATGGGCCGTTCCAAAGGGATTCCTCCACCCTGCTGCTGATCGAGACGCCTTTTGGGGTCGCAACGACTCTGAGGGTGGGGAGGGTGAGAACTGGGTTGCCATTTGAGGCGGCGTTGGGCGATTGGGGAATTGGGACGGTCCACCAGGGGGGGTGGGTGTGGTGTTGGAGTGCGGACAGGTGACGATGTTTTGGGGCTTGGTGAGTTGGCTCTGACTGCGGACCGAGGCGCAAACATCTCGTCACCTGGCCAAAACTCTCCTACCGCACGGAAGCAGTCGCCGATTTCCCGCACCAGCTCCCAGGCACCTAGCCTCAGCCCCCAGGTCTCCGGCCCTCGGCTTGAGGCTTCGCCTTTTCTCTGCCTCGGCAGGTAACTTCGTCGTTCCTCTCTCTCAGACGTTGCGATCCTCCAGAGGCGTCTCTTCCGCCAGGGGGGCGGAGGAATCCCTTTGGGACGGCCCCTCTAACGCTCAATTCATCCCAATCTTCACAGGCCGTCCGGGTTCCGGAGTCCCCCTGGCGGAAGAGGCGCCGGACGCCCAACACGTCCCCCCCGCGCGCAGCGCCCCACTAAATGCCCCTCGAAGGCCCAAAACCAAACCCAGCTTAGCCCTGCCCCCCCCGCGCGCAGCGCCCCAACCAACCACTTGGCTCAGAAAGACTGGAGACTTGGGAACGACAAAGAGTCAGGACGACAGAACGGCCAACACCCTTGCCAACTCCCCCCTCCCCTGCTAGACTCCGCCCCCCAAATCTCGATTTGGCCAACGCCTAGCCCCCTAGGCACTTCAGCAAGGTCCCGCGGGAGGGTTCCCACCGCGCCAACCAAAAAGAAACTGTGTACGCAATCATCTCAGACCGAAGCCGCCAGATCACCGTCCGCGAGGGCGACGTGATCCAGTGCGACCACCAGGACAACCTAGAGCCTGGCCAAACGATCACCTTTGACAACGTCCTGCTCGTCTCGAACGAAGGCAAAGTCACCATCGGCACTCCCCAAGTGGATGGCGCATCCGTGACCGGCGAAGTCATCGGTGCCACCAAAGGACCTAAGATCGTGGTCTTCCGCTTCAAGCGCCGCAAGAACGTCCGCGTCAAGCGCGGTCACCGTCAAAACTTTGTCTCGGTGCGAGTCACCGGCATCAACGCCTAACCGAGGAGCGATTCCATGGCACATAAGAAAGGACAGGGTTCTACCCGCAACGGTCGTGACTCCAACCCCCAGTTCCGCGGCGTCAAGCGCTACGGTGGCGAGGCTGTGATTCCCGGCAACATCATTGTTCGCCAGTGCGGCACCAAGTTCCACCCGGGCGCAGGTGTTGGCATGGGCAACGACTACACGCTCTTCGCTTTGGTCAGTGGCACGGTCCGCTTCCAGAGCCGTCGCCGGATCACGGTCGACCCCGCATAGTTTTAGGACTAGCGTATTCCAAAGGGAGGAGCAGTCGTTTTCCGGCTGCTCCTCTTTTCTGTTATCCGCCCCTAAGCTCACTCCCCAGACTCCCTCACGCAACCGACTTCGTGCGGGTGCTTAAACCAGGCAAATCCCATGTTTCGCGACGAGTGTGAAATCGAGGTCCGCGGCGGCAAGGGCGGAGACGGCATGTTGTCGTTCCGCCGCGAGAAGTACGTGCCCCGGGGCGGCCCCGATGGGGGAGACGGCGGCGACGGCGGAAGCATCGTGCTGTACACTACCGATCGGGTAAATTCCCTGTTGGACGTTGGTCGGCGCAAGCACTACAAGGCGGACAAGGGGCGCCCCGGTTCGACCCGGAACTGTGCTGGAGCCCGGGGAGAAGACCTGCGCATCGAGGTCCCCGTCGGCACGGAAGTCCGTGACCTGGAACGTGGGCACGTCCTGCGAGACCTAACGGAGATGGGCGACGAGGTCGTGATCGCGGCGGGTGGCCGCGGCGGGCGCGGCAACTCCCAGTTCGCCAACTCGATCGTCCAGGCGCCGCGCCACCACGAGATTGGCCGCGACGGCGAGATACGCGAGATCAAGTTGGTTCTCAAGATCGTGGCTGAGGTCGGTCTGATCGGACTGCCCAACGCGGGCAAGTCCACGTTCCTCTCGCGGGTCAGCGCCGCTCGCCCCAAGATCGCGGACTACCCCTTCACCACCCTCGAGCCCCAGGTCGGCATCGCGGAGGTCGGCAATTACGACACCCTCTGCATCGCAGACCTGCCTGGCCTGATTGAAGGCGCCGCGGAGGGCGTGGGCCTCGGTCACCAGTTCCTGCGCCATGTGGAGCGCTGCCAGGTGCTGCTGCACCTCGTGGACGTATCCGAGGCGGCGAACGAAGGCCGTGGCGGCCAGGGCCCCGATGAGGCCTGGCGCGTCATCGAAGCCGAGCTCGCGAATTACTCCGTGGACCTCTCCGGCCGGCCCCGGATTACCGTGGCGACGAAGTGCGAAGACCCCGGCGCGGAAGAGGGTATTCGGGTGCTTGAGGCGGCTGTGGGCCAAAAGGTCCTGCAGATCTCGTCCCTCCGTGGAGACGGCCTGGATCAGCTCCTATTGGATGCGCGTGTCTTGGTTCGCGAGGCCCAAGCGGACGCGGCCGAGTAAATTCGAGTCATTCTCCAGATGGGCCCAAGCTGGGTCCATCCGGGCGCCGAAAGGGAATGTTGACGATCTCCATTAGATCCGCCGCGGAGCGGTCGCTGGATTCGTAGGCAGACAGGCCTTTTTGGGGGCAGTTAGGATGAGCGAAAGCGAAGTGAAAGCGGAAGGCAGTGGCGAGGCCTTGGACCTACTCGAGTTTTGGATGAAGGCCGTCGTCGAAGGCGAGGCCAGCGACTTGATCCTGCGAGCTGGGAAGCGTGCCTGCTGTCGGATCGACGGCGAGATCAACTTCCTAAAGGGCGACGTACCCAAGGCCGAGGGCCTTGTCGAAGTGCTTCGACCCTACCTCGGCGAGCGCAACCTCGACATTTGGATGCGTACGGGTAACCTCGACGCCTCGGTCTCGCACCCGCTCTTTGGTCGCTACCGCCTGAACGCATTCCGCCAGCTCGGCGACCCCGCCGCCGTCTTGCGCCGGGTCGCGGACACCGCTCCCGACCTTGCGGACCTAGACCTGCCAACGAAGCTAATGGCCAAGCTCGCCGAGCGCAAGCGCGGCCTCGTGCTCGTCAC
This sequence comes from Planctomycetota bacterium, assembly GCA_029250885.1. Taxonomy (GTDB): domain Bacteria; phylum Planctomycetota; class UBA1135; order UBA1135; genus CALBMX01. The sequence continues at coordinate 33,235 of JAQXEK010000080.1, forward strand.
CGGTACCGCGGGTTCCGGCAAGTCGACGACCATGTCGGCCATGATCCAGCACCTCAACACGACCAAGCCACGCCATGTGATTACCCTTGAGGATCCCGTCGAGATCATCTACAAGGAAGAGCGCTGCGTGATCAGCCAACGCGAGCTAGGCACGGACTTCGACGAGTTCCAACAGGGACTCAGCCACGCCCTGCGCCAGAGCCCGGACGTGATCCTGATCGGCGAGATGCGTGACGCCGCCACGGTGGCCGCCGCCATGGATGCCGCCGAGACTGGGCACCTGGTGATCTCGACACTGCACACAGTTAACGCTGCGCGAACCCTAGATCGCGTCCTCTCCTTCTTCCCGGCCCGCCAGCACTCCCAGGTCTGCATGCGCCTGGCCGACAACCTTGCGGGCATCGTCTCCCAACGCCTCGTCCCGCGTCGCAACGTCTCGGGCCTGGTGCCGGCTATCGAGCTTTTGACCTCGGTGCCGCGGGTCAAGGAAATCTTGGTCGAGGGTGAGACTGTAGAGGTCGCCCGCATGCTTGCCAAGGGCGGCATTGAGGGGCTAATCTCCTTCAATGAGTCCCTGGTCTACCTGGTCGAAAATGGCTTGGTCGACATGGATATAGCCTTGGCGGCTAGCGACCGGCCCGAGGAGCTGACCCTTGCCCTGCGAGGCTTCTCCTCCGGCACGAAGCAACGCCTGCGCATGGCCTAGGCCCTGCTGCCCCAGGTCCCTAGGCGCGAAGCCCCAAATCTCTGGGAAGATCCTTTGCGCCGGGGCGTCTCCTAAGCAGATCCTGCCCCCGGAAGCGATTCCGCAGTCGCTCCCGGGGCTTTTCCTTTGCTAGCATAGGCGCCCTATGAACCTCTCCTTGATCCAGAATGTCTCATGGCTCGGCTCGGCCGCCCTGGCGGGCTACCTCGGTTGGTACCTGTACGACTTCAAGCAGCACCAATTTGAGCGCATGGAGCGCCTGCCGGACTCTGCGTTCTTGGCGGCCCTGAACGACGTGACCAAGCCCGAGGCTGTAAAGACGGCAGACTTTGACTTTGATGTGGTGGAGAAGCTCTACCACAAGATGAACTGGACCGGGAAGCCGCCACCCAAGCCGAAAGAGCCGGTCGTCGTGGGTGTGGACAAGCCCGAGGAGAAAGCGATCGTGCAGGTCAAGTCCCTGCTGGACGTCCTGTTCATTCGCGAGGCCACCTTCGACCCGACCCAGAGCCTCGCTCTCGTTAGCTACACCGACCAGAACCTGCGCCGCAACGCTGAAAATGGGCAGGCCCAGTTCCGGGTTGGGGACCACCTGCCCAGCCCCCACGGGGGAATCTTCGTGGAGGAGATTCGTGGAGATGGTGTGCTCTTCGGTTTCGAGCTTGTGGAAGGTGAGGACCCCCAGGAGTCCGAGCTGCTGTCCACCCCCGTAATCGAGACAAAGATCAGGATCGTGAAGGTCGGCGAAGATGGCGTGGTCGCACCCAGGAATGACCCATCGATCGGCCAGTCGACAAACGCAAGCGTCTACAACCCCTTGGATACGATCCAAGTGGATACAAACCGCTTCCTGATCGGTAAGAATGACGCGGAGCAGTTCGCCACGAACTACGCCTCGATCATCGCCAAGGTCGACCACCGCCAGCACCGCGATCCCGTGACCCGTCAGCCCGACGGCATCGAAATCAAGGACGTGCCCTCGGGTTCGATTGCGGCCAAGCACGGTGTGAAGAAAGGCGACATTATTAAGAGTGTTAACGGGTACCCCGTGACCACCTCTCAGGAGGCAATCCAGTACGCGAAGAACAACTCCGAAAAGTACACGACCTGGGAGATTGTGATCGAGAACCAAGGCGTCGAACGCACGGTCTTCTACGAGTCTCCCTCCGAGTGACCTCACGCCCCGGGGCCTCGCGTGGCGCGCAAGCTCCGCTCGGCTCCGGTTGCCCGAACCACGATGCAACCCTCATCCGAAGCGAAGCGCCTCTGGCTCACCGTTGATCAAGGGAACTCGCGCACGAAGTTCGTGGTGTGGCAAGGATCGCCAGGGGCGTCCGCCAAACCCGCTCGCATGGGGGGTGGTGAGCATGCTCACGGAGAGCAGGGCTTGACTGAACTCCTAAGGGGCTTGTGTGAGGGACAGCTCGCGGGCGTAGGCCTGTCCAGTGTGGCTTCGAGCCAAGAGCAAGATGCACTCATGGACGCTGGCCTAGGTGGATTGGGCGTCGAAGTCCAGCACCCAGGCAGCGGGCTCGTCATGGGCATCCGGCACCCGGAAACTTTGGGAGCAGACCGCATGTTCGCAGCCCGGGGCGCCCTCGAGCTGGCCGGTGGAAGCGGCGGCGGCTTGGTCGTCGTCGATGCGGGCACGGCTTTGACCGTGGACTGCGTGCTCGACGGTGTGTTTCTCGGCGGCGCCATCGCGCCTGGGCCGCGCCTGTTGGCCGAGGCCCTCGAGCGCGGCGGCGCACAGCTCTTCGCTACGGACCCTAAACCCGGCGTTCGCGCCCTTGGCCGCGAGAGCCGGGGCGCCCTCGAGGCTGGGGTCGTGGTCGGCTTCCGCGGCGCTGCGCAGGGGCTCGTGCGAGGGCAACTCGTCGACCCAGCCATGGCAAGTGCCCAGGCGCCTCGCGTCTTCGTGACCGGTGGCGCGCGAGCGCTCTTGCTGGAGCCCACACCCTTCATCGAACTCGCGATTACCGAGGTGGCGGACCTCGTCCACCTCGGGCTGCTCGCCGCGATGTGGAGCGAGCGCGAGGTGCGATGACCACCCCCGTGCCTGGCGGGACCGTCAAGGTGCGTGAGCTCACTCCGCTAGGAAGGGGAGGAGTGACCGTACTTGAGGTCAGTGGGACCGGTGCGCTGGAGTGCCTAGCCACGATTGCGCCGGGGCTTGACCGGCGCAGTCCAGGCTCCCTGGCGAAGGCCGTGCTGGTTCGCCTCGCAGTAGAGACGGAGCAGGGCACCGAGGACCTGGACGAGGCGTTGGTTTGGGGCCGCGGGAGGGATTGTCTGGAGCTGCACATTCACGGCAGTCCCGTGTTGGCCGCGCGCATCCAAGAGTTGCTGCTTTGTGCCGGCGCCACAGCCCATGACGACGTCGGTGATGGATTCTGCCAGCGCGCTGAGCTGGCCCTGGCGAGTGCGCCGAGTGAGGCGGCTGCGCGCATGTTGCTCGACCAGGCGAACGGCGCCCTCGAGCGTGCCTTCGCGCAGCTTCCGGGGATGAGCACCTCTGAACGGCGGGCGGCGCTTGACACGATGGTCCAAGCCGGTGCAGTCGGGGCCCGACTGGTGAGCCCGCCCCGGGTTGTGCTGGCGGGTCCGGTGAACGCGGGCAAGTCGACCCTGTTTAATCTACTGGTCGGCGCCGAGCGGGTTGTGGTCTCCGGCGAAGAGGGGACCACACGGGACGCGGTAAGCGCACGCGCCCTCTTAGGGGCGTTTGCCGTGGACCTTGTGGACACGGCCGGTGCGCGAGAGACGCGGGGCGAGGCGGCGGCGGTGGAGCGGTCCGGCCAGGCCCAGGGCATGGCCGAAGCCGCCGCTGCGGATCTAGTGCTCTTGCTCGAGCCACTCACCAAAGACGAGCCACAGCTCGAGCCTGCCATGCCCACGGGCATAGCTGTCGTGCGATTGGGCACCAAGCGGGACCTCGGCCCGGACCTTGGGCCGGGGCTCTCCTGCGCCGCGGACCCCGTTGGCGCCGTGGAGGTTGTCGCGGCCGCTTTCCACCGTGCCCTCGACCTGCCGATAGCGCCCTGGCAGCCCGGCGCTCCCGTGCCCTTCGACCAGCGCTCCATGGAGTTTGTGCTGCAGCTGCGCGATGCGGTGGATAGCCCCAACTTTGGGCAACTCTGCGAAAGGCCTGCATAGACCCGGCCCGAGCTTTTGTATCCTTGGACTCGCGACCTTAGGGCCTCCGGCGCGGAGCCGTCCTGGCAAGGTTGGACCAAAGGCACTCGATCCGCCCTCTTCTATCGAAGGGCTTCCCATGTCCGGAATGCGGCACCTAGTCTCCATCGACGACCTCTCCATCGGGGAGCTGAATCAGCTCTTCGAGCACGCCCGCCATTTCTCGGAGAACCTACGGGACTCCACCGGAGCTTGCCGCGGCTTCATTGCCGCGAGCATCTTCTACGAGCCCTCCACAAGAACGCGCCTTTCGTTTGAGTCCGCGATGCTGCGGCTCGGTGGGGGAGTCGTTACGGCTGCGGACATGAGCACCTCCAGCGTGGCCAAGGGCGAGTCGCTCGCGGACACGGTACGTGTGGTGAGCGGTGCTTACGCGGACATCCTCGTGCTGCGGCACCCAAGTGAAGGCGCCGCCAGGCTCGCGGCCAAGTACTCGACCGTGCCCGTGATCAACGCCGGCGATGGCGCTAACGAGCATCCTACCCAGACCCTCTGCGATCTCTACACCCTCTGGATCGAGAAGGGGCGCATCGAAGGGCTCGATGTGGTGCTCTTCGGCGATCTGCGCTACAGCCGTACGATCCACTCGTTCGTCTACGCCCTCGCTCGCTTCGGTGCCAACCTGGTGTGTATTCCGCACAAGGGGCTCGAGCTGCCGGACTATGTTCTGAAGCGCCTGCATGAGGAGTTTGGGGCGTCGCCCCAGGCCGCGGATGTGTCGCGCCTCGGCGAGTTGGCCGGCTCCAGCGGCGCGACCTATATAGAACTGCCCGGACCGCAGCGGTCGCAACTCCATCCGGAAAGCGACCGCGGGGTTCACCTGGTCAGGAGGGTGGATGCGATCTACATGACGCGACCCCAGACCGAGCGCTTCGCGGACGGGGACTCGGACTTGGACTACGTCAGCCTCAACCCAGAAAGCATGGCCAGCGAGGCCCTAAGCGACGCGGTAGTGATGCACCCGCTTCCCCGGCGAGACGAAATCTGCCCCGACTTCGACGCCGATCCACGCGCGATTTACTTCGATCAGGCAGCGCGTGGGGTGCCGATCCGGATGGCTATCCTGGGCATGCTGCTCGGGCAGCTCGACTTCGATGCGGACCCAACCGAACCCAAGCAGGCTGAGCATTCGGTGAACCAGCCAGGCAATCCGTGCCCGAACCAGGGCTGCGTGAGCCATACGGAGCTACGCCAGGTGCCCCCTTGCTACCGTGTTTTGGGCGACTCTCCCGTCCGGGCCGCCTGTGCATACTGCTCCAGGGCTCTTGAGGCGGCCCTTGTGGGCGAACTCGGCCAGGAGCAGGCTTTTTGTCCGGATAGCCCCAAAGCTCGACAGATTCCGGTCGAGAGGCTCGTTTTCTTTAGGGGGCCGCAGGAGGCCCTTGCCGCGGGCTACACAGCCTAGAATGGAAGCCAGCCCCGTTTTTTTGGGGCCATGGGCAGCTTGAGCGGAGTGTTCGGCGGAGAAGCGCCACGGTGAGCGCAATCGCACGGCCCCTAGATTCTTCGAGAATTGTGGAAGAAGTTTCGATCTGGCTTCATGCGCCCTCTGGAGTCAATACAGCTACTTCTTAGGCCCAGGTTGGACAACCTATCAGCCGCAGAGCACCCCTTGTTAGGCTGTTGGCACGCATCTTGTTGCAATGCGGCCGTTGTTCTTTCCGAACGTCCGCGAGAGGCCGGCTTGTTCTAATAGGCAAGCTATCCCTTGTTCGGCCCACTTATAAATGAAACAATCCCAACCCTCACTGCTATGGTTCTCGACCAAGAACTCCTGTGTTGCGCCCCCCAAATGGGGGGGGCGTGGCACTGATTTCGTGTTCGTCGGATCCTGCCGGTGAAAAGGCCTCCTTGTCCCCCCCCCGAGAATGCCACTAGAACGAGAAGCGGGGCGCGTCCCATGCTTCCCGAACCCCTAAGACAATGAATCAGACTTCAACTCCAAGCCGGCCCCGATCGACGTTCGGCGCGACTCTCGCGTCCATGCTGCTGCTCGCCGGTGTCTCCGCCTGCGGCACGGGTGTTAGTTCAGGCGTAAATGGCGGAGGTAATGGCACAAGTTCCGGAGCCACGAACGTGAACCCGGACGGCACCGTTTGGTTCACCAGTGAAAACTCCGGCGGCTCTGCTTCGAAGCTCTTTATCCGCGACGTCTTTTGGGGACGGCTCGTGGACATCTTCGATGTGTCGGGCAAGCTCCGGCATAAGGATTACCTGATTGGCGAGGATATTCAGTCCGACGGTGTGGACTACCAGCTTTCCATCAATCCGGTCACCGAGCAGGCGAGCCTCACGATCCTTCGTCCCTTCGGCTCGGGCCTCTACACCTTGGCTTTTGATCGCCTTGATCAAAACCTTGGACCGATCTTGCCGAAGTCGGACACAGGCTCTGCTCCGCCCTATTCTTTCATCCCTCGCAACGCCACCATCGGTGTACGTTTCAGCGACTTGATCAATCCGGCGACCCTCAACCAGTCGACCCTAAAGCTGCTGGTGGGTAACCCCCCAGTTCTGCCCTTCGAGGCGCGCCTGATTCCCGACTCGAACTACGGCGGCACAAGTGGTGGCGTTTTCTATCCCACCCGCGTTCTGCTCGACACGACGGTGTCCGAACTCGAGGGGGGGGAGAGCATGCTTCCATTGAACTCCCTGGGCTTGCCCTCCAGCAAAGTCACCTCGATCCCCAATGTCTCGCTCCGGATTCCCACGGCCATTGACTTTGGTTCGGGACAGTTCCAGGTCCTGGAGAACCTGGCAGGCAACAGTTTGACGGATACGGGCAACGGTCCAGTGGACTTCAACGATCCGTCCCTTGAGGTGATTCGCGCTATGCGCTCGGGTGGTGACGCCCTGACCACGGGTGACACAAACAACGGCTTCTTGCTCGACCTGGACGCCCCCCGTATCATCGGCTCGCAGCCCGCGAACCTCTTGTCGGTTACGCAGGACTCCGGTGGAGCTGCGGAAGATTACATCGTCTCCCTCGCCTACGTCTCGCTGGCTTGTTCCAAGGCGCTCTTGGAAGGCGATGTGATCCGTCTGCCTGGTGTCTTCGCCGAGGTGACTGCCCCGTCGGCTCCTCCTGCACTCGGCCAGATCAACGACATTCGCGTTCGCTTGCTCGCGGGCGACACTGTCGATTTTATCGCGGGACCCGTAGAGGTTCTCGCTCCGTTCGACGGGGATGGCGGTAGCATTTCCGATTGTTTCGTCTCCTTTTCGCCTCTTGCAGGGAGCCTGCCCAGCAGCTCGGTCTCACCCGACGCCCAAATGGTTGTTCGCTTTAGCGAGCCCATGGATCCGGCTACGGTGACGCCCTTTGATAACTTCACGGTGACCAGGACAACGGTCAACCCGGGGATTAATGGCTATGTCGTTGGCGACGTTTCCGCTTCGGCTGACCTCAAGGAGTTCCGCTTCGTGCCTTCCCTGCCCTTGGCCCACACCGAAGGCGTTAGCGAGAGCTACTTCATGAACGTGCTCGCCGGTGCCCAAGGTGTGACAGACCTCGCGGGCAACGCTCTCGCCGAGACGATCGCTCAGATCACCTTTGACATAGATCAGTCCGCCAATACCGAGCGGAACGGCAGCCTCGTCCTTCGCTTTGAAAACCCGAACGAAGATGGGGACCTGGACAACGATGTCCCGCTTACCGAATACGCAGGACAGTTCCTGTTGGATCCCAATCGCGGTTTGATCCGCCCCCGTCCGGTAGAGCGCAGCTCTGCAATCGCGGATAGGACCCAGGCTGTCCCGAGTGCCATGATCGCCCTGACCACGGGCGTCCAGACACCCCTGTCGCCACTCGGCAGTCGGATGATGTGCCTCTA
>JAQXEK010000082.1 GCA_029250885.1 Planctomycetota bacterium
CGTTTGAACCGCCTGCGCGAGTCGCTCTAGCCCCCGAGGAGAACTATGTCTGATCTCACGATCGACACCAGTGCCATTACTGCGGCACTCACCAAGAATCTCGAAGGGTTCGAGCCATCGCTCGAAGCCAGCCAGGTTGGCCACATCATCGAGGTCGGCGACGGCATCGCTCGTGTATCGGGTCTGCCAAACGCAGCCGTAAATGAGATGCTCGAGTTCGAGAACGGCATGATCGGTCTTGCGCTCAACCTCGACGAGTCCTCCATCGGTGCCGTTGTGCTCGGTGAGGTCGACGAGATTGCCGAAGGACAGACCGTTCGCTCAACCGGCAACATCTTGTCGATGCCGGTGGGCGATGCACTGCTCGGCCGTGTTGTCAATGCACTCGGCACTCCCATCGACGGCAAGGGCCCACTTGTTGGCGCTCGCACCCGTCAGATGGAAGTCCAGGCACCTGGCATCATGGGCCGTAAGCCTGTGCATGAGCCAATGCAGACCGGCATCAAGGCCATCGACTCGATGATCCCCGTGGGCCGTGGCCAGCGTGAACTCGTCATCGGTGACCGCCAGACCGGCAAGACCGCCATCCTCATTGACGCGATCATTGAGCAGGCTAAGACCGGCGGCGGCGACCCGAACAACCCCGAGCAGGTCATCTGCGTCTACGTCGCTGTTGGTCAGAAGCAGTCTACCGTGGTGGACATCGTCAAGCGCCTCGAGGCGGTTGGCGCCATGGCCTACACCATCGTCGTGACCGCGTCGGCCATCGACGAGGCCTCGATGCAGTACCTGGCACCGTACGCCGGTTGCACCATGGGCGAGCGCTTCCGTAACGAAGGCCGCCACGTCCTTGCCATCTACGACGACATCTACAAGCAAGCCCTTGCCTATCGCCAGGTGATGCTGCTCCTGCGTCGTCCCCCGGGTCGCGAGGCCTTCCCCGGCGACGTGTTCAACCTCCACAGCCGTCTCCTCGAGCGCTCGGCCAAGCTGGCCAGCAACGCTCCTGAGATCAACCCGATCTACAAGGCCGGTGGCGGCAGCTTGACGGCTTTCCCTGTGGTCGAGACCCAGGAAGGCGACGTTTCTGCCTACATCCCGACCAACGTGATCTCGATCACCGACGGTCAGATCTTCCTTGAGTCCGACCTGTTCAACTCCGGCGTGCGTCCGGCAGTGAACGTGGGTATCTCCGTTTCGCGAGTCGGTGGCGCTGCCCAGACGAACGCAATGAAGAAGACCGCAGGCGGCCTCCGCATCAACCTGGCCCAGTACCGCGAGCTCCAGGCATTCGCCCAGTTTGGTTCGGACCTCGATGCAGCCACCCAAGCAACCCTGACCCGCGGAGAGAAGCTCGTCGAGCTGCTCAAGCAGGGTCAGTACGTGCCGATGGCGTGGGAAGACCAGACCATGGTCCTCTATGCTGGTACCTCCGGTGGCCTCGATGACCTCGACACCGATAAGGTGCTGGACTTCGAGCGCGAGTTCCTCGCCTACATGGGCGATGTCCACGCGGAAGTTGGTCAGGCCATGCGCGAGACGCAGAAGCTTTCCGACGACCACAAGTCGGTTCTTGATGCGGCCATCACGAAAGTGAAGGGCCAGATCAGCGCGAGCTAACCATGGCTGGCATCAAAGAACTACGCCTGCGGATTAAGTCCGTCGGCAACATCAAGCAGATCACGCGAGCGATGGAGATGGTCTCGACGACCAAGCTCCGCCGCTTCCAGGATCGCGCAATCGCCTCGCGTCCCTACGCGGATGAGATTGCGGGGCTGGTCGGCCGTTTGGCCGGCGAGCTTGGCGAAGACCTCAACGATCGCCCCCTGTTCCAGCAGGGCAAGGGCGAGAAGGTCCTCTGCCTGGTCGTATCTTCGGATCGCGGTCTGTGCGGTGCCTACAACACAAACGTCTTCCGTAAGCTTGAAGCCTGGAAGGCCGAGCAGACGGAAGAGGTGGAGTTCTTCACCATTGGCAAGAAGGCCGAGGCTTATCTCAAGACCAACGGCCACGTCAACAAGCGTGACATCATCGATCCGCCCCTCGAGCAGATGGACTACCGCAGCGCTGCTGTGGTCGCTGGAATGCTCGTCAAGGCTTTCGAGTCCGGTGAATACAAGAGCGTCTGGATCCTGGGCACGGACTTCGTGTCCATGGCTCGGTACGTCCCGCGCGCAACTCAGTTCCTGCCCATTGAAGCCGGTGCCCTTGGCGCCGGCGACGAGAAGGTTGGTGGGGACGTCATTCTCGAGCCCAGTGCAGGGGAGATCTTCGATGCTCTCGTCCCGCGCTATCTCGAGACTCAAATCTACAACATGACGCTCGAGTCTCTGACTTCCGAGTACGCCAGCCGTCGTTTCGCTATGAAGAACGCGACCGAGGCAGCTAACGATATGCAAGCCCTTCTTAAGGGCATGTACAACCGTAAGCGTCAAGAAGGCATCACAACAGAACTATTGGACATCGTCGGCGGCGCAGCAGCCGTCGCCAGCTAACTCAATCCTAATCATGACTACTTCCAAAACCGGAATCGTCTCCCAGGTCTTCGGTCCTGTTGTCGACGTTCGCTTCGAGCCGGGCCAGCTCCCGAACATCCTGAACGCACTTAAGATCGTTGATGAGGCTAAGGGCATCAGCGTGACCCTTGAGGTCGCGTCTCACCTCGGCAACGATGTCGTGCGTACGGTTGCCATGTCCACCACGGACGGCTGCTCACGCGGCATGACCTGCATCGACACCGGCGCACCAATCATGGTGCCCGTTGGCGAGGCCACCAAGGGACGAATCTTCAACCTGCTCGGCGAGCCCCTCGACACCCACGTCAAGGGCGGCATCACCCCCGAGGCCCACTGGCCTATTCACCGCCCCGCTCCCGCATTCGACGAGCAGGAAGCCGTGTCCGAGGTCTTCGAGACCGGCATCAAAGTGGTGGACCTGCTCTGTCCCTTCGCCATGGGCGGCAAGATTGGCCTCTTCGGCGGTGCTGGCGTGGGTAAGACCGTGCTGATTCAGGAGCTGATCCGAATCACCGCGGTTGAGAAGGGTGGCTTCTCGGTGTTCGCCGGTGTCGGCGAGCGTACCCGTGAGGGCAACGACCTCTGGCTTGAGATGACCGAGTCGGAGTACACCACTCCCGAAGGCGAGCAAGCCGCCGTGATCGACAACGCCGTGCTGGTCTTCGGCCAGATGAACGAGCCCCCCGGTGCCCGCCTCCGCGTCGCGCTGACAGGCCTCACCATGGCGGAGTACTACCGCGATGAGAAGGGCCAGGACGTGCTGCTGTTCGTCGACAACATCTTCCGCTTCGTGCAAGCTGGCTCGGAGGTCTCCGGTATGCTCGGCCGCATGCCCTCCGCCGTGGGTTACCAGCCCACCATGGCATCCGAGATGGGTGGCCTGCAGGAGCGCATTACGTCGACCACGAAGGGTTCAGTGACCTCGATGCAGGCCGTCTACGTGCCTGCTGACGACATCACCGACCCCGCGCCGGTGGCGACCTTCGCCCACCTCGACTCGACGATTATTCTCGACCGCGCCATCAGTGACCTCGGCATCTACCCCGCCGTGGATCCCCTGAAGTCTACGTCGCGCATGCTCGACCCCCACGTCGTTGGTGAGGACCACTACGCTACCGCCCGTGGCACCCAGCAGCTCTTGCAGCGCTACGCCGACCTCAAGGACATCATCGCGATTCTCGGTGTCGAGGAGCTCAGCGATGAGGACAAGAAGGTTGTGCACCGCGCGCGCCGTATCCAGCGTTTCCTTGCCCAGCCTTTCTTTGTGGCTGAGGTCTTCACCGGCACGCCCGGCATCTTCGTTCCCCGCGAAGACACCGTGCGCTCCTTCCAGGAGATCCTTGACGGCAAGCACGACGACCTGCCCGAGCAGGCCTTCTACATGGTTGGCGCCATCGAAGACGCCGTTGCCCGTGGCGCCGAAATGGCCGCTAAGGGCTAGACCCCCGTACCTAAGAGGCAAACGTGGCTAACTCCATCACTCTCCGGGTCATTACACCCGACACCGTCGCCCTCGACACCACGGTTGACTCCGTGGTGTTGCCGGGTATCGATGGCAAGCTTGGCGTCTTGAGCGGTCACGCCACGATGGTCACGGCCCTCGACATTGGCGAGCTGCGCTACAACAGCGGCGGCTCGGAAGCGTCGATGTTTGTGGCGGGCGGCTTCGCCGAGATTCGGGACAACACCCTGCGTGTTGTAACCGAAGCTGGCGAAGACGCTTTGACCATCGACGAGACCCGCGCCAAGCATGCCCAAGAGCGTGCCCAGCAGCGCATCGACGAAGGTGACGAAGAGATCGATTTGGTTCGTGCGAAGGCGGCCATGCGCCGCGCGGCTGCACGCATCACGATTTCGAGTCTCCGCGGTCATCGCTAATGTCGGAGACCCCGGCAAGCGTATCGTCCGCCAAGCCCGCGTGGCAGCGCACACACACCTGTGGGCAACTGCGCGGCACGGACGCCGACTCAAGCGTCATCCTCAATGGGTGGGTAGCCTCTAGGCGCGACCTAGGTGGTATCTACTTCCTCGACCTGCGGGATCGCTACGGCATCACGCAGATCGTGGTCGAGGAGGAACTCGCGGGCACGGTTCAAGTCGGCCCCGAGTTTGTACTTGCTGTTCACGGTAAGGTCCGCAGCCGCGGCGAGAACGTGAACACCGATCGCCCAACCGGCGAGATCGAAGTGGTCGCCACCGAGATCGAGATCCTCTCGAGCTCGCCGACCCCGCCGATCGAGGTCATCGAAGACCTAGACACCGCCGTCGAGACGCGCCTCCAGTGGCGCTTCTTGGACCTGCGCCGTCCGCCGCTTCAGCGCAACCTGATGCACCGGGCGAAGTTCACCAACGCCATGCGTCGCGCGTTCGACGCCCGGGACTTCGTCGAGGTCGAGACCCCGCTCTTGACCAAGGCAACCCCCGAAGGCGCCCGTGACTACCTGGTGCCCAGCCGTGTACACCCGGGCAGCTTCTATGCCTTGCCCCAGTCGCCCCAGCTGTTCAAGCAGATCTTGATGGTCTCCGGTTACGACCGCTACTACCAAGTGGCCCGTTGCTTCCGGGACGAGGACCTGCGCGCGGACCGCCAGCCGGACTTCACCCAGCTCGACATGGAGATGTCCTTCGTCAACGAGGAGGACGTCTACGGGACCTGGGAAGAGATCCTCGTGGAGACCTTCAAGGACTCCATGGGCTTGGACATCCAGACGCCTTTCCCGCGCATGACCTACAACGAGGCCATGGAGCGTTTTGGTAGCGATAAGCCGGACGTGCGCTTTGGCCTGGAACTGCAAGACGCCGCCGATTGGGCCGCCACCTGCAGCTTCGGCGTGTTCACCAACTGCATCGAAGGCGGAGGCCGCGTCAAGGGCATCGTCGTCCCGGATGGCGCGTCCATGTCCCGCAAAGAGATCACCGCCCTGGAAGATGTCGCCAAGGAATACGGCGCCCTTGGCCTAGCCTGGTGGAAAGCTGGAGCCGATGGGGGAGCTGGACCCTTGGGCCGCTTCTGCAAGGCCGGCGAAGATGCTGGGGAAGCCCCTGCGGTCAGCCTTATGGCCACCGTCGGCGCGTCCGATGGTGACCTGTGCCTGTTCGTCGCCGCCGACGAAGCTACGGTCCACAAGTCCCTGGGCGCACTCCGGGTGCACCTAGGCCGCAAGCTCGGCCTGATCGAAGACAGCGTCACCGACTTCCGCTTCACCTGGGTGACCGAGTTCCCCATGTTCGAGCGCGACGAAGAGAACGACCGCTGGGTCTCCCAACACCACCCCTTTACCGCCCCGGCCGACGAGTCGTTCTCGGGCGACCTAGGGAAGATGCCAAGCCGAAGTTACGACTTGGTTCTTAACGGATGGGAGCTGGGCTCGGGCTCGGTTCGTATCCACCGCCAGGAAGTTCAAGAGAAGATCTTCGAGCTCCTGGCCATCACGCCCGAAGAGCAGCAGTCGAAGTTCGGCTTCCTGCTCAAGGCTCTCGAGTACGGGGCGCCGCCCCACGCTGGCTTCGCCATCGGTCTCGATCGCCTGGTTGCCTTGACCTTGGGTCTAGACAACATTCGCGACGTGATTGCATTCCCTAAGACGACCAAAGCAGCTGACCTCTTCTGCGGCGCGCCCGCAGCAGTGGATCCGGCCCAGCTTGTGGACGTGCATATGGAGCTCGCCGCAAGCGCGAAAACGCCTGTAGCCGAGGACCCATCTGCCGATAGTCCTGTGGAAACCCCGGCATGAGCTGCTCAAGCTCAGTCAAAACCGGTAAAAGGACCGCCTTTTGTCGCCCATGCGCCGTGGTCACGCGCCTATTCTTATCCCCAATGACCAACGAAACTAACCAAGGAGCCAAGTGGCTAAACTGAACTTTCGGGTAAACCGCCAAATTCGCGTGCCCGAGGTCCGTCTCATCGATGAAGACGGAGAACAACAAGGAGTCGTCCAAACCAAGGACGCCATGCGCCGTGCCGATGATGTGGGACTCGACCTGGTCGAGGTCGCGCCCATGGCCCGCCCGCCCGTCTGCAAGATCCTCGACTACGGCAAGTTCAAGTACGATCATGCCAAGAAGGAGCGCGGAACCCACTCGAAGTCCGCCGCATCCCAGCTCAAGGAGCTGCGCTGCCGGCCTGCAATCGGTGACCACGACCTCAACTACCGCCTAGTCCAGGGCCGTAAGTTCCTCGAGGAGGGCCACAAGGTTCTTGTCGTCTGTGTGTTCCGTGGGCGCCAGCGCGCCCGGCCGGAGATGGGCTACGACGTGATGAACCGCGTTTCGGAGTCCCTTGACGACATCTCGAAGATCGAGCAAAAAGCCCGCATGACCGGCAACCGCATGATCATGCTGCTTTCGCCGGACTTCTCGGCTAAGGAAGCCTGAAATCAAACCCAGCGGATCCTGACGGGGTTTTCCCCTTTTTCTTGCGCCTAGGCGCAGAATCAGTATCCTATTCGACCTCAAAAGTCCGGTGCCCGTCGCGAACTCATCGCGTTTGGATCCCGGCGCCCGCGATCGGCTGCCTCCGCCATGGAAGCTAGCTTGGGACCGGGGCCACAGAGTCGGAGGCCATTCGCCTCCATCTATTACAGAGAGCCAGTTATGCCTAAGCTCAAGTCCAAAGGATCGATCAAGAAGCGATTCAAAGTGACGAAGTCCGGAACGGTCGTCGTCAAGCGCGCAGGTGGAAGCCACTACAACGCGCACCACAGTGGCAGTAAGCGCCGTAGCCTTCGCAAGAAGATTCACCTCAACGGGACCTGGTCTCGTCTCATCCGCCCCATGCTGGGCGCATAAAGGAGAACTACTATGGTACGTGTCACCTACGGCGCTCCGCGCCGCCAAAAGAAAGTCCGTTGGTTCAAAGCCGCTAAGGGTTACCGCGGTGGACGTCGTCGCCTCTGGCGTACGGTCCGCGAGACGGTTGTCCGCTCATGGGCCTACGCATACCGCGACCGCCGCCAGAAGAAGCGCCAGTTCCGCCGACTGTGGATCATCCGCATCAACGCGGCTGCCCGCATGCGCGGCATGCGCTACTCGCTGTTTATTGATGGCCTCAAGAAGGCCAACATTGATCTCAACCGTAAGCAACTCTCGGAAATGGCTATCCACGACCCCGCCGCGTTTGACGCGGTTGTGGAAGCTGCGAAGGCCGCCCGCGCCTAGTTCACGTAACTAGCGCATCAGGGATCTTCCCTGCTATGGAAGAGGCAGTCGCCAGCGTTCGCTGACGGCTGCCTTTTCCCATTCTGCAACTCACACACCTTCCCTAAGAAGACTCCCGTGGAAACCACCCTTCAACCCGAGCTCCAAGGTCACTTCGAGACCGCCCAAGCACGTATCGCCGCCGCCACCTCTGCCGAGGAGCTGCGCGCGGTGGACCGCGACTATCTCGACAAGGGAGGCGTCGTGGCCGGACTCTTGGCCGCGATCCCGACCCTGCCGCCGGAGCAGCGACGCGGCGCAGGTCAAGGAGCCAACCAGCTTAAGACTGCAGTGCTCGGAGCTATCGACGTGCGCAAGGCCGAGCTGGAAGCCGACGCAATCCAAGCCGCCCGCTCGGGAAAGGGCTTCGATCCGACCCTGCCCGGTACGCCCATGCGTCGGGGCAGCCTGCACCCAGTGACCCGGGTGACCCGCGAGCTCGAGGATATCTTCTCGTCCATGGGCTACGGCATATTGGATGGCCCCGAAGTGGAGATCGATGCATTTAACTTCGAGCGCCTAAACATCCCTTCGGACCATCCGGCCCGAGATATGCACGACACCTTCTGGTGTAAGGTCGACGGCGCCGAGCGCGATTCCGACATGGGGCTCTTGCTTCGTACCCATACCTCTTGCGTGCAAGTCCGCGCTATGGAGAAGTTGAAGCCTCCTTTCCGGGTGGTAGTGCCAGGTCGCGTGTTTCGCCAGGAATCGGTGGATGCCAGCCACGAGCACACCTTCCACCAGATGGAGGGCCTAGTGGTCGGCGAGGGACTGACCGTGGGGCACTTGATCGGCACCATGAAGACCTTTCTGCGCGAAGTCTTCCAAAAGGAGATCGAGGTGCGCCTGCGCCCCGGCTACTTCCCCTTCGTTGAACCGGGCTTCGAGCTCGACGCCCGCTGTCCCTTCTGCGAGACCGTCGGCGCCGGCTGCAAGGTCTGCAAGCAGACCAGCTGGGTCGAGCTTTGCCCTTGCGGCATGGTGCACCCCAGCGTGCTCAAGCTAAGCGGAATCGATCCTGAAAAGTACACGGGCTTCGCCTTTGGGCTCGGCCTCTCGCGCCTTGTTATGTTGCGCTACGAAATCGACGACATCCGCCACCTCATGGGCGGCGACACCCGCTTCCTCAGCCAGTTCTAAGACCATGTTCATCTCCTACTCCTGGCTTAACCGGCACGTCGATCTCACGGGCATCTCGCCCCATGCCATCGCCCGAAACCTGACCCTGCAAACGGCCGAAGTCGAGGGCGTCGAGCCCTTTGCGCCGGCCTTGGCGGAAGTGGTGGTCGGTCACGTGCTGTCCCGCGAAGCCCACCCGGACGCCGACAAGCTGGGCATCACCCAGGTGAACGTCGGCACCGGCGAGCCCCTTCAGATCGTCTGCGGCGCGCCCAATGTCGGCCCCGGCCAGCTCGTTGCTGTTGCCGTAGTCGGGACCAAGCTACCCGCAGCGGACGGCACCACGTTCAAGATCAAGAAGTCCAAGATCCGCGGCGTCGAATCGATCGGCATGATCTGCTCCGAGCGCGAGCTGGGCCTTGGGGACGAGCACGATGGTATCTGGGTGCTGCCCTTTGCTCCGGACGAGAAGCAGGACATGATTGGCAAGCCCGTGGCCGAGCTCCTGGGCGCCGTCGAAGGTCACTACGATTGGATCATCGAGATCGACAACAAGTCCCTCACGCACCGCCCCGACCTCTGGGGCCACCGCGGAATTGCGGGCGAAGTGGCGGCTATCCTTGGTCGCGATCTTAAGTCGATCGCCACCGAGCTGCCTGCCCACGGCAAAGCGGACCCCGTCACGGTGAAGGTCGAGTCCAAGGGCTGCAGTCGCTACCTTGGCATCGCGATCGATGGCTTAGAGAACGGCAAGTCCCCGGAGTGGATGCGGCACCTGCTGCTGGCCACCGGACAACGTCCCATCGACTTGCTCGTGGACATCTCGAACTTCGTGATGCTGGACCTAGCCCAGCCCAACCACCTGTTCGATCGCAATGAGCTCAGTGCCGACGGTATCCTTGTGCGCGACGCCAAGGACGGCGAGACCATGACAACCTTGGACGGGGAGGAGCGCAAGCTGACCTCCGCCGACATGCTGATCACCTCTGGCGGAGAGGCAGTCGCCCTGGCAGGCATCATGGGTGGGGAAGCTTCCAAGGTAAAAGAAGGCACTACCCAGATGCTTCTGGAGCTGGCCACTTTCGCGCCGACCCAGGTTCGCTTGACCAGCCAGCGCCTTGCTCTGCGTACGGACAGCTCGGCTCGCTTCGAGAAGCACCTTGATCCAACCCTTCCCATGAAGGCGGCTGCCCACTTGGTGAGCTTGCTCGCCGAGCTGCAACCGAGCATTAGCCTGCCCTCTGCACCCGCGGAAGGCGGCGACTGGACAGATCCCGCCTGCGAGATCCCAGTGCGTCCCGATCGTGTGCGAGCTGTGCTTGGCCTGACCCAGGATGAGCTGTCCAACCTGCGTATGGAAGAGATGCTGACGCTGCTTGGATTCGGCGTGGTCGGTGCTGATCAGGCTACCTGGACCATCCAGGTTCCGTCGGCGCGCTCGACAAAGGATGTCAGCCTGGAAGAGGACATAATCGAGGAGGTCGGTCGCAGCTTCCGCTACGACAACATCCCCGAGCAGCGCGTGATGGCCGAGATCGCCCCCGTTGCTCACGACCCGCGCCGCAGCCTAGTACGTCGAATCCAGGACCGGCTAAGCGGCTCCTCGGGCTTCGATGAGGTCATGACCCACTCGTTCGTCGATGTGGAACTCTGCGAGCGTCTCGGCACAGCGGGGGAGCCCACTGTGCGCGCGATCAACCCGGTGGCCGAGGGCTACGAGCGCATCCGCCGCTCGGTGGTGCCGAACCTGCTGGGGCTGGTCGCCAGCAACCTGAAGCTGCAGCCGAGCACGTACCTGTACGAAGTGGGCAAGGGCTACCTGCCCGAAGAGCCACACGGTAAGTTCGCCGAGCCGCGCGAGGTCCATGAGGCTGCCCTTGTATTGGCCAAGGCGGGCACCGCCTCGACCGAAGTCGCCGACTTCGCCAGCAGCTGCCTGTTTGAACTGAAGGGCGTGGTCGAGGACCTCCTCTTCGCCACGGAGTCCGCGCGCCCCGGCCGCGGCGGCCTGGCCGGTGTCGTCTGGGCAAGCCCCGACGAGGACATGGAACTCGCACCCTACGCGCACCCCGGACGCTGTATGGTGGCTCGTGCTGCGGACGCCAAGGGCAAGGCCACGGGCCCCGTTCTGGCTTTCGTCAGCGCCATCGAGCCCGGCGTTGGTGCTGCGCTCGGCCTCACAGGAGACTCTGCCGCCGAGGTCGCCTTCGCCTGCGTCTCGATTGATGACCTGATCGCCGCCAACGATAAGCCGATCCTGCACCGCCCGATCCCGCGCTTCCCCGGCGTCAAGGTTGACGTTGCCTTTGCTTTGGCCGAGGCGACTACGGCCGCCGAAGCTGAGCTCATCATCCAGCAGTCCGGCAAGGGCCTGGTCGCGGACATTGAGCTGTTCGACTTGTACCAAGGGGACAAGGTTGGCGCAGGCCAAAAATCCATGGCCTGGCACGTGCTGCTGCAGTCTGACACCAAGACCCTGGGCGACAAGGACCTGCACAAGTTTCTCAAGCGCGTCGAAAACGGAGCCACCCGCATCGGCGGCGAGCTGCGCAAGGACTAGCTAAAGGAGTGAGTAGTCTCGGTTTAAGAACCGCTGAGACTCACCGATGAAGTCCACGGGGGCATCGTCTAGGTGTTTGGCTACCTTTCGAAGAGCCTGGAGGGCTTGGAGGTGTAGTCGGGCCCCATTCCCCGTTCAAATGAAGTCCGGCCAGGGCCCAGCCCCCCAGGAATCGGATTCTTCAGCCCGGGGATGGGTGGGAAGGGTAAACTTGGGGCTCGGTATGTGTTGCGGGAGGCCCTAGGTCTCGCTCAACTCCCCCAAAACGGCTAATTTCCCCATGAAGATCTGTCTCGTCAACCCACCTAGTCCGCCCGAGTATCGCGTCAGTCGCGGTCTCATGGGCGGTTTCGGCATGGCTGTGAATCCGGACCTGCTCTATCCGCCGATCGAGCTGGCCCACGTTGCGGGCGAGCTCTTGGCGGCGGGGCACGAGGTCGCGATCCACGATGGCGACGCCGTGGGCTCGGACCTAGCTGGCTCGCACAAGCTGATTGTGGCCGAGAAGCCGGACTTTGTGTGCTTGGATTCTTCCAGCACGAGCCTGACCCAGGACTTGGAGTTGGCAGACCTAGTGCGCAAGTCGACCGGCGTTCCGGTCTTCATGCTCGGCTCCCAGGTGACCTATACACCTGACGATCTCTTCCAGCACAGCTCCGTGGACGGGGTGGTAAAGGGCGAGCCGGAAGAGACGGTAACGGCGATCGCAGAGCGCGTCGCCGAACGAAAGAACAACGGTGGTGCGATGACCTTTGAGGACGTCGCTGGCATCACCTGGGTGGACGCGGATCGCGAGGTCCACGTCGAAGCCAGCCGCAGCCGCATCACAAAGCTGGACGACATGGCGATCCCCGCCCGTCACCTGCTGGACAACCGGGTCTACACCTTCCCGGGTCTCGATGGCCCGGTGACGACGGTAAAGTCTAGCCGCGGCTGTCCCCTAAACTGCAGCTTCTGCGGCTACACCCTGGCCCAGGGCCTGAAGTTCCGCTTCCGCTCGCCCGAGCATGTGATCGGCGAGCTCGTGGATCTGCATCGCAACCACGGCATCCACCACGTGGTCTTCCGTGACCCGATCTTTACCACGCGTAAGGATCGCGTGATGGACATCTGCGACGGCATTCTTCGTGAGAAGCTAGACATCAAGTGGCAGTGCGAGACGGCGGTCAAGACCCTGTCTCCCGAACTGCTCGAGAAGATGGCCGAGGCCGGCTGCACGCACATCTCCCTGGGTATCGAGTCTGGCAACATGGAGATCCAGAAGAAGCACTGTGGCAACAAGCTAAACAAGCTCGACCAAGCCAAAGAGGTCTTCGAGGTCTGCCGAAGGGTCGGCATCGAGACGCGTGCCTTCTGCATGATCGGCTTCCCCGAGGAAACCGAGGCCATGGCCGACGAGACGATCGCCTTAGTTCAGTGGCTCGACCCGGACCAAGTGCAGTTCTGCGCCGTGACGGCTTACCCCGGAACGCCACTCTACGAGATGCTCTCTGAGAACCGCGACTTCGACTTTGCGACGATGACCGGTCACCATGCAGCCGAGGGCAACGAGCACATGACGGCGGCGCAAATTGAGTCCAAGATCCGACAGGCGTACCGGTCGTTCTACCGCAGGCCTAGGCGCTTGCTCGGTGAACTCAAGCACCCGAAGCGCTTTGCGGGCAAGCTCGCACGGTACTTCCGCCTGTGGGGTAACAGCGCTTAGCCTCGCATCTTCAAGGGCCCAGCCGGGTCCGGGGCAAGAGCCCAATCCAGGGCCACAGGGTGCGTTTTGCGCTCCTGTGGCCCTTGCTCTTTGGCGCCGGGAAAGGCAGTCTAGAAGGCCACCCCAGTCCACCGCGCCTAGGCCCTAGGAATCCATGAGCACCAACATCGACCACGTCCTCCACGAAGACCGCAGCTTCCCGCCCTCCGAGGCCTTTCGAAGTGCGGCGCGAATCTCTTCCGAGGAAGAGTACGACGCGATCTGGCGGAGATCGATCGACGACCCCGACGGCTTCTGGGGTGAGGTCGCTCGGCAGATTCCCTGGATCAAGCCCTTTGACCAGGTGCTTGACTGGAGCGATGCGCCCCGGGCCAAGTGGTTTGGCGGTGGACAGCTCAACGCGTCGGCGGTGTGCTTAGACCAACACCTGATCTCGGGCCGCAAGGACAAGACGGCGATCCTCTGGGAGGGTGAGCCGGGTGACCAGGTCAGCTACACCTACGCCGAGTTACACGACGCGGTCTGTCGCTTTGCAAATGTGCTTAAAGCCCGCGGCATCAAGAAGGGCGACCGGGTCGCGATCTACATGCCGATGATTCCCGAGCTGGCTATGGCGACCTTAGCCTGTGCGCGCATCGGCGCGATCCACTCCGTTATCTTCGGCGGCTTCTCGGCATCTTCCATCCGCGACCGCATCGAAGACGGCTCTTGTACGGCAGTGATCACCAGCGACGGCGGCTGGCGGCGCGGTAAGGTGCTGCCGCTAAAGGACGTGGTCGACGAGGCTCTTGCCGACCTGCCTGGCAGCGACGAAGCAGGCGTGCACACGGTGCTTGTGGTCAAGCGCACGGAGAACGACGTTGCATGGCACGAGGGCCGCGACTGCTGGTATCACGACGAGCTCGCCAAGGTCAGCGGCGAATGCCCGCCCGAACCCATGGAGTCCGAGGACACGCTCTTCCTGCTCTACACCTCTGGCTCAACCGGCAAGCCTAAGGGCATCCAGCACACCACCGGTGGCTATATGGTCGGCACCTATCTCACGACTCAGTTCGTCTTCGACCTGCGCGAAGACGACATCTATTGGTGCACGGCGGACGTCGGCTGGATCACCGGCCATAGCTATATTGTCTACGGCCCCCTGGCAAACGGAGCGACCGTGGTGATGTACGAGGGCGCCCCAAATCAACCCCATCCCGGCCGCTTCTGGGAGCTGATTGCCAAGCACAAGGTGACGATTCTGTACACGGCGCCGACCGCGATCCGCGCATTTATGCGCTGGGGTGACGAGCATGTGGACAAGCACGACCTCTCGAGCCTGCGCTTGCTTGGCACGGTGGGGGAACCGATCAATCCCGAGGCGTGGATTTGGTACCGGCAGAAGATCGGCGGCGGACGCTGTCCGATCGTAGATACCTGGTGGCAGACTGAGACCGGCGGCATCATGATGACGCCCTTGCCCGGAGTCTCGGCAACGAAGCCGGGCTCGTGCATGAAGCCCTTCTTCGGGGTGGACCCAGTGATTCTAGATTCGGACGGGGTTGAAGTGGAGGGCGATGCCGGAGGCTACTTGGCCCTGCGCAAGCCGTGGCCGTCGATGCTGCGTGGCATCTGGGGTGACTACGAGCGCTTTGTCGAGACCTACTGGTCGAAGTTCAAAGGGATGTACTTTCCCGGCGATGGTGCGCGGTTGGACAAGGACGGCTGTACATGGATTATGGGCCGTGTGGACGACGTGCTGAACGTCTCCGGGCACCGCCTGTCGACTATGGAGATCGAGTCCGCCCTTGTGTCCCACGGGGCTGTCTGCGAAGCCGCTGTGGTGCCACGGCCGGACGAGATCACGGGCCAGGCGATCGTAGCGTTCGTCTCTTTGGCCGGGGATGCGAGCAAGTCCGACGAGCTGGTGGCGGAGCTAGGAGCTCACGTCTCCAAAGAGATTGGCAAGCTAGCGCGGCCGGCGGACATTCGCTTTGCAGATGCCCTGCCGAAGACGCGCTCGGGCAAGATCATGCGGCGTCTTTTGAAGGACGTGGCCGCCGGTCGAGAGATCGCCGGCGACACCACAACCCTAGAAGACATGTCCGTGATCGAGTCTCTCCGGGACGGCTAGAGGTCGGATCTTAGCGCCGCGTGCACATCGTCGTGGAGGCTTGGTCCGAAGACCACAGCACCATCTCGCCGATGTTCACGTTGGCAGGCCGCGTCACTGCGTAGTGGATGGCGTCCGCTACATCGGCTGGATACAGGGGATTCGTGCCCGCGTAGACGGCCTTGGCCCGGGCCTCGTCGCCCTTAAAGCGAATCAGGCTAAAGTCCGTCTCGACCATTCCTGGGTCGATCGTTGTGAAGCGTAAGCCGCTGCCGAAGCAGTCCACACGCAAAGACTCGTACAGAGCGCGCACTGCGTACTTCGTCATGCAGTAGACACCTCCGCCGGGATAGACCTGGCGACCGGCCACACTACCTAGCAGTACCACATCACCTGATCCTCTCTCTTTCATGGCGGGCAGGACTGCACGCAGCACATTGAGATAGCCCTTAACATTGGTGTCGACCATGTCGTCGACTTCGTCTTCGCTGTTTTGATAGGCCGCACTCGTACCGCGTGCCATACCGGCATTCAGGACCAGGATGTCAGGCGCCTGGCCGGCCAAGGCCGCACTCACAGCGCTGGCATCGCGAACGTCAAGGCCAATGCACTCGGCCGGGTTCTCAAGGCTGGCGGAGAGCTCTTGGAGGCGCAGCTCGCGTCTCGCTAGTAGCACGGTGCTGGCCCCTGAGGCGTCGAGAGCTTGGGCGGTAGCGCTGCCGATTCCCGCAGAAGCGCCCGTAATAAGCGCCTTGCGGCCGAGGAGGGGGGGATTCGTGGTCATAGGGCTCAGGATAGTTAATCGCAGCGGGAATCGGTCTTTTGATTCCGGGAATGGAGGGGACCTGTCGGGAGAAGATGAGGGGCGATAGTTCAGTGGCCCTTAGCCAAGACGGACTTTGACTTTGTGCGCATTCTGGCCAGTGAGAAGGCCGAAAGTGGCCTCTATAGCCAGATTGACGTAGGGAGAGGCCCACCTGCGTCCATGCTAGTAAAGAATTTCGACGGCAAAGGTTTGGAATGGCAAGTCAAAGATGAACTCAAGACGCTGGTGGAGTATCGCCGATTCACCTAGTGGAGCCATGAAGCGGATAGCTGAAATTCGACGTCATCTCCAAGCGCAACGTCTTGATTACCAAGCCCTTCACCGGCGATAGCTTCCGGCTTTAGCTCTCTAAAGTGCTCGACTAGCAATCCTGTCCGATCTTAGCCCAACACGAAACGCACATGTCCGCCCAAAAGTACAGGCACTTTACTAGCTCAACCTTACTGGCCACCGAAGAGGTGTCCTCTGCGAACGCTCTTGCCTTGGCTTCGATGCCGGGGGCATGCAATGCGAATCGCTTTCGGGTCTTCGTCGAGATGGAGGAGACCTATGCCAAGGGCACCTACGCTCGAATCGAGTTCATCTTGCCCGGAAAACCCGGCCGCTGGTCGGCCGCAGGCGAGGTGACCTACGAGGTCAAGTCGCCCACCAACGGCGTGCCCCAAGGAGTCTGCTTAGAGTTGTTTGGCTTAGCCCTGACGGCAGCCTCTGTGGAGCCCAAGGCAGAGCCTGAAAATTCAAACAGAATTGCAGAGGACGCAGAGGCTAAAGTCGGCTTCGATCCCTCAGAAAGGCATTTGGACGCCAAAGAAGTCTGTGGGACGCTGTCCGCCTTACTGGGCCGTGAGGTGAAGCCCAATGGCGGCAGCACGCTCCCGGGCACGATGCAGGACAACGCTCTGATCGCGATCTACCGCAACGACAAGGGGGAGCCCATCTCTACCATCGCCCTTGACAAGGCCGCCGCCACTCGTATCGGGGGAGCCCTTAGCATGCTGCCCGAAACGGAGATGGACGACATCGCCGAGGAGGAATCCGTGCTCGACGGCGAACCCCTACAGAATGTCCATGAGGTCTTAAACATTCTGTCGGTCTTGTTCCATGATGCCACGTCACCCCACGTTGCGCTGGCCGAGGTCATCAACGGAGCCGACATGCGCGACTACAACGATGGTGAGCTCTTACCGCTGTTCGACAATCCGCGCTGGTCCCTGGCCCAGGGCATGGATATCGAGGACTACGGGAAGGCCGAGGTCTATTTCGCCGCTTACTAGCGGGAAGCACTATCAAAGGCCCGTTTTTCGGGCGGTCTGCTAGACAAGCTTGGCTAATCCTTGCATCTTCCGGCATGGTTGAAATCAAGTTGGAGTACCTCGGCGACCTGCGCGTCGAAGCGGAGCACGAACCTTCCGGCGCGCGTTTAAAGTCGGACGCGCCTCTGGATAACTGCGGCAAGGGCGAGTCTTTTTCGCCCACGGATCTGCTGGCTACCGCCCTCGGAAGCTGTGTCATGACGATCATGGCCATTTCCGCTAACAAGCACGACGTGGACCTTGCAGGCGCTAAGGTTCGCGTCAAGAAGACCATGGCGGCGGATCCCCACCGAAGGGTTGGCCACCTCTTGGTGGAGATCTCCAACCTACCGGCCAGCGTAGAGCCGAAGCGTCGCAAGGCCCTAGAGGCCGCCGGCACGGCCTGCCCCGTGCACCACAGCCTGCACCCTGATACCGAGATGGAGTTGGTCTTCCACTGGAACGGGTAGGCACCCCAAATGCTCTAACTTCTACAGCCCCGGCACCAGGTCAGCCGCGCGATCGAAAGCTGCTTGGGAGTCTTCCATGCGGTCGAGCTCCGCAAGGCTCCTGCCGAGTCCACGCCAGGCCGGTGCGCTCCCCGGCGCGATCTTCGTGGCGCGTCGATAGAACTTTTCTGCGCTCTCTGGATCCTTCAGTCGCAGCTGCATCGAGCCGAGATTGATCCAAGCCGTGGGGTTGCCAAGCCCAAGCTCGGCGGCCTTTTCAAAGTGCGCGAGGGCCGCCTTTGGATCGCCGTCTACTTCCAGGGCGAGCCGCCCGAGGTTCGAGTGCGGGCGCCCATAAGTTGGATCGATCTCGATGGCCCTTTGCCAGGCGCTGCGTGCGGCCTCAAGATCGGCCTCGTCTTCTAAGGCCAAGCCCAAGCCGTTCCAGGCGGCACGATCTAGGGGGAAGCGCCGTAGAGTCGCCTGCTCGTAGGCGCGGTTGGAACCGTAGGTGCGAGCCGCGGGAATACAGGCCAGCACAAGCGCTGCGGTGGGGACGAGCACGAGCTTGGGATTGCCGAGGGCAGCGGTCAGGCGGAGGACCCCATAGCCCAAGGCCGGCGTGGCGAGCAGCATGGGCACATAGAGGAAGCGCCCGGCGAAGACCTCGCCAGCCGGCACGATCTGAAGAACGGGTAGGGCGCTCAAGGGGGCCAGGAAAAGGCTCAAGGAGAGAGCGTATCGCGGCCGAAATGCGCGGCCCAGTCCCATGCAGAGCTTGGCCCCTAGGGAAAGCGAAAGCAGCCACAGGCTCCAGCCTAATCCCGCGATGAGAGGCGATGCGCCTTGCCAGTTTTGAGCGCGGTAGTTCGGTACCTGGTCGAAGGGCCAGAGGAAGAGTCGTCCGGCCTCTACAAGAGCGGCGCCGGAGGCGCTCATGCGCTGGAAGAAGGGCAGACCGCGCAGGGGTGCGTGGGGCGCCGACGGCCAGGGCGAACCAAGGGCGAGCTGGCGAAGGTAGCCGTAGGTGACTAACGCGATAACAAGTCCGATGCCTCCGGCGCAGAGGCCAGAGACGCGGCTCTGCCCTGGCCTGTCGTCCCAGTGCTTCCACAGCACGAGCGCGGGAAAGAGCGCGCTCCAGAAACCGTCCTCCTTTCCAAGCAAGCCCAGCAACAGAGCGCTAGAGAAGGTTACTGCTATGGCAATCGGTTGGAGCCATGGCCGGCGCTCGGAGAGCCGACTTGCCAGCAGCGCGTGCAGGGCAAGCGCTGCCGCGAGCCCTGGCAAGATCGACAGGGTCGAGGTCCGCCCCGAGATCCACGCGACCGAGTCGGCAAGGGATGGGTGGACCGCAAAGAGCCCTAAGCCGAACAGGCACGCCCGCGCCTCTGGCCCCGGCCTTGCGATGCGCACCACCAGCAGTCCGGCTAGCAGGACCACCAGGCCGTGCAGCAGGGCGCTGGTCATGTGGTAGCCGCGCGCCCAATCGCCGAAGACAGCATGGTCGAGTCGCAGGCTCAGGGACGCAGTGGGGCGGTAGTGCCCTGCGTCGCCGATATGGTGCCAGTAGTCCTGGCTGAAGGCGGCCAGCACCGGCTGCTCGCCGCGCACATAGGGGCTCTCCAGGATTGCTTGGCGGTCGTCGAACGAGAACCCACCTGGAAAGAGTGCTCCGGCCCAGGCCAAGAGGGCCATGGCGTACAGGGCCAAGGGCCCTAGGGCCGATGGCCTCTGGCCGGATTGCTGTGGTGGTGGGGAATCCATGTCGCAAGGTATCCTAACGATGCTTTGGGACAGGGCTACACATGGGCTTCGCAACCCTGCTAAGATAGGGCCATGGCATCCAAAGATAAGGCAAAGAAGGATAAACCCGAGCTTGGTTTCGACGAGCGGCTTGAGAAGCTTGAAGCCCTGGTTTCGGAGTTGGAGGATGGCGACTTGGATCTTGAAGCGGCCATCGGTCGCTATCAGGATGGAATCGCTCTTTTGAAGGACTGTCACGGCACCTTAGGCAAGTACAAGAAGCGCATCGAAGAGCTCTCGGCAGGCGCCGGTGAGACCATGTCCGCCGCCACTGATCCGGACTTCGACGCCTAGGCTCTGACCCGTGCAAACTCCCATGGCTTCCAGCAACGACTGCAGCGTCTTCTTAGCGTCCACGCGCGAGTGGGTGGACGGTGTCCTGGAGACCTTAGTTCCCTCGGCAGCTACGGAGCCCGTGAGCCTGCATGGGGCCATGCGCTACAGCATCTTCGGCGGGGGCAAGCGCTTCCGCCCGGCCATCGTTCGATTGGTCTGCCGCGAGTTCGGTGGCAGCGACGAGCTGGCCGCTCGACCGGCCGCCGCGGTTGAACTCGTGCACACTTATAGCCTGGTTCACGACGACCTGCCCTGCATGGACGACGATGACCTGCGCCGTGGCCGGAAGACCTGCCACGTGGTCTATGGCGACGGGCTTGCGACCTTGGTCGGCGACGCCCTACAGCCCCTGGCGTTTGAGATCCTCTCCGAGTGCGAGCCCAGGGAGGTCGTGCCTGATTTGGTGGCCGTGCTCGCCCGCGCCACCGGCAGCCTGGGGATGGTCGGTGGACAGGTGCTGGACATCGAGTCCTCTGCGGGAGAGCCGACCCCGGCCAGCGTTCACAAGTTGCAGGCCATGAAGACCGCCGCGGTGATCGAGGCCGCCGCGGAGATGGGCGCCCTAGTCGCCGGCGCCTCCAGCGCTGAGGCCGCGACCGCCGCGCTCTGGGGCAAGTCCATCGGGCTCTGCTTCCAGGTCGTCGACGACCTGCTCGACGTGACCAGCGAAGCGGCCGAGCTCGGGAAAACCCCCGGCAAGGACGCTGCTTTGGGGCGGGGGACCGCAGTCCGCGTGCTCGGCCTCGACGGTGCCCGCGAAGAGGCCTTGCGCCTTGCGGAGACGGCACGCGGTGCGGCTAGGGACCTCGGCTGGAAACAGACCTCCATCGCCGAGCGCCTCCTGCAATTTACCCTTGAGCGCACTTTCTAGATTCCCAATAGAACGCCTTCGCATTTCCCTGCCACATCCGTACGTTAGCCATCCCTCTCCCATTAGAGTAGCTTCGTCATGAGTCCCAAGAACACAGCCCGTGTCGGTCCGATTCTCGAGCGCGTAAACGCGCCCGAGCACATGGACGGCATGACCACCGAAGAGCTCACCCAGCTCTGCAGTGAGATGCGCGACTTCCTGTTGGACGCGGTTCAGCTGACCGGTGGCCACCTCGGCAGCAATCTCGGGGTCATCGAGCTCACCGTAGCCCTGCACAAGGTGTTTAAGCTCAAGCGGGACCGCGTCATCTTCGACGTCAGCCACCAGTGCTATCCGCACAAGATCTTGACGGGTCGCCGGGACCAGTTTGAGAGCCTGCGCCAGACCGGTGGAATCTGCGGCTTCACGAATCCGGACGAATCGCCCTACGATCTCTTCCATACGGGCCACGCGGGCACATCTATCGGATCCGGACTTGGGGTGGCCATGGGGACCGCCGGCGCATCGCCACGGCCCCACGTCATCAGCGTCATCGGCGACGCCAGCCTCGCCTCCGGCGTGGCCTTTGAATCCCTTTCCGCCGCGGGTGCCAGCGGCGAACGTATGATCGTCGTGCTCAACGACAACGAGTGGTCCATCAGTCGGTCGGTCGGCGCACTTGCAAAGTACCTCTCGCGCATCCGCTCGAACCGCGTCGTTCAGCGTGCGCACCAAGAGATCCAAGGCCTGTTGCAGTCGATTCCCCTCGTGGGTAAAAAGATGGATCAGCTCGGCGAGGTCCTGCGCCACAGCTTGGTTCCCGGCCACGTGTTTGAAGAGCTCGGCGTGTCCTACGTCGGGCCCATCGATGGCCACGATGTGGAGGGGCTCATCGAGGCTTTCGAGCGTATCTCAGAGCTCGACGGGGTCACCTTGCTGCATATCTTGACCGAGAAAGGCCGCGGCCACCCGACTGCGCCCGAGCACCCCGAACGCCACCACGCCGCCAAGCCGCCAAGCCCCTACCGCGTGCTTTCGCCCGCCGAGACCAAGGCCCAGGGGCCGACCTTCACCCAGGCCTTCGCCGCTTCGGCCGAGTCCATCGCGGCCAAGGACGTGCGCCTGCACACGATCACCTGTGGCATGCCCTCGGGCACCGGCCTGCTGGACTTCGCCGAGACCTTCCCGGCGCGCTTCCACGATACCGGTATCACCGAACAGCACGCGGTCTCCATGAGCGCTGGCATGGCAAAAGCCGGATTGAGACCTGTTGTGGCTATCTATTCGACCTTCTTGCAGCGCGCCTACGACCAGGTCTTCCAGGAGGTTGCACTGCAACACCTGCCGGTCCTGTTCTGCATGGACCGTTCGGGGCTCGTTGGCTCGGACGGCCCGACCCACAACGGCGTCTTCGATCTTGCGTACCTGCGCTGCCTTCCCGGCTTCGTGTTGGCCTCCCCGCGGGACGCCACTGACATGATGCGAATGATGGAGATGTACATGACCCTCGACGGCCCCATGGGCATGCGCTATCCCCGGGGCAACTGTCCCGCTGAGGAGCGTATTCCCAAGGGCGAGCGCCGGGCCATGGAGCCCGGCAAGGCCGAGGTTTTGGTCGAGGGCAACCTCGATGGGGGAGTCGCGATCTGGGCCTATGGCACTATGGTCGCGAACGCCCTAGAAGCCGAAGCCGAGCTTCGCGCACAGGGCATCAACGTGTGCGTCGTCGACGCGCGCTTCGCCAAGCCCATCGACGAAGATCTGCTGTTCGAGCAGGCCTCCAAGGCGCACATGATCTTGACTTTGGAAGAGCACCAGCGCTCCGGCGGCTTTGGCTCGGCCGTGCTCGAGTGCCTGTCCCGCAAGCCTTCCAACAAGGCCCGCGTGCGCTGCCTCGCGATCCCAGATCGATTTGTGGACCACATGACCAGCCGCGACGAGCAGCTTGCCGTGGCTGGGATTGCGACCAGTGATGTGGTGCGCGCCGTCCAGCAAGCTGTTCAGGGAGTGCGCGCCTAGGCGCGGCTCTGCCATGGACGACAGCTTGACGCTCGAGCCCGGCTCCGTCGAGCGCATCCTCGTGCTTGCGGATTGCCGCAAGCAGGCCGTGGTCGACTTCTTGCCTAGCTTAGAGGCGTGGCTTAAGGCGCGCGGCTTGGACGCACAGATCGAGTGTGATATTCGCGGTTACGAGCGGAGCGCTTCCAAAACGCAGAAGCCCAAGGCCAGTGCCCGCGCCCAACTCGCTGTGGTGCTGGGCGGCGACGGGGCCATCCTCGGCGCAGCCCGGGCCTTCGCGGAAGAGCCGATGCCGATCCTTGGCGTAAACTTCGGCTACCTAGGATTCCTATCGTCCACACCTAGTGTCCGCTGCTTCGAGGTGCTAGAAGCAGCCCTTGCCGGCCAGTGTCCCACCGAGCCCCGCATGCGCCTTGTGGCCGAGGTCGAGGGCGGAGGCCGCGCAGTGGCCTTGAATGATGTGGTGCTGCAGCGCAGCTCTCACCAGGGGCTCTTGAGTTCGTCCATGTCCGTTGGCTCCGAGTGGGTTACCACCTACCGCGGCGACGGCGTCGTCATTGCGACTCCCAGCGGCTCTACAGCCTACTCCCTGGCCGCAGGGGGCCCGGTGATGGCTCCGTCCATGCTTGGCATCGTCGTTACACCACTGGCATCCCAGGGACTCTCTAACCGGCCGATTGTGCTGCACCCGGATTCCGAGATCACCCTCACAATCACGGGCGCAGCGGGCATCACAACCCTTGTTGTCGACGGCCAGGGCTTCTTTCCTATGCAGCCAGGAGCGTCCGTGCGGATTCGGCGGCACCCCGCGTCCTATCCAATCTTGGCCATGAGTGGGCTCGACCCGTTTCGGCGCCTGCGCGAGCGCTTAGGCTGGTCCGCGGGTCTCCCGGGCGAGGGCAGCCCCGAGGCTCCCCCGGCGGTGGAATGGAGCCGGGACGAAGACGACCGCTAGACCGGCTCGTTCACTAGTTCGGGCTCGGAATCATCGCCCGTATTTTGTATCGCACCGTCCACCATGTGGAGTACGCGATCACACAGTCCGGCGACCTTCTTGTCGTGGGTCACGAGAAGCAGCGACAGTGTCCTGCGCTCCTGCTCAGCAAAGATGATGTCTAGGATCTTCTGGCCGGTGGAGCTGTCGAGGTTGCCGGTGGGCTCGTCGGCGATCAACAGGGGCGGATCCAAGATGAGGGCCCTGGCGATAGAGACGCGCTGGCGCTCGCCGCCGGAGAGCTGGGAGGGTCGGTGCTTGAGCCTGTCCCCAAGTCCGAAGCTGTTGAGCAGCTCGGATGCCTTCTCCTTGAGCATATTCTTGCGCTTGCGCCCGCCGAGCCCAAGGAAGCCAGCGGGATCAATCATTCCCGGCAGGATGACGTTCTCCACAGCGGACAGCTCGGGCAGCAGATGGTACATCTGAAAGACGAAGCCGATACGATGGTTGCGCACCTGCGCGCGCTCGACGGCGGACAGGGCCCAGGCGTCCACGCCTTCGATGAGGACCTTGCCGGCAGTTGGACGATCCAAGAGCCCAAGGATGTGCAGTAGGGTGGACTTGCCAGCGCCCGATGAGCCCACCAGGCCCAAGCGCTCGCCGGGTGCAAGTGAGATGTCGACCCCGAAGAGAACGCCCAGGTCGCGGTCGCCGATGCGAAAGGAGCGGTGGATGTCGGCGGCTTGTAGGACAGCTTGAGCGTCCTTGGAAGCTGGTGTAGCGTCGAAGGGGCCAGTGGCCGGAGTGAGCTCCGGGGAGCGCGGAGCTTTGGCGCCAGAGTTGTCGTTCCAGGGGGCCATTACTCGTACCTCAAAGCTTCAATGGGGTCCGTGCGGGCGGCGCTCCATGCGGGCAAGGCGGCGAACAGCAGGGTGCAGAGGAAGGTGCCCGTCACGATCAGCGTCACAGCAAAGGGGTCCACGTGGGCAGGGATGTGATCGAAGAGGTAGACCTCGCGGTTAAAGACCTGGACCCCGAGAGCGTCCGAGATCCAGCGCTCGATCGGGTCGATCTTATAGGCGGCCCAAATACCGGCGGTTGCGCCTAGCGCCGTGCCGATTAGCGCGTCCCAGAACGCGACCATCAGGAATGTGGTCAGGATGCCTCGGGGCGTCGCGCCGATGGCCGTAAGGATGCCGATGTCCCGGCGCTTCTCCGTGACCATCATCGACAGAATCGCAAAGATGCAGAAGCCGGCGACGACGAGCACGAGGCTCAACATAATCGCCATCAGCGTGCGCTCGTTGTGGATGGCGCCAAGCAGGGACGCGCGGAACTCTTCCCAGGTCTTGACTTCGCTGGTGTATCCACGGACGAGAGCCATCAGCGCCAAGCTGTGGCGCAGGTCGTCGCGCACGGCTTGGCCGTCGCGGTCGTAATCTTCGAGGCGCACCAGGATCTCGCTGAACTCGCGGGCGTCGCCGATTAGGTCTTGCAGCGAGTCGCGCTTTACGTAGACCCGGTCTAGGTCCATGTCGTTCTCGCCGCTTCGGAACGTACCGCCCACAACGAAGCTCATGTTGGGTGGTGGAGCTGAGGACCCGTCTACCATCGCGCTGGGCACGATGGTGGTGACCTGGACGGACTCGCCTCGGCGCAGGCCCAGTCGATAGAACAGCTGCTCGCCGATCAGTACCACCGGCGGCTTCTTTGCGGTCCTGCCCCGGAACTCTGGCGGAAGGTCGAAGGGCGAGTCGGGGTTCTCGACGCGCTTGCCCCGGGGGAAGCCACTCTTGTCCAATGTCGGCTCGCGGGTCAGAGACTCCCTGAAATCGGTGGTGGCCATCTCGTCGATTACATCGATGCCAACGATGTTGACCAGGGGCAGATCGCTCATCTGCGAGCTGGCCATAAAGGCCTCGGCACGGTCGGATTGGCTGCCCTCTTGAGTCAGGATTCCGCCCCAGGACAGGTGGGCTGCCGCACCTTCGACCCGCGAGTCGGCACGGATGACCTCGAGGATACGCTCGGGGGCATCGGGTACGATGCGCCCATCGCGGTTGTCGCGCTGGAGCTGGATCGGCTGGATCAATAGATCCGACAGGCTGCCGCGGATGCTGGCCCGGGCCTCATTGAGGAAGCCCGTCATGATCGAGAGGATCAAGATCAGGGCCGTTACGGCGACAAAAATGCCGCCGATGCCAATCAGGTTCGTGCGCCGGGACGTCAGATAGCGCCAGCTGAGGAAGGAGCGATACATTAGGGCTAAATCCTACTCGGACTTGGCGGGCTTCGCTTCGTCCGAGGCCTCGTTTGTTGGTTCGGCTTCCGACTCGGCTTCTGACTCGTCCGCACCCTGGCGGCGCATCGTGGGGAACAGCAGCACGTCGCGGATCGAATCTTGGCCCGTCAGCACCATAACTAGGCGGTCAATACCGATGCCCAGGCCACCCGCGGGGGGCATTCCGTACTCAAGGGCCTGGACGTAGTCCACATCCACCTCGCCGGGGGTCTCGGGGTCCTTCATGGCAACCTGCTCCTCGAACTTCTCCATCTGTAGTATGGGGTCGTTTAGCTCGGAGAAGGCGTTGGCAAGCTCCATGCCGCCGATGAACAGCTCGAAGCGCTCGGCAAAGCGCGTATCCGTAGGATCGGGCTTGGCCAGAGGGCAGATGGCGGAGGGGTAGTGGGTGACGAAAATCGGGCCCGCGAGGTGCGGTTCGACTGTCTCGTCAAAGATTTCGCCGACGAGCTTCCAGTGGCCAAGCCCAGGAGCCACGGTCACGCCGAGCTCCTTGGCGCGCGCGGCGACCGCGTCCTCGTCGTGAATGCTGACGCCCTCGTTGTGCTTTTCAAACAAAGCGTCGTAGCGCTCGCGTTGGAACGGCGCCTGCACGTTGTAAGTCGCCCCACGAAACTCGACCTCGGTGGTGCCAAGAATGTCCGTGGCCGCGCCGCTAATCATGGTCTCCGAGATCTCCATCATGTGCGTGTAGTCGCCCTGGGCTTGGTACAGCTCCAGCATGGTAAATTCGGGATTGTGGCGGTTGGAGATGCCCTCATTGCGGAAGTTGCGGCTGATCTCGAACACGCGCTCAAGGCCACCTACAATTAGCCTCTTCAGGTACAGCTCCGGCGCGATGCGAAGGAACAGCTCCATATCCAGGGCGTTGTGGTGGGTCGAAAACGGCAAGGCCGTGGCGCCGCCCATGACGGGGTGTAGGGTCGGGGTCTCGACCTCCAAGTAGCCGCGGCTCTCCAAGAAGCTCCGGATGTGGCTGAGGATGCGGCTGCGGGTGATGAACACATCCCGCACGCCCTCGGACGCCCACAGGTCCACGTAGCGGCGGCGGTAGCGCACCTCCTTGTCGGCCAGCCCGTGGAACTTCTCCGGGGGCGGGGCCAGGGCCTTGGACAGAAGCTTGACCTCTTCGGCCCAGATCGTGAGCTCGCCCTTTTGGGTCCAGCCCAGCTCGCCAGTAATCGAGACTAGGTCACCCGGATCCAGAAACTTGCGCTCGGGCCACCAGTCGGGGGTCGGGCCCTTCTCGATGCGGCCCTTTTGGATGCCGACCTGTAGGCGACCGGTGCGGTCCTGAATCGGCGCAAAGATCAGCTTACCGAAGTCGCGCATTCCCATCAGACGGCCGGCGATGGTGACCTTGGTGTCGATCAGCTCGCCGGGCTCCTCGTTCGTGCCGCCGCCGGCCTGGACGTCGGCCACGGGCGTCGAATCGACACCGCGGGCGGGGAATGGATCGATGCCGGCCTCGCGCATGCGCTCAAGCTTGGCGAGGCGGTCGGGATGAATGAGCTCCGTCATAAGAATCACCTGGGTGTTGGCCGCGAAAGAGGCGGACCAGACAAGATGTGTTAAACGAAAAAAACGCCAGTGCTGTGGGGCTGGCGTTCTTGATCGGTGGTGGAGGATAGGGGATTTGAACCCCTGACTTCCACAATGCCATTGTGGCGCTCTACCAACTGAGCTAATCCCCCGATGTTAGAGGTCTTGTGACCTCTTAGTTTGGAGCCAGAGACCCCAAGGGCACATTTAGGCCCGCGTTGCACGCCCTCATGTGGCGCAAAGAATGCCAACGCCATCGCCCCTCGTCAATGAACCCGGGCGGTTTTTCTTAAGAGAGAGTCTGCGCGGCGCGTGTTCCCATCCCGCGCCTACCTTATGCTAGCCGCCTTACTCCCACCTCTTTATGAGCCGAAAGCGCCCTAGCGCCTCTCCCGTGAATCCCGTGAGCACCCAAGAAGCCACCCCCGAACAGGCCCAGACCTCCTACGACCCTAGCGCGATCGAGGGTCGCTGGCAGTCCTATTGGCAGGACAACCAGACCTTCCGGGCCAAGAACCCCGGCGACCTAGGCTTCGACCCCGCCCAGAAGAAGTACTACGTGCTCAGCATGTTCCCGTACCCCTCGGGCGCGGGTCTACATGTCGGCCACCCGACGGGCTACATCGGCAGCGACATCGTCGCGCGCAAGAAGCGTATGGAGGGCTTCAACGTGATGCTGCCCATGGGCTACGACTCCTTCGGTCTGCCGGCGGAGCAGTATGCGATCCAGACCGGACAACATCCGGAAGCAACCACGGCTGCCAACGTGGATACTTATCGCGGCCAGATGGAGCGCATCGGGCTGTCCTACGACTGGTCACGCGAGTTCTGGACCAGCGACCCGAAGTACTACCGCTGGACCCAGTGGATCTTTGCGCGTCTGTTCGACAAGGGCCTGGCTTATCAGAACGAGGTTCCTGTTTGGTGGTGCGAAGAGCTCAAGACCGTGCTGGCCAACGAAGAGGTCATCCAGGGCAAGTCCGAGCGCGGCGGGCACGACTGCGTGCGCCGTCCTTTGAAGCAGTGGATGCTAAAGATTACCGCCTATGCCGACCGGTTGATCGACGACCTGGAGCTGGTGGACTGGCCCGAGTCCGTGAAGACCATGCAGCGCGAGTGGATCGGCCGCAGCTACGGCGCCACCGTGCGCTTTGGCCTGGAGCAAGGCGAGGGGCAGGTCGAGGTGTTTACCACCCGGCCCGATACTCTTTGGGGCGCGACCTTCATGGTGCTGGCCCCCGAGCATCCCCTGGTTGCCGGCATCACCACGGACGGCCAGCGCTCGGACGTGGACGCCTACATCCGCACCGCCGCGAACAAGAGCGACCTGGAGCGCACGGACCTGGCGAAGGAGAAGACCGGCGTCTTCACCGGCGCCTATGCCTTGAACCCCGTAATGGATCCCTCGGATCCGCGCGCAAAGGTCCAGATCTGGATCGCCGACTACGTGCTGGCCAGCTACGGCACCGGCGCGATCATGGCTGTGCCCGGCCACGATACTCGCGACGCCGAGTTTGCCCAGACGTTCGGCATCGACATCGTGCAGGTCGTCGAGGCACCGGAGGACTGGAAGCCCGCTAACGAAGGCGACTGCTTCACCGGCGACGGAACCGCGATCAACTCTGGTCCCATCGACGGACTGTCTACCGCCGACGCCAAGAAGAAGACCATCGAGCTGCTGGCTGCAAGCCAAGCCGGCGAGGCCAAGACTAACTACCGCCTACGCGACTGGCTGTTCTCCCGCCAGCGCTACTGGGGCGAGCCCTTCCCCGTCCTGCACACCGACTCGGGTGTCAAGTGCGTCCGGGACGAGGACCTGCCCGTCGAGCTGCCGGCCATGGACGACTTTACTCCCGCCGAAGACGGCTCCGCGCCCCTGGGCCGCGCGACCGATTGGGTGAAGACCACCGACCCTGAGACCGGGACCGCTGCCCTGCGCGACACGGACACCATGCCCGGCTGGGCCGGGTCGTGCTGGTATTACCTGCGCTTCATGGATCCCCACAATGACGAGGCGCCCTTTAGCGAGGACGCTGAGCAATACTGGGGCAGCGTGGACTTGTACATCGGTGGCACCGAGCACGCCGTTCTGCACTTGCTGTACGCGCGCTTCTGGCACAAGGTCCTGTTCGACGCCGGCGTCGTCTCGACCCCGGAACCCTTTACCAAGCTGTTCAACCAGGGCATGCTGACGGCCTTCTCGTTTAAGGACAAGACCGGCAGGTTGGTGCCTGCAGATGAGGTCGAAGAGCACGGAGACAAGGCCGTGCACAAGGCCACCGGGGAAGAGCTCGAGCGCGTCATCGCCAAGATGTCCAAGAGCCTTAAGAACGTCGTCAACCCCGACGACGTGGTGGCCGAGTACGGCGTGGATGCCTTCCGCATCTACGAGATGTTCATGGGCCCCCTGGGTGAATCGAAGCCGTGGAATCCGCGCGACGTTCTGGGCTCCCGCCGCTTCTTGGATCGCGTCTGGCGCCTATTCGTTGACCCCGATGGGGACGGCAGTCTACGTGACCACGTGACTGAGGACGGCGGTTCGGACGAAGTTGAGCGCAGCTTCCACAAGATGCTGGTGCGCGTCAACGACAGCTTCGACGGCTTCAACTTCAACACGGCCATCGCCGCGATGATGATCTTCGTGAACGAGACCGGCAAGCAGGTAGAAGGCTTCGGCAAGGGCCAGGCCGAGCGTTTCCTGTGCGCCTTGTCACCCTTCGCGCCGCACCTGGCGGAGGAACTCTGGGCACGCCTCGGCAACGAAGGCGGCATCTCCTTGGCCGACTGGCCCCTGGTCGACGAATCGAAGCTGGTGGACGACACCATCGAGCTGGTGGTCCAGGTCATGGGCAAGCTAAGGGCCCGGGTCAGCGTTGCGGCCGATGCTTCAAAAGATGACATCGAAGCCGCCGCAAAGGCGTCGATTCCCCAATGGCTGGAGGACAAGACGATCGTCAAGACGATCGTAGTGCCCGGCCGCCTTGTGAACTTCGTCGTCCGCTAGCGGCGCTACCCCAACCGACTCTCCCCTATGGCACTTACCAAGAACTACGGACTCGGCTCGGAATCCCTACTCGACGCGGCGACCGAACTCGTCGAGAGGGCCTACGCACAGGATTCCATCCACGAAGCCGAAGCAACTGTCTCCTTGACGGTTAACTCCTTTGTGCGCTTCGCCGACACGGGGCCCACCCAGAGCGCCGAGCGCGCGAAGGTCGACGTGCACCTGCGCGTGCGCCGGGAAGAGGATGGCCAGCTCTACGAGGCCTCTGCCACGGGCCAGTCCCTCGAAGAGGTCGCGATGGACAAGCTGATTGAGCAGGCCAGCTCGATCGCCGCTATCTCGCCAGCCCTTGAGACTCCCCTAGAGCTGGGCGGTCACGTGGAGGTCTGCACCGGCACCTGCGACGCCGAGACCCTGACCCACGGACCCCGCGAAAAGGCCGCCGCCATAAAGCGCGCCCTGGCTGCGGCTCAAGCCGTAGGCGCATCGCCCGCTGGGCTGTTCGACACAACTGGCCGCGCCGTCGCCCTAGCCAACACCAAGGGCCGCTTGGTCCGCAACGAGACCTCCCGGGCATCCTTTGCTTTGACGGTTACTGGACCCAGCGAGGGCGGACTGGGTGGCTCCGGCTGGGCCGAGACGATCCGCAGCAAGGTGGGGGAGCTCGACATCGACGGCACCATCGCCACTGCCATCGATAAGGCCGCCATCGGCCAAGAGCGCGGCGCCGTGGAGCCCGGGGAATACACCGTGATCCTGGAGCCCGCCGCCGTGTCCTCCCTGCTGTTGTTTGCCAGCTACTACGGTTTTGGCGCCAAGGAAGTAGCCGAGAAGTCCTCGTTTCTGTGCGACCGCATCGGCACCAAGGCTTTCGCGGACAAGCTTACGATCCACGACAACTGGGACCACCCCATGTACCAGACCTGTAGCTTCGATGGCGAGGGCAGCCCCAAGCGCGTCGTGCCCTTGGTCGACGCGGGCGTACTGCAAAACCCCGTCACTGACCGCCGCTTTGCTGTGCTTGGCGGAGGCACCGCGGACGAATCCACGGGCCACGGCGAGGTGCAGCCCTCGGGCGATGGACCCAGCGCCGGCTGTCTATGTGTCGACGCCGGCACCACCAGCAGCGCGGACCTAATCGCAGGCGTCGAGCACGGCCTGTTGATTACCCAGTTCCACTACACGAACCTGATCGATCCCCGCGAGATGATGCTGACCGGCATGACCCGCAACGGCCTCTTTCTGATCGAGAATGGGCGCATCGTCAAGCCACTTAAAAACCTGCGCTTTACCGAGAGCCTTCTGCGCGCCATGAAGCGCGTGACCGATGTGGGCTCCGAGCTAGACATCTCCGGCGCGCTCTTCGACGGCGAGGTCATCACACCCGCCCTGCGCATCGATGGATTCCGCTTCACCTCTGCCACTGACTTCTAAACAGGACGCTCCAATGACTGACTACATGAAACTGAGCGCCGCCGCCGTCAAGGAAGCCCAAAAGGTAGGCGCCGACTACGCCGACGCCCGCACCAACCTTCTGCAGACTGAGTCCTTCGGCCTGCACAATGGCGCCCTGGAAAACGCATCGATGGGGGAGGAGTGCGGCCTAGGCCTGCGCGTCCTGGTCGACGGAGCCTGGGGCTATGCCGCCACCGTCGGCACCGACAAGTCCGCCCTGCACGAGGTCGCCACCCGCGCCGTCAACGCCGCCCGCGCCCTGTCCGGCGCGCGCACCGAGCCGATCACCCTGTCCCCGGACGACGTCGTCTCGGGCGAGTACCGCACGCCCGTCCAAGAGGACCCCTTCGCCATGTCCGCCGCCGACAAGGTCGCGTTCCTGCAAGAGGCCGACAAGGGCCTGCAGGGCGAGGACTGCGTCGTAGCCCGCGACGTGAACCTAGGCAACCGCCGCGAGCGCCAGTGGTTCGCCGCATCCAACGGCGCCGAGCAATACCAAGAGCTCGTGCGCTGCGGCGCCGGAGTCTCCGCCACCGCCGCCAAGAACGGCGTCGTCGAGCGCCGCAGTTTTCCCGCCAGCTTCGGCGGCGACTACCGCGCCGCCGGCTTCGAGCACGTGCGCAGCATGGACCTAGTCAGCCACGCGCGCCAAGTCCGCGACGAGGCCGTCCAGCTGACCACCGCACCCATCTGCGAGGCCGGCACCCGTGACCTCCTACTCATGGGCAACCAGCTGATGCTGCAGATCCACGAATCCGTGGGCCACCCCAACGAGCTGGACCGCGTCTTCGGCCACGAGGTCGACCTAGCCGGCGCCTCTTTCGCCACCACGGACAAGCTGGGCGAGTACCAATACGGATCCGACATCGTCAACCTGGTTGCCGACTCCACCGTCGAAGGCGGCCTAGACACCCGCGGCTGGGACGACGACGGCGTCGCCTCGGGCCGCTGGCACGTGGTCAAGGACGGCATCTTCAACGGCTACCACACCAGCCGCGAGTGGGCCAAGCGCATCGGCGAATCCACCAGCCGATCCTGCAACCGATCCGAGGGCTGGTACAACCCCCCGATTATCCGCATTACCAACCTGTCCCTGATGCCCGGCACCTGGACTTTGGACGACATGATCGCCGACACCGAAGACGGCGTCCTATGCGACACCGTCAAGATGTGGTCCATCGACCAACGCCGCCTGAACTTCCAGTTCACCACCGAGATCGGCTGGGAAAT
The DNA here is from genome assembly GCA_029250885.1 of Planctomycetota bacterium. GTDB lineage: Bacteria > Planctomycetota > UBA1135 > UBA1135 > CALBMX01. The sequence goes on from JAQXEK010000082.1 coordinate 33,237, forward strand.
CAAAGACGGCAAAAAGGGCCGCATGGTCCGCAAGCCAACCTACCAAGGTAACACTCCCGACTTCTGGCGCTCCTGCGACGCCATCTGCAATGAATCCCACTGGCAACTTTGGGGCGTTCCTAACTGCGGCAAGGGCAACCCCATGCAAGTGGCCGAAATGAGCCACGGCTGCTCCCCCGCCAGATTCCGTAACCAAAGCTTTGTGGTTTAGGTCGGGCCGCATGGAGTCTTCCTTGCCCTGTCGGGGAGCACAGGAAAGCAAACCCTAGGCTTCCACTTGCTCGGCAACGCTTCCAGCTACGCAGGCATCCAGACGGGGAGGTTCACGGGATTAATTGAACGCTTAGTTTTTTGCTGCGTTCTGCCAGACGAGGCCATTCAAGCAACACCAACAACCAAATGACTACAACATTATTAATCATCGCACTTTTCACTCTAGCGTTCGCTCATAAGCTCAACCTTCAAGTTCGAGCCTTGACCGCGCGTTTAGCCGATCTTGAAGATGCTGTCGGGCAAGTAAGCTCGGAAGACGTGAGCTGACCCGATAGAGCAACGAATCGGTTTACGCCGGACCGCTAATCATCTCAGCCGTTAGACAGCGTAGATCCCTGAACCCCCCTCTTGCGAGTCTTTCGTTCACTCTCTTCTTACGACTCCGGACCCTGTGGCGATGGGGACAAATTGTGGTCAGCCTCTAAGCTTTCGCCTGCCGTGCGCCGTCCTACTGATATTTGTATCCTCGGCCTAGGACCAGACGAGGGATCCCGCTGGCAGGGAACAGGTGCGGATAAGGATCCTCCTCGCTCGTCAGGCCTAAAACGGCCGGCCCAACCTATTCTTATCGGATGCGCGAGTCGGATTAGCGTCGTGCTTCTCTCTTGGCTTTTACTAGGCAGGTGGTTGCCTCCGAGCGCTAACCGACCTACCCTTGTGGGCTGCAAATCAGCCCCTTTAACTCGTTCCCACGCCTGCTTTCCATGCTGCACAACATCCTCAACAGCCTCGACAAGAGTCTTAACTTCGAAACCGCTTCCGCCCACTGCGACGTGCCCTGTGGCATCTACGATCCCAGCGCTGCCCAGGTGGCTGCCTTGACGATCATCCGCATTGTGGACCTGATCGAAGAGCTCGCTGCTAAGGACAGCCTGACCATGGCGGACCAGATCCGCGTGGCCCGTCTGGCCAACCAGAAGGAAGAGCACGCCGGCCGCGTCAAGGACGAGGTCAACATCATCTGGGGCGACTTCCTCAAGGCACCCCAGTTCGAGAACTGGGCCAACTGCCACGATCTTGTGCACCGCATCATGATGCAGGGCTCGAAGTGCCGTCAAGGCGTTAGCCGCGACGAGGCCATGACCCTGCTCAACTTGGTCAACGAGTTCGCCGAGGGCTTCTGGGCCGCTAAGGGTGTCGCCACCTTTACCGCGACCTGCCCCTACGCTCCGGCCGAGAACGTCGTCTACCCGAAGCTCGACTAGCTTCCGGTCTACAGACACCTCTCCATGCTCGGCATCATTCGAGTCACAGGAGACAGCATGGTCCCCGTCCTTCGCGACGGGGACTTTGTTTTAATCCGACCCGTTTTTCGTGGACCCAAAGTCGGCAGCCTCGTGGTGGTGAACCACCCGGGCTATGGCGTGGTTGTGAAGCGCGTGCTTAGCCTGCGCACCGGCCCTAGAGGAGAAACTTTGCTGTCCCTGGTGGGCGAGAACAACGCCGGAGTCAGCACTCAAGAGATGGGTGAGGTTCCGGCATCCTTGGTTCGCGGCGTGGTCTGGTGGAAGGTGCGCAGGCACCGCTAGAGATCCCTTGGCGGCTTGGGTAGTTCCAACCGCTAAGCTTAGGGGGTGCACCTGCCATGAAGAAAAAGTTCGGGGAGCTGGCGCCGGTAAATGATTAGACCGAGGGTTTCTAATCGTCGGACCACAGCTGCTCCGCTTGGGCCAAGATGCGACGAATAGGATGGCAAATAGTGACTTTATCGCCCCTTCCTAGGCTCTCGATGTTGTTCTAGCTAGAGCTATTTTCTCGCCCGCAAATCTCGCCCTTTGGAGTTTCGTGCTAGCATGGAGATCTGAAGTGGGGGCGCACTGGTTTCGACCGGTCTAGCGCTGCTGCGGATTGCGTGTCGGGGGTCCCAGAGTCCCCGTAAAATCCATCCGGGAAAAGGTACTTATGTGCCGATAACTATTCTCTCGCAGCTTAATTAAGCTGCCGTTTCCCGCAGGAATGTCCGCGGCCTGTGGGCGACGTAAACAGTGGACTGGTCATGACTGCCCTCGCCCTGGGGGAGGTCGACGAGATAGTACAGGGCTGATCCAAGGGTAGCGGGCTCCAGCGCGACCGGCGGACGACAATCAAATCTGAAGCTATGCACGTAGACGTCTGTATGTGGTTCAGGCTGGGACGCGGGTTCGATTCCCGCCGCCTCCACCATTTCTTTGTCCCGGTTTGGGCACCCGGCCGGGTCGCCCAGGGCGGGCCCTTCCTGCTCAAGATGTGACCTTCAAGCTGCTGGGCAGGGTCAACCGTCCCAGCGAACACGAGCAAGAAATGCAGCTGCTCTACATGCATTTGGCTCAACATGGGCCGATCGGCTTTGGAGCCAAGGCAGGCCCTCATGGTGGGTGGGATCGTGGATCGAGCTTAGGGCACGGAGACTGTCAGGGCGATCCGGATGGGGACTCCACGGGCAATCACAGGAGGCTTTCCTGGCTGATCCAATTAGATTAGCCCGATAGCCCACTCCGAATCGAGGGGCGAAGCGGTTAGACTGCCCACGTCCATGAATGCATTCCCCAAAACGCGGCTTATGGCCGCTCTTGTTTGTTGCGGTCTCGTTGGGTCTTGCCAGATCCCCCGGGCCAATTTGGCCAACCTGCACGAGGTGCACTCGCCCTCGGGCTTGGTGAGCTATCGTGGGCACGTGAAGAATGATCTGGAGTACGCCCTGACCCGGGCCTTCCAGGGTGGCCCCCTTCGCATCGAGGGACTCGCTGACTTCGGGACTACCGAGGTCACGATCGAGGATCCCCTTGGCGTGTGCCTCGAGAACCAGCTCGCCCTGGCGGAGATGGACTCGAGCGATCGCCTCATTGCAGGGCTCCAAGTCGAGGCCTTCGGCTGGCTGGCTGTAGATGATCAGTATGTACTGGGTCGCGAGCGCGCGATGCTTGAGCTCGGTAAGCATGCCGAGCGGCTCGGCGTCGAAGGGCCAGCCGCAGCGCCGAAAGGCGCGGCCACAGCCGAGCAGCTCTCGCCCCTATTGGCGGCTCTGGCCAAGGCGGGGCTCGGCGCCTTGCCGGCCACGCTTACGGACCTTGGTACCGATCTCCTCGAGATGACCGAGTCAGGCGACCTAGCTACGGCGATGGCCGCCGTGCGGGCGCTACCCATCGACCGCAACGGAGCCCTGCGTGTCCTTGCGGTCTGCGACGTCTTGATCGAGCGCTCCTCCGAACTCGAGGTTGCCAACGCAAACACCTTGGACGAGCTCGGTCTTCTGCAAGAGAGCATGCAGCGTATCGTGATTTCCGAAGCCCTCGCTTCGGGTATGGGCGACCCGGCTGCCCAGGTAAGACTCGCCACGCTTCAGGTCTGCCTAAACTTGCCGAATGGTATTCCCCTTGGGTTGATGAACATTTTCGCGACTGACCCTGACAAGCAGGTCGTTGCCCTTGCGCTGGATTGGGTGAGAGATCACGGTATACCCCAGCCTATTGCGGGTACGAGCGAAGAGGATACGGAGGCGCTTCGCCTCGGTTGGATCGACTTCCTCGTGGGCCAAACCCAAAGCGCCCAGGGCATTGTCTCGACCAAGGCATGTGGGGCCTTGGGCGCAGTCTCGGAGGCAAACTTTGTGTCGGTCAGAGCCGAAGACTGGACCGCATGGTGGCGTACCGGCAACCCTGGCAAGACTATCCCGCAGCCCATGGTTCGCGCGGTAAGCCAAGGCGCAAACTAGCTAGCCACCATGTCTACGGATTCCCCTAGGCCTAAGTCGCTCGCCGCCCGGTTCATCAAGGTCGTGTTGGCGGTCTCGATCATTGCCTTGGTAGTGACCCTATTGCCCTGGTCAGACACGATTTCCTGGGAAGGAAGAGACGGGGGATCGTACTCCGTTTCGGGCAAGATCGAAGGGGACTGGAAGACCGCTAGCGTCCAGTTTTTGATGGATGCGGTGCACGTAGCCGAGGCGGGTGATCTACCTGACTGGACAATCAGCGCGGCTGAATCCGGCCACTTGCTAGACCTGTCTCGAGATGGTGACCTCGTGTACACCGCTTTGAATGGGGCTGATGTCATGGGCACCAGCACGGATTGGGATCCGGGGATGTTCACGGTGTTCGCATCGGCGGACCTAGGCTACATCGGCTTGGCCATGGTTCTCTTCTTCATCGCCATGCTGTTTGCCGTGACGCGCTGGTGGCGCCTGCTTGGACTCGTCGGCTGCAAGACCACATGGCGAAATACCCTGCGGCTCACCTACCTTGGGTTGTTCTTCAACCTGGTCATGCCCGGGCTTACCGGCGGCGATGTCGCCAAGGCTGTGATCGTCGTGCGGGAGCACCCCGAGCGTCGGGGCAATGCGCTAATGAGCGTGATCGTCGACCGTATTATCGGCTTGATGACCTTGGCCCTGCTGGCGCTGGTCGTCGTGCTGATCGTGGGTGAGCCCTTTGGCTTTATGCAGATGCCCCTAGTCGGTTTCGCAGTCGCCGGATGCGGTGGCGCCTTGGCCTACTTCAACCAACCGATTCGGCGTGCGATTCGCTTCGACAAGCTGCTAGACAAGCTGCCCCTAGGGGACAAGCTGAAGGCGCTGGACGAGGCCGCCCACACGTACTTCTCGCACCCCGTCGAGTTGGGCATCGGGATGCTGCTCTCCCTGGGCAACCACACGGTCGCGATTGTTGCGGTTTGGACCTTGGGCTTGTCCTTTGGCGTGCCCGCCGGCGAAGTCAGTCTGTTCGACTACTTTGCGATTGTTCCGGTCGCTAATATCGTGAGCTCGATCCCGATCATGCCCATGGGATTTGGGGTCGGAGACTACGCCTACTTCAAAATCTTCACGGAAATTGGCGCTTCCGGCGCCCTTGGAACTGCCGTAAGCATCACTTTTCGCCTGTGCCAGCTACTTTTGAGCTTGCTAGGTGGACTGTTCCTGCTCGCTCCGGGCGCGCGGGTTAAACTAGACGACCTCGAAGCCGAAGTCGCCGAAGCCGAAAAGGTTGGCGCTTAGGTATCCCTCTCCTTTCCTGCCCCAAATCGAACCATGTCCCTCCTCGTTATCGGAACGTTGGCTCTCGACAAAATCGAGACGCCCTACGCATCCCGCGATGAAGCCCTTGGTGGCTCTGCCACCTACTTCGCCTACGCCTCGGCCAACTTTAACCCCGTCAGCCTTGTGGGAGTCGTCGGCACGGACTTCCCGGACGACGAGCTGCTGGCCCTGAACTCCCACGGTGTGGACACGAGCGGTGTCGAGATCGCCGACGGTAAGACCTTCCGCTGGGCAGGTCGCTACGAGGCGAACTGGAACACGCGCCACACCCTGGACACGCAGCTTGGGGTGTTTGAGCACTGGGATCCGAAGGTCGTGGGTGACCTCACCAACGCAAAGTACGTCTTTCTCGCAAACGCAGCGCCAGCCGTGCAAGCCAAGGCGCTCGACCAGTGCAAGGGCGCGGAGTTCGTGATGCTGGACACCATGAACCTGTGGATCGACATCGCGAAGGACGAGCTTATCGCCGTGCTCAAGCGCGTCAACGGCGTCGTGCTCAACGACGAAGAGGCGACCATGCTTACGGGTGAGACGAACCTGATCAAAGCGGCCAAGGCCGTGCTTGCTTTGGGCCCCGATTTTGTCGTTTTGAAGAAGGGGGAACACGGTGCTTTCCTGGTCGGCAAGGACGTGCACTTTAGCCTCCCGGCCTACCCCGTCGAGAAGGTCATTGATCCTACAGGCGCAGGGGACTCATTTGCCGGCGGCTTCATGGGCTACATCGCCTCGTGCCAGAACACCAGCCCCTGCACCCTCAAGCGCGCGATGCTGTACGGCACCGTGACGGCGTCGTTCTGTGTCGAAGGCTTCAGCATGGATGTGCTGGCGTCGAAGAAGCGCGGCATGGTGGAAGAGCGCTTTAACGAGCTGCTTCAGATCACCACGATCTAGAAACCGGCACAGCTGTCCGCGCAAGTGGGCAGAGAATGACCCCGGGCCCGCGGCTGAAAACAGCCGCGGGCCCGGGGTCGTTTCGCTGTAAGATGGGCGGCTCGCCTTCCTCTAACTTGGACACGTCATGCAGCTTCGAATCCACACAATTGCCCTGCTCGCATTCCTATTCGTTGCTTGCCAGAGCACGCCTCGAATTCCAGAGGATGCGAACTCGCTGCTGCCGCCCCTGTCCCTGGCTGGTTGGGTGGGCGGGACGACCTATGACCCCGGCAAGCTCGCGGACAGCAGCGCCGAGCAGCGCGATGCCCTGCTAGCGGAGTGGACGGCAAGCGCCAGGCAGCACTGGCGCGTGGAGGGGGATGAGCTCGTCAGCGATGGGCACGGTCCGCACCTGGTGACGGCCAGGGACTTCGGGGATTTTGAGCTGTGGCTTGACTGGCAGCTGCTGCCACATGGGGACAGCGGGATCTTTCTGCGCGGGTACCCCCAGGTACAGTTGTGGGACCCGGCCAATGAAAAGGAATGGGGGAACGGTAGCAACCAGGGATCGGGGGCGCTGTGGAACAACCAGACCTACGAGCGCTTTCCCCTAGCTCTGGCAGATCTGCCCACAGGCCAGTGGAATGAGATGTACGTGAAGCTCGTGGGCGACGTGGTGACGGTGGAGCTGAATGGCCAGCTTGTGGTGGATCGGGTCATCCTCGAGAACTACTTCCATCGCGACCAGTCCATTCGCTCACGGGGACCGATCCACCTGCAGACCCACGGCACCGAGACACGCTTTCGGAACCTGTACTTACGGGAGCTTTAGGGCGCAGACTGGATGCGGGGTGCTCCACGGCAGTGGGGCCTTGGAACCCCTAAATTGAGCAGGGACAAGGGGAGCTCGGGCTGGGCTAGGGGAAATATCTTTCGACGAAATCAGCCTAAGATCCGGGGCAAGTGTCACCAACGGCCTTGCCAACCGTCATCAACGCAAAGGAAGTTTAGTTATTTGCTTCCACTGACTTCGCTGGGGCGCTAATCTCGGCGGAACCTAAACGATCCCTAACAGATCAAACCCCAGCCAGCGACTCACTCCCGATATGAGCAAAGCCAAAGCAAAGAAGAACGTCACCTCCATCAACTCCAAGGAAAAGGCCCTTACAGGTGCCCTAGCGGACATTGAGAAGAGCTACGGCACCGGCGCCATCATGCGCCTCGGTGGCGAAAACGCCATCATTAACGAGATCACAGGTGTTTCCTCCGGATCTATCTCCTTGGACATGGCCCTCGGCGGCAAGGGCATGCCCCATGGCCGCATCTGCGAGATCTACGGTCCGGAGAGCTCCGGTAAGACAACCCTGACCCTGCACATGATTGCAGAGGCTCAAAAGACGGGGGGCATCTGCGCCTTCATCGACGCCGAGCACGCCCTAGACCCCGCCTATGCCCGCAAGTTGGGTGTGAACCTGGACGACCTGCTAGTCAGCCAACCGGATTGTGGCGAACAGGCCCTCGAGATTGTCGAGACCCTGATCCGATCGGACTCGATCGATGTCATCGTGATCGACTCCGTCGCCGCCCTGGTGCCCCGGGCCGAGATCAACGGCGAGATGGGAGACAGCTTTGTGGGTCTTCACGCCCGCCTGATGAGCCAGGCCATGCGTAAGCTCACCGCGGCGATTGCACGCTCTTCGACATGTGTGATCTTTATCAACCAGATCCGCGAGAAGATCGGCGTGATGTTCGGCAGCCCCGAAACCACCACAGGCGGTCGCGCCTTGAAGTTCTACTCCTCCGTGCGACTGGACATCCGCCGCATCGGCCAAATCAAAGACGGCGACGTGGTGGTGGGCAACCGGACCAAGGTCACTGTGGTCAAGAACAAGATCGCGCCGCCCTTCCGCAAGGTGGAATTTGACATTATCTACAACGTCGGCATCAGCTACGAGGGCGACCTTCTCGACCTCGGCATTAATGAGGGCTTCGTAAAGAAGTCCGGCACCTGGTTCAGCTTACTGCACCCGGAGCAGGGTGAGATTCGCCTGGGACAGGGCCGGGAAAAAGCCCGCTCCTTCCTGAAGGATAACCCCGATCTCGCCAAGGATCTGGAAGCCTCCGTGCGCAAGGCGATGACGCCCAAGACAGAAGAGCAGCTTCTGGCGGAGGCTGATCAGCTTGCCGCAGCCAACCAAGAAGAGCAAACCGCCTAGGTCGGGAGCGTTGACCCGGGCGGGCTCCCTTTGGTCCAAGGGGGACTGCTCTGCCCGCGGCTAGGTCGTTTAGCGAAAGAAGGCGACCAACCTGACCTGACGAGGGGCAGACCCATTTGGGGCTGCCCCTCGCTATTTTGTGTCCAAACGAGATGCTCGATGCCCGATAGTGACCTAGGCTGTGCCCACGAATCGGGGTCGCGGGGGTTGCCCCAAGGCCCTTGCGGGCTTCTAATGCTGCCCCGCATGTAGTCCGCCTGGGCCGCAAACCGAAACGAATGCCTCTTGCCGAGTTGCCTTGATGAGCTCATCCCAAAAAACGTGGACCGCCGCCGGCGTCCGTACCGCCTACCTTCAGTTCTTTGAAGAGCGTGGCCACCGCATTGTCCCCTCGAGCGGGTCTTTTCCCCTCGATGATCCGACCTTGCTGTTCACCAACGCGGGAATGAACCAGTTCAAGGACATGTTTTTGGGAACGGGAACTCGGGAATACACCAGGGCCGTGGACACACAGAAGTGTATCCGTGTCTCAGGCAAGCACAACGACCTGGAAGAGGTCGGCGTCGACGGGTACCACCACACCTTCTTTGAGATGCTTGGCAACTGGTCCTTTGGGGACTACTTCAAGGAAGAGGCCATCGAGTGGGCATGGACCCTCTTGACCGAGGTCTACGGCCTGCCCAAGGAGCGACTTTGGGTCACGGTCTATGGCGGCGACGAAGGGGACGGACTCGGCCCCGACGAAGAGGCCGAGCGTATCTGGAAGGAGAACACCGATGTTCTCCCAAGCCACGTTTTACGCTTGGGTAAGTCCGAGAACTTCTGGGAGATGGGGGCCACGGGGCCCTGCGGTCCCTGCACGGAGATCCATATTGACCAAGGCGGCCCTGAGACCGACCCCGAGGACGGTGCGTCCCTTGAGTTCGGCATCCCGGCCGACAACGAGCGCTACATGGAGCTCTGGAACCTAGTGTTCATGCAGTTCATGCGGCTTGATGACGGCAGCCTGAAGGAGCTGCCGAATAAGCACGTGGATACGGGCTTGGGCCTCGAGCGCATTGTCGCAACCCTGCAGGGTGTGGACTCGAACTACCACACGGATCTCTTCCTGCCGATCATCGATGCGATTGCCGAGCTTACAGGCAAGAGCTATGGCCGCAGCGAGAGCTCGACGGACGTTGCCTTTCGGGTCTGCTCGGACCACATGCGCGCCCTAACCGCCGCTCTCTCGGATGGCGTGTCGCCGGGCAACACGGGGCGCGGCTACGTGATGCGCCGCCTGATTCGCCGGGCCGCCCGCTTTGGAAGCCAGGAGCTAGGCATGGACCAGCCCTGGCTCTACAAGCTTGTGCCCGTTGTCGCTGACGTACTTGGAGAGTCCTTCCCCGAGATGCGCGAGCGCCTCGACCACGTCCAGCTGATCATCAAGGATGAGGAGACTTCCTTTGGGCGTACACTCAACCGCGGGATTGCGCTCTTCGACCAGCTTGCCAGCAGGGTCGAGAAGAGTGGGGCCACGGAGCTTCCCGGCGCCGACGCCTTTGAGCTGTACGCAACCAGCGGATTTCCCCAGGACCTAGTTGAGCAGATGGCCCGCGAACGTGAGCTGACTGTGGACCTTGCCGGCTGGGAGGCCGCCGAGTCGAAGCACAAAAACGCCTCCAAGGGGGAGGGCAGCTTCAAGCAGCTGCTCTCGGCTGAGGAACTCGAGTCCATCGACGGCGAGACCGTCTCCACCTACCACGATAAGGGAGAGGCGTGCCTCGAAGTTAGCGGCTGCAAGGTTCTGTTTGCCGTCGAGCGCGAGCCCGGCCAATTGAGCCTTGTGCTTGATACGTCGCCCTTTTACGCCGAGAGCGGCGGTCAGGCAGGGGACACCGGTACGATTTCATCCAACGATGGCAACCACGTGATGAAGGTCACGGGGACGAAGAAGGTCGCTGGCGTTGTGGTTCATCTTGGGAAGATGTCCAAGGGCACGACGCTCGCCGCTGGTTGCCTGGTCGATGCCAGGGTGGCTGGCGCGCGTCGGGAGCTGACGGCAAAGAACCACTCCGCTACGCACCTTTTGAACCAGGCCCTCCGTGAGGTGCTCGGTGACCATGTCGCTCAACAAGGATCCGAGGTGGACTCCGAGCGGCTGCGCTTTGACTTCTCGAATCCCAAGGGCTTGACCCCAGAGGAGATCGACCAGGTGGAGGCTATTGTCAACCGCCAGATCATTCAGAATAGTGCCGTGGAGGTCACCGAGGAGAACCTCGATGAGGCCCGGGCCAGGGGTGTCGTCGCCGCCTTCGGCGAGAAGTACGGTGAGCGCGTCCGTGTGGTCGACATGGGGGCCTGGTCCACGGAGCTCTGCGGCGGAACCCACGTCCAGCGCACAGGAGACATTGGCGCCTTCACGATATCCCAGGAGCGCGCGATCAGTGCCGGCGTCAGGCGCATCGAAGGCCTAACGGGCCCTGCAGCCCTCGCCGAGTTTCAGGAGCAGCGCCGAAACCTGCGCGGTGCGGCCACGATCTTGAAGACCAGCCCCGCTGAATTGCAGGGTCGCCTCGAGCAGCTTCAGAAGCAGTTGAAGGAGGCCAAGAAGAAGCAGAAGGCCGCTAAGGGAACAGACGCCACGGCTTCTGTCGAGGCGCTTAAGGGCGCGGCTCAGGTGAAGGATGGGGTGACCTGGGTGATCCAGGATTTGCCGGGGTCCGACTCCCAGGCCGTTGGTGAGATTGCTGAGGCAGGAAAGGCCCTGGCCAGCGACCTTGTCCTCGTGCTCTTTGGGCGCGATGGGGGCAAAGTGCCCTTTGTTGTGGTCAGCCAGGGCTCCGCCCTGGAGGCCGGACACAAGGCGGGTGACCTGGCCAAAATGATCGCCGGCCACCTCGGCGGCGGGGGCGGCGGACGCCCGGGTCAAGCCCAGGGCCGTGGCCTGAAGGTCGATGGTGTTGCTGGCGCAATTGAAGAGCTCTCGGCCCTGTAGAATCGCCTTGCTGGGCCTGTTTTTGGATTTTTGCCCGAAAGCAGACCCAACATCGCTTCCAAGTTCATTGACAGGCAGGTCCTAGGGCACTAGCATGCTCGGCTTCATGCAGCTTTCAGGGCCCCATTTGGTCCCTGTTCTCGGGGCGTGAAACCCTCTGGACGTTCGCTAGGCGAACACCTTAAACTATCATTCGACCAGCGAAGCGCCGACCGGCGCCACGCCCAAAAACACTTAGCTATGGCACACCCTAAGCGCCGCATCTCTTCCCACCGTCAAGGTATCCGTCGGTCTCAGATCCACCTGAAGACCGTTTCGCCCAACCATTGCGCGCGTTGCGGCTCCCCGACCCGCTCCCACCGCGTCTGCGAGAATTGTGGCTACTACGGATTTGACAAAGGCAACGACAAGCGAGGCACCGAGGTGCTTCCGCGCGAAGAGTTCTAAGCCAGTTCCCTTAGCATCCTTGCTCCGACCTTGGGCGGAGCGAGACCCGGGGTCGCGCTGGCCTCTGTTTGGCTAGCGTGATCCCAAGCCACTCATTCCGGAAGGCCGCCCCGTGCGGCCCGATGTAATTATGACGAAGAGCCGTATTGCACTAGACGTCATGGGAGGCGACCACGCCCCCGGCGCCCTGTTAGAGGGTGCACTCCTTGCAACCAAGCGGGAAGAGAGAGCTTTGTCGCCCGACAGCATTCTGCTGGTTGGTGACGAGGTCGCTATCCAAGCTTGGTTCGATGCCAACGGCGGTAACCCTGGCTTCCCCGTTCAGCACGCCTCGGAAGTGATCGAGATGGACGAGAGCCCGGCGAAGGCCCTGCGGGCCAAGCGCGACTCTTCGATAGGCGGCTGTGTGAAAGCCATCCGTGCAGGCGATGCCGGCGCATTGGTCTGCATGGGCAACACCGGCGCCTGCGTGGGTGCGTCCACTCTGGGACTCGGAACCCTAGAGGGTGTTCGCCGTCCGGGTATTGCGATCACCCTGCGCATGACCGGACATCCGGTGACCATGCTCGACATGGGAGCGAACATCGCGAGCAAGCCAGAGCACCTGTTGCAATACGGTGTCATGGGCAGCGTGTTTATGCGCGACCTATTTGATGTGAAAGAAGCCCGCGTGGGCCTACTGAACATCGGGGAAGAGCCCAGCAAGGGCACCGACCTCTGCAAGGACTCCCATGCTCTGTTGGCGGACTCCGGTTTGAACTTCGTCGGCAATGTTGAGGGTCCGGATATCTTCCGCAGCGCAGCCGATGTTGTGGTTACCGATGGCTACACGGGGAACATCACTCTGAAGTTGATGGAGGGTCTGTCGGGCTTTCTGATGAAGACGGTTGTCACTGAGATTCAAGCCCACAAGGCCGACTGGTCTGGCGATGTGATCGGCGCCCTCCAAAGGAACACGGACTACTCCGAGTACGGCGGTGCGCTTCTTCTTGGCGTAAACGGCACGGTCGTTATTGGCCATGGCCGCTCCGATGGGACCGCCGTGAGCAATGCCCTCGACTTGGCGGGACGTGCCCTTCAGGCTGATGTGAACGCTCACATCGTCGAAGGCTGTGCAGCCTTCGCAAGCGGGAAAGAGTCCGCCAGCTGAGTCGGTAAAAGTCGGCTCGGCGGGATCGTACGACCTAGAGTCCACTAGGTGCACCCCCATGGCTTTTTGATGCCACGGGACAGGATTCCCAAAGAGGGTCCAAAGCAAACGTGAAGTTGGCACACCGACTCGCTAGGGTTTACCCCCTTACTGCCTTCCTTATGGAGTGCCAGCCGCGCGCTGACACCCACCTTCCCCAAGCCCTCCTATCCTTACCATGGCTTCACGCATTCGCGTCGGCATCGCCGGAACCGGCTCGTACGTCCCCGAGCGGGTCGTGCCCAACAAGTGGTTCGAAGAGTTCCTCGATACAGACGACGAGTGGATCGTCCAGCGTACGGGCATCCGCGAGCGGCGTTTCGCCGCAGATGACGAGTCCACTTCAGACCTCTGCCTGCACGCGGCCGAAGAGGCCATGCGCAACGCCGGCATCACGGCCGACGAGCTGGACATGGTCATCGTGGGGACGATAACGCCTGACTATCAGCTACCAGCCTGCGCGGTGTTAGTTCAGGACCGCCTTGGGGCGAAGAACGCCGGCGCATTCGATGTCGTTGCGGCCTGCTCAGGTTTCCTGACCGCACTGCACACAGGCGAGGCGTTCATTGCCGCGGGTCGTGCTCGGCGCGTGCTGGTGATCGGTGCCGAGACCCTCTCCCGCTTCTTAAATTTCGAGGACCGTGGCTCCGCCATCATCTTTGGCGACGGCGCGGGCGCTGCTGTTTTGATGCCCCACGGCGAGTGCGGCCAGGGCGAGATCTTGCGCACGACCTTGGGCGCTGACGGCTCGGGCTACGAGTTCATCCACATGCCCGGTGGGGGAGTCACGAACCCCGCAACTGTGGAGAGCGTCGAAGCTAAAATGCACAAGATCCAGCTCAAGGGGCGCGAGACGTTCCGCTTTGCGGTCTCGACGATGAGCCGCTTGGTCAAGGAATACATCGCGGATTACGACGAGGACGAGCTCGGCCTGATCGTTCCGCACCAAGTAAACAGGCGTATCATTGATGCTGCCCTCGATCGCCTGGAGATGACCGACGAGAAGGTCATGGTGAACATCCAGAGCTTTGGCAATACGTCGGCCGCAAGCGTGCCAGTAGCTCTGCACCAGGCCGTTACGGAAGAACGCTGCGTACCAGGAAAGCTGGTTGTGCTCGTCGCCTTCGGCGCGGGCTTGACCTGGGGCGCGACCCTGATCCGCTGGTAAGCGAAGCGCAGGTTTTTTAGGAGAACGACTATGAATGAAGCCATCTTATTTCCTGGCCAAGGTGCCCAGTTCGAAGGCATGGGCCGCGACTGGTGCGAGGCCTTCCCCATTGCACGAGAGACCTTTGCCGAGGCCAGCGAACACCTGGGCTTCAGCCTCGAGAAGGCATGCTGGGATTCCGGTGACGACATCAACCGCACCGACATCGCCCAGCCCGGAATTTTAGTCACGAGCATAGCGGCCATTCGTGTGCTCGAGCAGGAGACCGGACTCGACCGCTCAAAGGCATCGATGACCGCCGGCCTCTCTCTTGGAGAGTACACGGCTCTTTGGTGCGCTGGCTCCTTGGATTTTGGCGATGCTGTTAAGCTCGTTCGTCTGCGTGGCCAGGCTATGCAGGACGCCGCCGAGCAAATCCCCAGTGGCATGCTGAGCTTGATGGGGGGCGACGAGCCTATGGCGAAGGAGCTGGCGGCCATTGCGTCCGCGCACGGCATTTGCGCTGTGGCCAACCTAAACGCTCCGGGCCAGGTGATCTTGTCTGGCGAGCACAAGGCCCTCGAGGCTGCGGCTGCCTCGGCCAAAGATGTCGGCGTTCGCCGAACCCGCGCATTGGTCGTCGCCGGCGGATTCCACTCCGAGTGTATGCGCCCCGCAGCGGACCGCTTGGCAGCTGCCCTTGGGGACGTGACCTTCGGCGCGCCCGTGATTCCCTTCGTCACAAATGTGACCGGAAAACCCTCCACGGACCCCGCGCAGATCCCCATGGACCTCGCCGAGCAGGTCTGCTCACCCGTGCGCTGGGAAGACTCCATGCGCTGGGCCCTTGGCCAGGGCATCCAAAACTACCTTGAGCCGGCCCCTGGCGCTGTTTTGGCTGGAATCATGCGCAAAATCGACCCGGAGGCCATCGTTCGGTCAGCTGCAAAGCCCAGCCTCTTGACGGAAGAGGGCTCCAGCTAAACGCAAGGTCAATCTAAAGGAATCGGCCTACCTATATTCTCGGGCCAAGTCCGCCAATGTGACGTTGAAGCGGCCCCTGCTCGACGGTATAGTCTGCGCCGCAGGATTTACCTGATGTTCTGCTCTCCAACACCCCTGACTCGTTGCCCCTTGGCAATCCATACGACGTGACCTCAACAAGCTCTACTCCCGACTTTGGCGCAACCTTCCTCGATGGTCAGGTCGCACTCGTGACCGGTGCCTCTCGCGGGATCGGCCGAGCCATAGCCATTGGGCTTGCCGCTCGTGGAGCCAAGGTTGCTTGCATTGCCACCAGCGCGGCCAATGCTGAGGCCACGGCCGAAGCGTGCCGTGCCTTGGGTGTCGAGGCGAAGGCCTACGGTGTAGACGTCAGCGACACCGCTGCGGCCGCGGCCAATGTCAAGGAGGTCATGGACGACCTCGGTGGCCTTAACATTCTCGTGAACAATGCCGGCATCACCAAGGATCAGATCCTGATGCGCATGTCCGAGGACGAATTCGACAGCGTCATCAATGTCAACCTCAAGGGAACCTGGAACTTTGTCAAGGCCGCCACGCGTCCTCTGATGAAGAGCGCAGGTCGTATTGTCAATATCTCCAGCGTCGTCGGTGTCACCGGCAACGCTGGCCAGGTGAACTACGCGGCCAGCAAGGCCGGCGTGATCGGCCTGACCCGCTCCGTCGCAAAGGAGCTCGCTGGCCGCAAGGTCACCTGCAACGCAATCGCACCCGGTTTCATCGAGACCGACATGACAGCAGCCATTGACGAGGCCGCTGCCGAAAAACTCACCGACTCCATCCCTCTTGGACGGATCGGTTCGGCCGAGGAGATCGCCGCTACGGTTGACTTCCTCGTGGGCCCCGCCGGGGCCTATATCACTGGCCAGACCCTCCTTGTAGATGGCGGACTCTCTCTGTAGGCCCGCCTTCCCCCCAACCCACTTGGCCAAGATCGGCCACCCCTAGTTATGAGCGAAACTCAAACTATCGAACAACGCGTCATCAAGCTTGTCTGTAACAACATGAAGGCTAAGCCTGAGAACGTCACGATGGAGACCTCCTTCGTCAACGACCTCGGCGCTGACTCCCTCGACACCGTCGAGCTCGTCATGGAGCTCGAGGAAGAGTTCGGACTCACCATCCCCGACGAAGACGCGGCGAACATCCAGACTGTTGGCGACGCCGTCAACTACGTCAACGCCAAGTCCTAACCGGCACCTCCCCACGCCTTGGTCGCCTAGCGACCGAGGCTGGATCCACTTTTAGGTATTGATCATGCGTCGCGTAGTCATCACCGGCCTAGGGACCATTAACGCCCTTGGTGCTGATGTAGCCTCGTCCTGGACCCGCATGCTTGCGGGTGAGAACGGGATTGGGCCTATCACACACTTTGATGCCAGCCAGCACACCGCGCAGATTGCGGCCACTGCTAACTGGAATCCTGAAGACCATTTCGAAGGTCCCGACTTCCGCAAGTTGGACCCCTTTACCATGCTTGCTTTGGTGTCCTCAGACGAGGCGCTCAAGGACGCTGGCCTAAGCGGCATGCGGGACCTCGACGAGTCCCAGCGTGAGCGAATCGGCTGCATCTTAGGCACGGGCATCGGCGGTATCATCGGGATCGAGGCACAGCACGACGTGCTGCGTGACCGCGGGCCGCGGCGCGTAAGCCCGCACTTCATCCCGAAGATCATGGCCAATGCCGTGAGTGGCCAGGTGGCCATTCGCCATGGCATCCTGGGCACGACCTTCACGACCTGCAGCGCTTGTGCCTCATCTGGCCACGCGATCGGCATGGCATTAATGGCGATCCGCGCAGGTGAGGTCGACATGGTCATTACTGGTGGCGCCGAGTCCGCGACCACGCCGCTCTCCCTGGGCGGCTTCGCATCGGCCAAGGCACTCTCTACTCGCAACGACGAGCCCGAGCGCGCCTGTCGCCCGTTTGATAAGGAGCGCACCGGCTTCGTGATGGGGGAGGGCGCCGGTATCTTGGTGTTTGAGGAGTACGAGGCCGCTAAGGCTCGTGGCGCTAAGATCTACGCTGAGGTGAAGGGCTACGGCTCGACGGATGATGCCCACCACATCACCGCACCTAAGCAGGACGGCAGCGGTCCAGCCCGTGCCTTTGATCTGGCCATGCGCACAGGTAATGTGGACCCGTCTACGATTGACTACATCAACGCCCACGGAACTAGCACCTACTTCAATGACTCGATTGAGACCCGTGCTATCCGCCGCTGCTTTGGCGACCACGCGGACAAGATCATGGTTTCGTCGACCAAGTCCATGATCGGACACCTGCTCGGCGCCTCTTCGGCGGTTGAGCTGGTCGCTACGGCGCGCTCGGTCTATGAAGGTGCAGTTCACCCGACCCGGAACCTAGAGAACCCAGACCCCGAGTGCGACCTGGACTACATCCCGGGTGATGCCCGCGAGCTTAAGATTCGGAACGCCCTGTCCAACTCTCTTGGATTTGGTGGTCACAACGTCTCGGTCTGCATAGGCACACCCGACTAGGCAGTCTCTGATTTTATGCCCAAGGCAGCTGATCCTTGGCCCCAAGAGCCTCCGCTGCTATCAGCAGTGGGGGCTCTCTTCGTGGCTGGTCCATCTAACCTCATTGACGGGCGAAAAAGCGCCAAAAATCATGACTGGTCACCTTGGATTTTGACCCCACCGGGTCTATTGATGCATCAATGGTAGGAAAGCTGATCTGCGGCCATTTTGAGCCTACCCAAAGGCGAGTTTCGCTCCCGGATTCCTTCGACTCAGCGTAACCTAAAGCGGGTCTCCCAAGACGCGTTTGTCCAGCCCCCAACGTGCGGCCCCAGAGCTGCACCCAAAGCCCTAGAGGTCAGAACCAAGTGCAAGGAAAGTTCAAGAAGCTACTTCACGATTACAAAGTCACTCTCTTCCGCGAAGAGCACGAGAACGTAAAGCAGGTCACCGAGCAGTGCATGGCCATCACCGAAGAGGTGTTGAACCAGAAGTTCAACTACCACTTCCACAAGTTGCCGGACGCGGACCGCGCGGAGATCATCAACATGATCAACAACTATACCCGCGAGGCTATCTTGCCTCCTGTGATTGAGAAGTTGGTCGAACGCCAAGTGGCTGCCGATAAACGCTTTCGCGCACTCGAAGCGCTCATGGAGAATGTGCTTACCACCCTTTCCGAAGATACCGTCAACTCGTAGTCGAAAGCTAGCATCGCTGCTCCCTAGCCAGGGGTGGGTCTCCGGGGGATTTACCCGTCCTCCCGTCCTCCCGTCTTAATGGGCGTGGGGAATCCTTTCGTGACGTTGTAAGCTTGGAGGCAATCCCGTAGCCTGAGACTATGCGCGGCGCCTGGCTTGAACATGGCGAGCTCGTCTTTCGGGACGATCTCCCCGAACCCGAACCTAAGCGGGGCGAGGTCCGGATTGCAGTCCAGTACGCCGGTGTTTGCGCGACGGACTTAGCCTTGGCCAGCGGCTATATGAACTTCACAGGCATCCCCGGCCATGAGTTTGTGGGGCGTGCCCTCGAAGGGCAGTACGAGGGACAACTAGTGGTCGGGGAGATCAACGCCGGCTGTGGGAAGTGCCCAGACTGCCTTGGCGCCAATGCCGGGCGCCACTGCCAAGCCCGGGACGTCCTGGGCATTCTGGAGAGGCCCGGCGCTTTCGCCGAGCAGCTTCGGCTCCCCGCGCGTAATCTTCTACCGCTCCAGGCAAGCCCTTCGGGCAAGCCCCTCGACCCTAGGCACGCCGTGTTTGCCGAGCCTCTGGCCGCTGCATTTCAAATCCTAGATCAGGTGCCAAACGTGGCCGGCTCCCGCTGCCTTGTCGCGGGGGACGGGCGCCTTGGCCTGCTAATCGCGAAGGTCCTGCAGCACGCCGGAGCGAAGGTTGACCTTGCTGGCCATCACCCCGAGAGGGTGCCGATAGGCATCGGAGACCGCAGCTTCTTGCTGGATGGTACTCGAATCCGTAACAGCGGCGAGCCGCTCTACGACATGGCCGTCGAGGCGACAGGTAAGGACCACGTGCTTCAGGCCCTATTTACTTGGGTTCGGCCCCGGGGGACCGTCGTGCTGAAGACCACCACGGGCCGCTCCACCTCCCTGGACCTGACTCCGGTAGTGGTCGACGAGCTTAACCTCGTGGGTTCCCGCTGCGGTCGCTTCGAACCTGCGCTCCGGGCTCTCCAGACCGGCGCGATCGAGGTAGAATCCATGATCCACGAGACGTATCCCCTGAACGATGCACCCGAAGCCCTGCGGCGCGCCGCCGAGCCCGGCGTGCTCAAGATTCTGATCCACTGCCTTGACCATGAGCCCTCAAACTGACTCGAACTCCCCGGATTCCCTCTCCAACCGCGCCTCCACCCAGCGGGCAAGGGCCGAGGCCGCCGATCAAGGGCATGTCTTCCGGTTCTGGGACGACCTCTCAAGTGCCAGCCAGAGGCAGCTGCTTGAGCAGCTGGAGGCTGTGGATTATGGGCTGCTTGCCCGGCTTGGCGGTCTGCTACAGGATGGACACAGTGACCAGGGCGCGGCCGCCAAGCTCTCGCCCCCGGACCTATTCCCACTTGTGCAGGAGGGTGAACTTCAGCAAGAGGCCGCGTCCGCCCGGGCCCGCGGTAAGTCCCTCTTGGATGGGGGGAAGGTGGCCTTCATGATTGTTGCCGGCGGGCAGGGATCACGTCTCGGTTACGATGGCCCCAAGGGCTGTTTTCCCGTGGCGCCCCTCTCCGAGCGTTGCCTCTTCGACCTACACGCAGCCCGCCTGCGCGCCGCTGGCCGCCGCCATGGCATCGACCCGGTCTGGTACGTCATGACCTCGCCTGCAAACGACGGGGCTACGCGTTCGTTCTTTGCCGAGCACGACAACTTCGGGCTCAAGGCCGACAACGTGTTCTTCTTCAGCCAAGAGATGCTGCCCGCGCTCGACCTTGAAGGCCGCATGCTGCTCGCACAAAAGGACTCTCTCTTCTTAGCTCCCAATGGCCACGGCGGCTCACTCGCTGCCTTGGCTAAGTCCGGCGCCTTGGTGGATATGGAGCGCCGTGGTATCACCACGATTAGCTTCTTCCAGGTCGACAATCCCTTTGCCCGCCCGGGCGATGCGCTCTTCCTCGGTCTGCACGACCAGGCCGGAGCCGGTATGTCCTCAAAGGTTGTCGCGAAGCGTGACGCCGGGGAGAAGGTCGGCGTGCTGGGTTACGTGGACGGTGTCATGGGCTGCATCGAATACTCGGACCTTGCACCAGAGCTGCGCGAAGCGAAAGACGATGCGGGCGAGCTCTTGTTCCGCGCCGGCAACATTGCGGTGCACGCTATCGATGTCCAGTTCGTCAAGGGCCTGACACAGGGCGGTGTCCTAGACCTGCCTTGGCATGTGGCGCGCAAGAACATGGGAGCCATCGGTCCGGACGGCCAAGGGGTCATGGTGGATGGCGCGAAGTTTGAGACCTTCGTCTTCGATGCCCTGGGTAAGAGCAAGGCCACGGTGACCCTTGAGGCGGATCGCGCCCTCGAGTTCAGCCCCGTGAAGAACAAAGACGGCGATGACTCTGCGGACTCCTGCAGGCGCGACCTCTGCCGGATGTTTGCTACCTGGCTAGAGCAGGCCGGGGTTGAAGCGCCCTCAGTTGAGATCGGCGGCTACCCTGCTATCGAGGTGGACCCGCTCTTTGCCGAGGACAGCGTTGAGTTCGTCACTCGAATCCAAGCCGGCCACAAGGGCCAGCCCACTGCCCAGGGCGGCCTGCTCTTTGGGGATCCCGAGTGAATTCCCAGGACCAGGCTCCAGCCGCCACGATGGCGGGCGGCCTCCTAGGCAACCCCGCGGTCATTGCGGTTCTCAGGGGAGGTACCACTGGCGAGCGCGAGGTATCCCTAAAGACCGGGGCGGCCGTGGCGAGTGCCCTTGCCGAGCGCGGGCACAGGGTCCTTGATGTACAGCTTGAAGCCAATGGGGCTACCTGGTCCTGCGGGGAGGAGACCGGCAGGCCTCTAGATTTATTTGCGGGATGCCTGTCCGAGGTCGATGTCTTCTGGATCGCTCTTCACGGTGGAGACGGCGAAGGCGGAGCGCTGCAGGGGCTCTTTGAGACCCTTGGCCTTGTGCACACGGGGTCCGGTGTGGCGGCATCCGCCCTTTGCATGGACAAGCTTGCCAGCCTGCGCTTCTTGCGCCGGGAGGGCCTGCGGACAGCCGCTCACTGCCTGATGAGCGAGCAGACCTACCGAGAGTCCAAAGCGAGCGCCCAGGGCCTGCTAGAGCTCGCTCGCAGCTTGCCTGGCGCCAACCGCGGACTCTCGATCAAGCCCCGGTGCGGCGGCTCCTCGGTGGCGACCTTCTTGCTCAGTCCCGAAGAGCTGGCGGGGTCCGCCCTTGCCACCGCCGTCGAGTCCGTCTTCGCCGTGGGCGACGATGCTCTAGTCGAAGCCCGCATCTTTGGAATTGAGGTCACCTGTCCCGTGCTCGACGGTCCGGGCGGTTTGCCGGTCGCCCTGCAGCCCGTGGAGATCTGTCCGAAGCCAGGCCGCTTCTTCGACTATGACGAGAAGTACAGCGAGGGCGGAGCCGATGAGTTTTGCCCACCCCGCAGCCTCGATCCAGAGGCCGTCGCCCAGCTCCAGCAGCTCGCCCTCAGGGCTCACATTAGCTCGGGCTGCCGCGGCTACTCTCGCACAGACTTCATGATTCCGCGGGAGGAGCAGGACCGGACGCCCGTGGTTCTTGAGGTGAACACCCTGCCCGGAATGACTCCTCGCTCGCTCTTCCCCCTGTCGGCTAGCCAGGCTGGGATAAACTTTGGGGAGCTCTGCGAGCGCATTGCCGCGGCCTCGATCCTGGTAAAGTAGTCATGGGGTGGAAACTTCTCCGGCAGCTTTGCACCTTTGGACCCGAGGGGGCTTGCAAAGCGCGGCCTGCTCGCGCAAAGTACTTCGCCTCGATGCGGGCTCACGCCCGATGAGATTGATGGAGAACAATGTGGAACCACGCCAGGGTGGCGGAATTGGTAGACGCGATGGATTCAAAATCCATTTCCCGCAAGGGAGTAGGGGTTCGATTCCCCTTCCTGGTACCACGTTCTTTTGGGGAGCCGACCTGTGAACGACAGGGACGGCCAGCCCCCCAAGCAGATCCCTCCAATGGGTACGGATCTTCCAGGGCTTGAGACTAGGCTCTTGCCTCTCTTGACCGAGCGTATGGGCCGGCTGACGACGTCGATTGCGAGGATCCGCAGCCAAGGCGCGGCCACAGCCACGGGACTTGACGAACTCACAGAGGAGATTGATCAGCTTGGCTGGGCTCTTGGGGTCATCTGCGCCGGCGCGGGTGCCGATGTCTTGATGGAGCGCAGTCGTTCGGATGGCCTGGGTATCCTCTTTGGCCTTGTGGCCGAGCTGCGCGGCGCAGCACCCAGCTTGGACGATCTGCCCCGGTTGACCCCTTCCTGCCCTTGGGATTTCCCCTTGGTCGTAGCCAGCCTGCTTTGGTGGGGGAGCGATAGGGGGGCGTTGCTGGGGGTAAAACAGGTGGGGGAGACCTGGCACATCACAGGATCTTGGGGGTTGGATACGGTGTTCTTTCCCCTGGGGGCCGCAGAGGACTGGGGCCAGGTTCGGCTAATCCTTCGTTCAGATAACACGTGGCACCTTGAAGTTCCAAAGACTTGGATGCATCCTTAGCTCTATGGGACTCTTAGACATTCTGAACAACTTCGGGGCTGAAGAGCCTTCACAGCCCGCTACCGGCGACCCTGCGCGCATTGCTCAGGTCGAAGCGATCCTGGCCGATATTCGCCCGATGCTGGAAATGGACGGCGGAGGGATTGCGCTGATCAGCGTGGACGACAACGGGATGGTTGCGGTCAAGCTCTCGGGCGCATGCATGGGGTGTCACGCCCAGTCTTCGACGCTCTATGAGGTCGTGCAACCCAAGTTGATCGAGGCCTTGCCCTGGGTGACCGGCGTGCAGATGGTCTAGTTCATCAGCTGCCCAGAAAACAAGGCCGGGGCCCGTCGATTCACTTCGACGGGCCCCGGCCTCTTAGCTTAGGTTTCGATTCCCTAGAGGTCGACCGAAGGGGTCGCGCCGCGCACTACCACAAGGCCCTCGTCAATCAACAAAGCTTGGACGGAGATCAGCCCGTTCAGTCCGCCGGGGTTGGTGAAGGCGTAGCTGCTAGCGCCAAGTCCGTCGCTCATGATCATGCCGGGCAGAACGGTAAGGCTGCCAAGGTGAAGGTCCGAGAAGATCGGCGGCGCGATCCCCGCAAGGGAATAGGCCGTCTCGGACATAGACTTGAGGGTCGTCGAGCCATAGAAGAGCAGAGCGGCTCCGCCGGGGACTCCACCAGTGATTTCGACGGCACCCGGACCGGGGCCCGTGGCGCCGGGGCCGGTAATCGCAATACTGGCGCGCTGGGGAGTCACTGCGTTGCGCGCGGAGAAGCTGCCAAAGTCTGTGCTGCTGTAGTGCAGAGTTGCACCACCCGCAGGCTGGTAGGCCTCGAAGGTCGCGGGGGACGCGCCAGCAAAGAACTCCAGGTTGCTCATCCAATTAGAGGGTGTGCCTTCCACCAGAACGTCACTAAAGTTCGGAGCGCCACCGGTTAGGCGCCAAACTCGGTTGACCCCCGAGCCGAAGTTGTTCTCGAGCATGTAGACGTAGCCAGTCGTGACATCGTACTCAAGGGCAGAGCCCCCGTCGTAGCCCTGGGCATAGGGGATCGCGTTGGCTTCGGTCAGGCAGGTGCCTAGGTTGCAATCTGCAGTGGCCACATCCGCGGCCATAAAGATCAGGACGTCCGTGGAGGCGGGGGGAGATGGGAACACCGGGTCGATGGTGGCGTAGTAGAGGTTGCCTAAAGCGTCAAATGTGATCGGTCCTGACGGGCCGTCCAGGTCTGCGATCTTGCGCTGGGCTCCGGTGAGTACGTCCACCTCGATAATCTCGTTGAACCCGCAGAAGCCACAGGTGGCCGCGCTCACGAAGAGTTCGCCGTTGGGTGCAAAGGCCGCATCTGCGTTGAAGACGATGTTGGCCAAGACCGACATGCCTGAGCCATCTAGCGCCACCTTAAAGATGTCGTTGTTGGACGTCTCCCCGACAATGGCATAGGATTCGTCCGGCGCGATGGCCATACAGCCGCTAAACATGAACGAGGCGAAGCTGCCTAGATTTGTGATCAGAAGGCCGCTTGCGTCGTACCGGTCGATGCTAGTTCCATTGAAGGTGACCACGTCACCGTTGGACAGAGTGCGGGTTGCACTTGAGCCAGGGTAGGGTAGGACTGCACTGGAGTAGCCGGACTCAATCGAGTCTTGGGCAGATGCCTGGTTGGGGCTGAGAGCGCTAAAGAAGGCGAGAGCCGCAATGGCTCCTATTTGCTGAGTTTGCATGATGTATAAGGTCAATGTGTGGTTCGATATCCACGTCGAATGTGGGGCTCGAATTCCGCCTTATCCTCAACACCGGCCACCTAAATCGGGTGCGCAAATGTTCTGGGACAAGACCTCCTTCGGGTCCCGTAAAATCCCTGCGCCCAGGTGGATATCCTGACTTGCCGTAAATCGCACTCAACCTTCCCAGCGCGTGCGCCAGTGGCCCCGGAGTCCCGGGCTCGACCAAGATTCGTCCAAAAGACAACTCTTAGCTGAGGAGTACGACAGTCGACTTACAGTGGCGGGACCGTGCAGGATTCACACCTGCTTCCCCAACACTGGGCACAACCGTATCGTATGATTGCCCAAGTGTAGCACTTATTGGGAGTGCGCACGCGCTTGCGCCCTAAGATTCAATCCCACTAGCTCGTCCATCCAACTGACTCCATGGCATCCCCTTCATTAAAGCCTAGAACACTCGTGACCCTTCTGGGCCTAGGCATGGCTGCGTGGCTTTTGGGCGCCTGCTCTCATTCGTCGTCGGAGCCTAGGCCTTCGGACCTCCTGCTCATGTACACGGGGAACGTGCACGGATACATCGAGCCTTGTGGATGCAGCGCGGGGCAGATCGGGGGGATCGACCGGCTAGCGGGGTACATCCATAAGGAGCGTCTTTCGCGTCCTAATACGAGCCTCCACATCGACTCGGGAGACCTCTTTGCCGAGGGGGTCATCACAGACGCCAACAAGGTGCAGCAGCTACGGGTAAAGGCTGAGAGCTTTTTGGAAGCATGGGGTGAGATCGGCTGCGACGCCATTGGCGTAGGGGAAGCTGAGATCAGCCTGGGGATCAAACAACTGCAGGAGCTTACAGAAGCCTCTGGTGTTCCCTTCCTGGCCTCAAACATTGTCGACACCAAGGGCGACCACCCCCTGACCACGTCCATGATTCTCGAGCGTTCGGGTATGAAGATTGGACTGATCAGCCTGATCGCATCAAAGCTTGAGGAGGCCCAGGTAAACAAGGACAAGGAGACTCCCCTCGGTGTGCATAGGGTGGACAAGCTATTGCATACCCAGGGCTTTCGCCTTCAACCATGGCAAGACCGCGCAGACGAGCTGATCGCTGAGCTGCGCCCCCAGGTGGACATGCTGTTCTGCGTCTCGCACCTCGGCTTTAAGCGCAACAAATTACTCGCCCAGAAGCATCCTGAGCTGGACCTAATCTTTGGTGGTCACTTTTACGATTCTGAAGGCCCGACTGCTGTGATCGACGACACGCCTGTCTTGACAAGCATGGTCAAGGGAAGTCGTGTCGGCCGCATGGAGTGGTGGCTCGAGGACAAGGACAAGTACTTGGCTGCTTCAAACCAAGGTGTACCTGGCAAGCTGGTCGACCACAGCGAACGCATTGTCATGGAGACCCAGAGGGATGCTTCTCGTCAAGCCTATCAGGACCTTGCGGGTCTCGAGCAAAAGTACGGAACGGAGAAGTGGACCGACAAGCGGCGCACTGAAGGCTCTCTCTACTACAGTGCCTCTTCGAGGCTGCTTGAGATGGGGGACGCCCCAGTAGAGAACTACTTCTCCCACGCCCAAATTCCAATGCACACCGGGATACCCCGTAGCGACCTTGCTCTTGCTGCCGTGGACGAATACCACATTGCAACGGATGCTTACTGGGCAGCTCAACGCCCGGGTGCTCTGCCTCCTATCGAGACCAAGGGCGTTTTTGCGGGTGCCGAGGCTTGTCAGAGTTGTCACGCAGAGCAGTACGAGTTTTGGCTTGGGACTAGGCACAGTCGCGCCTTCGCTACTCTTGAGGCTACCGACCAGGAGTCCGATGCCGAGTGCATTGGTTGCCACACAATCGGTTACCAAATGGAGGGTGGTTTTGATCGTCCATCCAGGGCCCAGGGCTACGAGAACGTTCAATGCGCTGCATGCCATGGTGGGGGACTCTCCCATATGGCCGGCGGTATGAGCCCCATGCTTCCCGGCCTGATTAGTTTGGGTTATATGGGCTGCGTCCGCTGCCACAGGGACGAGCACGACCCGCTGTTTGAACAGAACGGACTCTCCAAGCTGCCCTTGGTGGCGTGCCCGCCCATTGGCTCTTCTGGACCAATCTCACCGGCCATGAAGCAGTCCTACTCTGACGCTGCCCTGGCGTTTGCGGCAAAAAGCAGGCCGAACTGGGACAAGGTTTCCCTGGCCTATGCGAGCGCGGGTGAAGATGACAAGGCGTTCAATGCTGCAAATGAATGGCTGCAAGAGGATCCTAGCAGTATCGCAGCCATCCTCAACTATGGCGAACGCGCCTTGACCGTGGACAAAACCCAGAAGGCCATTGCCGCATTCCGTCGCGTAACTAAGGCTACAGTCAACAACCCGCGGGCCTGGATGGGGCTCGCTATGGCACTTTTCGAATCCGACCCTGCCGAGTCCTTGAGCGCTGCGCTTGAGGCCTACTCCCTGGACCCAAACCAGGTCATTGCCGCTCGCTTCGTTGCGATGGGCATGATGGCTACGGGGCAAGTCGAGAAGGCGAAGGATCACATGCAAAAGCACATCGCCTTCCTGCCTGCCCACGGGCCGATGTTGATCGACCTACTGGACCAGCTCTAGCAGCCATAGCTAACAAGCTACCTGAGTACGGTTGGGCTTAGCTGGTTGCCAATCCAGGTAGCCTGCTCCTTGTCGACAATCACGGGATATTCTTTCGCGAGGACATCGAATAGGTTTTCGCTCCAGGTCCCTACAAGCTGATCGTGCAGCCACTCACCTTGGGCGAACAGGCTAAGCACAGCGAGGAACGCGCTGTGGATCAACAATGCAGTCAGGGCCCCAGCAATGGCTCCGCCTACGCGGTCGACCATGCCGAGCTTCATGGCCTCGAGCATTGATTGCCCCAGCTTGCCAAGCAAGACAGCTACGATTAGAGCGGCAATGAAGATCACGATCCAGGCAAGCCCTTGGCTAAAACGCGGGTCACCAATGTTGAATGTCTCCGTCAGGAGAGGCTCTATCCGCGGGCTAAACAGACGCGCTGCAGCAAAGGCGCCTACAAAGCCTACGAGGCGAATCACTTGCCACCAGAGCCCGCGCCAGAGACCAAGCACAACGAAGAGCCCCAGCAGCACGATGGCTAGCTTGTCGACCCACGGGATGGTCTCCATGGTTGAAGTCTCTTGGGCTGCCTGGAGTAGGGCGAGATGCATTGTTATGGCTGGGATGTTTTTTTGTTTCCGGAACGTGGCTGGGTGCTCTTGAGAATACAAATCCTGGGTCCCCAGGGCACGCAGATTGATGACCGACTTTCCCCTCAACTCTAAGTCGCGCGGGTGCCCACGGGGCAATAAGCTTTTTGTCATCGCCAGGTCGGGCTAGCAGCGTTGGCTCGGTTCTCGCCTCTCTGGCGGCCGGATGGGGTACATGCGTGGTCTCCGCTACCTTTTTTGTGCGCTCCAGGAAGGCTTTGTCGCCAGGTGGTCCTTTTTTTGGGCGGGCAGGAAAGTGGGGCCTCTTGCGATACGCCGGATCGGTTAAGATCTCTGCCCAAAATCATGGATCCCTTTCTACAAGACATTCAGGCAGCCTTAGATTCGCTGCTCGCCCAGACCTGCAAGCGCACCGAACTCGAGCTCGAGTTCAAGGACGACTTTGACGAGTTTGGAAGCCCTGGCCCAAATCCTGGGGACGCAACGGAAGCCTCTAAGAAGAGCCGCCACCGCGAGTGGTTTCTCCTGGAGCGCGCATCGGACCAGCTCGGTGGTGTACCTCTAGAGGCCTTCTATCGAGATGCTGGTGGCCAAGGATCCTCAATGGCAGGAGACATCGACGAGGTTAGCGCGGCTGCCTGTTACGCAGCCATGCGTGCCTCCCGTTGCGGCGTTTACGTGGTAACTGAGATCGAACCGTCGGAGGGAATTCTCATTGAGGACCTGCTCGGTCGTGGTCGCTACGCGATTCCGGATCCGCTGCTAGCATTTGAAGAGGCCACCCAGCTTGGGGACCTGATCGTGGGAAGGCTCTACCCACACGATTATGCAACGGATGGCGAGAAGACGACCTGGGCCCTGTCGCCGGCGGCGCACTCTATCCGTAACCCCAAGCTCTTGGTTGCTCTTGAGCGTGACATCGAGGCCATGCGCGCACGTAGTCGTGGACCGCTACGCATGAGCCAGCAGGACCTTGAGTTTATGTTCTTCTCCGAGCAAATTCGGCTTGACGACAAGACCGTGGAGTCCGTGGATAAGGACCTGCCATCGGCTGCCGAGCTTGAGTTGAAACTTCGCGAGCAGCTGTGCGCGAACGGCATTACGGTCGAGGATGTAGATGAGTTCGTTCGTCTTCTCAGGCGCACTCCTGTTCCGAAAGAGGTTATCACGGCCGGCGGTAATGACCCGGTTGGCTGGATAATGGACGAGCTCGCGTTCGAGACGGATGTCGACCTGGTCGAGACCCAGAAGGCGATCACGATCCTGTGGAATGCACTAGACCGTGAGGCCCAAGCCCGGGGCGATGACGTGCAAGCGGATGTAGGTTCCGACGAAGAGACTGCCGACGAAGCGAGCATTCGACTGCGCAAGGAGGCCCTTGCAAAATTTGATGCCGGCCGCGAGCAAGGCAAGGACGTCGAGCTCCTCTTTAAGGAGCTCGAGGCCACCCTTGATGTTATCGATGATGAGGAAGCCGATGAGCCAACGAAGGTCCCGGACTTTCCAGGCGTACTCGGAGCTCTGTGCCAAGAGTTCCTTTGGGACGGAGCGCGGCTTGCCGAAGTTGAGCTCGAGATCTTCTCAGAGCAGCACAAGTGTCTCGAGCTCTTTATCCAATATGGTTCTTTCATCGGTCTTGCCGAAGAACTTAGTGCGAACCACATCGCGCTGTTCTTATCGCGTTGGCTCTGGGAGGCTCCGCGCGACAGTGGGGGAGAGTACGATTTTGAGCAGTTGGGCAGCTCCCTCGAGGCCTTCTGCATCTGGCTGGAGGCCAATCATGGATTGGTGGAGCTCTGGGACGAGGCCAAGGGCCTTGTGGCTGGTGCAAGCCAACACCTCGGCCGCCTTCAGCGACTAAATAGGGCCTTGCAAGAAGGTGAAATGGATCAGGCGAACAACGCTTGGGAGCTCATGGAATATGTGGGGGAGCCGGAATCCCAAACGGGCGAGCTTCACCGCTGGACCCTGAGCTCTGGGGAGACTTTAGAGGCCAAGCCACCGGCTGCCCTGGCAGGTAAGGGCCTGGCATCGGGTGACCTGTTGCTCGGGCAGCTTCAGGGTGACGAGTTGGTGGCTACTCGGGTTTACCCGGTCTCCGCTAGCCCCCACCTGAAAGCGACATCCTAGGGGCTAGGGCTGCGGGCCCCAGGGGATCTGAACCTCAGTCACAAGACTCTCGGTCAGAGCTCCAACCGGGCTGACCAGGTACGACTCGCGGATTGGCCCGGTAATCATCCCATTGAGCTGATAGATCCGCTCGATCAACCTGGGGTATGCCCGCGGAACCTCGGAATAGGCGCCGCCGATCGCCGCGTAAACGACTAGCTCTTGGCGCAGTTCGTCGACTAAGAGTGGCGGCCTGGCCATGAACTCGTCATTGATGCCTAGGCAGATCCTTGCATAGAGCTCTTCCTGGACGGTCTTTCCCGGGTCATCGAAAAATAGCACAAATGGCGCGCCGGCCACGGGGATCGCCTGGTCGGCGGCAATCTGCATCAGGTCGGCGATTCGATATCCAACATTGCGGTAGTCGCCACGGTTTTCGATGTAGACATAGGGCTCTCGAAAACGCTCCTTCCATTTGACCTCTACCTGTTCAAACGGAGCTTGGGCCACCGCTACATCGGGCATCGTGACTTGGCTTGCCCATGCGACCTGGGGCGGGTCGCTGGGGTTGCTCACGCAAGACGAGGTGCCAAGCGCAAAGGCGCAGAGGCTGGAGGTGAAGAGTGCAGTTGGGATGGATGGGAGTTGCATGCACGTAGGTTAGTCAGCGGAGGTTGCCTTGGCCAAGGTTCCGTAGGCAGCTGGCGTGGAAACCGGGAGGAAAAGGGGCGTCTTGCTAGTGTTCGGATCCTTGGGTAGGGGCATTGATCAGCGAATGCCCGCTAGGGGGCTGTCTTTGGGGGATTCCTGGATAGAAGGCCTGGCGCCCATAATGCTACGTCTGATAATGTGCGTTATGTTGCACTTGGGATTAGGGCCAAGCCGAGCCTAGGGCCCGGGTTTGGCCTGCTCCCCTAGCTGCTGGTGTGTTCAACTTGCTAGAGTCCCGCGCGCGTGCACATCTCGACCAGCTTGGCGATGGCTCCGTCCTCTTCCCTCCTCGACCCGATTTGATCCATGACCGCAGACTCTCCCTATACCGACGCTGATCAGCGGACCCGGGGCTTCTATTTTGACGAGCTCACAATAGGTCAGGTCTTCAAGTCTGAGTCTCGGGTGATTAGCGAGGCTGACATTGCCAACTTTGCCAGCGTTTCTGGTGATGACAATCCTGTCCACACGGACCCGGGCTTTGCAAGACGCACAGCCTTCCGCGGCTGTGTTGCCCACGGCGCCCTCAGTATGGCAGTTGCCACGGGGCTTGGTTGGCGTACGGGGATCTTCGTTAAGACGCTGCAGGCCATCGTCGAAAACAACGCACGCTTTGTCGGCGCGGTTCGTCCCGGTGATCAGGTCCGCCTTGAGATTGAAGTGGCCGAACACGAGGCCGAACCCGCGCCCAAGCGTGGGCACGTGCGCATGTGGACTAGGCTTTACAACCAGAGAGACGAGCTTGTTGTCGACGGAGACTGGCTGTGCCTCTTCAAGCGAAATTCAGCCGACTAGACTGAGCCCCAACTCCCCCCCCCATGAGCGATAAAAAAACCTGCTTCCTCAACAAAGAGCGCCCTTGCGACCTGACCTGCAAGGCCGCATTCGAGGTGGACGATCCTGTGGACAACGTGGACTGCCACTTCGTCTGGCTTGCCTATCACTTTGGTGAGGGCATGTTCGAGCTCAAGAACATGATGCAGGGCGGCGGGCCAGGCTCCGTGCCCTTCCCCGGTGGCGGACCGGGGCCGGCAGGCGGTCCAGGGCCGGGCAAGGGGCCTAGCAGTAACAACTAGGCGGGCGCGCTTCGCCTATGGGTCAGTTGTCCACGGAGTCGAAGCACTCCGCGGAGACCAGTGTAGGAGAGCCGACTTCGGGCCAGTCCAGGGTCAACACGGTCCCCGTTGGGATGATGCGCAGCAAGGATTCCGCCTTGCCCAGGGAGCAAGCTAGGGCGCAGCGCAGCACATGGCGGTGCGCAACGATGGCTACCGTCTTGCCCGAGTTGTGCTTGGCGATAGCTCCCAGGCTTTGAGTGACTCGCACAAGTAGCTCGTCGAGGCTCTCGCCGCCCTCGGGCTTCTGGTCCCAGGGGCTGGCGTTCCAAGCCGCAAAGGCCCCGGGGAACTGCTGCTCGAGCTCGTCAAAAGTCAGCTTGGCCCAGGCTCCACGTTCGATTTCGCGGAGCCTTGGTTCGGCTTGGACTGCCAGGTTCCGGGACGCGGCGATGCACTCGGCTCCAAAGGCGGATCGGGACAGTCCCGTGGAGTAGACCTCGTCGATTTCAACCTCCGCAAGGAACTCGGCTGCTCGACGAGCCTCGGCTTCTCCCTGCTCCGAGAGCGGCACATCGAGGCAACCGTAGATGCGTTTCCGCCAGTCCGAATGGACTTGGCCATGTCGGATGAGTTGGATGCGGCATGTCATGGAGTGGATCCTCGTAGACTTTGCGTATTATTTCATCTCTAAAGCGCAGGAATGTGCCATATGGGCCCTAGGAAATCGGCTGCATGGATTGTCCCCCCAAGCCATCGGCAGTACTCTCTTTCCTTATTAATCCCCATAGCTTGGAACGAGTCCTTGGCTCCCCCACTGCTGTGTCCCCCACTACTTTTCCATAAACAAGGTTCGGCTTGTCCGAACCAGCTACCCCATGCTGAGCTGGATTGAACGATTTGTAAGTTCATCGGTAGGCAGGAAGGCGCTTATGGCCCTGACAGGGTTGATGCTGATCGGATTCCTGATCGCTCACCTTGCGGGCAACCTGAGCCTTTTTGCTGGAGACGGCGGGACCGCGTTTGACGCCTATGCGCACGCAATCTCGAGTCTTCCGATCCTCCCTATCGCTGAGGTCGCCCTCGCCCTCTTGTTCCTTGGACACATCTATTTGGCCGTCAAGACAACCCGGGAGAACCGCCGCGCGCGTCCCCAGGGTTACTCGGTCACGGGTACCCACGGCGAGAAGAGCTTTGCTTCCAAGACGATGTTCCCCACAGGTGTGGTGATCCTGGCTTTCTTGATCAAGCACCTCTGGGATTTCCGGCTGCAGAAGGAGGCCTTCGAAGAGGCTCCCTATGCATCAGTTCAGCAGGCCTTGAGCGACCCCCTCACTGCCAGTGTCTATATGTTGGGCATCCTGGCCCTGGGTATCCACCTCTCCCATGCCTTTGGTAGCGCCCTGCAGTCCTTGGGGGCCAACCACCCCAAGTACACACCCGCGCTGCGCGCAATTGGAAAGGTCCTGGCCGTGGCTCTAACCCTTGGGTTCATCTCCATTCCAATCTACTTCTGGCTCGGAGGATCAAGCTCATGAGTTCTCAATTCAAGCTGGACTCAGCGTGCCCCAGCGGGCCGATCGAGTCTCGCTGGGACAACCACCGCTTCGAAATGAAGCAGGTGAACCCGGCAAACAAGCGCAAGTTCAAAATTCTGGTCGTGGGCACGGGCCTAGCTGGCGGTTCGGCCGCCGCGACCCTGGCCGAGCTTGGTTACAACGTGACCAGCCTCTGCATCCAAGACTCCCCGCGACGGGCCCACTCGATCGCAGCTCAGGGCGGAATCAACGCGGCCAAGAACTATCCCAACGATGGCGATAGCATCTACCGCTTGTTCTACGACACAGTCAAGGGTGGAGACTTCCGCGCGCGGGAGTCAAACGTCTACCGACTTGCTCAGGTGTCGAACAACATTATCGACCAAGCCAACGCCCAGGGTGTCCCCTTCGCCCGTGAATACGGTGGGCACTTAGCAAACCGCTCCTTCGGCGGAGCCCAGGTAAGCCGCACGTTCTACGCCCGCGGGGCAACGGGACAGCAGCTTTTACTCGGTGCGTACTCGGCCATGAATCGCCAGATTCACGCCGGGAAAATCGACATGCGCACACGTCGCGAGATGCTTGATCTGGTCACGATCGACGGAGTCGCCCGCGGGGTGATCTGTCGCAACCTGATCACAGGTGAACTCGAACGCTACGCTGCTGACGCTGTGCTCCTATGCACCGGCGGTTACGGAAACGTGTTCTACCTGTCCACAAACGCCAAGGCTTCGAACGTCACCGCCTCATGGCGCGCCCACAAGCGCGGTGCCCTCTTTGCCAACCCCTGCTTTACCCAGATTCACCCCACCTGCATTCCTGTGTCAGGGGACCATCAGTCGAAGCTGACTCTCATGAGTGAGAGCCTTCGCAACGATGGCCGCATCTGGACACCGAAGGAGAGGGACGATGGCCGCCCCGGTGATCAGGTACCCGAGGACGAGCGCGACTACTACCTCGAGCGTCGCTACCCGGCCTTCGGCAACCTCGTCCCCCGGGACGTGGCCAGCCGCGCAGCCAAGGAGCGCTGCGACTCGGGTTATGGTGTCGGTAACTCGAAGCAGGCCGTCTACCTTGATTTCAAGGATGCCATCGCCCGTGACGGCGAGGACGCTGTGCGCGCGAAGTACGGCAACCTGTTCCACATGTACGAGAAGATCACCGACGAGAACCCCTACCAGCGACCCATGCGGATTTTCCCCGCAGTGCACTACACAATGGGCGGACTCTGGGTGGACTACAATCTGCAGAGCACGATCCCAGGGCTCTTTGTTCTGGGTGAGGCCAACTTCTCGGATCACGGTGCTAACCGCCTGGGTGCCAGTGCCCTAATGCAGGGCCTGTCCGATGGTTACTTTGTGATTCCCGCCACAGTTTGCGGGCACCTAGCGGGTGCGAATCTCCAGCCGGTCACCACCAGCCACGAGGCCTTTGCGGCTGTGGAGCACGAGGTTCGCGAGAAGACCGACAAGCTTCTTAGCATTGGCGGTTCGCGAAGCGTGGACTCCTTCCACCGCGAACTTGGGCTCACCATGTGGGACAAGTGCGGCATGGCCCGCTCGGAGTCTGGGCTTAGAGAGGCCGTGGATAAGATCCGCGGGATCCGCGAGTCCTTCTGGGGCGACGTTCGAGTTCTCGGCGAGTCCGAGAACCTCAACCAGAGCCTGGAGAAGGCCGGCCGCGTCGCTGACTTCCTTGAGTTCGCCGAGACCTTCGCTGTGGATGCCCTGCACCGCTCGGAGTCCTGTGGCGGTCACTTCCGCGAAGAGAGCCAGACCGAGGAGGGCGAGGCCCTGCGCGATGACGAGAACTTCTGCTACGCCGCAGCCTGGGAGTTCCAGGGTGTTGGCAATGACTCAACCCTTCACAAAGAAGACCTCAGCTTCGATTACGTGAAGCTTGCCCAGAGGAGCTACAAGTGAGCGAACGCATCATGACCTTGAACCTCCGCATTTGGCGTCAGAAAGACAGCCACGCGGAAGGTGCTATTGAGAGCTACGAGCTGCCCGGAGTCTCGAGCGACATGTCCTTCCTAGAGATGCTCGACATTTTGAATGAGCAGCTTATTGGCAAAGGTGAGGAGCCCGTCTCCTTCGATCACGACTGCCGTGAAGGCGTCTGTGGAAGTTGCGGAGCGATGGTTAACGGTCAGGTCCACGGGCCGGACACGGAGACCACCCTCTGCCAGCTGCACATGCGCCGATTCAAGGATGGGGACACGCTGCAGGTCGAGCCGTGGCGCTCGGCTGCATTCCCCGTGTTGAAGGACCTCGTGGTAGACCGCAGTTCCTTCGATCGGATCCAGCAAGCGGGCGGCTATGTGTCGGTTGCAACGGGCTCTCCGCCCGACGCTAACTCGGTTCCCATCCCAAAGGATGACGCCGAGGCCGCCTTCGACTATGCAGAGTGCATCGGCTGTGGTGGCTGCGTGGCTGCATGCCCGAACGGTGCCGCCATGCTCTTCACCGCCGCCAAGGTGGCACATCTAAAGAAGCTTCCCCAAGGACAGCCGGAGCGAGAGCGCCGCGTCCTTTCTATGGTAGATACCATGGACAAAGAGGGTTTCGGAGCGTGTACCAACCACTATGAATGCACAGCGGCCTGCCCGAAGGGCGTCCCCATTGACGCGATCGCGACTATGAATCGTGAATATCTGCGTGCGACTTTTTTCAGTAAGGAGGGAGTCTAAAACTCTCGACGTTACACATCCGCCACGGGTTTTACCCCTGGTGGACCCGTTTGGCCCCCTGGCCCCCACTCATGGGCTCTCTAGGGGACCGAATAAGGATTGACGCCTCCGGCATGGGCTTTGCATGCTTCCTGCGGTGCCCTTTAGCTGGCCTCAATCAAACAAGGCTCCAAGCGACTTAATCAACCCACAAAAACTAGACCCGCCCTGCGGCGACTGATCTTCATGAAGAAGTTTATTTTCTCAACAGCACTCCTCATCGGAAGCGGACTCGCGCTTTCGAATGTTGCTACCGGACACGGTGGTACCTACCGCGGTCCTGGTGACACAGTTCCGCCCGCTGCAGGCGGCGGCGGCGCCGGTGGCCCCGCCACTCCCGGAACGCCGGCGCCCGGCAGCCCCGCTTCCCCGTCTCCGGGCTCACCCGGCTCTCCCGCACCCGCTTCCCCCGGTAGCCCGGGCGCAGGTCCGGCAGCCGGTGGTGCATCCGTCACTGGTGGCGGCGATTTTGGGCCCGACCTGACCCTGTGGTCATTCTGGTGGGAGTTTAACAAGGATCCCTACATCAACTTGAAAGCAGCCATCAAGGCCGGCGGGACCACGACTGGTTCCGGCGACTGGTTCCTAGGGCGCGGTGAAGAGACCGAAGCTCGCGACTCCATGGCACCTTCGGCCCAGGACATCCAGAACAAGATTGTTCCGGCTCTTTTGAAGGCCCTCGAGAACGAGACCCACAACGATATCGTGACCGGCTCAATGATGGCTCTGGCCAAAATTGGTGACGAGACCGATGCCGAGGGCAACTCCAAGTTTGCCGACATCTTCACAGGCTTCCTCACGGACGGCAACCAAGAGATTGCTGAGACCGCGTCCATCGCGCTCGGTATTCTGGCCAACGACGCCTCGGTGTCTATCCTCAACGACCTGCTGCAGGACACTCCCGCTGGCCGCAAGTTGGTGGGCAGCAACGAGGTCAACAATCGCACGCGCGCCTTCTCCGCTTACGGTCTTGCCCTTGTGGGCAGCCGTACCCAGGAAGAGGTGATCCGTCAGTCGATCTTCGCCAGCCTCCAGTCTACACTGGAGTCCGACGACTCTTCGACCCGCGACATCAAGGTAGCTTGCTTGATCGCTATGGGCCTGGTCCCGATCCAGAAGCTTGGCTACGACTCGGCTGAAATGGCTGATGGCGCCGAAGCAGAAGCGGAAGCTGACGCCCAAGCTCAAGCCGGTGTGGTTACCCGCGAGGGTCAGATCAACTACCTGCTAGAGTACTTCCTGGACGACGCCAACCACTACAACGTGCGCGCCCACGCTCCCACGGCTGTCTGCCGCCTTCTTGAGGGCACGGGCAACGAGGAAGCTAAGGAAGCTGCAGCTAAGGTCTTCCTGAAGACCATGAAGGGAAAGGACAAGAAGGTCGTTACCCAGAGTTGTGCTCTTGCCCTTGGGCAACTTGGCGATGCAGACCCCGACGGAATCGACAAGGAGATTCGTAAAGCTCTCATGTCGGTAAAGGACACGGTGACCGACACCCAGGCCCGTAACTTCGCCGTGATCGCTCTGGCCCAGGCCGCCTCCCGCAAGGACTCTGGCGACCCCAGCGCTGCCATCAAGGAAGTCAGCAAGTACTTCATGAAGGAGCTCTCCCGCGGTAAGGTCGCAGTCCGCCCCTGGACTGCCCTTGCGATCGGTATCTTCGGACGCGAGCTTGGTGTAGACGTACCTGCTGACCTGATCGGTGCGCTGAAGATGCAGCTTGCCGACGAGCGCACTCCTCTGGTGGGAGCCTACGCCATTGGCGCAGGCATCCTTGGCGACGCAGACTTCACGGAGCTTCTGCTCGACAAGCTGGACAACATCAACGACAACGAAGCCCGCGGTTACCTGTGTGTTGCCCTTGGCATGATTGGCGCCGATGAAGCTAAGCTTCCGATCAAGGAGATCGTCGACGACTCTTCCTATAAGCCGGCTCTGCTTCAGCAGGCTGCGATCGCCCTCGGACTCCTTGGTGACAAGGGTGTAGTGGACGAGCTTATCGACACGCTGCAGAGCTCTAAGAGCCTCTCGACCCAGGCTGCCCTCTCGGCTGCCCTTGGCTTTATCGGTGACAAGCGCTCCATCGACCCGTTGGTTGAGCTCCTTGAGAACAAGGAGATCACGGACACCGCTCGCGGTTTCGCCGCGGTTGCCCTCGGGATTGTTGCGGACAAGGAAGACTTGCCCTGGAACTCCAAGATTGCGACGGACCTCAACTATCGTGCGTCAACGGTGACTCTGAACGAGTCCGGTGGCACTGGTGTCTTGAACATCCTCTA
>JAQXEK010000025.1 GCA_029250885.1 Planctomycetota bacterium
CAAGGGCGCTCGTCACGCCAGCCGACCCCAAGCATTCGAATGCTTACGGAAAAGCGCCGTCTTTTTGGCATAGGAGGTGTCCTCTTGGCCCGCAGGATTGCGAACCGGCTGCATAAGCACGCCCTACAAGAGCCGGTTTTTACCAGTTGCCGGCCCTAAGCAGTGAAGACGGCAAGGGGGTTCGCTAACTCCGTCGTAGTTGGCGAGTCGCGAGCGAGCCTGTCATTTTGCTGGTCGCAAGCGAATTCGGAACGCCGAAGTCAGTTGCGGTCGTTGCTTGAGACGGATAGGGTGACGGACACACAGGCTCGCCTAGCATCTCCCTTTGCTATATCACATGATATCACTTCAAGCCTTGCTTCTCCCCCTGCTGCTTGCCAGCTCCTCTAGCTGTGTCGGATCCGGCCTTGGTTCAATTGCCAAAACTAATGATTTGGAACCCGGGATGAACACTTCCGAAGTTGAGGAAGTCCTTGGTTCTCCTTCACAGACACAATTCATCGGGAACAAGTGGATTTGGAAATACTCTCTGCACGAGTATTGGAAAGGAAACGTCCCATACTACCTGGCTTTTGGCTCCGACTCTAAACGACTAGAGTCTTGGTATGCAGACGAGGCAGAATACATGCGCCAGCAGCAGTTGTGGATGCAGGCGTTCCCGCCGACCCAAACCCTAGAAGTCGACTTGACTATCAAGCCTGCCAGTCCATATGTGCCCCAATAGAAAGGACAACTCTTCGCCTACATAGACGTTGGTGCGTAAATCGCCTCCCCTCGTGATCCAGGAGCGCGTTTCCTCAGGCGACACGTCCCTAAGGCCGATGCCTGTAGCATAAACTCAAATTCCATCTCGCCGCACCCCTCGAGTCCCTCGCCCAACCTGTTGCCGCAACTTTGATCATGTGCGGGCAGGCCTTGGTCAACTTCTTCGTGCCATCGGGCTCCGGCCAGGCCGCGCTTACGATGCCTATCATGACTCCCCTGTGCGATATCCTCGCTATCGAGCGTCAAGTCGGCGTGCTTGCTTTCCAGTTCGGAGACGGCTTTGGCAAAATGTTGATCCCAACTTCGGCCGTGCTCATGGGCGTGCTTGGTGCAGCCCGTTTGTCCTGGGGGATCTGGTTCCGCTGGGCCTGGAGGTTCATCCTACTACTGCAAGTGATCGGCGCGCTCTTCCTTCTCGCCGCAATTTATGGACCGAACACGTGGCTCCTCTAATGCCGTCGAAGATTCCAGTGCTATGTGGATAGGCGTTGACATCGGAGGAAGTGGCGCAAGGATGTGGCGCATCCAGAGGAAGCTACGAGGAGGAACGAGGTCGCTAGCCGCCGCTTGGCAAACTTGTGGGCAGGGCAAGGAATTGCTCTGGGACAAATCGCCCTGGCAACCGCTGTCTGTTAATCAGCAACGTCTCGGTGGATCGAGCTCGATCGACAATGAGGAGCTTGTCGAAGCTCAGTCGCGAACTAAACAATTGGCTAGTGCAATCCATACCATCACCAATGGAATGCCATTCCACTTGGCTATCGCGGCTCCCGGCCTGCGTTCGCAGGACCAACGTGGTCTCGTAGTCATGCGAAACGCGCCTCGTTTTCCCACTTTGTTGGACACCCTCGAATCCATCCTGCCTTGCTTGAGCAGCCACTTGTATGGAGATGGGGTCGCAGGGGCGGCTGGGGAGTTGTGGGGCAGCCCCGATAGCTTCCGAGGGGCGAGCAATGGCTTTTACCTTGCGGGAGGAACCGGATTGGCAGAAGCGCTCATTCAAAAGGGCGCACCTTTCGAGCTCGGCCCGCCTTGGACCAAGGCCTGGGAAATCGAACTCGCCAGCGGGGAAACACTTGAGGACTCTCTAGCACCCTATCGCCTGAACCAAGAGCCCACTAACTTGGTTGACGATGGGAAACTCGCCACGGAGGTGGTGGTTCACAGGTTGGCCACTTATGTCGAGAGGCGTTGCGCCGATTTTCTTTCGATCGAAGGAGTCGAGTTGGACCGGCTCGTTGTTGGCCAAGGTTTAGCGAGAGTTTTAGAGCAAGTCCCCTTGCCCCGAAAGCCATGGGCATCCTTGGTGCGCATCTCTTCCGAGAGGGCGTCGCCCGCTCTGGGTGCAGTTGCATTAGCGCAGCAAGGCTTGCAACAGAGTCATGCAAAGGCATAAGAACACCATTGAGGAAGATCAAAATGCATAGAAATACTAAGGTGCGCCTTATCGCGCGAAGACCCCCCGGATTTCCCAGGTTGCAGCAACTCGTGCACCTAGCTCTTTTTCTTGGCCTTTTGGCCTGCTCGAGTGCCGTTCAAAACGGTTCCCAAGACAAGCACCTGAGCGAAACGCCCTCTGTCCGCGCCATCTGGATTACTCGTTGGGATTATCAAACCGAAAGCGACGTTCGCAAGATTGTGCAGAACTGTGCCGATGCGGGCTTCAACAACCTGCTGTTCCAAGTACGAGGTAACGCAACGACCTTTTTCCCGTCCACCCACGAGCCTTGGGCCGAGCAGTTCAATTGGCAGGACCCTGGCTTTGATCCGCTCCAAGTTGCGATCACAGAAGCCCATTCTCGGAACATGGAGCTGCATGCGTGGATGAATGTAGTACCGGCGTGGTGGGGAGCTGAGTTGCCCTCCGATCCCAACCACGTGGTAAACGCGCATCCAGAGTGGTTGTGGTACGACCAGGCCGGTAAGCGCCAACCCGCTTCGGAGAACTTCTATCTCAGCCTGAATCCATGTCTACCCGAAGTTCGTACGCACATTACTTCTGTCTTCCGCGAGGTCGCTGCGAAGTACGATGTAGATGGGATCCACTTCGACTACATCCGCTTTCCGAATGAACCTCCAGCCGTGCTTGCGGGGCGGGATTATCCGCGCGATGCACGAACCTTAAAGTTGTTCGAGTTAGAGACCCATATAACTCCGGAACAGAATCCTGAGGCATGGAACACTTGGCGCGCGGATCAAGTGACTGGGCTCTTGCGCGAGCTTGGACAAGCGATCCACCAAGAGCGCCCTCTTGTCGAGTTAAGTGCAGCCGTAGGTAGCGAAGCGCACAGGGCGATGGAGCATTTTCAGGATTGGGAGACTTGGATCGAAGAGCAACTCGTGGACACGCTTTACCCGATGAACTACACGGGCGATGACGAGCTGTTCTCATCGCGAATGGCAACGTGGCTGCAGCACTCACAAAATGTGTCCGTCGTGATGGGGTTGCACGCGAACAACTCAACGCCTGCGACTCTTCTAGAAAGAGCAAGCTCCGCAGAGACCGGCTTGCAGGGGTTTGCCATGTTTGGCTACCTCTATCTGTGGGAGTCCGCCAATCAAATCATCGACCTTCAAAACACACAACGCGCTGAAGAGCGCACCTTACTGCGCCAGGAGCTTTTGCCTTTACCTGCCCCTGAATCGCGCCCATAAATTGGGCACACCAGTGGGCCATGGATTCGGCATGCTGGTCAAAAAAAAGCCCTAGGCAGAATTGTGCACCGTATGAACGAGATAGGCATGCCCAAATCGGTTGCGGTTCTTGCGTGACAGCCGTAATGGTGGGAATCATAAAAAATCACTCAGCGTTATGCACCGTCGCTACACGAACCTACCTTGCCCCCAGGAGAGTATCTCGATAAGTTGACGCTATGCCCTTATCACTATCACTTAGGTGCGCCCTGTCCATTTGCTTCCTTGCCTACTTCGTCGCGTGCGCAGCCCCCCAAAAGTCCCCTGAGCGAGTTTTCGACGTCGTAATCTATGGCGGCACATCCGCAGGTGTAATGGCTGCCGTACAAGCCGCCGAGATGGGGAAGACTGCTGTAATCGTTTGCCCCGAGCAACGAATGGGTGGATTGAGTTCAAGCGGGCTTGGCTGGACGGATAGCGGTGACAAAGCCGTGATCGGTGGACTTTCCAAGAGGTTCTACCAGCGGGTTCAAGAGCACTACAACTACCGCTCGGCTTGGCGTCAACAGCAACCTGAACAGCTCTCACGTTACCGCCCCGAGGCGGACGCGATGTGGGTTTTCGAACCGCATGTAGCCGAGTCAATATTCGAGGATTTGCTAAGTGAGTACTCGATTCTTGTTCACCGAAATCAGTGGCTCGATCGCGCCGCTGGAGTCTCGAAGCAGGGTACAGCTATCACATCGATCACAACGACTAGCGGCCAGAAGTACTCAGGGCGCATGTTTATCGATGCTACCTATGAAGGCGACTTGATGGCTGCCACGGGCGTCAGCTATACCGTCGGCCGTGAGTCCAATAAAGCCTATGGAGAGACCCTGAACGGAGTTCAAATCAAGAATGCAACTCACCATCAGTTTAAGAACCGAATCTCCCCGTATGTGACTCCTGACAATCCAAGTAGCGGTGTGTTGCCCGGTATAAGTGTAGAGCCACATGGAAACGAAGGGGAGGGGGACCACCGAATCCAAGCCTACTGTTTTCGGGTTTGCCTGACGGATGACCCAAACAACCAGCTCCCTTTTGAAAAACCCGCTGGATATGACCCGCTTCAATATGAACTCTTGTTGCGCGACTTGCTGGCCAGCCCGCGACACGTCTTTGCCACGTTTGACCCGATGCCAAACCGCAAGACAGACACCAATAACAATGGCTCCTTTTCCACCGACAAGGTGGGAGGGAACTACGAATACCCTGAAGCAAGCTACGAGCGACGTGCGGCTCTAGTTGAAGAGCACAAGCGCTACCAAATGGGTCTTTTCTGGTTCCTACAAACAGACCCGCGCGTCCCTAAGGATGTGCGGACCAAAATGAGGAATTGGGGACTCGCCGCCGACGAGTTTACCGAGAGCGGTGGTTGGCCAAACCAGATATACGTTCGTGAAGCTCGGCGCATGGTGGGGGAGTTTGTTATGACCGAGCGAAGTTTGCGAGGCCTTTCCTTAACGCCAGAGTCAGTTGGTATGGGCTCGTACAACATGGACAGCCACAATGTGCAGCGGTATGTCGCTACGGATGAGAGTGGCCACGCCTTTGTTCAAAATGAAGGCGATGTACAGGTGTCACCAGGCCGCTCCTACGAAATCGCACGCGGTGCTCTCCTGCCAAAGGAATCCGAGTGTTCCAACCTAATCGTCCCCGTTGCCGTCTCCGCTTCCCATATCGCATACGGTTCGATTCGAATGGAGCCCGTATTTATGATCCTTGGCCAATCGGCTGCGA
Source organism: Planctomycetota bacterium (assembly GCA_029250885.1). Lineage (GTDB taxonomy): Bacteria > Planctomycetota > UBA1135 > UBA1135 > CALBMX01. The sequence goes on from JAQXEK010000025.1 coordinate 5,182, forward strand.
CAATGGCTTGTCTAGCAATCGACGGTCACACAAGTGTGCAAGGAGTCGAGTGGAAAGAGCTTCGGACCCGCTTGCTCGCAGACGGACAAGTGCTTCAATAAACGGAACCGGTACAGAAACTCCTCGGACCCGAAGTGCTCAGGAGCGTTTTTGCCGAAGCTGTAAACAAGTACCGTCAGCAGATCAGGCCAAACAGTCACGAGTGCCATAGAAAGAGGCGACGGTTTCGCATCGGCTTCAACGTAGAGGGCCAGGTCGCCGCGCAGATTCGCGCATCTAGCCGTTCTTCTAAAAGGTAGAATGCTGGCATGAGTACGAAGCAGTCCCTTCTCGACATCGCCACGTTACTGGATTCAGGCCCGTCGTTGATGCTGCACGCCCCCGACCGCGACGGGCAGCGCAAGATCTTGGAGTCATTTCTCGAGG
>JAQXEK010000026.1 GCA_029250885.1 Planctomycetota bacterium
CAAGGGCGCTCGTCACGCCAGCCGACCCCAAGCATTCGAATGCTTACGGAAAAGCGCCGTCTTTTTGGCATAGGAGGTGTCCTCTTGGCCCGCAGGATTGCGAACCGGCTGCATAAGCAAGCCCTACAAGAGCCGGTATTTACCCGTTTGCGGGCGTAAGCAGTGAAGACGGCAAGGGAGTTCGCTACACCCCCCTCACGCGGAAACGGATAATCGAACTTTTTGCGCCCGCATCGGCCATAAGCAGCATATTTTGAAAGGGTATTCATGCTTTTTACCAACCTCCGCTTTGCCTTTTGAGAGCGGAGAAGACGACACATTGAGGCCAACATGTTCCGTTCCTACCTAAGCAAAGCCATACCCACGCTGGCAGTCTCAGCGCTGATCGCGCCACCTCTGACTGCGCAGAGCTCTATACCAACTCCTACCTTTCTGAGCGATTCCATCAGTGTGAAAATGGACCTGGCCAAGATACCGGGACTTGCTGCATGTATTGTCCGCGACGGAAAGCTCTTGTGGGCTGATGGCTTTGGAGATGCGAACATCGGCGCAGGCCTTAAGGCGACCGCCGACACTCCATTTTTTCTAGCCTCCATCTCCAAGACCGTGACAGGTGTCTGCTTGATGCAACTCGAAGAGCAGGGTCTCTTAGATCTTGACGATGACATCAACACCTACCTCTCCTTTCCTGTGGAGAATCCAAACCACCCAGGTGTTCCAATCACGTTTCGACAAATCCTCAGTCACACCAGTGGACTCAAGGACAACTGGAAGGTCATGGACCCCCTCTACGGGATGGGGGACTCACCCTATGCATTGAAAACCTTCCTTCCCGATTACTTCGTCCCCGGAGGCGCCTTCTATAACGCCAACGCGAACTTCAATACGTGGGCTCCCGGAACAAAGTATCAGTACTGCAACCAGGCAGTCTCTCTCGTGGGGCTGCTCGTGGAGGTCATCAGTGGCAAGGACTTTGCGGACTACGCAATGGACAATGTGCTGACTCCGCTAGGGATGAGCAGCAGTAGCTTCCGGTTGGCTGACTTTGACCCGAACGCTATCGCAATGCCCTATGTTTGGTCCGCCTCGCAGTTCTCTCCAACTGGGCACTACGGATATCCCGATTACCCCGCGGGAACTTTGCGCAGCAGCGTTTTGGACATGGCCATCTTTATGCAGATGATCATGGAGGACGGCACCTACAATGGGACGCAGATCCTCAGTGCGGCAAGCGTTCAAGAGATGAAGACCATCCAATATCCTTCGGTTAACAACACCCAGGGTTTGATCTTCTACTACGACAACCTCTTTGGAAATTGGAGCATCGGCCACGATGGCGGCGATCCTGGAGTCTCCACAGACATGTACTACAGGCCATCCGACGGGGTGGGCGTAATCCTCGTCGCGAACAGCGAATTCAATTTCTCCAAGTACTACGCGATTTACGAGTACCTGTTTTCCTTTGCCGATAGCTTATCCAAAGAGGTCAGACGTGTTGGCGTTCCGCCAAACCCCATAGCTCTTAAACCAGGAGTGACTACTGGCCCGATTCTTGGCTCCACCTGGGATCCAATCATCGATCACACGTCCTTTGTTACCGACTCCGTTCTAGACATGATCCTAGTCTCTACGGCCCCAAGCAACCGCCCCCTAGGAGCCCCAGGGACATTACTCTGTGACGTTTCTTTGCAGCTGTTTCCTCCGCTCAGCACGCTTCCTGGGACTTCGTTCTCCCTCGCCATACCGGATCAACTCCATGTCCTGCTTGGCTTAGATCTGTACACCCAAGGCGCTTCACTTGACAGCATTGGTGCTTTCCACCTTACGAACGCACTCGACCTAACGCTGGGACTGTTCTAGTCAACACCAGGCTAATTCGATCTCGGTGTTTTAAATGGTTCGTGCGTAGTGTGCCTAGGCACCGGCCTTGGGGCCGGCGTTGACCAGCATGACCCCGAACCTAATGAGCACGCTGGGGACGGTAAAAGCCGGTTGCAACTGCATAAAATGGGAAGGACACACGCAGCATTCTGCAAACCACATAAAGAGGGCCCGGTTTTTAGCTGGGCGCCCACGGTCAGTCTTAGTGAATCTAAGTCCGCCCCTTAGACAAACCTAGTGAGCAACTAAAATCGACAGGAGCTCCTCGGCTCTTTCAATAAATCTGTCCTTTTGTTCTTCGTGCTATGGAGAAATTAAGTCTAATGCTTATCTTGGCACTCCAACTTAACATTCCATCCCAGCAGCCTGCTGTCACTTCTGACATTTGAAACATTTATGCCTCGCCGATTAACCGCTTTCGAAAACTGCAAGTCTCCCGTGTGCATTGTCCTGCTCACTTCCCTCCTTGTTTCAAGCTGTCAGACAAATGAAGGCCAGGAATGGAAGCCCACCGTCGGTCTCTCTACCACTATAGCCGACGATTACGAGGTGAGCGTTAGCTCTCTTGGTTACACTGGTTCCACTGGATCTGTGGATTACTCAGTAAACGAGATTGAACTTGGGGCGACACGTGTGACCCCTAATGGCAAGCGACCCATCAAGCATGAATTCGCTGGCTTCAAGTTAGGCTCAGGCGAACTAAGTGACGAAATTTCAAGTGGTGATTTAGACGAGCTTTCATGGGGCGGAATTATCTATAACGATAAAGGTGAGGCCATTATCCCTTTCTTCTCGATTTGGGCTACTACTTCAGAATATCCAAATCCAAGCTTGAGTCAGCAACTTGGGCTTCGCTTGGGCGGAGGAGTCGAATATATGATCGAAGATAGTAACGCCTCCATAACCCTCGGTGCTGACTTTCTCGTCCCCCTGATAGAAGCCGAGGGTGATTTTGTTGGCATCCCCTTTGAAGTGGATGGCGCCGGTTTCGCGATCCGTCTTGGGTTTCGGATTTTCCTGTGACCAAGTTTTAGAGCGCATGTAACCGAGAGGGCCGCAAGCCAACTTGTTGGGCAGCATTGATCCGCGCAACGACGATCGAAGATTGTTGCCAACAGCGAGCGCTAGCCTATCGCCGACATGCCGCGGCGCTTTCAACCTAAAGACCCAATCGCAAAGTTCGCGCCAGATGTCATTAGCGCCTACCTCGAACACATAGTCGGTATTCAGAACGTCCCGTTCGCCTGTGAGGCGCGCATGGGACTGCAGGATGCCGAAGCTGACTTTCTAATCGCTGTCGCCACCGGAAATGCGGGGGCTGTACCGTTAGCAAAGAAGCGCGATCCCTTTCAACACGGCGCGTCGAAACTAGGACGCAATGACCCCCTGTACTTGCGGCAGCGGCAAGAAGTACACGAAGTGCCACGGAAAGAAGTCCGCCGACTAGCGCAGGACTGGCCCCTTCTATGAATGTTTACCCCATCGCACTGCATCCGCCTTTTTGGGCGAGAGGCGGACACGCGCAAACACTATTGGGCCACGTGCTTCCATCTCCGGGAGCGTTTGTCGGGACGGATCAT
>JAQXEK010000020.1 GCA_029250885.1 Planctomycetota bacterium
TAGAGAGGAACTATACGAGTTGGCGCAGCTCTTCGTCGGTCAAGAACGAGCTTAAGGCTGGCCAGCATGGGCTTGTGCGGCCCTCTCAAAGCTAGGGTTGGCAAAGAGCTTGCCCCCCCCTCGGCGCCAGGCTACTCCGCAAGCATTCGTGACAACGACACCCAAGCCCGGACGCGCTCTTCGAGTACCTCTAAAGGAACGGGTCCCGACAGCAACACCACATCGTGGAACTTGCCCTCATTGAAGTCCGCGCCGAGCTCGACCTGTGAGAACTGGCGCAGCTCCAAGATGCGAATCATGCCGATCTTGTAGGCCGTTGCCTGGCCGGGCATCACGATGTAGCGCTCGATGGCCTTGCGGCAGTCGCCCTCAGGATTCGGCGTGTTCACCATCAGGTAGTCGATGGCCTCCTCCCTGGTCCAGCGCTTCTCGTGGATCCCCGTGTCCACCACCAAGCGACAAGCGCGCCACAGCTCCATCGCCAGGCGACCAAAGTCCGAGTAGGGATCCTCGTACAAGCCCATCTCCTTAGGCAGCCACTCGGAGTACAGGCCCCAGCCCTCGCTGTAGGCCGTGAACCCGCCGAACTTGCGGAAGCGCGGCACGTCCTTGAGCTCTTGGGCGATCGAGATCTGCATGTGGTGGCCCGGGATTCCCTCGTGGTAGGCGAGGGCCTCCATCTGGTACTTCGGCATGTCGCCCATATCGAATAGGTTCGCGTAGTACACACCGGGTCGCGAGAAGTCCACGGCGCCGGAGTTGTAGAAGGCCTTGCCCGCGGACTGCTCGCGATAAGGCTCCACAGCGCGCACCTCCATCTGGGCCTGGGGCATGGTGTGAAACATGCCCGGGAGCTGGGTGCGCATGTGGTCCACCAGGGCCGTAGCCTCGGCCAAGTAGTCGGCCTTGCCCTCGTCGGTGTTCTCGTAGTAGTAGGCGGGGTCCGTGCGCAGGTGCTCGAAGAACTGCTGCAGGTCGCCGGCGTAGCCCACGCTCTCGCGTATCGCATTCATCTCACCGTGGATGCGGTCGACCTCACTCAGGCCCAGTTTGTGGATCGTGTCCGCATCCATTTGGGTCGTGGTGTTCCGCCTCAGGGCGTACTGGTAGTACTCCGCGCCATCCTCGAGCTTCCAGACCCCGTTCTCGTCGCTGGCGAGCTCCTGGTGCGACTCCAACAGGGCAATCATCTTGCGGTAAGCGGGACCAATCACATTCACCATGGCCTCACGGCTGCGGACGAACAGCTCCTCGCGGGTCTCCGGCGAGAGTCCCTCGACGGCCATGACTTTCGTTGTGAAGTCATTCATTAGTACACTGGCCCGGCTGCTGCTTTCATCAAAGGGTGCGCCCGCGATCATGTTCTTGCAGTCTTGGATCACAAAGGGGAACACGAAGCGCGGCGGCAGCACACCCTTGGCCTCGCGAATGCGCAGGTTCTCCATCACCTGTTCCAGCAGCACGCCCAGGCCCTCGAGTCGCTGCACATAGGCCTCGGCCTGCTGCAGGTTCGTGACCTTGTGGACGTTTAGCAAGAGGTTCGGCCCGGCCGTGTGCCCGCCCCACATCTGGTGCACGGGATAGCTGTGGTGCCGCCAGCGGTCGCCCTCGATCGCGCGCTCGGCGTTGTACTCGAACAGCCGATAGCTCAGCTGGGCATCCGTATCAAGGGCGTCAAAGTCAAAGGACTCGCGCATGTGCTCGAGATTCTCGACTTGGATCCTGAGCTTGATGTCCTGCTCAGCATCGGAGAAGTCCGACCACTCGCCATTGCGATCGTCCATGCCCATGCTGCTCATGCGCATGGGGTTGCGGGCTAGGTTCTCCGCGAACACCTCCTCGAAGAAGGCGTTGATGCGCTCGGTCTCGGTGCCACTGGCCGTGACGGTCGACTGGCATGCTAAGGAGGTCAGCGCGAGGAGCGCTACGGCAAGGGTCCTGGGTGATTTCATCCCGGCAGTGTAGCCACGACGACTACGGCTGCCGAGCGACCTCCCGGGCTTGGCCTCCGATTCCGGGCCTAGTGCCCTTCTTCGAACATTTCCCGAGTCAAACCCAGGTCCAAAAGGTCCTGCTCGATCGCCTCGAAGATCGCCACGGCGTAGCGGCGAATCTCGAACTGTGCGTCCTTCTTCATGCGCTGGCTGAGGAAGTGGATCACACCCTGCAGGGACACGGTCCAGTAGGCCTGTGTGTAGATATTCTGGGGCAGGCACATGCGCGCGATCTCCTTGGCGATGCC
>JAQXEK010000022.1 GCA_029250885.1 Planctomycetota bacterium
GAGTTGGCGAGTGGAGGTGTGCTGGGAAAATTGAACGTCCGGTTCAGATAGGCGTCAGGATTCAGAGGGACTGTAAACGAGCCAACAGGGACACCTGGCGTAGTGCCACTGATCGTCCCGAGCAGCACGTAAAGCGACACGGCTGACGCCAGGGGCGGAGTGCTCAGCGAGAAGCTCTGCGTCCCGCCGGAAGCCAGAGACATCTCATACGTGTCCGCATAAAGCGGAGGGGTGACGCAGTCATCGAGCTGTCCGTCCGCATCGAAGTCAGTCGAGAAACCGCTGGCAAGGTCGCATTCGTCCAGGATGCCGTTGGCGTTGCAATCTTGACTGGTGCCGGCGGTCAAATCGCAAGCGTCGGGTATGCCATTGCCGTTGCAGTCAGGTTCGCACTCGTCAGGTACACCGTTGCCGTTGCAGTCAAGCGATGTGCCTGCGGCGAGGTCGTCGGCATCGAGGATGCCGTTCCCGTTGCAGTCATAGGGGCCGGTTAGATTCTCATACCACGCGATTTTGTCGTCAAATTGGGAGGCCGATATCACATCAGGATCGCCGTCACCATCGAGGTCGGTGGCGCACACAGCCAGGACATAGTCAGCAGTTAGAGTGATGGTGGTTTTTGTCCAGGCACTGCCTCCACCGAGGTTCTCGAACCACGCCACTTCATCGCCATCCATCATTGCGGCAATGACGTCAACGTCACCGTCGCCATCCACGTCGGTTGCAAAAACGCTCCGAGGAGTAACGACGCTTAGGGAGATGGTCACTGCTGGTCCAAAATTGCCGCCACCGGTTCCATTCCCCAGCCCAACATTCTCATACCATGCGAGTTTGTTCGCGTTATGGAATGCAATGATCACATCGCCGTCTCCGTCACCATCCAAGTCCGCCACATCGATTCCAACGGGGTCAGACGTGCTGTTGTCAATTATGAGTTCACTTCCGAAAGTACCGCCGTTTGTGCCATGGCCGGCGCCCATGTTTTTGTACCAAGCGACCTTGTCGTCATCCACTGACGTGGACAATACGTCGGCAGCTCCATCGCCGTCGAGATCCACCGCAAAGACTCGCTGAGCCCTTGCTACATTTGAGTTGATGATTTCGACTGGATCAAATTGGCCCATCCCGGTATTTCGGAACCAGCCAACCCAGTTGCCAAAGTACGACGTTGCAAGCACATCGGCATCGCCATCACCATCAAGGTCGCAGGCATACACATCCTCAGCATGGTCAACAGTTTGTGATATCACTTGCTGTGGCCCAAAGTCGCCCTCGGGTTGGTTGAGCCGATTCTCATACCAGGCGATCTTGTCGTCACCCCTAGATGCCGAAAGTACATCCTTATCGCCATCGCCATCCAGGTCTGCTACTTCAACTCGCACAGCCCAGGAGGTGGTATTGGAGATTAGATTCAAAGCGCTGAACGTTCCATTTCCAAGGTTCTCACACCACGCAATGCTACCCACGCCAGAAGTCGCAAAGATCACATCAGGATCTGCATCTCCGTCCAAGTCGCTCGTGATGACGTCATGTGGGCCATCCGACGCGTACGTGATCACCTGCTGGGAGCCAAAGCTCTGGCTCTGCGCATACGGCGCTAGCGCCAGGAAGGGGACAATGGCAAGTAGATACTTCATTGGATGGATGAGGTCAGGGCAAGAGCGCCAGCGGCACCGCGTTGCTGACGAAGTTCACGTTGCCGGCCAGGATGTCCACGGTGAGGAAGGCGTGGTTCACGGTCAAGCCGACTAGGTTCGGTGCAAACCCCGGAGGCAGGGAGAAAGTCGCACTGGCCTGTCCACCGCCTAATGGGGCGGGAGACATGGCTCCTATGGAGTTAACTAGGGGTGGCAGGTTAGGAGAGTTGAACGTCCGGTCGAAGTAGAAATCTGGGTTCAGGGGTAGGTTGAACGAGCCAACCGCTACGCCCGGTGCGGTTCCACTGATAGAGCCAAGAAGGATGTAAAGCGACACAGATAGCGTCGGAGGCGGAGTGCTCATGGAGAAGGTCTGGGTCCCACCTGTGGCGAGGGAGATCTCGTAGGTGTCGGCCATTAGGGGAGGTGCTACGCAGTCGTCGAGCTGTCCGTCACCATCGATGTCCAAAGAGAACCCACTCAACAGGTCGCACTCGTCGGGAATGCCGTTGCTGTTGCAGTCTTGACTGGTGCCGTTGGCAATGTCGGTAGCGTCTTCGACGCCGTTCCCATTGCAGTCAGCCGTCAAGCCGACCTGCACATAGAAATCATCGAATGCAAAACCATCCAATGGAAGGTCCATGTTGTCTCTCCATTGCATGCTGACGTAGAAGGGCGTCGTGTACGACATGCCCGCCGTTGCGACTGCTGCGTCCAAATCGAGCTCCCAAGTTTGGTAGGTATTCGTGGACGAACCGTCAGCACCGATCAATGACTTAATCTTGGCCCATGTGACTCCATCATCGCTGATCCAAATCCCGTCTTCGGGGTTGTCCTCGTCGTCGAACTCCTTGTGGCTGAAGCCTACGACCAATCCGCTTTGTCCAGCGAGGTCCAGGCCGACCGTGACCTCGACCTCGGAGGCCGAACTCTCTACGGATGAGGCGATAACTAGGTGTGAGTTCCCGGTTTTGGGGCCATCCGTAGTCGAGACTACCGCGTAGCCAGTTCCGACGCCGGTGACTGTCCAATTCGGGCCCAAGGAAGCCCCTTCAAAGCCATCGAAGAATGGAACACTGGCGACTCCTACGGTTGCCTGCTTGACGAAGAAGTCGTCGAAGGCAAAACCGTCCTGGGGGATGTCGAAGTTATCTCGCCACTGCAGGCTTACATAGAACGGCGTCGTGTAGGTAAGTCCCGCAGCTAGAACTGCTGCGTCTAGGTCTAGCTGCCAATCTTGATAGTTGGGGCCTGACGAACCATCGCTCCCAACGAGCGACTGGATCTTTGTGTAGTTCACCCCGTCGTCACTAATCCAGATTCCGTCCTCGGGGTTGTCTTCATCGTCAAACTCCTTGTGGCTGAATCCGAGAACCAAGCCGCTTTGGCCGGCAAGATCCAGCGCTACGGTCACCTCGACTTCAGCCGCGGTCGCGTCGACCGTTGAGGCTATCAGCAGATGAGAAGCACCGCTGTTGGGGCCGTTCGCGGTGGAAACCGCCGCGTAGCCTGGCCCAGTCCCAGTGACTGTCCACGCCGAGGATAGTGAGGGGCCCTCGAAACCATCCGTGAACGGAACGGTCTGCACGCTTTGTGCATGGGCAAGACCCGGAAGGGCTAGGGAGGCAATGAGCGCTAGGCTCGCGCTCGTGAACTTTTGGAAGGGGGTTCTCATCGGTGAGTATTGGGGGCCTTTGGGAGCCAATTCTTTCTTGGGGGGGAAGGGAGGGAATGAGGAAGTTTGAGGCTACCAGTCCATGCTTTCAGCACCAAGGATGGTGTTTAAACGGGACTCAGGTAGGACCTTGTGGGTGCTGAAGTTTGGTCTACATCGCACCCTCTAGTTCGGCGGCAAAGTCCGCCAAGGGGCGTCTGTTGATGCGGTGGGTCACTCGGAGCAGGCGGGCTATTCCCTTGCGATAGGAGCGAGCCTGGGTGGCGTTGTTCGTGTGGGCAATCTCGTCGCTCACTGGGTCGATGTAGGCCACAGAAAAACCGTGATCGGCTGGGTCTTCCTTTTTCAAAGAGGCGAGCAGTGGAGTTGCCATGCGAATGGACAGTCGTGAAAGGTGGACTCTGTCGACGAGGTTCTGGCAGTCCTCCAGGAACGATGCTGTTTCTGCGAGATGAGAAGCATCTTCTCCGGGGTAGCCTGTGAACAGCGTGAGCCGGGTAGTAATACCAGCCTCTTTCGCGTTGGACAAGAATTCGCGGACGCGCTCGGGGCGCGTCCCCTTTTTCATTGAGTCAAGCAGATCAGGGCTGCCGGATTCAAGCCCAGTTGTGATCCGTACAAGACCGGCGGCACGGGCGGCCTTTAGGTCCTGTAAAGAGAGACCTTCGTCCGGGCGAGAGCCAACGTGGATTGCACATGTCCACTTTGCGCCGGGTACCACTTCCCTCATCGAAGTGTGCAGGGCGCGCCAAACGGTGAGGTCCGAATTTAGCTTGAGGTCGCTAAAGCAGAACAGCCTGACTTGATGTTGATCGTAGTGGTGCCGCAACTCCTCCAGGACGTGCGAAGAGCTTCGGGACCTGAATCCCCTGCCATTGATCGTTACGACGTCTGAGCAAAAGGTGCATCTCCCCCATCCACACCCACGAGCGGTCAGCATCGAGACGATCCGATTGGGGTAGCTATCCCAGGGGAAGTCCGCATAGTCAGGAAATGGAGAGGCTTCTAAGTCATGCAATGGAGGTGCGATCCCTCCGTCAGCTCCCCCCGCCACCGTCAACCCTGCCCGCGGAGTCATTCCCTTGCCAGCCGCAAGTTCTAGGACCATCTCAGACACATTCGTATCGCATTCGCCAGCATAGATAGCCGATACCCCCGGGGACTTCAACCAAGCGGCGCGAGTTTCATGCTCATGGAATGCAGGCCCTCCAAGCAGTACGGGGCACCCCGCGAGCCGGGCAGACTCCACAAGCTCCCCCACCAGGTCGTGATACATCAGGTAGGAACTAATCAGCACGACGTCAGGACTCTCCTTCAAGGCGAGCTCAAAACTGGCGATGAGGGAAGAGGTCCCAGCACCGGCTCCCCCTTCCGCTGAGAACCGACGGATCCGCCGTCTAGCTTTTCGCACTGCGGAGTTCGCCGTTGTCGCACTCCACCAAGCCAAACGCTCACTCCAATACCCCCACGGTCTGGCTCTACCTGGCCTTGGGATACCATTCATCCCCACGGCAAGCGGCGAGAGCACTTGAACCTCGATTCCACTGCGGCGCAAACTGGCGGCAATGATCCCCACGGGCAGAGTAGGGAAGCGAGCGAAATTGTTGAGATCGAGCAGGAGGGCTCTAGTCGCTGTGGGAGGCATAAACATTTTGAGGGGAGGCTGGAGAGGGGCGGGGCGTCTACAGTGAGAGCAATGCGCAGATGCTTTGCTTGGTGTATTTTTTGGCGGCGTAAGTCCGCGGGCCTACTTGGCGATGAAGGAGGTGCATGAGATGCAAAGAACAGGACTTTGGCGTACTAGGCATAAGTAAACGCCCCCCCCACCTAATCGCCCCTAAGTTTTCACGCGTAATAT
>JAQXEK010000027.1 GCA_029250885.1 Planctomycetota bacterium
TCGAAGAAGCTCTGGCCGCCCACCAGAACGTAGGGGACGTTTTGAGCGCGCAGCTCGACCTCGATGGATTTCGGTTGGATCGCTGTGCGGAACAGGATCGCGAAGTCGGAGTAGCTCCATTCGGGTGTTCCCACCTTGGTGATGATGTCGCGTACCACGAACTGCGCCTCTTCGCCCTCGTCCGCCAGTCGAAACAGCTGGATCGCAGCACCGCCCTCGCGGTGGGGTCGCAGGACCTTCTCGTGGCGCTCGAGGTTGTTCTCGATGACCCGGTTGGCCGCATTCAAAATGGCCGAGGTCGAGCGGTAGTTCGTCTCAAGCTTGATGGTGACGCAGGTGGGAAAGTCGCGATCAAAGCCCAAGATGTTCTGGATGTCCGCCCCGCGCCAGCCGTAAATCGACTGGTCGTCGTCGCCCACGACGCACAGGTTCTTGTGGCGCTGGGCAATGTGGCGGATGATCTCGTATTGGGGCGTATTCGTATCCTGGTATTCGTCTACGAGCAGATAGCGGAATTGGTCCTGGATCGATGCGAGGATCTTGGGGTGGGTCCCGAAGAGCTCAACCGTGCGGCCGAGCAGGTCGTCGAAGTCTAGGAGCCGCGAGTGATGGAGCCGCTCCTCGTAGCGCTCCCAAACCTTGGCAATGTACTCCTCTTGGATATCGACGGCTTTCTTGAGCAGCTTCTCCGGCGTATCTAGGCGGCTCTTGGCCAATGAGATCGCCGAGAGCGCGTCGGCGGGTCGCATCTTGAACTCGACCGCGTGCAGCTCGGCCATGGCTCCCTTGACCGTGGAGATCTGGTCGCCGGTGTCGCACAGGGAGAAGCCCTTTGGGAAGCCAATAGCCTTCTTGTGCTTGCGCAACAGCTCAAGGCAGAAGGAGTGGAAGGTGCCCGCTGTGATTAGCTCGGCATACTGCTTGCCTACGATGCCTCCAATCCGCTCGCGCATCTCCCCGGCAGCCTTGTTCGTGAAGGTCATGGCCAAGATGCTGCGGGGGTCAATGCCCTTTGACACCATATGCGCGATGCGCGTGGTGATGACCCGCGTCTTGCCGGTCCCCGCGCCGGCAAGCACCAACAGGGGGCCCTCGATCTTCTCCACCGCCTTGCGCTGCTCGGGGTTGAGCTGGGCGATTAGCCCGCTGATGTTGGGCGGTGGGGGGAGGCGCGCCGGCTCGTCCGCATCAGGAAAAAGTAGAGCGGAGTTGCCCCGTTTACGGGGCGGTGGGGTCGCGGATGCCATAGATCGGAGGAGGTTACCGGGCAGCCCCTGGCATAACCACATCCAAGCGCTAGATCTGGCCGCATCTTGGGGAAACCGGCGCCGCAATCCCGAGCGATGCCTAGTCCTCGGGGCCGTGGTCCCGCAGGGCAGCGGTCAGCACATCGCGCAGGTGCCCCGGAGACGCCTTACCCTGGGACGCAGCCATGGCCGCGCCCACCAGGGCGTCGACCGCCTGCTCGCGACCGGCGTGCCAAGCCTCGACAGCATCAGGCCGGGCCGCGATGGCCTCCGCAACCCAGGCGTCTAGGTCGGCGGGCGCCTTGCTCTGAAGCAGCCCAAGCTCGTCGCTCAGCTGACCTAGATCTTGGCCTTGACCAAGGCTGATCGCGCGGACCAGTGCTGCCAACAGAGTGCGCGCACCCTTGTGGCTGATCTGGTCCTTTGCAAGCATTGTCACGAGCTCCGCGACCTTAGCCGGTGGCACGATTCCTAGTCCGCCTTCGATTGCGAGCAGGTCATTGGTTATCCAGTTGGCGGTCGCCTTGGCAAGGCTCGCGTCTGGGCTGCCCAGGCGTGCGAGCACGGCTAAGAAGTAGGCTGCCCGCTCCGGCGTCTGGGTAAGGACTTCGGTGTCGTACAGGGACAGGTCAAAGGTCAGGCGCCAGCGGTCCCGCAGGGCGAGGGGGCCGTCGGGGAGCTCGGCCCGCACCGCCTCAATTTCGGTCTGGCTTAGCAGCAAAGGAGCCAGGTCCGGATCCTCCAGGAAGCGGTAGTCAAGGGCACCCTCCTTTCGCCGCAGGAGCACAGTATGGGCCGGTTTCGTCGCCGTTTGGGGCACGAAGCGCCGTGTCTCGGCGCCGCCTGGAAAGGCTGCGCCAGCTGGGCGGGACTCGTAGGCTTCGACCTGGCGAGTGATCTCGAAAGCAACCGCATCGGTTGCGTAGCGGATCGAGTTTAGGTTCTTGATCTCGACGCGAACGCCACCCCTGTCCTGGCCGCCTTCGACACGGTGCACCGACACGTTGACATCCGCGCGCAAAGAGCCCTTGTCCATGTCGCCGTCAGTGACTCCGGCGAAGCGCAGCTCCTCCCGAAGTCGGCGCAAAAACGCAGCGACCTCTTCGGCAGACTCCAAGACTGGGTCCGTGACGATCTCCACAAGGGGCGTGCCGGCGCGGTTGCAGTCGACCTGGGTACAGGTCTCCGTGTGTACGCTGCGGCCGGCGTCCTCTTCAATGTGAATACGGCGCAGGGGAACCTCGACACGCCTGCCCGGTGTCTCGATGGATAGGCTGCCGTTGCGTCCCAGGGGATGGGCCTCTTGGGTGACCTGATAGCCCTTGGGGAGGTCCGGGTAGAAGTAGTGCTTGCGATCAAAGCGGCTCTTGGGATTGACCTCAAAGTCCAAGCGAGTCGCCGCGCGCAATGCCAGCAACACCGCGCCCTTTCCGAGGGCCGGCAAAGACCCTGGTTGTCCCGTGCAGACCGGACAGATGTGCAGATTGGGCTCGGTCTCAAAACGGTTTGGGCAGGAGCAGAGCAGCTTGGATCGCGTGGCGAGCCGCACGTGAACTTCCAGTCCAATGCGCGTGGTCCAGCCCGATTCGGTGGAGTGCGCGCTCATGAGCGTAGCCCCCTGCTAGAAATGCGCGCTGGGCGTACCAAGTGATGGGTGGTTTGGGCTTGATAGAGGGAAGCGATGCGCAGCAATCTCTCGTCCTCGCCGCGGTGTCCGACCAGCTGTAGGCCGGCGGGGAGAGCGAGCTCTTCTCCGTCCAGATTTGTAGCCGCCAGGGGGCCTGGCAAGCTAATCGCAGGAAGTCCCGCAAGGCTAGCGGGAACGGTCAACATATCTGCACGGTACATGGCGATCGGATCTGCCGTGCGCGCGCCCAAGCCAAAGGCAACCGTGGGCGATGTCGGCATCGCGATCAGGTCAACGATTTTGGCCGAAGGCCCGCTCGGGACGGCCCGGTCTCCGAAGGCAACGGCGAAGTCCCTTTCGACCATGGAGCGCGCTTCAAGCGCTCGACCATAGAGGGCCCGTGAGCCGTCCCGGGACAGGGCCAAGGTGCCAATGAGGACACGTCGCGTGACCTCGTTGCCAAAGCCGCTCTCGCGGGTGGCGCGTATCATCTCAACAAGCTGGCTGGCCTGGTCTTGCCCCTGGGATTCCGGTGCTTCTACGCGCCTGCCGAAGCGTACGCCGTCGATCCGAGACAGGTTACTGGCGGCCTCACTGCAGGAGATGACGTGGTAGGCCGAGAGGGCAGTCGCAGCGCTCGCAAGCTCCACATCGACCAGCTCCGCGCCGGCGCTGCTCAGCTCTTCAAGGCAGGCTTGGAAAGACGCGGCGACGCCGGGCTCGAGGCTGTCGCCCAGCTCGTTGAGCAGTCGCCGAGGGACGCCAATACGCAGTTTCTCAAGGCTTGTAGGGAGCGCATCTTCGCGGTTTACATGGGAGCCTCTTTTCGGCCCCGGCACCCAGGTCGGGTCCCGTGGGTCGGGACCTGCGATAAGGGAGAACAGCAGCTCCAAATCACGTGCACTGCGCGCCACCGGGCCAACGACATCGAAGCTTGATGCAAAGGCGATCAAGCCAAACCGCGACAGCCGCCCCTGGGTCGGGCGCAGTCCGGTTACTCCACAGAACGCCGCTGGCTGGCGCACAGAGCCACCTGCGTCCGAGCCTAGGGCAAGGGGCGCAAGGTCGCCGGCCACGGCCGCCGCTGTTCCCGAGGAAGATCCGCCCGGTGCCAGGGCGCGCAGCTCGCCATCAATTACGGGCGACCAAGGGTTGATCGTCGCACCGTGGGCCGAGTGCTCGCCGGAAGAGCCCATGGCAAACTCGTCCATGTTCGCCATGGCAATCGGGATTGCGCCCGCGTCGACCAAGCGCCGCACTACAGTTGCCGTGTAGGGCGCCACGTAGTTTTCGAGGCTGCGGCTGGCGCAGGTCGCTAGGTGGTCCTCGACGCACAGATTAGCTTTGATCGCAATGGGCAGACCGTGCAGGGGCAGGGGCTGCTCACCATTAGAAAGCAGCCGATCCAGCTTGTCTGCGCGCCTGCGGGCTTCGCGGTCATGGAGCTCGACGAGAGCGCAGAACGGATCGGCCTGGGCTCGGGCCAAGACGGCCTCGATATGCTGGGCGGCACCGAGGCGGCCGGACTGGAGCCGGGCGAGCAGGTCGGTGGCGTCCCCGGTCTGGCCGCTGGGGAAGGCAGCCGAGCTGGGGGCTTGGGGCGCGGGCGGCGGCGTGGGGGCTCCGTGCAGCTCGGTGTTGGTGATCTCGGGGAAGTCATCGCCTTTGCCCGTGGGGCTAGCTTCGCCGCCAAAGGCCCGTGGCGCGCGAAACCAAGACTCGAACGGGTCCGGAGCGCCTTTGAGCCAGCGGACGGCCCCCGGTCGCATGATTTCGCGGTCCTCGCGCAGGCTCGACAGGCGCATTCCCGGGCGGCCAAGGTCCTGGGGGGCCGTATCTAGGTCCCCGGGGAAGGCCTGCTCGAGGCTGGCGACGACCTCGACCAGCTCATCGGCATACTCGAGGGCCGTGTCACGGCCAAAGCCGGCGAGGTTTGCGATGCGCCCCGGGCGGACTGGGGTGGGGGCCGGGTTTGAGGTCCGGGGCATGACTTGTGGACGTTCCTTCACATTGGAGAGTGTAGCGCCCTTGCCACCGCCGCGCTGCACGCTACCCTTCTCTCATGGCGATGACACCTGATCTTTCGACGCATTCCCTGATGGCTGGCCCTTGGACGAGTTCCTTGGCTCTCTTTGAGGACTCCGGGGTGCCCGCACCGGACTGGGTTGCCCTTGGTTTGGCTTGCGCGATCCTTGGGTGCTTCCTTGTGGCAAATGCGATCCTGTTCCGTCACCCGCGCCGATTGGTTCGCGAATTCTTCGGTACCGTGCGTCCGCGCCTGCACTCGATCCGCGACTACATCTTTCACCGCTCCCAGACGCACCTAGGCTTCTTCTACCTGATGCTGGGCTTTGGCCTGCAGCTCTACGGTCGTTTGACCCCCGCACAAGCGTCCGCCAGCAGCCAGCCCGCCCTGCCCGTAATTTGGGTTGGTATCCTGATCCTTTCCGCCGCCGTGCTCGAGGGTCTGTCCTGGTGGTGGAGCCGCCGGCTCTTCCGCCGCTACGTGCGGGCCCAGCTTGCCTTTAAGCCCCACGACTTCGATGGTGACATGGCCACCGCGGTCGAGGTCGGCGAGCTCTTCGACGTGGAAGCTCGTCCTGAGGACACCGTGCAGACCTACATGGTGCGCTTGCTCCAGACCGTCGGCGTGCCGCCCCAAGCGAGGAGCGATCGTGGCCGGGGCGGCGACTTCCCTCAAGGTGCTGGGAAGCGTCATATGGAAGACCCCTTCGTAGACTAGAGAGGCTTCCCAGGCTCGAACGGACTCGGTCTATTCTCTACCTGAAATTACGATCGTCCGGCTTAGCATATTCGCTGCGGTCGTCTTCGGCATCAGTCACGACCAGGCCACCTTCTGTGCCTGCTTGGTGCCTTTCTCCATTGGGCATCCCAAGGTGGTAGGGACACACTTACCGACTGTGCTCGCTTTGTTCTAAAGAGAGATCACAACGTGGTGGGCTGGGTTTTACAGCTTGGTGTTGTTCTGGCGCCGGCACGCTGGGGTGCTCTGCCCAAACAGACCCCCGAGTCCCTGGTCCGACCGATCGCAATCTTACTCGGGGTCATAGGCACGATCTCCTTGGCCGCTGGGCTCCTGGGCGACTGGTTTCTTTCGAACGGCAGCATCTTCCGGTCGTAGCCTTGAGCGGCAAGGTGAGTGCCTAGGTGCGCCGTGGAATCGCGAGGTGTTTGTTCCGGTCCGCGTGCCACCGCAGCCTGATCTGCGCGTCTGCTCTGTATGGACAGAGTTCAAGCAAAGACAGGGGCAAGACGCTTTAAAGCAAGTGAAGTGCCTCTATTGGATGCCTTGTTCCCGCGGACCTGTCAGCTCTGCGGTGTGGAGTGTGCCGATGGGTTTGCCTGCACTAAGCACGGGATCGCTGGTCACAATGGGGAAGCTCGCTGCGGGCTCTGCTTCCGGCGGCTGCCTGACTCGGTCTTCGGGGGTAGCGATCCGCGGCCGCCCTGGGAGTCATCTCGGCGGCGGCGTCAGGCGGACTGGCTGCGCTGCAGGTCTTGTCGCGTGACTGCCCCCGGTCTTGGCCGACTGCTGGCCTTGGGCGACTATCCTGGGGACCTCCGCCCATGGATCTTGGCTTTTAAGCACGGTGGACGAAAGGACCTGGCTCGCCCCCTCGGAGCACTTCTTGCCAAGCGTTGTATCCAGGCGCATTGGACTCGGGATGCGAGTCTGGGGGCTGGGTATCGGGTGCCCTGGCTGGTGCCCGTTCCCCTGGCATGCTCCCGCCGTTTTGAACGCGGCTACGACCAAGCCCGAGCTCTTAGTCAAGCCCTGGGGCAACAGCTTGGGTTGCCCGTGGTACGACTGCTCAAGCGGACCCGGGTCACGCCACCCCAGGGCGGGCCGGGAAGTCGCTCGCGCACGGCCAATGTGCAGTCGGCCTTTGGAATGGTGCGTGCGCTGGGCTGTGTGTTGGACCGAGCGCCGGTTCGCAGGGTGCTCGAAGGCATCCCCATCGCGGCAGTCGCCAAGCTCGCCAGGCCTCACCTTAATCCGGATCAGCCGCTATTGCTGGTGGACGATGTGGTCAGCTCCGGGGCTACCCTCGGAGAGTGCGCGCGTGTGCTGCGCAGTGCGGGCGCAAGGAAGGTCGGGTGTCTTGCGCTTGGCCGGGCGGAGAGGTCCCTTGGGAAGTAGCTTCCTCGTACTACTTGGCGCGCCAAGCTTCGAGAGCCAAGGTAAGCTGCCGAAGGGCGCCTTCGAGGTGCTCCTGGGGCGTGCCGAACCCAAGGCGCAGGCAGCCCGGGACCCCAAAAAACTCGCCCGGGGTGACGGCCACTTCGAAGTGCTTGGCGGCAAACTTGGAGAAGGCCATGGTGTCCGTGGGACCGGACCTATGGACGCCGCTGGCATCAAGGTTTTCAAGGCGCGCAAAGATCGTCAGGCCGAGGCCGGAACAGAGAGCGCTCACGCCAGGCGTCTCTTGGGACCAGCGGTAGAGCAAGGGGCGGCTCTCAGCGAAGAAGCTGTTGTAGGGTGCGCGCAGCTCCTCGATGCGACGAAGTGCGCGCAGGCCAATGCGGATCGCCGCCGTGGGCGGATCGACGTAGCCCATGTAGAGGTTGTCGAGCAGGCGCGTTCGGTCCCCGGCGAGGGCCTCGCCAAGCACAAGCCAGCCAAGTCGAAGGGCGCCCATGCCGTAGGGCTTGGTCAGGGAGCCGATGGTGATGCTGTGCGGAATCGTGGTGGCGCAGCGGACCTGGTCGACTTCGGGCACGAGGTCCATGTAGGACTCGTTGGAGACCAGAATCCCGCCTCGGTCGTTTGCAATGGTGCCCAACTCTTGGAGCAGATGGACGTCGCTGAGGGCGCCGGTCGGATTGTTCGGGTTGGTGAAAAAAACATGGCCGGGTCCGCCTTGGCTTGCGCCACTTTGATCCAGGGCAGCGGCCACATCGCCAGCATCCAGACGCCAGTCCTCTTGCTCCCGGCGCTTGACCTCGCAAAGGGTCGCGCCGAAGTAAGGCGGCAGGGCTCGGAAAGGCTGGTAAGAGGGGACGTCAACGGCGACTCGGGATCCGGGTCGGAAGTAGGTTGTGGCCACCAAGTGCATGGCGGCGGAGGCGCCCATGGTGAGAAGAACACGGCTGGGATCGACGTCGTAGCGCTCGGCGATAGCGGCCTCGAAGCTGGGCTGGGCCTCGAACCCGGGATGCTTGATGTTGGCGGCCGTAGCAAGGTCCGGGGCCAGCTCTTCGGGCCCTAGGACGCTAGGCGCGGGCTCGGGCATTCCCGAGGTAGAGAGACTCCAGGTCGAGGCGGACATCTCGTTGTGGGCCCAAAACATGTAGGGGAAGTGCATGGGAGGCGCCTCTGGATCGGGCGTTGGGTTGTCTTTCTTCAAGGCACCGGCAATTTGTATGACTTTCTGGCCAGACGCGCCGAGGCACTCTGGAGATGCGGGCCCCACAAGCTAACATGGTCTCACTGCCCTGCTGACCTTCCATCCGCGCAGGCCTGTCGAATCATGAAGAAACACCTATTGTTAACTCTCCCGTCCCTTGTCTTTGCTGCAGGAGCCCTAGGCTTCACGGCCGTGTCTGCCCAGCCAGCTTTGAGCCAAGATTCGGGCGATGCCGAGGCCAAGGCTAAGGCCGAGATGAACATCGTGAGGACCACCGCAAAAAGCGCCAATGTGCTTAATGTTGCGGACAAGAACGGCACGACCTTGGTGACCTGCGAGGTCGGCCAGATTCTGCACGTTGCGGGTAAGCGCCGTGGCGTGGGCTACCTGCCCGTCGAGGCCCCCGGCGGCTTCCCCGTCTGGGTCCACGGCCGGAACTTGAAGGTGACCGACACCAAAGGCGTGCTCGAGATCACCGCCAACGCGGTGAACCAGCGGCCCTTGGCATCCAGTGGCCCCGAGAGCTATCCCCTGAGCTTGCGCCTGCACCGCGGCGACCTCGTTCGCGTGATCGAGTTCCGGGACTCGACCAAAAAGCTGTCTGAGGATTGGGTCCGCATCTGGTCCGCCCCGGGCAGCACCGGCTGGATCCTCGAGACCGAGGTCGAGACCGTGACTGAGAAACCGAACGCGGCCTGGGACAAGGCCATGTCCGAGCTTGGCTTGCGCACGACACTCAAGTCCCCCGAGATTGAAACCAACACCGGTCAACCTGCCAGCAATGGCGGCACGCCCGATGCTTCTGGTGCGAAAGAAAAGCAAGCCGAGAAGATGTTCGATCAGGCCGAAGCCTTGCTGGCCACCGAGCGCATTAAGCCGACACCCGACTTCGGCGCAGTGCGCTCAGCATTCGAAGCCGTAGTGGCACTCGATGCCGGCGCGCGCTGGAAGCGCGACGCCGAAAGTGGCCTTCAGATCGTCTCGGCACTGGAAGAGGCGGTCGCCCTGAAGAGCGATCTGGAAGCCGAGAAAGTGCGCCGTCAGGAAGACCTGCTCGAGCGCCAACGCCGCGCCTGGGAAGAAAGCCGCCGGCTGGACCCTATGATTGGCAAGTTCGACGCACGCGGAGTGCTTGAGCGCCGCTCCCGCAGTGGCGAGCCTCACCGCTACATCCTGCGCTGGGGACCCCAAGAGGTCTGCGAGGTGCGCTGCGCATCCGGCAAATACGAACTGGACATCTTCGCTGGTTACGAGATAGGCCTGAAGGGCCTACTTGAGTACGCCAAGCCCGGAGCCCTGCTCGAAGAGCGCCCGGTTCTGGAAGTGGGCAAGATCGAGGTGATCTCCAAGCGCTAGTCGCCTGGGCACCCGGCGACCTTAAGCGTGAGGGTCGCAAGCCTGCGAGTAGGGTGCCAAGCAGGCGCCCTATTCGCATATCTGGCTCCTCGCTTCGTCTACTCCGCTCGCCATGCGGCGCCGTTCGTTAGACGTGCCGCCCCCTGCCAAGCGAGGTAGCCCTGGGTGTGGATGATCGTGCCCACGGGAACGCCAGTGGCCACGAGGTTCACGGTCAAGGCACCGCTTGCGGGCACGGTTCCAAGGGCTAATATCTGGGCTGACTGGGGGTTGATCCAGAGCTGGCCTCCGGTCCCAAAGAGTGCGGTCGGCACCGCGGGAGTGGTGGCATACCCCAGAAAAACCGGGCTGCCCACATTGCCCTGGAAGGTGGCCTGGAAGGATTCCGGACCCGTGGATGTGTTCGCGTGGTTCGGCACAGATCCAGGAAAGAGCCCGATGCTTTCCCAGACGTCACCACTGGTCACGGTTTCGGTAGCCGAGCGAACATGGTGCCCTGGAGCTGTAGCGGAGAACCCATAGGTACCCGCGGCTAGGGGAAACTCAAAGTACCCGTCGCTTCCCGTCTTCACGAACTCGCCGCTGGCCAAGGCGACCGTGCCTACCAAGCGTGCCCCAAGGCCCAAGTGTGCATCATAGAGAATGCCCTTGAGGATACCCGCCAAAGGCGTCTGTTGCAGCCGCGATTGGATGCCGCTGCGGAGCTCCCCAAGCTTCGCGTATAGCAGGTCGCCGGGGCAGGCCGTCGCCTTGACGTCGCGATGCCCATAGACGTTCTGCTCCACTGCGCCAAGCCCCGCATACCAGGAGCTGCCCAAGGGATCGACCCCGCCCTGGTCGAACTTCCACGCGCCGAGCTCTTCAATCGCCCCAAGTTGGGCGGCTGTCGCTGGGTTGTTTACCGGGGTATGGAAATACCCCAGGGAGGCCACCCCCATGGAGCCACAATTGAAGCCGTCATGGGCGCCCTTGACGTCGTCGCCTCCGGCTCGTCCCTCGAAGATCCAGCCCTGCTTGGACACTAGGTAGTTGTAGCCGATGTCGCACCAGCCGTTGGTGTATATGTGGTAGCTCTGGATCGACTTCACATTGGCAGCGGCTTGGCTCCAGGTGGAGGCCGCGTAGTCTGCGGAGCTGGCCGTGTGGTGGATGCCCATGTGGGTCGTCGTGCAGTAGCTCGAGCTGCATTGGGGCGAGTCGGCTCCCCAGGAGGACCGACCCGAAACAGCCGGCTTGGGGTAGCCCGCGGCTAGGCCAAGGGATGGCGGTAAGTGGATGGGTTGCTTGGCAGGGGGACCGGGTGCGATCCAGACAAAGTCAAGGCTGCGCACCTGGGCGGGACCGAAGAGGAAGAGCCGCGCAGAGTCGGCAGGTGCCGCGTAGGAGTGGGCGAGTCCGGTGACGGACTTGGAACCCGCTGGTCGGACCTGGAGAGCGCCCGGGGAGAAATGCTCAGGGGCCTGGTCGTGGTCTTCGAACAGGGGCCAAGTCTCGACGACCTCGCCCTGGGCGAGCAGCTCGATCTGGGCGTCGCCGAGGTCGCCCTCGTACCACAGACCGATGTCCCGCGTCGGGAAGGGAGCGGCGATCTCGATGCTGTACATCTCGCCGGGGGCCAGTGTGATCGGCACCGCCGGCCCGGGTGTGTGGGTGACCTGGGTGAGCAGTGCAGAGGCTAGGGCGAGTAGGGCTGCCATGGAGACTTGTGGAGAGAGGCTGAAGGGATGTGCGCGGGGCGGTTGCTATTCTCGGGGCATGAACAAGAGCGATCGCATCGACTACATTGAGCTTCCAGCGCCTGATATCCAAGCGGCGAAGGATTTTTATGGGGCCGCCTTTGGCTGGGAGTTCGTGGACTATGGTCCCGAGTACAGCTCCTTCAAGGAAGAGCGACTCAACGGCGGCCTGACTCCGGCGCGGACGCCGGCGGGCCTTGGCCAGGGGGCGCTCGTCGTGTTACACGCCCTAGACCTGGCCGCCACCGAAGCGCGAGTGCGCGCGGCTGGTGGCCAAATCACAACCCAGACCTTTGAGTTCCCCGGTGGGCGCCGCTTCCACTTCTCGGACCCTGCGGGGAACGAGCTAGCCGTCTGGTCGGAGTAGAGTCCTTGCAAAGGACCCATCCGGGCCTCGAGCCAAGGGCGACCTAGATGCGCCTCGTCATCACATCGAGGTAGCGCTCTTGGAGATCCGGCAGGTTGCTCTCGAAGATCGCCTGGCGCATCTCGGTCATGAGGCTGTGGAAGAAGTGCACGTTGTGGATCGAGATTAGGATGCCGCCCAGGATCTCTCCAGACTTCGCGAGGTGCCGGATGTAACCCCGGGAGAAGCCCCGGCAGGCTTCGCAGCTGCAGTCCGGATCCATGGGGGCGGTGTCGTGCTGCCAGCGCTGGTTGCGCAGGTTCATGCGGCCCTGGCTGGTGAAGGCCTGGTGCATGCGGCCGTGGCGGGTGGGCGTCACGCAGTCGAACATGTCGACGCCGCGCAGGATGGCCTCGAAGAAGTCCTCGGGCGTGCCGACGCCCATCAGGTAGCGCGGCTTCTCGGGCGGCAGGCGCTTAGCGGCAAAGTCAATGGCTTGGACTAGTGCCGACTTGTGCTCGCCAACACTGACCCCGCCGATGGCGTAGCCAAAGAGGTCGTGGCTAGTGATGTGGTCGATGGACGTCTGGCGTAGATCCTCGAATGCGCCGCCCTGGGCGATGCCAAACAGGGCGTGGCCCGAGGCGATGCCGCCGAGCTCTTCGTACTTGTCCACGCAGCGCTGCAGCCAGCGGCCCGTGCGCATGGTAGCGGCTTCGACGCTGTCTCGATCCAGGGGATCCGACGGGCAGTGGTCGAAGGCCATGATGATGTCGGCACCTAGGTCGACCTCGATCTGCATCACGTTCTCCGGCGTCAGGTGAACGATGGCCCCGTCGACGATGGACTTGAGCTTGACGCCCTCTTCATTGAGCTCGCGCATGTCGCTCATGCTGAACACCTGGTAGCCGCCGGAATCCGTCAGGATCGGCCCGTCCCAGTTCATGAACTTGTGCAGGCCGCCGAGCTGCTTCACCGTCGCCTCGCCGGGGCGCAGGTGCAGGTGGTAGGTGTTCGCCAGGATGACCGTGGAGCCCGCGTCTTTGACCTGGGCTGGGGTCATGCCTTTCACGGTGCCGCGGGTTCCCACGGGCATGAACAGGGGCGTCTGGGCGACTCCGTTGGGGGTCGTGAGCCGGCCCGCCCGGGCGCCGCTCTTCTTACAGATCGCCTCGACTTCGAAGTGGAAGCCAGCTTGGGATGCAGACATGGAAACGGCTAGGTTGGAGCTACTTGCCCGGGAAGCCGATGGCCGCAATGCCGGCCTCGGTGACGATGCGACCCCGGGGGGACTTCTCGATGAATCCGAGCCGCAAGAGATGGGGCTCATAGACCTCTTCGATCGTGTCTTCGGCCTCCCCAACGGCGGCGGCGATGGTCTTCAGGCCGAGCATGCCCGAAGTGGCCCGGGCGAGGGCCGCTAGGATGCGTCGGTCGAGTTCTTCAAGCCCATTGGCGTCAACTCCGAGGCGAGACAGGGTCTCTTCGGTGACGTCAGCATTGATCGAAGTCATGCCCTGGACTTGGGCAAGGTCGCGCACCCGCTTGAGGAAGCGGTTCGCGACCCGGGGCGTGCCGCGGCTGCGGCTTGCGATCAGGGCAGCGGCATCGGTCGCGATGCCCATGTCCAAGATGCCCGCCGCGCGGATAACGATCTCTTCGAGGTGCTGGTCCGGGTAAGGCGTCAAGCGCTCGACAATCCCGAAGCGGCCGCGCAGAGGGGCGGTCAGGAGCCCGTCCCGGGTCGTTGCGCCGACAAGAGTGAAGCGCTCGAGGGTGAGCGGCAGGATGCGGGCATTGGGACCAGTGTCCAAGGTGAAGTCGACGCTGAAGTCTTCCATCGCTGTGTAGAGGTACTCTTCCACGGCCGGCGGCACGCGGTGGATCTCATCGATGAATAGGACGTCGCCTTTGCGCAGCTGGGTCAGGATTCCCACCAGGTCTCGGGCGCGGTCTAGGGCCGGGCCAGTGGTGGAGTGCATGGTCGTGCCGAGCTCAGTAGCGAGGATGCGAGCGAGGCTCGTCTTGCCCAGGCCCGGCGGACCCGCGAGCAGGATGTGGTCAGGGGCCTCTCCGCGCTTCTTCGCTGCCGTCAGCGCGACATTTAGGTTGTCTGTTGTTCGATCTTGCCCGATGAATTCGGCAAGGGAGGTAGGGCGCAGGCCCCGCTCGAACTCGACCTCGGCCCCGCTGGCGTTGGGGCTAGTGTTGGGCTCGAGGCCCGCGAAGGCGTCGGCGTTCACGAGTGGGCTGGGATCGGCATCTGACATAGGCACAGCATAGTCTAGCTGCTGGCGCGGGGCACGGACCGGGGCGCAAATCGGTGGGGCGTGCGATCGGGAACTCGACCGG
>JAQXEK010000064.1 GCA_029250885.1 Planctomycetota bacterium
CCCTTGTTTTCAAAGAGCCAGCGCTTCTTGCAGCCCCGTTAGGGGCGCTGGAGGCGCTGTGTTCGTTCCCGTTCCGCACTTGCTTGAAGCGCTTCAGGGACGGAGAATCATAGGGATCCTTCGCCCCCCGTCAACAGCTTGGACGGAAAAGGAACCAGATTGCGAAAGACAGTCATAAGCTGTTTCAAAGAAAAGGGTTAGAGATGGTCCATTATGAATGCCCCCTCCCAAGACAGGCTCCGAGCGGCCACCTTTGGGAGACCTAAAGGCTCCAAGCACGCCGCTGTGGCTCAAACCCCGCCCTTTCGTGACGCGAGGCATGCAAACCGGCCCCTCGTGGCACTAACGTCGCATAGGGCAGGGCATACGAAACCGCCGTTTACTATCCATGCTTGCCGCCTATTTCCGCTTTCAGGTATTCGGTGCATGGCAGATGCCTCCGAATCGAGAAAGCTCGCTCGAAGGCAAGCGGTCGCCGTTAGGGCGTCTAGAGGCTTGCCGCAAACAACAGGCATAGCCCCTTCAGGCTATCCACATCCCCAGTCGGCCCTTTTTTTAAACGTTGCCAGCGCAGAGCATGCCGCGCCCCTAGAAGGTATGCCTTTCGCTCTAAGTCGCGAAAGGCTAAATCACAGATAGACCCCAAGAGCGGCATCTAAACCGCCATTCCAAGATACCCATCGCTGCCTAAGTAGCCTCCTACTGGGCATGTTCGCACTGACCTGGAGGCTTCTCGGTCGGATCCAAGATGAGCAGCTGCGCGCAAGCTACGGCAAGTACGTACTTGGGGTGATGGCCCTCGTGCTCTGTGTATGGCACATGCGCACGGGTGTCATGGCGTCCGGCGAAGGCGTGGCATTTATCGGCTACCAGCACCTGATCAACCCGATCGATGTGAGCCTCGGCTTGGTTTTCGTGACCCTCTGGGCCTGGCTGCGGAGCAACAGGCCGAACCTGCTGCCCTTGCTTGGACCGATGGCATTCCTCTGGTTCAGCGGCACTCTCGCGCACGGCGTTCCAACTACACGAGGCGAGCTTCGCGGACGTCACCTACCGCACCTTTCGCTATGAAGTACAGTCCTTGTGGAACCTCGGCTCACTCCAAGTGGCCTACTCCGTAAGCGGGCCTTGATCGGCCTCGCGACGATCTTGTGGGCGACCAATCGGAACAGTCGCGTGCTTTGGCAAGTGGGTGGCGGCCTCTTGGGCGTGGTCGTGATCAAGCTCTTCTTGGTCGACCTGAAAGAGCTCGGCAGCATCCAAAAGATCGTCACGTTCCTCGTAGTTGGCATGCTGCTGCTTGTCGTGGGCCACTTCTCGCCCATGCCTCCCTCGCCGCCAAAGTCCAAGGCCGAAACCGAATCCGAACCCTCATGAAGCACCTCCTCGGAACTGCACTCTTCAGCCTCTGCTTGGCGTCCACCGGCCACGCCACCCAGAGCGACTCTTACCTTGACTCCTTTGCCAAGGGCATGGAGCTGACGACCACCTCGGCTGGCATCCAGACCTTGCTGCTGCCCGAGTCGGTCTATCGCGGAATCTCGAGTCCGTCCCTCGGCGACCTGCGCGTCTTCAACGCCGCCGGTGAGCCCGTGCCCCACGCCCTGCGGACCTGGGTCGACGAGCAGTCGGTCGAGTACGGCACCAAGACGCACCCGCTCTTCGCCATCCACCGCGCCGCGGTCCAGGGCCTGCAGCTCGACGACCTGAAGCTCAAGATGACGCACACGGACAAGGGCAGTGTCCTGGACCTGTCCACCAGTGGCGCTGTCGCCGCGGCCGATATGGACTCCCCGGCCGGGGTCGCCGCTCACATCGTCGACCTGACCGGGCTCGATCGCCCGGTTACCGCACTGAACTTCGTGCTGCCCGCATCGACCGAGAGCTTCTTCTGCCTCTACTCCATCGAGACCAGCACCGACCTCTCCAACTGGGTCCCCCTCTTGACCAGGGGGACCCTGGCGAGCACCACCAGCGGCGGCTCACGCCTGCTGCGCACCCGCGCCGAGCTGCATGAGACAACCGGGACCTACCTGCGGATCCAATGGCTCGCCGGAGCGCCGCCCCTGGAGTTGAGCGAGGTCAAGCTGGAGCTGGCCCCCAGCCTAGGTATTCCCCAGAGGCGCAGCGTTCGGCTCCTTGGAAGCCTGCGCGAGAACGAGACGCACACCTACGACTTCCCCAGCGCCGGACCGCTTCCAGTCACACGCATCCAGGTCCACCTGCCCGAGGCCAACACCTTGGTGACTGCCAGCATCGTGGCGCGCCAGGCCGAAGATGGCCCCATGCGCACCGTGCTTCCCAGCGTGCATTTTTTCCGCACCGGCAACGAGGGCGAGTTTCAGAATAGCTCCCTTGCCATCCGCACGAACACCGGGCCCCTGTGGTCGATCTTCGTGGACCCGAACAGCAGTGGACTGGGCCAGGGTGCCCCTGAACTGGAACTTGAGTATTCGCCCCATCAACTCGCCTTCATCGCGAAGGACGGCGAGGGCCCCTTCACCCTGGCCTTCGGGAAGTACGGCGAGCGCTCTCCTCAAATGGCATGGAGCGCGATGACCAGGGCGCAACCCGGCGAGCTACCCACCGAGACGGTGACGCTCGGCGCCATCCGCGACC
>JAQXEK010000079.1 GCA_029250885.1 Planctomycetota bacterium
TGGAGCAGATGGCCACCAACGTGACGGCGACTAACCCGATCTTCCCGACGACTCAATGGCCCGAACTGGCCATACTTCCGAACGGTGAGGCCGGCAACCACTATATCTTCGCTCGTTTCAACAGCGAAATCGACGTGGATTCGGTGCTTAGCGCTTCGCCCGGTGCAGTCGCCAACTCCAGCTTGTCCGGCACCATCACGGTCCAGGCAACGGACCCGGTGACCCAGCAGACCACGGCGGTTCGGGGACGTGTCTTCATCAATGGATTTACCTACGCCGGCACGCCCAGTGGATCTCCTCCTCTTCTCGAGTACCAGCAGTGGGTGGCTCTTGATGGCGCGGGTAACGTCACCGTTTTGCCAGTCAACGGCACGGAGACCCCCGGGTTCGGCTTCCCCGGCACCGAGGGCATCGCCGCCTTCGCCGAGGCGGAAAAGATCGTGAGCCCCAACAGCATCCTCTTTGTGGTGGATTCCGACGAGGACCTTGAGACCCACGAGACCTTCCCCGCGGGCCAGCAGATCTCCATGCGCATCACCAACGGTGTGCGGGCGTCCAGTGGCAAGGCTCTGCTCGACGCGGGCCTAGCCTCTTCGACGGTTGGCGCGGACACGATCGTTCCCGAAGTCTCCCAGTCGCCTCCTCCCTTCTCGATCCCGAGCATTACGCCGGGCAACGGCGAGCAGGGTGTAGACCCTCTCCAGAACATCGTGGTGGAGTTTACGGAGCCCGTTCAACCCTTCACGATCGCTCCCCTGCCCTCGAACAACCCGCCGACCCTTGGTTCGGCTATCCAGGTTCAGTTTGGACCATCGGCAACTCTGGTTGACGTTCCCTTTTTCGTGCAACCCCTGACGCCCTTTGACTTGACGCGCCTGCAGCTTCTGCCGGCCTTCAACTTCCCTGGCGCAGGTCCTGTAGGTGACAGCTGTGGCCTATTCAACCGCATCTCTGTGACAGTCAACTCCGGGCAGTTCACGGACTTGAACTCAGTTTCGAACTTGAACACGACAGGTATCAGTACCTTTTACCTAACGGGCAATGGTGCGGGCCTAGTCAACGCGCCCGTCGCACCGGATGCTATCTACGTGGCGCGCTTCGGTGCCAAGGTCTCTCTGTCGGTTATCGACATGAATGGAAACGGCGCAAGCACGGGTAACCCCGCCTTTGATGCCGAGACCCCCATGATTAAGGGCAACTCTTTGTACCCCTTGAACCCGAACGTGGCCCAGCAGGGCGGCGCTCTGTTCCCGCCCCTGACACCTGGGGCTTGTACTTTCAACGGGGGCTCCGCGGGTGTCTTCACTCTGACCCTCGACAGCAACCTTAGTAACCAACTGGCCGCCTCCCCCCTGTTCGAGTCGGTGGGTGACTTTATGCTCGGTCAGCCTCTGGATACCGTTTTTAACAACGGTCCTCCCCCCTTCGGCTGCCAAGCTGGTGGTGGCAACCTCTGCGCGACGACTGGTCTTAAGATCCCGACCCCTGTGGTCGTCGGTCTCAACACCCTTGGTCCGGCCCAGCCTGGGCAGTTCAGTACCGCGCCCTCCGGCGCCGGCAACCTGATCTCTTGGGCACCGCACCCCAACCCCCCGCCTCTGACCTTCCCGCCCCTGTGCGTGTCGCCTTTTATCGGCGGTCAAGAGCCGACGTCTGTGGATAGCCAAGCTCTCAACAGCAACCTCTTGGTCCCGGGCGCTTCTCCCCAAGGCAACCCCCTAGCGCAGATTCCGCCCCAAGGGATGCTCAACAAGGAGCAAAACGCCTTCTTCCAGGGTCCCTCGGCACCCCAGACCCAAGTTGGCTCCTGCCTTCCCTTTCAGATCCGCCAGCAGGTTGGCAACTACCTCTACGTGGTGGACCGAGTCCGCCGCGAGGTCGTTGTTCTTAACAGCAACCGCTTCAACGTGATCGACCGTATCTCGGTTTCGGACCCGACGTCCCTTGCGATGTCTCCCAACCTTAACTACCTCGCCGTGAGTAACCGCGGCTCGGGCACGGTGTCCTTTATTGATATCGATCCCAGCCAGCCCACCTTCCATGAGGTTGTAAAGACGACCCCCGTGGGCAAGGGCCCTGCCGGTATTGCTTGGGAGCCGAGCAACGAGGACATCCTCGTGACCAATGAACTCTCCAACAGCCTGTCGGTGATTTCAGCAACGTCCCTGGACGTTCGTAAGACGATCAGCAACCAGCTGTCACAGCCGTTCGAGGTGGCGATCACCCCTCGTCAGGTCAACTTTGGCTTCAACCGCAACGTCTACTTCGCCTACATCATCAACCGCAACGGCAAGATGTCGATCTTCGAGTCGGGTCCTGACGGGACCGGCGGCTGGGGCTTCGACGACGTGGTGGGGCAACCCTCACTCACCTTCCCGAACCCGAAGACGATTCAGCCGGATCATATTGCCGTTCAGTCGGGCGTCTGGATCTGCCACGAGCAAGCTCTAGACCTTGAAGGCGAAATCGTGGGTCAAGTTGGAACCGGCGCTGTCTCGAACATGGTGTTCGAGTCGACCCAGACTGGTCAGATCCCCCTCGGTGGTGGACCGCTTGCTTCCTTGGCGGGCAGGGATATCCAGTTCCGCATCGCCAACTCCTTTGGCGTGTCGACCTTGACCGGAACTCCCCAGGACATCGCCTTCGACAATATGCGTAACTTTGGTGGCACCCCAAACCCATTGATCTCCCAGTTCAGCGCCGGTACCCCTGTCGCGACGAACGGTAAGAACTTGATCCGCCAACAAGCCGGTATCGTGAACACAAACGAGCCCAGCTTCATGTTTTTAGCCGTGCCCAGCTCGAGCCAGGGAGGCGGCGTCATCGACGTCATCGACCTGAACACGAACCTGCGTCGCGACGTGGACCTCTACACCGCTGGTATTCAGTCCATCCCCGCCGATGGCGCGGCCCTAGTCATGGACTACTTCCGCCAGTAGGCCTGAGCTCTCTGGGCCCAATGTTATGGGTCCTAGCTGTCGAGCTGTCGAATCTCTGGATCCGACAGCTCGATTCTTTTTGGCCTGGGTGGAAAAAGGCGTACCCGGAGTCGAGACTCTGGTCCACCTGAGTTATGGTCACGCCGTGCCTGATCCAGCTACAGTCCAGTCCATGTTCGGCCGAATCGCCGGACGCTACGACCTGCTCAATCGCGTCCTCTCCGTCGGGATCGACCAAGCCTGGCGACGGGCCGCCGTACGTGCTGCCGGTGAGGTCTTTGGAAAGCACGGAATTGACCTGTGCTGCGGCACGGGAGACCTGTCCATCGCCTTCGAGAAGGCAGGCGCGAAGGTGGTCGGCTTGGACTTCACCCCCCAGATGCTGCCCATTGCCAGGCGCAAGGGCGACAAGCGTCCTGGACAAGTCTACTTTGGACAAGCGGATGCGCTGCAGGTGCCCGCTCGTTCAGACAGCGCTGACTTCTGCAGTGTAGCCTTTGGTATCCGTAACGTGGAAAACCGGACACGCTGCCTAGAGGAGATGGCCCGGGTAACCAAGCCAGGCGGTCGCGTGCTCGTGCTCGAATTCACCATGCCGCCTGGCCCGATGCTCGGATACCTGTACAGGACCTACTTCACGAAGGTCTTGCCCACCGTAGGCAAGATGGTCTCCAAGGACGACGACGCCTACAGCTATCTGCCCCGAACGGTCATGGCCTGGCCAGACCCTGTCACCTTCCAGGGAGAGCTTGAGCAGACTGGCCTGAAAGACTGCGGCTACCGGCTCTTGACCCGGGGTATTGCCGCCTTGCACTGGGGCACCGTTCCCCGCCCATGACCGGCGAAGAGGGAGGCTGGTTCGATCGGCTGTTCGGCCGCGAACGGGAGGACGAGGATCTAGAGCTCGACCTGGAAGAGCTCGAGGGATCGGCTCTGCGCCGCAGACTCTCTCTCTCGTGGCTTGCAATGCTCCCCCTGTTGGCGGTCTATGCCTTGGGTGCTCAAGCGTCGGCCGAGGCGGGGATCGCTACGCGCAACACATCCGAGCTCTTTCTCGGTCAGCTCTTGCGGGTCTTTGGCGGTCATGCGGAAGCCATTGGCCTAGTGCTTATCGGAATTCTTACTATCGCGGCATTTGCCCGGGCCAGCTCCTTGAACTGGCCTTTCGGCGAGGGAGTGCTCTGGACGATTCTTGAGGGTGCGGGCATCGGACTGGTCATGGGCCCGGTACTGCTCTTCGCCATTGGGCTCTTTCCCGAGTACCTACCCGCCGAGCAGCTTGTAGCCCAGGGCGATGTCCCGGATCTCGCTCGAGTGGCCCTCGTTGTGGGTGGCGCGGCCTGGGAAGAGCTGCTGTTCCGCCTTGTCCTGTACTCCGCCCTGTTGGCCCTAGGCCGGGGGCTCTTGGAACACCTAGGTGCCGCCCAGCGGACCGCTAGACTTCCCGCAGAGCTCTTCGCGTGCATCTTGTCGTCCCTTGCGTTCTCGGCGTTCCACCTCGACGTCGTCATCGGCTGGATGGGCGGCGGTGGCGAGGACTTTGAGATGAGCGTCTTTGTCTGGCGCGCCGTCGCTGGCTTTCTCTTGGCCTTGATTGCGAGGTCCCGAGGCATCGGCGTTGCGGTTTGGGCCCATGCCGTCTTCAACGTCGGCTTGGCCCTGGGCGCGGGCCCCGGTGTTTTCCTGATGCGAGCCGGCGGGAGTTAGGGCCAGACTCTCACGTTTAGGTCCGCCAAACGTTAGAATCAAGCCCATGTCAACCAACCCAGATCAGGCCCAAAGGCCAGAGTCCCAGCGCTCCCAGAGGGTATTCGTGGGGATCACCGGCGCCAGCGGCCACGCCTACGCACGAGGCCTGCTGATCGCCCTTGCGGGTGCCGGTCTTAAGATTGACCTGGCCGTGACGAGCGCTGGCGCGAAGGTTCTCGACCACGAACAAGACGTGGTGGTGGAGCCCGACGGCTGTATACCATTAGAGCGCCTAGAGGCTTGGCTGGGCAAGGGAGC
The DNA here is from genome assembly GCA_029250885.1 of Planctomycetota bacterium. GTDB lineage: Bacteria > Planctomycetota > UBA1135 > UBA1135 > CALBMX01. The sequence continues at coordinate 4,947 of JAQXEK010000079.1, forward strand.
CGCGGCCGCGATTCGCATGTGGGGCACCGGCGAGATTGGCGCTCCTCCCGCATCGGGGACGGCCCTGGGTGCATCGGTCATTCTCTGTCCTTGTTCCATGGGAACCATGGCGCGGGTGGCTGCGGGCTTCTCCTCAAACCTAGTCGAGCGCGCCGCCGATGTGGCGATCAAGGAGAAGCGCCGGTTGATCGTCGTTCCAAGGGAGACGCCGGTCTCGGAGATACACCTAGAGAACATGCTGCGCTTGTCGCAGCTCGGAGCGACGCTTCTGCCAGCGAGCCCTGGCTTCTACCACAACCCAAAGACGATCGATGACCTTGTGGCCCATTTGGTCAGTAAGGTGCTCGACGCGGCGGGCATTGACACGAAGGCCAGCATACGCTGGGCGGGTCTAGATGGGGAGAGCCCCGAGCCACCCCCCGAGCCCGGCACCGAGCCGGTGCCTTACCCCGAGGGGGGGCGACCATGAAGCTTGCACGCTACTTCTCCATGGTGAAGTTCAGTCACTCGGTCTTTGCCCTACCGTTCGCCTTGATGGGTGCCTGGTTGGCTGCTCGGGGAGTGCCCGATGCCAGCACCCTTTGCGCTGTGGTCATTGCAGCCGTGGCAGCACGCACGGCAGCCATGGGCTTTAACCGAGTTGTGGATCGGCACATCGACGCCGCGAACCCGCGCACCCAAGATCGCGAGATTCCCGCAGGCGCCATCTCCGCCACCGGCGCTTGGACCCTAGTCGGCGTCGCCTCCGGGGTCTTTGTCGCTGTGGCCTTCTGGCTCAATTCCCTGTGCGGCATGTTGTCGCCCCTGGTCCTGGCCATACTGCTCGGCTACAGCTACGCCAAGCGTTTTACCAGCATGGTGCACCTCTGGCTCGGCGTGTCCCTAGGGCTTGCGCCCCTTGGCGCCTGGCTGGCCGTGCGCGGTGACTTCCAAGGCGACATCTTGCAGCCCTTGCTGCTTGCCGGCGCTGTGCTGACTTGGGTCGCGGGCTTCGACCTAATCTACTCCTGCCAGGACGCGGCCTTTGACAAGAGCCGCGGCTTGCACTCAATCCCCGCGCGTTTTGGGCGCGCCTTCTCCCTGCGCGCTTCGATCGCTTTGCATCTAGTCACTGTGACCGCCCTCGCTGGACTGGCCCACCGAGCAGACCTTGGCTGGATCTTCCTTGTGGCCATTGCTGTTGCCGCGGCCTTGCTGATTTGGGAGCACTCTATCGTGTCGCCCGATGACCTCAGCCGAGTCAACATGGCCTTCTTTACTTTGAACGGCTGGGTAGGTGTGGGGCTCTTCTTGGGTTGCGCCTTGGACCTGTCGCTTCTCGGGGCCGACGTCTAATGGCGAAGAAGAAGGAAGCTTCGCCCTTGGTTCAGTTAAAGGACTTCGAGGCCAAACTCAGTTCCGCGAGCGCCCTACCGCGCATCACGATCCTGCGCGGCCAGGAGTCCTGGTTCCACAACCGGGTGATCCGCTTACTGGCCGACAAGGCCACAGAGCTGGGGCTCGAGGTCAACCACCACGATCCGTCGGACCCTGACTTTGACGGGCGTGGACTCTTCGCGGACCTGCGGGGCGGCTCCCTCTTCGGATCCGCCATGGCGGTCATCGTGCGCAACACGGGCGACCTCTTGAAGCGCAATGGCGCCCAGGACTCAGACCTGACCGCCCTGCTCATGACTTACATGGCGGGCACAACTCCCGCCGGCGCCGTCGTGATCCACGAGACGTCCCTGCGTGCCGACCACCGGCTAGTGAAGGCCGCCGCCAAGGCCGAAGGGGCCCTGTTCCACTTCCGCCGCCTAAACGACGCCACAGCGCCCTGGGCGCCCGACCCCCGCACAGTGGAGCTAGTCCAGTGGATTCGCATGCGGGCCGCCGAGAGGGGCCTCAAGCTGCGTCCTGAGGAGGCTGTGTTTCTGTCCTCGGCCGTAGGCAACGATCTGTCCGCCCTCGAGTCCGAGTTTGGCAAGCTTGCCGCTACGGGTACCGAGAACATGCTCAAGACAGTCGGCTGGCACGCTGGGGGTACGCCCTGGGATGTGGCGACTAAGGTGCTGTACGAGAAGTCCAGCACCGCGGTCGCCGCCGTGGAGGGGCTCTTCTCTCTGGGCTTCCAGGGCAAGGACAGCAAGCGCGTGCTCGATCCCTCGGCGCTGGTTGCGATGCTCACCACCAGCTTGATCAAGACCGTCCGCCAGGGCATCGCCGTGGGCGAGGCCAAGTCCTTCGGTATGGCGGGTCCCCAGGCCGCCGCTCTTGCGGGCATCGGCGGCGCACCGCGCACCGTGGCCACGAACCTGGAGAAGGCATCCAGCCGTCCGGTCAGGGAGTGGTCCCTCATGCTCGATGACCTCGTTGCCATGGAGCGCCGCATGAAGACCGGTGGCACGGTGGACGCCAACGACTTCGTGCTATTTACCCTAAAGTGGCGAACTCGCCGCCGCCGCTGATCCATGACTCCGATTCCAAAAAACGAAGCTGTCATTTCCAAGCTGCCCCAGACGGTGGTCAACCAGATCGCCGCCGGTGAGGTGATCGAGCGCCCCGCCTCAGTGGTGAAGGAGCTGGTCGAGAACGCTATCGACGCCGGCGCCACGCGCATTCGCGTGGACCTGGAAGAGGGCGGCGTGCGTCTGGTGCGTGTGGTCGACGACGGTTGCGGTATGGGAGCAGCCGACCTAGAGCTGGTCTTTGCCGCCCACGCCACCAGCAAGCTGTTCACCCCCGATGACTTGGACCACATCGCAAGCCTCGGCTTCCGCGGCGAGGCCATGGCTTCTATCGGCTCCATAGCGAGGTGCCGCGTTATCTCGCGCACACCGGATAACGATGGCGACGCCTTTGGTATCGAAAACCAAGGCGGCGACATTGGGGAGGTGACCGCTTCGGGTGCAGCCCTCGGTACGACGATCGAGGTGCGCGACCTCTTCTATAACACCCCCGCCCGCCGCCGCTTCCTCAAGCGCACGTCGACGGAGTTGTCCCGCTGCTTGGATGTGATCCAGCGCCTAGCCCTAGCCCACGAGGGCATCGGCTTCGTCGCGACCCACGATGGCAGGCGTCTGTACGATGTGGACCCGGAGATGGATCTTCTCGGCCGTGTGCGCAGGACCTTCGGCGCCGAGCTCGCCGAGAGCCTGGTTCCCGTCACCTACGTCGAGAACGAGGACGGCACCGGGATGCGACTGGAGGGCTTTGTCGCACCGCCGCGCTTCTCTCGCCGGGATACGTCGCGCCTGATGTGGTTCCTCAACGGGCGATTCCTGCGGGACAAACTGCTGCACCGCGTGCTGAAAGAGGGGTACCGCGGCTTCCTCGAGCACACGCGCCAGCCCGTGGCCTTCCTGCGCCTGTCAATGAATCCCGCCCTGGTGGATGTGAACGTGCACCCGACCAAGAGCGAGGTCCGCTTCCGCGAGGGGCGGCGTCTCTTCGGTACCTTGGTAAAGGTGCTGCGCGAGGCCGTGGCGTCCACGGACATCGCTACGCCCGGTGCGCAACTCGTGGACCGCGTCTTGACCCGTGAGCAGCGCGAGAACCCTGACCAGGCCTGGCTGCCAGTCTCAGGCGCGAGCCCACCAAAGCCCGCAGGCGTGGTCTATCCTTGGGATAGGGGCAACCAAGATCAGGCCGGATCAATCGCTGAGCAGCCCACCACGAGTTCCTTCGCCGAAGCTTTCCAGCATGCCGCCGCCGCTCCGGGTGCAGGCCAGACTCCGCGGGAGCAGTCCCAGGATTGGGCCGCCACGGACGATCTGCGCGGGCCCTACTTGCAGGTGGACAAGACCTATCTCGTGCGCGCCATCGCCGACGGTTTCGAGGTCATCGACCAGCACGCCCTGCACGAGCGCTTGACCTATGAGTTGCTGCTGCTGGACATGCGCGAGGGTAAGATGCAGACCCAGGGACTCTTGGTCCCGGAGATGCTCGAGTTCTCCCGCTCCGAGGTCAAGCTGATCGGCCAACACGTAGATTCGATCAAGAGCCTCGGGGTCGACCTAGCCGTCTTCGGTCCGACGACCATTGCGGTGCACGGAATCCCGGGCCGCATGCGCCGCCCCGGCGTTAAGGCGATCGGCGGCATCGAGGGCATCGTCGAGGATTTGGTAAATGCGATCGAAGAGACCGGCAAGCCGCCCAGTGCCGAGGACGTGGTCGAAGAGGTGCTGCACCGCATGGCCTGCCGATCGTCGGTCATGGCTGGGGACAGCCTGACCCAGGACGAGATCCACTCGCTGCTGGTTCGCGCCCGCGAGCTCGGGTGTGACCAGACCTGCCCGCACTCGCGCCCGACCCGGGTGCGCTTCACGGTGGACGACCTCGAGCGGGCCTTCCACCGCAAGTAGCTACTTGACCCGGAAGTCTGCGGGGGTCATGCCTGTGACTAACTTGCCTTCGATCAGGTAGAGCTCATCCGATGGACGCTTGGTGAAGGTCCAGGGACTCAGGTCCAAGACAGCCCGGTGAATCAAGATCGACCCAGGGAACGAGATGCCATCTAATATCAACCGGTCGCCCATGGTGAGCCAGGTTGCTGTGGCAGGCCGGACCTCGCCGTCTCTGACCTCGATGACCATGGCCTCTTCTACGTTATGGCTTTCCCTGCCCACACCGATGTAGGCACGGTAGAGGCGCGGCCCGGCATCGGCGCCGATGGCGGTACCCGCGGAGAGGTCGAAGTCCGGGCTCTCCAGCACCAGCCAGTCCATAGAGGCCAGTCTCTTGGCGGCCCCCGGCGGCTGGTTGGTGGGGGGCGTCTGGGACTTGGTCAGGTTCAAGATACGCAGGTTTCCGGGCTCGGCAAGGGCTAGGAAGTTCTTGGCCGTGGTACGCACGTCCTGAACCCGGCGTTTGCTCTCTGCGTACTCGCGCCTGGAGATGTCCACGGGCGCCTGGCCCTGGTCCTTCGACCAGTAGCCATCGGGCCCGAAACCCAGCTCCGTGCTCTCTTCCAGTTGGAAGCGAACGAAGTGGGGAGCGAGGTAGCGCACCCGGGTCGTGGCTTCGTTGTGACCACCGGCGGGGTCACGCACGGTAATCTCGAACTTGAGCTCGAAAGAGCTGATGGGCGGGCGGCGTACTTCGCCGGCGGGCGTGGCAGCCTTGGCGGCTTTGACCACTTCATTCCAAAGCCTGGCTGCAGCGGGTGCGGTGCGCGGAGGCAGCACGCCGGGCACGAGGGTGGCGAAGGGATCGATGGGCTTGGGGGGATTGGTGGGACCCTTTAGGAATGGATTGCGGTCGAAGGGCGAGCCCTTCTCGTCCGAGGGCCCAGCGCCCGGAGTCTCTTCAAGCTTAGGGTCGTCCGTCTTTGGGGCGGGGACCTGGTCTGGCTTGCTTGGCGTTACACGGGTGGGTGTGCCGAGTATGGGCAAAGATGGGGCTGGCTCGACGGTAGCCTTGGGCTTCACGCGAATCGTCCGGCCACCCGACAGGCGCCTCGGACCTGGGCGGGTTTTCGGAAGGGGCTGCGCGTCCTCCGTGATCGTGGACTCGTCCTGTGCTGTCGCCGGCTTGACACCCTCCTGGGAAGGCGGCTTGGCACCTTGGACGGGCTGGCTGGCCGGCTGGGAATCTTGTATTGCATCCCCGGGCAGGGAGAGGATCAGGGGCAGGAGTAGGAGTGGAGTCAGCATAGGATTCGGGCTCGGTGCGGTCGTCTCCGTGGACGTTAGCAAAAGGTGCTTGGGCTGGGCAGGAAGGGGGCCGCTTTACTGGATGCCTAGGCGTGTGCGCCATCTTTCGGGCGCTGTGGCAAGGTGCTCGAGAGACTCCATACGTGCTGCGATGGCCTCCCGTTGGCGCGCCCCAAGCTCGTCTTGCATTCGAACTAACTCAGTAGTCGCGTTGTGGCGTACGCTGGTCAGCAAGCCGCTCACAAGGCCGGACAGCAGCATGCGGATGGCGCCCCTGGCCAAGAACAGCCAGGCCACCAGGACAAGTGCTGCGTTGATAAGGAGGGACGTGCCTGCACCGCTGGCCTCCATGTCCGTGAAGCCACCGAAGAGCCCCAGGGCCGCTTGCCAGACGACCCAGCCACAGAGGGCGAACACCGGCAGGTCCACGGGCCAGCGCAGGTACCAGCGCGCACCCCGGGTTGCGGCACGACGCAGGTCCCGCTCCAGCAAGCGCGCCCAGGCGGACTCAATCGCGCCGGTCGCGCGGTCAGTGGCGGACATGGAGTCGGCCAAGCCAAAGGCCAGGCTGTTGCCGGTCAGCTCGAGGCCCTGGAGCCGGGCCGCGGAGAAGTCCTCGCGGTACCAGCCGTCCAGCTCAACCTCGGATGGGACCAGGCCGCTTTTGCGCTCCACGCGCCGCTCGCGCAAAGCGCCGTTTGCTCGATCTAAGGCCAGGGCGCCCACGGCCGTGCCAGCCGCCAGCAACGGGTTGCGCCGCACTACGGCAGCCCCCGCCCCGATTCCAAGTCCAGCCAACCCGCCCGTGCGCAGAGCCCAGCCGCCGGGGCCATCCCAGTTGCGCGAGGTTTCCTGCCAGAGCAGATGCTTGAGGTCGCTACGGCGCAGCTCGAGGCGCTGTTCCAGCTCTCTCTCGACCCGCGCGCGGTACTCCGCAAGCGCCGCCTCGCCTAGGCCGGTCAGGACCTTCAGCTTGGGGCCAAGCTCGTCCTGCCAGCCTCGGGCGAGGGCGCTTATCTTCTCTAGGGTTCCCAGGGCGTTGTGTCGGCGCACCATGCCTAAGCGCCCCGAGCTCACCAGCTCTGTGAGGGCGAGCTCAAGGTCGGCCATGCCCGTATCGTCGCCGCCATGAAGGCGATTCTGAGCGCTCGTGGCAATCACCGGAGGCGCTTCCCCAGTGGAGCTGGCCCACCGCTGGTTGGCTAGGGTGCGTAGCTGGTCCATCAGCTTATCGCGGGACACGTCCGTCAGCTCATCGGTTCGATTAAGCACAAGGATCAGGTCTCGCCGTCCGGCGAAGCTGTCGACAAAGTCAATGGTGGCCAGCTCGGCTACGGACTGCCGGTGGGCCACGACGATCAGCACGTCCGAGCGCTCGGCTAGGGCGCGCACGATGGCGTGGTGTTCCGTGCTGGTGCTGTTGGTGTCGGGGGCGTCGATGATGACCTGCTCGGTGAAGAGCCCGCCGCTCTCCTGGTAAGTCTCGATCACGGGCGTGTAGTCCCCGAGCCCATCGACGAGATCGCTCGTGTCCACGTCTCTGGGCTTGTAGATCACGGGCCTAGTGGTGGTCGGTCGCGATGAGCCGGGCGTGGCGATGTCGTAGCCTACGAGAGCATTGAGAAGGGTCGACTTGCCCGCGCCCGTCGCACCCACAATTGTGATTACGGCTGCGGAGCTGACTCGCTCGAGCTGGGATTCTAAGTCTTGGGTCAGGACGTCTAGAGTCTCGGCGTCGGGCTCTAGTCCAAGGATTGGAGCCTGCTCGTCCCGGAGCAGTTCGATGTCCCGGTGCAGCTCCTTTTGCAAGGTGCGCAGGGTGGCGCCTAGGAGCGCCGTGTCGGGTGACTGGCTGGGAGAGGTCATGGCAGGTTCTTGAGCAGGGCACGGAGGCTGTCGGCCAGGGCGAGACGCTCGTTCGCTTGGGCGGTGAGCTGATTGTGAAGCGTGGGGAGGGCGCGCAGGCTGATCTCCCTAGCGATCTTATTGCCGCGTAGGTCCCTCCATTGGGCCCGGGCATTGCGGGCGACGCCGGTGCCCAGAAACTTGGTGAAGCGCTCGCTCATGGCAGTACCAAAGCCGCCGGCGACTAGGGCAGCCACATCGCTTCCCACGCCTCCAGTTGCGATGGCGGTGCCAATCCCTGCGAAGATCGGCAGGCCATGGAACAGGTCGACTCCAAATTGCACCAGGTGCTCCCCGGTCTTGCGTCCTTTAGAGTCAAGCTCGGCCTCGATAAGCTGCTCGCAGACGGTCTCGAAAGAGGCGAGCAGGGCGTCGTCCTGGGCCAGAGCAAAGGTGCTGGTACCTGTGGCCGCTGTTCCTTGGGCCAGGTCCTTTTGGAGTTGGGCGGCCATGTCCTTGTGGGGGGATTCGTCGGGCCAGAAGCTGGAGTGGGCGGCAAACTCGGTGGACAGTCGCTCTAGCATGGGGCCAAAGCGTGGGCCGAGCTCCCGGGCCTCGAGGTCGCGAATCGAGACGCCCGCAGTTGGTGGGGCCTTGCGCTTGCCCGCTAAGCCCTCGATGGTCTGACGCAGCTTGCGCGCACCGCCTCGCAGGTGCCGCCGCCAGGGAGCAATTCGCCGATCAGCCACCTTGCGGAAAGCCTCCAGGAAGGGGCCCGGCGGCATGGATAAGGCGGCGACTTCGCGGCCGATAGTCGTGGCCGGCGAGGCTACGGTCTCGAGGATGCGGGATGCGAGTGCACCTTCGCTGCGCAGGATCTGTTCGAGCTCCTTGAGGTCGGTAGCGAGGCTCTTGGCCGACGACGCAAGGGCCTGCTGCTTGAGTCGCAGGCGCTGCTTGCCAAACAGCCAGTCCGCCAAGGGTGTACCGGGTGCAGGCACCGCAGCACTGGCTCCACATACGGATGCTGCCGAGGCGAGGCCCACCGGCGTCAACTGTCCTATGCCGCTCTGCAGGTCCAGGTCAAAGGGCGCGTGGAAGACAGCCACAGGAGGCGAGCCTAGCTTGTCCCGCAGGGCCTCGGCGTGCTCAGTCGTAATAGACTCGTCGACGAAGGCCTCATTGTAGACCAGGACCCAGGGCCGCTGGTTGCGCAGCCAATCCTCGAGGAAGCGCACGACCAGCTCGTTGTGATAGGTATGGCGCGTGACGACGACGACCGCCAGGTCTGCCACCTGCATCAGCGACTCGGTGGCAGCTCGATTCTGGGTCAGGATGCTGTCAAAGTCCGGTGCGTCAATCAGCAGAACGCCGGGCGGGAAGTCCTGGACGGAGACAAGCAGCAGCTCGGCGGGATCCTCGGCATTGCGGCTGGCCTCGGGGACAAGCTTCGGAGTGCCGTCGAAGGTGATCGGAACCAGGGGGAACTGGGCTAGGCTCGGCTCTTCCTGCAGGACCTTGGCTAGGGTAGGGGAGGTCGCCCCGATGAGGCAGCGGGTTGCGCCGCCACGGGGTTCGGAGGGCGACAGCTTGTGGCCGCTGAGTGAGTTAAAGAGCAGGGACTTACCTGCATTGTTTGGGCCGACGATTCCCGCCACGAGGTGCTCGTGGGCGCCGGCAGTACGGGGCAGCAGGTCGCGCTCGAGGCGCTCGAGGCAGCGCTTGGCAAGATCCGCGCCGGGGTAGGACGATTCGCCGTCGGGCGACAGGGCCAGGGGCCTAAGCAGGTCTGCGGTGGCTCGGAAGGCGACCGGTGCTTCGCTCGCTTTGGGATCTAGGCCGGGTATCGGCAAGGGGTCTGGAGCCGGATCGTTGGATTTCTGAGGATTCATTCTTAGGTTGCACAGGGGCTTGCGGCCCCGCTGCCCTTAGGCTATCGCGCCAATGCCGGTATGCGCCGGTTTCCCAGCAGGATTCGATGGACGAAGAGAAAAAGACGGCCCCAAGCGAAGTGAGCTCGCGCGCGAGCGCGGCAACGAGCCGCGGGGTCTTGCGTGCAATCTTGGGCCCAACGGCGTCGGGCAAGACGGCCTTGGCCGTTGCCGTCTGCCAGGAGGCCGCCCGGAGGGAGAGCTCTCTTAGTGGGGAAGTGGTGTCCTTGGATTCCATGTTGGTCTACCGCGGACTCGACATTGGAACGGCCAAGCCGCTGATAGAGGAGCGCCAGGACGTGCCTCACCACCTGATCGATGTGGCCGATCCGACCGAAACCTACGACGTGACTCGCTATCTTGCGGATGCCGCTGTGGCCGAGGCGGAGATCGAATCACGGGGTGCCTTTGCCCTCTTCGCCGGGGGCACCAGCTTCTACCTGAAGGCGCTCCTCTTCGGGCTGATGTCAGGGCCCGATGTGGACCCCGCCCTTCGAGAAGCTATCGAGCAGCGCTACGATCACGAGGGCCCAGAGGCCACCCACGCCGCACTAGCAGTTGTGGATCCGCTGCTCGCGGCGCGTGTCCACCCAAACGACAAGAAGCGCGTCGTGCGCGGCCTAGAGGTCTTCGAGCAGACGGGCTCGCCCCTTGGCCAACTCCAGAGTCAGTGGACTGCGGAGCCCAGACCGTCGCGCCTGATCGGACTTGAGGTCGACAGTGACGGCCTCGACCGTCGTATTTTAGAGCGCACTCGGGCCATGTTTGCCGCGGGCTGGGCCGAGGAGGCTGAGCGCGTGCGGAAGTCGCCCGGCTTTGGCAAGACGGCGGTCCAGGCCCTTGGCTACCGGGACGTACTGCGGTACGTCGATGGCGAGCTAACCAAGGAAGAGTCGATAACAACGATCGCTTTGCGCACGCGCCAGTTCTCCAGGCGACAGCGGACTTGGCTGCGCGGGTTTAGCAACGTTCGTTGGTGCCCTGCGCCTCAAACTAAAGAGGACCTCGAGACGCTAGCGCTCGAGGTCCTCGATTGGATGACTGACTAGGCGTAGCGCCTAGCGTTCCTTAGAAGTTCTTGGTGGAGAAGTGCTCGGGGGTCGTGGGGCCCTCGTCTTCGTCGTCCCACCAGCTGGAGACGCCTTCGTAGCTTCCGCCGAAGGTGGTGATGGGCACGCCCAGAACCATGTCGGTCAGCATCAGCAGGCCCTCGGCCCCCACGTAGTAGGCGCCAACGACGCCGTCGCGGACCAGGTAGCCAGCGTCGGCCACACCAGCCGTCATGTTGTACGGGCTTTCGGTATCGCCCCAGCCGCGGCGCATTTGCAGCGGGTTGTCCGGGTTGTCGTTCATCATGTGACGACGAACCGTCATCGCGATGTCAGCTGCGTTAGAGCTTCCGTGATCCCAGTGGGACGTGTCCGAACTTGCGTCGTACCCGGAAAAGGCCTTGACGGCGCTATCGCCGGCGAAGCCAGCGTTCCAGTGGTCGTTGTAGGTGGGGTCGGTGCTGGCGCAGGCGCCCAAGGTGGCAAGGGCGGCGAGGAGCAGTGGGGTTTTCATCGTCAGTGGTGAAGGCGGGGGGACTTGCAGTTAGAGTCTTGGCCCTTCGAGAAGGGGCCCTGTCGAAATGTTTCGACCGGTATCCTAGCTCGATGACTAGTACAAGGAGACTAGTCTAGTGCCCTTGAGGGGCTCGGGTCAAGCGATCTGGGCCACTCAGATCCATCCAAGTTGGATGATTTTCCAAGTTGACGGCCCAAACCGTCGTTCCAAGAGCCCGATCGGGTTCCAAATGCTGAGTGATTAAGTGATGAAGAAGAGCTACCAGGCCCCAAGGGGCATGCGCGACGTCCTGCCTGAGAACATGCCCGCATGGCAACGTCTCGAGGAAACGGCGCGCCATCTGGCACGCCTCTTCGGCTTTTCAGAGATTCGTCCCCCCTTGATGGAGGAGACTGACCTCTTTACCCGGTCCGTTGGGGAAGTAACCGACATCGTTGAGAAGGAGATGTTTAGCCTGCAAAAAGGCAAGACCTCCCTCTCTTTGCGACCCGAAGGTACCGCCGGTGTCGTGCGGGCCTATGTGCAGGCCGGCTACGCCAAGCGCGATCCCCTCCAGCGACTTTATTACTGTGGCCCAATGTTCCGCTACGAGCGCCCCCAGAAGGGCCGCGAGCGCATGTTCACTCAGTTTGGCGTCGAGTGTATCGGCTCCTCCGACCCGCGCTTGGACGCCGAGGTTATGGACATGGCGGCGACCTTCTTTGAGGAGCTTGGCCTGACCGGTCTTGAGGTGCGCATGAACTCCATGGGGGACGGCGAGGATCGCGATCGCTATCGGGACGCGGTCTCGGATTTTTTGAGTCCGAAGCTCGATGACTTCTGCGACCTCTGCCAGAGTCGCTTTGAGAAGAACGTGTTGCGGGTGCTGGATTGTAAGAATCCCAATTGCGGGGAGCTGATCGTGGGCGCGCCGGTCTTGATCGACTTCCTCGGCGACGAAAATCGCGCGCACTTCGAAGCGGTGCAAGAGGGACTTCGAGACCTGGGCCGCGAGCCCTGTGTGGACACGAGCATTGTGCGCGGACTCGACTACTACACGCGCACAGTCTTTGAGATCCACGCGCCAGACCTTGGTGCGCGCAGTGCGCTCTGTGGGGGTGGGCGCTACGACCACTTGGTGCGAGATCTAGGCGGCCCCGATGTGCCGGCGGTTGGATTTGCGATCGGCTTTACTGGTACGTTGATCGTTTTTGAGCAGCTCGGCTTGCTTGAGGGGCTTGAACGCGAAACCGCCGACGTCTATGTGATCGGCTTCTCCGCGGAGCAGAAGGCCGCCGTCTTGCAGGTCGCGAACGACCTGCGCAAGGGCGGCATCTCTGCAATCTACGACGTGGACGAGCGCAGTTTTAAAGCCCAGATGAAGGCTGCCGGTAAGGGAGATCACAGGTACGCCGTGATCCTCGGTGAAGACGAGCTCGCCCGGGGCGTAGTTCAGCTCAAGGATCTTGGGGCCAAGAGCCAAGAGGAGGTGCCCCGAGATGGCCTCGTGGAGGCGATCCTTAGGGGCTAGCGATGACACTCGATCTACGTGCTCTAGAAGCCGGGCGCCTCGGCGTTTTTGGTGGGACCTTCGACCCCGTGCACAACGGTCATTTACACGTGGCGCGGGTTGCCCTGCAGCACCTCGAACTCGACCACATCGTGTTTATCCCCGCACGGCAGTCACCCCACAAGGCGACTGGTGCGACGGCGCTTGGTGCGCAGCGGGTGGACATGCTCAGGTTAGCCATTACTTCAGATGAGTGCCTTCGGGACTCGGCATCCATATGGGACTTCGAGCTGATGCAAGAGGGCCCCTCTTTTACCGTGCAAACCCTGGAGGAGCTCAGCCTGCTGCGGGGAGATCCTACGCCTAAGCGAGATTCGCGCAGCCTGGTTTTTCTAATGGGCAGCGACCAGTTTCCTGGACTTCCGAAGTGGAAGGACGTGGAGCGGGTCTTTGCCCTCGCTAAGCCCTGTGTCGTCCTGCGCGGCGGATGGGAGTCCAAGGGCGACCTGGTCGCCCTCGAGGCAGAGCTCTCGCCCGAGCTCCTCGTAGATTTGGAAGGCGGCTACTTGCAACCCAATCCCATTCGGCTTGCGGCCACGGACTTGCGCGCCGAGATACGCCGCGAGGCTGCTAATTTGGGCAGCACTTCCCTACCCGATGGGGTTGCGGAGTACATCGCAGCCGAGGGGCTATACCAAGGCGAGCAGGGGTCGGGAACAGTGGGGGAGCTGCCCTAGTGCTTCCGCTAGTTTCCCTAGCGATCGTCTGGCTCTGCACCTTTGTAGTGCTCTTGCTTGCCCCGGTGCTTCGACTTGTCGACGCGCCGGAGGAGGCCCCGGAACGCAAGAAGCAGTCGCGCCCCATTCCGATTATCGGCGGTACGGGTTTGCTCTTGGCGGGTGTGGTGCTCTGGTTCCTCTATGGCCCAGGGTGCTTCGGTTTGGAGGCCGGGTTCGAAGACTCTCTCGGCCCGCTCGCGCTGGCCCTCGGGCTGGCCTACTTGGTGGGGCTGATCGACGACCGCAAACCCGGCGGCCTGTCCCCTCTGCAAAAGGTTTCAGGCCAGGCGGTCGCCTCGATACCCATGGCGTTCGCGGCCATGGAGGTCTATGGACCGACCGGCGCTTGGCTCGCGGTCCCCGCGGGAGTCGTCGCCATGAACTTGGCGAATACTTATGACAATTCCGACGGGGCCTTGACCAGCCTGGCGGCCCTCTCCCTTGGCCCCACTGCACCGGTTGCCGCCCTTGGATTGTGTGGCTTTCTTCCATTCAATGTCGGCCGGATCGGCGGCGCCACAAAATCAAAAGACTCCGGCCCCGCGACGGAACCTAGAGCCTACCTCGGGGATTCCGGCAGTCATTTCATCGGAATGCTTGTGCTCGCCTATCCGCCCGCCTGGGCCTTCTTCCTGCTGCCCGCCTTGGACCTAGCCCGGGTCTCCTTGCTGCGCATCCAAGCCGGTCGGCACATCTGGTCCGGGGATCGCTGGCACCTTGCCCATCGCTTCGAAGATCTCGGCTTTGGCACAGGTGCGATCTTACTCGTACTCGCATCGATCGCCCTGCCCTCGGTCGGTGCACCATGGCTCCTGCAGCTCGCGAATCGAAGTGCCGACCCGCTGTTCGGAGCGCTGCTGACCGCGGCGACTTTCTTTGTTGCCATTCGCCTCAGTCGGAAGTGAAACACTTGCTAGACGAGCCAAGCAGCTCGTCTAGTTCTGTCGCCACTCCCAAACAGCACGACCCAAATTGTCCAAGGACGAAGCCAAGGTGCCGGCGAAGTCCTCCATAATCGAGCTGTCAGCGGTGTCTGTAATCGCGCGTATTTCTAGGAAGGGAACCTCATTAAATGCGGCGGCTTTATAGCCGCCCGCACCCTCCCAAGCGACGCAGAGTGCGCCGGTCTCTTGAAAGAGCTTTTGGGCCCGGTCTTTGTCCACGATGTCCTCGTCGCCACTGGCCACGGCGCCGCCGTGGATGCGATAGCCAGCGACTGGCGGATGGGCTGCCATGACTAGGCGTTGTAGCTTTTGATCCCCGGGGTGCCGTGGTGCAGGGCGCGTCCTGCCAAAGCGCATCTTGTAGTCATGCTCGACGGTCTCCGTGGCGACGACCACATCGCCGATGTGCACTTCCTCGACTAGTGCGCCGGCGGCACCTGCCACAACAAGGGCTTCGGGTCGTTCACCGCGAGCGATCAAGTACTGCGTGACTGCAGCCAGCTTAGCCTTGCCGTGGCCGCCCACAGCAAGCTCCAAGCCTAGCTCGTGGAAGTACAGCGACTCGGTCTTCCCGGGCACTACAGATCCCTGGACGCCTTTCCGCTGTAGATAGCCGCAGATGGCGTTCATTTCGAACTTTAGCGGTGTCACTACAAGCAGGCGGCCGCTCATGAGGACCGCCTCTTGGGAGCCTGGTCCAGGGCAACGTCGACCTTTGGTTTCCATTGCAGGCGCGCGGCACCGCGCAGTCGCTTGACCGCAGCTTCGATCTCCTGGGCCTCGCCCTGGTCGAGGAACGGGCCATAGCGTGCCACGATTCCCCAGGGGCGGCCGGCGCGCGTGGATCGGGCACCGCCCACGAGCTCGCCATTGTGCTGGCGTAGGCGTCGCTCGGGATCCACCGCAACCCCGACATAGGTGCGGCTCAGGGTGGTTGATTTAAGCACGTAGACAAACCAGTCCACGTGTTGATCTTCGGGCTTGTCCAACTTTCGACCTAGCGCCGTTTGATCTTAGTCTCGCTGATGAGGCGAGCCTTGAGTGCCGATCGCTCGACGTAGGAGGCTTCGTCGGCCATCAGAACGGCGATGAGTGAGTCCTTGACCGTAGCGAACTCTGTGATCACTCGGGACTCGACCTTTAACAGGTGTGTGCCCGCCGGAGCTTGGATGGGGCCGATGACCTTACCGACGGTGGCTGCGTGCACAGCCGCGGCGATGTCTTCGCCATAGTGCTTGAAATTGTAGTTAGGGATTAATCCTCCGTTTTGGGTCACGGAGATGTCGTGGCTGTGGGCACGGCAGAGGGCTTCGAAGTCCGCGCCGGCCTTGGCCGCGGCCAAGAGTTCGGCCGCCCTGCGAGCAATCTCGACATCGAGGTGCTCGTTGGTCAACAGCTCGGGGGCGGTGCCCAAGGCGCGCAGCGCGTTCTTCGTGCGCGACCTGTTCTGCATCAGGTGGCGCAGCACAACGCGCTCGCCGTTAAGCCCGTAGAGCAGATCGAAGCGCGCCGCGAGCTGGGCGCTCGTGGGGACGCGCAGGGTCTGGATGATCCGACCCTCTAGGAGCGTCGCGTGCTGACCAACGAGGAACTGGTCTTTGTATTGCTCGGCTGTGTAGCCAATTGCTTTTAAGTTGTCGTGTACATCCTTCTCGACCCCGCGGGAGCGGGCGAGCATGGCGGTCCACTCCTGTTGCCAGGCGAGCTCGAGCTCTTCGGGGGTGACGGCGATGTTTAGACGCAGGGCCTCCTTGCCGAGGAGTCGCCTGTACAGGAACTCGGACAGGGCTCCGTAGCCGTAGATCTTAAACAGCTCATCCTTGTACTGCTCCAGGGTGATTTCCTCGTCACCGAGGCGCGCCACGACGCCCTCCGGCAGCTCGTCGGGGCTTTTCGACTCGACTTGAGGAGGCGAAATCCCTGGGGCCGAGTCCTGGTTGGGAGCAGCCAGCTCGACGGCTCCCGACAGGCGGCCCGTAGGGGATGAAGTGGCGGCTAGGGCGCCGAGAGACGGGGTTGGGGTAGCCGATGCGGCCAAAAGTAGGGCGGTCAGGAACATGGAATGGTGGTCAGCAGTTGGGATGGGAGCCGGAAGGAATCATCATGTCATGACGAGGGATGCCTGTCAGCACTTGCCTCAGGCCCTAGCTCCTTAGATAATCTTCCGCCTTTCGCGATGTAAACCTACTCGCCATTTAGGGTTTTCCTTTGACCTATCCACTCACCGCCATCATTTCGGACTTGCACAGCAATGTGCCTGCTCTGGAAACCGCACTGCGCGACGCCCTTGCCCGGGGTGCGCGACGCTTCGTGTGCCTTGGTGATGTGATCGGTTACGGAGCCGAGCCGCGTACATGCTTGGACTGGGTCATGGAGCTTGCCTGCGCAGAGCCGCGCCTGCCTGAGGCCCTTGCGGACCTCGGCGAGGTGAAGCTCGAGCCGGGCCTGTGCCTCATGGGCAACCACGAGCACGCACTTATCAACTCTCCCGAGGACTTTAATCCCAAGGCCCGGGCCGCCATCGAGTGGACCCGAGATGAGCTCGGGCGCGGCGGCCGTGAGCGCGGCTTCGCCTACTGGGATTTTCTCGGTGAGCTCAGCCCCTCGGGCATGGACGGCGTGGCCCAGTACGCCCACGGCTCACCCCGGGACCCCGTGCGCGAATACGTCGTGCCGAGGGACTCCCAGGACCCAGTCAAGATCGCGGCGCTCTTCGCTCCCATGGAGTGCGGCGTGTGCTTTATCGGCCACAGCCACGTGCCCGCGGTCTACTACGAAGACGGCCGCATCTTCGTGCCCAAGGTCAACCCCGCAACCCGCGAGGATGGCGTCGAGGGACCCTACTCCCTGGGCGTGCCGGGCACAGGCAAGATCAACAAGTCCGAGGACCTGCCACGGGCTATCGTGAACGTCGGCTCCGTGGGCCAACCAAGGGACGGCGATCCGCGCCTCTCCTACGTCCTGTTCGATGGAGAGAATATCTCCTTCGTCCGACTCAAGTACGACATCGACTGTGCCGCAGACAAGATCTTTGCTGTGGACGAGCTCCCTGACTACCTAGCTGAGCGCCTCGTAAAGGGCCGCTAGCTTTCCTGCAACTCACTCTCCGCAATGGATAAGCGACTGCCCCTGGCGATGCTCCTATCGCTAGCCCTCTGGTTCATCTGGCTCCGAGTCTTCCCACCTCCCGAGTCGACGAGGCCCGTGGTGGAAACGCCGGCCATCGAGCAGCCGGCCGAGGATACTGAAGAGCCCGGCACGGACCTTGAGTCTTTGGCCGAACTCGAGGGCCGCGTCGCGGCTTCCGAGCAGATTTCCGAGACCGTAATCTTGCGGGGAACTCCCACGGATTCCGCAAACGGGCATGGTGGCCTTTGGCAGGCGACCTTTGACAACCGCGGCGGTCGCCTGACCGAGCTGCGCACGGGCCACTACGGCGATGTCCTTGGGCTGACCGATGACGAGCTCAAAGATCCCATCCACTGGCCCGTGCTGTTGACCGATGTGCCCACGGAGAAGTCGGGCATGGGCGGCGCTTACGGCTCGCTGCTCTGGAGCTCTAGCTCATCGAGCGAGGACCTGACCTCGGAGCCCCTGGCCAGCGCCCTTTGGAACATGGAACTGCTGGGCACCGAGGGCAACTACACTGGCGTCGAGTTCAGCCTTTCGCCAGGAACGGGCGTGCGCTTGGTCAAGCGCTTTGAGGTGGCCACGGACAGCCTCAGCGGTTGGGAGTTTGCGCTGACCCTTAGCATCGAAAACCAGGGTGGAGTACTCGCTGGCGAACGCCAGTTCTCCTTCATCCCGGCGGCCTGCGTACCACCCGCCCTTGACGATCGTTTCTACATCGAGCCGCGCGCCTTTGCTGCAGGCTACACCAGAGACGGTGACCTCGAGGCGGACGACGCCGAGATGCGAGTTTCGGGAGCGAACCTCTACGGCCCCCTCGAAGTGCCCGTCCCCTTAAACTTTGTTGGTGCCCACAACAAGTACTTCGCTTTCCTCATGAGCGGCGCGGACGAGCCTAGTAAGGCGTCCCTCAAGGGCAGCAATTTCTACCGCGTGGCCGCTAAGGGGGAGGTGGAAACCCAGTGGGTCTATGCTGATGTGAACCTCAACCTGGCCGTGCCCTCGGTCGGTGAGACCAAGGGCTATCGCTACCGGATTTACGCGGGTCCAAAGGATATTGAAGTCTTCGAACTCGATAACGAGGCCTTTGCGATTGTGATCGATGAGGACCTGGACTGGTTCTCTTGGTTCGGGCAGATCCTGCTCGGCATCTTGCATTGGCTCGAGAAATTGACGGGCAACTTCGGTTGGGCGATCATCCTTCTGACCCTAGGCGTTCGATCGGTGCTCTTCCCCCTGAACAGGCGCTCCCAAACATCGATGGCGCGCTACCAGAAGAAGATGAAGCGAGTGCAGCCGAAGATCGACGCGATCAAGGCTAAGTTCGCCAACGACCGCCAAGCCCAAACCCGTGAGCAGCAGAAGCTGATGCAAGAAGAGGGCATCTTCCCGCCCCTTGGTGGTTGCCTGCCGATCTTTGTGCAGATGCCGATCTTCTTTGGTCTGTTCTCGGCCCTGCGCACCAGCTTCGACCTGCGCCAAGCGCCGTTCATGGGCTATATCCAAGACCTGTCACTCCCGGACGCCTTGGTGGTGTTCGACGGCAGCGTTAACATCCCGCTGATGGGGGAGGTCTCCAGCTTCAACCTGCTGCCGATCATCATGGTGATCATGTGGGTTTTGCAGCAGGCGACTATGCCCAAGCCCGCCGACGAGCAGGCGGCCAAGATGCAGCGCATCATGATGTTCATGCCCGTGATGATGGGCTTCTTCCTCTACAACTATGCAGCGGGTCTGTCCCTCTACATGATCACTCAGTCGACCCTCGGTATCTTTGAACAGAAGGTGATCAAGAAGCTCTGGCCGGTGGATGACACGGAGCAAGAGAAGAAGGATAAGCCCGGTTGTGGCCCCTTCTCCGGCGCCATGGCTAAGTTGGCTGAGAAGCAGAAAGAGCAGATGAAGCTCATCGAAGCCCAGAAGGCGATGCAGGCTAAGCAGAAGGCTAAGGGGAAGAAGAAGAACCGCTAGGTTCGGACGCTTGCACCTGAGGTCGGAACCCAATGGACACCATCGTCGCCGTCTCGAGTCCGCCCGGGCCCGGGGCGCGGGCAGTGGTGCGCCTGTCGGGTCCAAGGGCTCGTCAGATCGTGGACAGGGCCTGGCGTGGGAATGCCCGGGCCGGCGGGGCGGCGGGCCAAGATAGCCCTGGAATTCCGAAAGAAAGGGCGGTCCTAGGGGGCGCCTTTGACGACGGCAAGAGCCTCTTGCCCGGCTTCCTCTTTTGGATGCCCGGTCCCGCGTCTTACACCCGGGAAGATGTAGTCGAGCTGCATCTACCTGGATCGCCGCCTCTCGTAGATGCGGTTTTGGCGCGTCTCTTCGGGCTCGGTGCTCGGCTTGCGGAGCCAGGCGAGTTCACGCGCCGGGCATTCCTCAACGGGCGCTTGGATTTGACCCGAGCCGAGGGCGTTCTCGGCCTGATCGAAGCCGCGGATACGGCGGCTCAACGCTCGGCGTCGAAGCTCCTGGTCGGCGGACTGGAGAAGCGCATGTTGGCCCTGCGCGAGGGGATCGAGAGCCTGCGCGCCCTGGCCGAGGCCAGCCTGGACTTCGATACCGCGGAGACCGGCCACGTGGACACCACGGAGCTCGAGCAGCGGGCGGCCAGGCTTGAGGCGCAGCTCGGGGAGGCAATGCTCTGGGAGCAGCGCCGGGAGCCTGCGAAGGGCCGTCCTCGGGTGCTGCTTGCGGGCCTGCCGAACGCGGGCAAGAGCAGCCTGTTCAACGCACTCACTGCCGAGACCCGGGCCGAGCAGCGGCACGATCGCGCGAATCTGGGCGAGGCCCTGGTGAGCTCCCTCGCCGGCAGCACCCGCGACGGCGTGCTGGGGACCTGGCGCCTGGGTGGCGTCGACGTGGAGCTTATGGATGCGCCCGGACTCGAGCTCGGACTGGCCGAGACCAGCGCCGATGGACGCGCCCAGGAGCTAGCGGCTCGGCAGCGCACCGGCGCGGATCTCTTGCTTTGGGCGGTCGATGGCTGCTCCCTTACCAAGTCAAATCGCGATGCCCTGGCTGCCGAGCGCAGCCAGCTCAACCAGGCTATACCGGGCAAGTCCGGCCTGCTGTGCCTAGTGACCAAGCAGGATCTTACGGGCTCCCGTTTGCCGATCGAAGACGTGGCCGAGTTGGTTGATCTAGCGCCGGATTCCTGCCTGGCCATCTCGTCCCAGACCGGCGCGGGGCTCGATCAACTAGCCGCCAGGGTAGCCGAGCGGCTTGGTCTCGCCCCGGGCCAGCCTGACCCGGCTGTGGTGGCCGCGGCCGCCCTAGGTCGTGAGCTCTCCGCACGCCACCGAACCGCAATTCATGCAGCCTTACGGGCCTTGGAAGAGGCCAAGGGCGGACTCGTGGCGGGCCTGCCCCTAGATCTCGTGGCCGAGACTCTGCGGGATGGCACCCTAGAGTTGGATGCCATCACCGGCGAGACCACGCCAGAGGGCCTTTTAGACCGCATTTTTGCGGGCTTTTGTCTCGGCAAATAGGCGGATTCGGGCCCTGTCGGGTCCTCGCCAGGAGAACACCGCTCCTAGGGGGCACGGCGCTGTTGACACACTACATATAGTGTGCTCTGCTCTCTGTTATGAGGTGCCAGCGCTGCAAGGAAGACCACGACCGCGTGGTGGATTCAAGGACGTCTGCCGACAGCCGTGCAATTCGCCGGCGCCGGGAGTGCCTCGCTTGCGGTCTGCGCTACACGACCTACGAGCGCGTCGAGTCTACGCCTCTGCGCGTAGTCAAAAAGAACGGCGAGCGCGTGCGCTTTGACCGCGACCGCATCCTGACGGGCATGGTCATCGCGTGCGAGAAGCTGGACGTCTCCCTTGAGGACCTCGAGCTGGCCGCGGGCCGCATCGAGATGGCCTTGCAGGAAGAGTACGACCGGGAAGTTCCGAGCCCGGTGATAGGGAATTATGTGATGGACGAGCTACGAGGGCTGCACCAGGTAGCCTACGTTCGCTTCGCGAGCGTCTACCGCGAGTTCAAGGATGCGGACGAGTTCCGCCGGGAGCTCGAGGACCTCGGCCCCAGTCCCCAAGCAGCTGGCCCAAGTAAGGCCTAAGTTTTGGAGTCGACCCCAGGATCCAGCACGCCCGCCGCTGAAGGGCACCAAGGCGCGCGTCCCATCGAAGCAATTCGAAAGCGAGACGGCCGCTTGGTCCCCTTCGACCTGGCCAAGATTAGCGCGGCGATCGGCAAGGCCATGGAAGCCGCAGGCGAAGCGGACGAGGGCTTTGCCGTGGAGGTAGCCGGCGTTGTCGAGATGGCCCTCGCCAGACGCCACAGCCTCGAGGGAGGAGGTGCCGGATCCATCCCGCACATCGAAGAGATCCAAGACCTGGTGGAGAACGCCCTAGTGGAGCTTGGCCGCGGCCAGACCGCCAAGGGCTACATCCTCTACCGTGATCGGCGCGCACGCCTGCGCGATGCTGTCGAGGTGCACCACCCCGCTGGTGGCCGTCGCAGCACCGGTGACCCTGCGGTGCGTGTCCAGGAGTCCGAAGGTAGCTCGAACTGGAGTAAGGGACGCATCGTTGCGGCCTTGATGGGCGAGGCGAACCTGCCGCGCGCCACCGCCGAAGACGTTGCCAGCCGCGTAGAGCAGCGCGTCTTCGTCTCAAAGCAAAAGCGCATCTCCACGGGACTTATTCGCGAGATGGTCGACAACGAACTTGTGGACATGGGCCTCACCCGGGCCCTGCGCCGCCAGGCTCCTCTAGGGCTGCCTCGCCACGATTTCTCGCGTATCTTGCGTGGCGAAGCGCTGACGCCCTGGGAGCACGAGAGCTTCGCCGGCGCCATGGACCAAGCCGGGCTCTCCTACGTTCGCGGGCCGCGCGCCCTCGAAGTGTCGACCACCCGCGCAATCTCGTCCGAGATTATGCGGCGCTACGTTCTCGAGGACGTACTCGGCGACGGGCTGGCTGAGCTGCACCTGTCCGGTGACCTCTCTATCGAGGACATGGGCGCGGCCCAGATCCCCACTTGGATTGCAGTCCCGGGAGACCTGTTGTTATCCGGCGAGGCCACGGCCGCCGCCGCCTTCGACCTGCTGGACGAGCTAGCCGACTGCGCCCGTGGCGCATCCATCGGAGTCGTGCTCGAGGACCCGGCCTCGGTACTCCAACCACTGCTGCGCGCCACCCGTGCCGGCTCTGCCATGGGCATCAGCGCCTGGTTGCACGCCGTGCGCGCCATCTCTCGCGGCTCCGGTCGCCGCATCGATCTAGGCGGCGTCGGCCTGCGCAACCGCGGCTTCTTGGCGCGGCTCGTGACGGCTATGTCCGAGGAGCGCCCCGGCCTCCACGCCACGCGTCTGTTCCTGTCCGCCGAAGAGCTCGGCACCCTGATCGGTCCGAGCGGCGGCTCGGACATCGTCGAGGGCGCCATCGAGATCTTACTAGAGACCCGGCGCCTGGTTCCCGTGTGGACTGGCGAGCGCCGCTTCGCCGCACCCGGCTGTCGCCGCTCACCCCGCGAGCGCGGTGTGCTTGCCTGTGGCGGTGCGATCGTCCTTAACCTGCCCCGGGTCGCGCGCCGCGCCGGCCCCTGGCGCGAGAGCCGGATGTTCGAGGAGCTGTCCGGCCTGGTGCGCGCCTCCCTCGAGGCGGCCCGGGCCATGGTCGCCTTCCAGCGCCGCAGTCGGGGCGGCGAGACCCGCGGCTTCGCCCGCATGCGCACCAGCTTCGCCCTGCAGCCCTCGGGCTTGGTGGAGGCCCTGCGCACCCTCGGCGATGGCCGCGTCGATCCCGATCAAGGCGCGCGCCTGCTGGGCTTCCTCTCCGAAGCTGCCCGGCGCTACGCCAAGCCCGGCGATCCCGAGATCGTCGTGAGCTCGCTTTTCGGCGAGCGCGCGTCGGCGCGCTTTGCCTGGGTCGATGCTGAGCGACTGCGCGCGGAGCACGCGGGCCGAGACCAGGGCCAGCTCTTCCACGAAAGCGAGGCTTTCCTTGATAGCCCGCCCGAGACACCCTACTCCGTGGGGTTCGACCTGGCCGGTCCCCCGGGCTATTGGCCTGGCGAGGCCGAGGCCAGGCTGGTGGCTACGCTGCCCTCGGGCGCACTGTATCCCCTGCCGACCCTGCTGGCGAACTCGCCCCTTGAGTTGGAGCGCCACGGCGTCTCCGCCGGCGAGGATCCGCGCCCGAACTTAGGCGCCTGGCGCCGCTTCTCCCACTGCCGCGAGATGGCATGGGGCAAGGAAGCGGACGCGGGGCTCTTCACCCTGATTCCGGGCGGCGCGGAGGAATCCCCCAGCGCCGCACCCGAAGACCAGCCATCTCCCACCGATTCATCTGCCAGCGTTCCTGCTGGCACCCCCGACCCCGAGCCCTCGCCCGGTAAAAGCTAGGACGCGTTCCACTCTTTTTCATGCGCCTCAAACGACTCGAACTCTTTGGTTTCAAATCTTTCGCCGATCGCACCGTTCTCGAATTTGAGCACGGTCTGACGGGCATTGTCGGTCCAAACGGATGCGGCAAGAGCAACGTGGTGGACGCGGTCCGCTGGGTGCTTGGCGAGCGACGTCCCACGTCCATGCGCGGCGCGGAGATGACCGATGTGATCTTCAAGGGGTCCGCATCCCGTCCAGCCATGTCGGTGGCAGAGGTCACCCTCGTGCTGGACAACGAATGCGGTACGATCGAAGATTACGGCTCGGAGGTCAGCGTCTCGCGCCGGGTGTTTTTGTCCGGCGAAGGTGAGTACATGATCGATGGTTCGAAGGTTCGCCTGAAGGACCTGCGAGACATGCTGTTCGACACGGGTCTGGGAAGCCGCGGATATGCGATTCTCGAGCAGGGCAAAATTGACGCCGTGCTTTCGGCAGATGCCGTTGAACGGCGGTCGATCTTCGAAGAGGCCGCTGGCATTAGCCGCTTCCGCCAGCGCAAGAAGGAAGCTGAGTCGCGCCTGAAGGCCGTGGCCCGGGACATGGTGCGCCTGGAGGACGTGGTGCGCGAACTCGAGCGCCGCCAGCGCTCGCTAAAGATCCAAGCGGGGAAGGCTGAGCGCTATGTGGCCGCCCGAGAAGAGTGGACCACGGAGGGCACGCGCTATGCGCGCCACCAGCTCGCAAGGCTTACGGACGAGCTGCAGAGCCTTACGGACAAGCTTGGTCTGATCGAAGGCCGCGGCCAAGAGCTGCGCGCCCTGCGCGAGGCTGCCGAGGGCGACGTTGGTGCCCGCGAGCGCGAGCAGCTGACCCTGACCGCGGAGCTCGAGCGCCTTAGCGCTCAGGCTTCGGAAGTGGCAGGGGACCTGCGCGCCCTAGACGAGCGTCGCACCCAACTGTCGAGCCGCGTGCAGGCATGGAAGGACTCCGCGACGACGGAGACAACTCGAGCCCAAGAGCTCGAAGTGCGTGTGGAGCAGCGCGAGACCGAGCTGCACACGGTGACCTCAAAGCTGGGCGAGCTGGAAGCCCAAGCCAAGGAAGCTGAGACCCGCGTCATGAGCCAAGGCGAGAAGTCCAAGTTGGCCTTCGAGGCCTACCGCGACGCGCGCCAGAGCTTTGGCGCGCAGAACGATGTCGTGCTTGGGCTCCTGCACGAGCGCACGCGTGCCCAGAACTCGAAGAAGCACCTCGAAGCTTCCCTCGCGCCTCTTGCCGCCCGGGTCGCCCGTGGCGAAGATCGCCTGGCTGAAGCCCGAGAGAACCTGTCAGGCGCCGTGCAACAGCTCGCGGCCGACGGGGCCGCGAAGGAGAAGGCTACCACGGACGCGACGAAGCTCAGCGAGCGCCGAGAAGAGCTCAACACAACCCTTGAGTCCGCCAAGCGCGACCTTGGGGAAGCCAACGGCGAGCGCCGCCGCCTGGAGCTAGAGGCCGCGCGCCTCTCGACCCGGGTCGAGTCGCTGCTGGATTGGACCAATGAGCGCGAGGGTCTGGATTCAGGCACCCGCGCCCTGTTTGAAAACGGTGTCGATGCGGGCATCCAAGAGGACGGGCTGACCGGGCTCGTGGCTGACCACTTGCGCTGTGCGAGCGAGCACGCCGCGGCCCTGAGCGCGTCCCTAGGTGCCTGGTCCGAAGCAGTGGTGCTGAAAGATCCTGAGCGAGCCGAGGGGCTGGTGCAGTGGCTGCGCGACAAGGAGCACGGGCTGGCGCGTCTGGCGACTGTACCCGGCTTCGCTCACCAAGCGCGCACCGAAGAACTTAGGGCTGCCTTTGGCGCCCTTGGCGATACGAGCGGGGTAGTGGGCCCACTGCGCGACTTCGTCGAGACGAACGCCGGCTTTGGCACCCTGGCGGATCACCTGATCGGCGACACCTATCTGGTGGAGACTACGGCCTTGGCCGTGCGCCTGGCCGCACAGATTCCCGGCCTGCGCTGTGTCACTCCCATGGGCGATGTGGCCACGGCCGCGGGGCTCGTGGGCGGCTCGCGGGATGCCCAAAGCGGCGCTGTGGGGAGGCGTGCCCTGGCCGCAGAGCTCGATGTCGAGCTGGCCTCGCTGAACGCGTCAAGTTCCAAGGCAAGCGACCACGCCGACACCTGCCTAGCGCGCACCGAGAACCTGCAGCGCGAGCTCGCCAGCGCCCGCGATGGAGCCCACGAAGCCCGCGCCCGGGCAGCCAAGCTTGAAAGCAGTGTCGCCGCAGGCCAGCGCCGCGTGCGCGACTTGGAAGAGGGCGCGGAGATCTACGTCAAGGAGTCCGGAAAGCTGGAAGAGGAGCAGTCGCGCATCGCCGCGGAGCTAGCCGAAGTCGCTACGACCCTGGCAGAAGTGAACAGCCGGTTCGCTATAGAGAACGAAGCTCTGGAGTCCCTGGACGTTCGCCGTCGCGAGCTGGAAGGCGCCCGGGACGAGTCTTCGCGCCAAGAGGGCCAAGCGCGCATCGAGTGGACGCGACTCTCGGGCGAGTTTGCCGGGGAGAAGCGCCGAGCGGACCACCTGGCTTCTTCCCTGCAGGAGAACCAGAGCGAGCTCGAGCGCACCCGTGCCATGAAGATCGAGCACGCCGAGAGCGCCACGGAGGGTGCCTCGGAATTCGAGAAGCTCGGCGAGCAGCGTGTGCTCATGTTGGCGAGTCGCGGCGACCTAGACGGCAAGCTGCGGGAGCTGCGCGAGCGCGACAATGCTGGCCGCGAGATCATGGACGAGCTGCGCCGCCGGGCCGATGCGGTCACCCGCGAGCTCGAAGGACTCATGGATGAGAGCGGCAAGCGCCAGCTGGACAAGCAGCGCGTCGAGCTGTCGCGCGAAGAGCTGTTGCGCCGCTCGGAAGAAGAATTTCAGCTGGACTACGAGGCCCTTACCTTGGACTTTGAGGCGGACGAGCAGCTCAGCGTAGAGAACGCACTTGACGCTCTGGCCTCGACGGTAGGTGAGCTGAAGCGCAACCTGGATCGGCTTGGGCCGGTGAACCTCGAAGCGGTCACCGAGCTTGAAGAGGTCACCGAACGCCTGGACTTCTTGATCGATCAGCGTCGGGACTTACACGAGTCTAGGCGCGCCCTCGAGGAGACCATCGACAAGATCAACGTCGAATCCGAGCGACTCTTCCTAGAGGCCTTCCACGAGATCCGTGGCAACTTCCAGGCGATCTTCCGCAAGCTCTTCGGCGGTGGCAAGGCAGATATCATCTTGGAGGCAGACGTCTCGCCCCTCGAAGCGGGCATCGAGATCTTTGCCCGTCCCCCGGGCCGTGAGAACCTTCGTATCGGGCTGCTGTCCGGTGGTCAGCGCACAATGATCGCGTTGGCCCTGCTCTTCGCTGTGTTTGAAGCGCGACCCTCGCCCTTCTGCATGCTCGACGAGGTCGACGCGGCGTTGGACGATTCGAACATCGATCGCTTCCTCAAGATGATCGGCCTGTTCCGTAACATGAGCCAGTTCATCGTTGTGACCCACAACAAGGGCTCCATGAGTGAGTGCGATGCGCTCTACGGAGTCACCATGCAGCCCCGCGGTATTTCGCGCCACGTGGTTATGGAGTTGGCCGACGTCGACGAGTTTGTTCCCGACGTGGTGGACGTCAAGAAGGACGGCGAGGCTGCGGCCGAGCTGGACGAGGAGACCGGCGAGCCCCTCAAGGAGCTCACGCCCCAAGGCGTGGTTCTAGATGAGCGCGGGCCGGCTGAGGTCGTTGGTGATGGGCACGGAGAGCCCATGGAAGCCGCCAGCACCGGAGGCGCCGAGGCGACTCCCGAGGGTGCCGTGGCCTCTCCAAGACCTTAGTCTCGGTAAAAGTCGATGCTCCCATGTCCCGCGCAGGTACCACTAGGGCCGCTTGCACGGGACAAATCGTTCCGATCTTTGACCTGGTGTTAGAATCTCCGCCCCAAACGGGCGACTTGTAGTCTGCGGCACGGTTTCCAAACTGTCCGGCTCGCAATCGCGAAAAGCAAAAGCAGAGATGGCACCACAGATCAAAGCGCGACGACCAATTTCCACCGCAGCCCTTGTGGGCTTGGCCTCCCTTGTGGCTGCTGCAGCCCAGGAAGGCGCCGATGCCGCGTTAGTGGAAGGTCCGGCGACCGAGCTGCCCACCGTCAGTGTTCTCACGCCACCGAAGCCGGCCTACCGTAGCTTGGGTGAGGCCTACAACCTCTATGCGGAGTGGGCCCGGGCGTGGCCCGAATCGGCCGAGCTCCTAGACCTGGGCAGGAGTCGAAGTGGCCAGCCGCTCTTCGGACTGCGCATCGGGGCACCCGGTGGACAGGCCCTAGCCGAGCGCAACACGCTGCTGTGCTTTGGTGGCCTGGACGGCATGTCCCTTTCGGGCAGCGAAGGCGTGCTCGCCATTGCCGCCGATCTCTTGCGTGCGCCAAAGCTCTTACCACCTGATGTGGCGATCGTCTGCATGCCTTGGGCAAGTCCCGATGGGCTGACGGCCCAGCTCAGTTGGATCCGCGGCGAGGGCCAGTGCACCCTTGGTCGCAACGGACTGCCAGTAGATGACGACCTAGACGACGCGATCGATGAGGATGGCCCGGACGATGTGGACGGCGATGGTCGGGTGGTCAGCATGCTGGTCGAGGACGAGAACGGGCTCTGGCGGCGCGGCCAAGACCCGCGCTTTTTGGTCGAGTATGGCCTAGGCCAAGGTCCACGCTACCGCCTCTTGCGCGAGGGCAGAGACGATGACGGCGACGGACTCTTCAATGAGGATGGCCCTGGCGGCGTGCGCCTAGATCGCAATTTCCCATACAACTGGTTGGGGCCGCGTTCACCAATCTCGCCGGGACCGATGCCCCTGTCAGAGCCGGGCAGCCAAGCGGTGGCTAAGCTCATCGAATCGCCTCTGGTGTTCGGCGCAATCTTCTTTGAGGGCAGCGAGGGGCGACTTGTCTCCGCGAGCACCAGCCGCTTGATTCGCGGCGAGGAAGACTACTTTGTCCAGTCCGAACTTGGTCGGCATGTCGAGGGTTCCGAGTTGGCGCAACTTGCTCAAGAGGTTTTTCAAGAGACGGTGGGCACATCGATTTCGGAGGAGAGCATTCCTACCGTTAAGGTTCCCGGTTCAGCGCTCACGTGGGCTCTACACGCATATGGCGTGCCTGCAATGCGAGTCTCCACTTGGGGTCCCAACTTGGGACTCGACCGAAGCTCTGCGTCCATTCCCGCCGGGTTTACAGCTCGTAATGAGGGCTCGGCGATTATGGACGTACCGCGCTTGATGGCGGAAGAGCTCGGCAATTTGGTCGCTGCAAGCTCCAAGGGCAAGTCTTGGATTCCCCAGGTACCGTGGACCGACTGGCTTGATGAGCGCCGAGGCGGCATCGGATTTGTCGACTGGCACCCCGTTGAGTTATCTGGCCTTGGGCAGGTGCTAGTCGGTGGATGGGAGAGCCTAACCGTGCAGAATCCGCCCGAGGATCAGCTCGCCAAGACTGTTGCTGGCAGCGTCGCCTTTGTTCGCGGCTTGTTGGAAGCCCTGCCTTCAGTGAGCGTCGAGATCGCATCGGCGACCCGTGATGGAGAGCTCTGCACGATCAGCGCCACGGCTCGTGGTATCGGTCGCCTACCCGCGGACTTCTTCAGCCCCGGCGGCATGCGTATCGAGCTCGTGCTGCCCGAGGGTTCGAGCTTGATCGCAGGAGCTCTGGAGGTTGACTTTGCTCCCGCCAAGAGCGAGGCACAGTCCGAGGAGTGGCTTGTGTTTGCACCGGCAGACGCTCTGGTCCGGATACAGTTGGTCCTTGTTGCGACCGGCGAGATCGTCGCGAGTTGTGAGGTGCGCCCATGAGGTGTCTCGTGTATTCGATTGGGCTTGTTGCCTTTGTTAGCCAAGCTCTCAGTAGTGCTGCCGGAAATGTTGTGGAGGTGATTCAGCTCCAGGAATCGGAGGCGGCTCCATCGGCCCAAGGCCCGGGTAACCAAGAAGGGGAGGTCGTTCCAGTTGCGGGCGACCCGACCCAAGAGAAGACCGGCAGAGCCAATGCTGACCAAACGATTGATGTCATCGGGGGAGAGGATCCCGGAGCGGATTCGCCGCCGATTCCCAAAGACGTCCCAGCCGCCGCATCATCGGCAAAGTCGCTCGACCGCAAGCCGCTGACAGGCTTTGGCCGCGAGCTTTGGCGAGGATTGGACCGTGAACCTATCGTCCGTGTCCTCGGCTCCGGTGCGCCAGAGCTTTTTGTTCAGCTAGACACCGACCAGGTCACCGTCGCTCAAGTCGGTTGGCTGCAAGAGGTCGGCGATTCCCTGCAATCCGCTTTGGGGGAGAAGGTGGGGACGATCCACCTGATGATCAGCAGAGGTGAATCGTCGATCGGACTTCAGGAACGGCCGGTATTTGACACGCGGCCACAAGCGGACACCGAGTATCAAGCGGGTGTGGATGACTCCCGCGGCCTGCATGCGGCCGCGGCTGAGTATCTTGGAAACCATGCCTCCGTAGTTCACAGGGTCTTACTTTCGTTCCCTGAAATCTCCGAGCATCGCATCGGACTTGAAGGGAGTGACGCGGCCTTAGACAGCCCGGTAGATCATTTAGGTAGTGGACTTTTTGAAGTCGATACCTGGGAAGACTTTGTTCTTGTTGGCCTGGGCGTTGGTGCGAGCACACTCTTGCAAGTCGACACGAAACCGCGAAGCTTCTATCGCCTCCAGGGCGACACAGAGTGGATGAGCGAAGCCGAGGGTAGTGGCCCTGATGACTCGGTATTCCGGCAGGCGAACGCCGGCAAGATCCTAGAGACTTGTCTCGGAACACGGGCCCCCGATGATGCTGCCAAAGAGCTGATTCGCACGCTCGACAACCTGGCCCGCTACCGTGTGCTAGGAGGCATCGAGGTCATGCCCATGGGGGGTGAGCTCTGGCAAGTGGAGTTCCTTCTAGGCGCGCCGACGATGCAGATTGAACCCGTCGACCCAATGCGGTCCTACCCGAGGGACAGCTTTAATGTGCAGCTCGATTGGGGATCCGCGCCGGCACCCGTCGAGGGCGTAAAAGCGCCAGTCCTACCCAGCCTCGCCTACCTAGCATGGCAGCCCACAGGGCAAGAACATTTTGAGCTGCTGCCGACCTATAACGGCAGCTTCCGGTTCCCCGGCCAAAGTATCCCCGATGGGGCCCGCTTGCGCTTGGGAATCCAGGCGCCCGGCGGCGTGGGCAAGCTGGTCGGCTTGGCGCTGCAATCGCGCCTCCACGGTGAAGCCCGGGCCGAGTTCGTGGCCCCTTCGCGCAAGGAAGCTGTCGTGGGCGAGAATCTGGACGACGCGCCTGGCGAGTAATCTAAAGCTAAATCCGCAGCGGACATCTGATGAGCATCATCAGGTCACTTGTCTTTAGATGTTGCTCGGGAAGCCAGCAGACCAACGCAAGACCTCGTCCCTATTGCTTCTCAATCCAGCGCTCGAGCGCGGGGTAGCCAGCTAGGAAAATATTGGCGGCGTTCCTAAGGCTGCGCGAGCTGCAGTTCTCGATGGTGTCGTTGTTGGTGTGCCAGATGAGGTTCTGGTCGCCGTATTCGAAGTCAATTAGGTCCACAGCCGGGATGCCAACGCTCTGGAATGAAAGGTGGTCGTCCTTGATGGGCATCATGCGACGGGTCTCCATGTATTGGCCAAGTCCATTGGCTGCAGCGGCCTCTTGGAACAGCTCCAAAATTTCGCGACGAGAGTAGGTGTCGTGGAAGATTTTCAGGTCCTTGTCTCCAAGCATGTCCAAAATCACAACGGCGCCGATGTTCGGGACCTGCTTTGTCTCCCGTAGCTTGTTTGCGTGGTAGCGCGAGCCATAGGTGTTGTCCTTGCCCTCCCATTGGAAGTTCAAAGCCTCTTCGCCATCGATAAAGAGCAGCCTCAGGGGAGCGGTCCGCTGGAAGTCCTCCTGGGTCATAACGCGGGCTAGTTCAAGCAGGATCGCCGTGCCCGAGCCGCCGTCGTTGGCGCCAACAAAGCGATTGGGGGAGCCGTCCTCGTTCTCAATAATCTTGGTGTCAAAGTGTGTGCCGACGATCAGGGATAGGCCGGCCGGATCCGCGCCGGGGGCATTGGGGGGGATGTCGACGAACAGGTTCTCGAAGTCGATGTCTCCGACCGGGGTGCTGTCGGTGAAGGGTTCGCGCTTCACTTCTAAGCCTAGGGACTGCAGGTTGGCTTCGATGTAGTCGCGGAGGTCGGCGTTGGCTGGGGAGCCCGAGGGGCGTGGGCCGAAATTGACGATGGCCTCGAGGTGGGCCCAGGCATTGGCCTCGCTAAAGGTAGTGCTGCTTGCGGGTGGGGCTGGGTCGGTGGTAAAGCAGGAGAGTGTGGTGGCTAGTAGGGCTAGGAGGGCTGGGGCCACGGGGTTGGGTCTTTTCTGCATTTGGGTAGGTTAAGAACTGGGAGGGGGGCTTGGGAGTGTCTTTGGGAGGTTGTTTGTTGGGGTTGCTTTAGTTGTTGGCTTTGCGGTTGGTGTTGTCGTTGGTGTTGCAGTTGGTGTTGTGGTTCTGGCGTTGCAGTTCTGGTGGGGGCGCTGCGCGCGGCGGGGGCGTTGGGCTTCCGGCGTCTCGGTCAGCAGCAGGATTCCGGAACCCGGACGGCCGGAGGAGTCGGGGGTGAATCGTTCGTCAAGGGGGCCGTCCCTGAGGGATTCCTCCACCCTGCTGCTGACCGAGACGCCTTTGGGGGATCGCAACGGCTTTTGGGAATGGGGGGTCGAAGTCACTTGGTTGGGGGAAAGGTGTGGGGGGCTGGGGTTTGGCGGTTTTGGGGGGAGAGAAATGGGGAAAAATGGGGGGTGGGGGGGAGTTGGTGGGGGAGAATCTGGGGATGAAGGGATGGTTGCTTTTGTTGGGGCTAATTGGGTGCGGGGAGGCGGAGGTAAAGCCTCTAGTTCCTGGGGATGTCTTGTTGGTGGTGGTGGATACTTTGCGGGCGGATGTGCTGTCCTGTTATGGGTATCCCAAGTTGACGAGTCCGGTGTTGGATGGGTTGGCGGCAGAGGGAATTCGGTTTGATGAGGTCTTGACCCAGGCCCCAAATACGGCGACGAGCCATGCGACTCTGTTCACGGGGTTGACCCCTTGGACCCATAGGGTGGCGAACCTGACTAGCTTGGAGCTGGGGACCTCGGGGCTGCCGAATGGGTTTGTGACCTTGGCCGAGCGGTTTGCTGCACGGGGCTATCGGACGGCTGCGTTTACGGACGGTGGGCCCTTGGGGCGGTCGTGGAACTTGATGCAGGGGTTCGAGCACAGGGAGAGCAAGTTTGAAGGGGTCGAGGCAAAGGTGGACCAGCTGCTGGCCTGGATAGATGATCCCAAGGGTGGCGCGGATGACGCACAGTCGAACTTTGTCTTCTTGCACACGTATCAGGTCCACGAGCCCTACCTGCCGCCGGTTGAATACGTGCAGCGCTTTAACTCGAATCCCGACTATGCGGGCCCCGTTAAGGACTCGGAAATGCGCGCCCGTAAGTGGCGCGAATCGGGCCAGGAGTCCGAGCCCAACGGGAAGATCTTGTACGAGCACAAGGCCGATTTTACCCCTGCGGATGTGCAGTACCTCTTTGATCTCTACACGGCCGAGCTGGCCTATACGGACGACCAACTTGGGCGTCTCTTTGAAGCATTGGATGCGAAGGGGCGCCTGGACGACATGACGATCATCGTGACCAGCGACCACGGCGAGGAGTTCGGCGAGCACGGGCAGTTTGGCCACAGCCAGCTACATCGCGAGACCCTGCGCGTTCCGTTGATCGTCCGCTTTCCAAAGAATGGCGAGGGTGTCTGGACAGACTTTACGGGTCACGTTGTCGATCAACGCGTCAACCAGGTAGATGTCCACGCCACCCTGGTCGAGCTCATGGGCGGCACCTGGGAAGTGGGCGCGGGGCGGTCGTTTTTCGGGGACATGCGCAAAGGAAACTTTAGCCAGCGGACATCCTTCAGCGAGACTACCGAGGGGATCTACTCCGAGTCCTTCGGGGACCTAGGCTTGCAACGCGCTGTTCGCCACGGAGACCGAGCCTTTGTCGAGACCGAACGCGGTGGCCTGAAGACCCGGGAGCTGCTGAGTGCGGGCGTGCAAGCCCTGCCCTTAGCACCAGGAGAGGCTGCCTTGGCTACGGAGAAGGTCCCCGGCGGCTGGGAAGGAGAGGCAAAGCTCAAGCCCTACATGCAGGCTTTGTCCAGTCGCGTCGACGATCACCTTGCGGCCGCAATCCGCCTTAGATTAGAGCTGCTCGATGGGATGAGCACGACCTTTACCTTGGAGGTAGACGACGAGCTCGCGAGCGAACTGGGTGCCTTGGGCTACGTCGAGACCGAGAAATCCGAGGCTACGGACGAGCGTTGAGCCGGGTTTGATCTGTCAAAAAACTTAGGGCTTGGGCGCGAATCGGGGCGAAGCTTTTGCCACACTCCGCCCATGATGAACACCCTATCGAATCGCGTGGCGCTTGCCGCCGCCGGGCTTGTTTTTGCAATGGCTACAAGCTCCTGCCGAGACTCGAGCAGCAACGGCTTGGCCAGCGTCGTGGCCTTCTTGCCCAGCAGTGCTGGTACCGATGGTTGCAACGGCGTCGATCAAGTCTTCACCCCGGGGCAAGCCTTTGCCCCTGTTGCCCTGGGTGTTTGGACCGCAAGCCCTGTGAGCCAGGTGGCTGTCGCGCGGGGCGAGGAGCGCCTGTTCCTGACTGGAGCCGCGGCAACGGTGGTCGAGGTCGACCTGACGGGTGGCGGCGCGGTGGAGACCACCCTGGTCACAGCGGGCGTGATTCAAGATCTACTGGACCCCACGATGTCTGGTCCGGCGCCGATCCTGTCGGGCCTGTGCGTCCTGGACTCGGACACGCTGCTCGTGATGGAGCACAGCTTCAACGTCGTGCTGATGGTCTCGCGCAGCGTGCCGGACGCGGTGACTCTGTTCGCAGGCTTGCCTATGCCGACGCCCGGACTTGCGGATGGACCGGCAAGCCTGGCGCGTTTTAGCTTCGACGCGGCTGCGTCGATCGTGGGTACGGGCGACGGCACTGTTTTAGTCGCGGACTCTGGCAACCACTGCATCCGCGCCATGAAGGACGGCTTCGTGACGACCTTGGCGGGCTCCGGAGCTCCATTCTTTGGGGACGGCGACCTGGAGGCCACCTTCTTCGACACACCCTCGGGGCTCAGTATCACCTGCGCGGGCCGGCTGCTTGTCAGCGAGCTTGGGCTGGGCATGGCCGGCGGTCACCGCATCCGCAGCTTGGCCCTTGGTCAGCTCTCGTTCTTCGGCCAGGCAGGCGCGGTTTCTACCCTGGTGGGTGACGGCACGCCGATCTCGGTCCAGGGCATGGGCGAGCTTGCAAGCGTAGCGGGCCCCATGTCGCCGGTCACGACCGCCGACGGGGAGATCTACTGGGTCGACGGCGACACCGGCGTGTTGCGCCGCTGGTCTCCGCTGGACGGCACCGTGGACTGCCCGCTTTGGACCGACTGCGCGTCGGTCTTGGTAGGCTCCGAGCGCTTCACCCCGATGGGGCTCACGACTCTGGCCTCCAGCGATGACGGCGTGCTCTACGCTTTGGACGCTGTTGCGGGGACGCTGGTTCGCATCACGCCCTGAACTCTGGAACCTAGCCCATCGCAAGCGGCCCCGGCCGGTGAGACTCCTACACGGAGCATCGCCGGCCGGGGCCGCTTGCATTCGGGGTAAGCCGCGCACTAGGCGAGGCACCCCATCGCAACCTACTGCTTAGGCTCGGCGCCCTTCGAGTTCTTGAAGATCACACCCCCGACAATCAGGAACGCACCGATGGTCGCAGCCGTCTTGACCATGTCGCCTAGCTCGGCGAACTGGGCAACAGCCAGGGCTTTCTCATCGAATCCGTAGCGGATGGCGACGCCAAGCACAAGGTCGAGTAGAGCTGCACCAGTGATCAGGCCGGCCGCCACAAGGATCGACTCGCCACGCTGGCGTGCGCCCTTGCCCTCGGCAAAGTAGCGAAAGAGCGTACCGATCAGAATCGCAATGCCCACGTCCGCGGGCAGGTAGATGCCTACGGCGAAGGCCATGGCTGGCAGGATCACGCCCTTGGTCTTGCCAAAGATCTCCACGAGGACCGCCCCTACGCCCACCAGCGCGCCAATGAGCACAGGTGTGAGGGGGACCTCCTTTGAGATCAAGATTGCATCAAACACGCTGGCAAACATAGTCGCCTGGGGAGCGCCGAGCTCGGGGCTGCCTAGGGTGTAAGCTTCGTGGGCAACCGAGAGGGCAAAGGGCACCGCGATGGCTGCCAAGAGCAGGCCTAAAATCTGGGCAAAGAAGCCCGACTGGACCGGTACCCCGCAGAGCTGAAGGGTCTTGTAGTCTTGGCTGGAGTCGTTCGCCGTGCAAACCGCCACGCAGGCGCCCACGAGCAGCGGGGTTAGGATCAGCACGTCGTCAATGCTGTTGCGACCCAGGGCCAAGGCCGTGGCACAGAGCACGAGTGTCGTTACGAAGACCGTGCCCGAAACAGGCGATGCGGAGGAGCCGATCTGCAGCGAGAGGATAGCGCCCAGTCCGACCATGACCATGGCGCAGAGCAAGATCGAGCCGGTCATCGAGAAGCTGTAGGCCCCAAGACCTTCCTTGTTCACAAGCCAGATGAAGATGATCGCCATGCCAAGCACGATAGACATCTTGAGCCAGCGCTGGACGCCCGGTGCAATCACCAGCAGGCCGTCCTTGTCGTCGCCAGAATCAGAGCTGACCTTTGCGCTAAAGAAGCGCACCATGGACCAGACCACGGCCACGCCCATGGCGCCGCCGCCTACCCAGCGCATCGAGAGCTCGACCGCAGCCGCATCCAAGGGTGCGCCCGCGGCGTCGACCTCGCCCGTGAGCCAGATCTGGCCGATCAGTCTGATCGCGGCTCCGGCGAAGACCAACAGGCCCGTGCCTAAGGTCAGCAGTGCGCCGATACCAATCACCATGACGTCAAGGGGCAAGCCAACCTCTAGGCTGCCCTTGCCGCGCTGCACGTGGGCGGCAAGGGCTCCCTTCAGCGCGCCCATACGCACAAGTAGCGGAGTCAAAGCGCCCAGCAACATGCCCAGGTACAAGGACGTCTTCAGGTTTGGCCTCTTGCTTGGGTCCGCCGCCGCCGCGTGGATCATCGTCTGGCAGGCGTGGGCCTCAGGTGCGGGCAGGGTCGGGTCGCTCAGGAACTTCTTGGTCGTCAAGCCGACGAAGCCGAAGCCGATTAGCGCTCCGGCTAAGCTCAAGATGATTAACGAGGTCACGTCCACAGGGGGGACCTCAAGCCCCTTGTTCCTGTAGAGGATCTGCACCACCGGCGCGGTGAAGATGACTCCCGCCGTAACCGCCATGCCCGCGGAGCCCGCGACCTGGGCGATGTTCAAGAATCGCGTGCCGCCACCTGAGGCGACCTTGCGGGTGAACGCGCCCCAGGCGAACAGGATCACGAGGGGGCTGACGCCTGGTGTGATGCCAGCCTTGAGGCCTGCGATCACGAGTGAGCTGGCGAGGATCGTAGAGACGATGACACCAAAGGCGATTCCAAAGCGGTCGTCGCGATTCATGGGAAACGTGGGGTGGAGTGCGTGGAAGGACGAAAAATACTGTCCCGGGGGAGGTTTGGCGGTCAAAAACGCGTCTTATAGGAAGCGCTTTTGGGCATTACCCCTCAAACTTGATTGCCCGACCATACCCCTTTCCCCGGTCCAAAGACAAGCGCTAGTCCTTCTCCCATGCCTCGCCCCCTCGTTTCCATTCTGTTGCCGACTTGGAATGGCGCGGACACCCTGCCGGGCCTGTTGGAGAATCTTGCCAGCCAAGTGTTGGACGGAGAGGTAGAGATTGTGGCCTTCGATTCGGGCTCGACAGATGGCACGATCGAGCTTCTCGAGGCTGGCGGAGCGCGGCTCTTTCATATTGACCAGGCCGAGTTTAGCCACGGCGGCACCCGCAATCGCATCGCCGCTGAGGCTCAGGGGGAGATCCTAGTCTTCCTGTCTCAGGACGTTCAGCCCGTGGGCACGGACTTCCTGGCCGAGCTTCTGAAGCCCTTTGCGGACGAGCGTGTGGCAGGCGTCTGCGCGCGGGTCTTGCCCTTTCCCGGGACGGACCCCCTAACCGCGCGGACTGTGCTCGACCTGCCCGAGGCCTCCGCCAAGAGCAGTAGCCGCGACTTGGACAAAATCGGCCCGGTGTGGGCTGTCAGCAGCCTCGAGCGCGTGGACTACGTGCGCTTCAACAATGTGTCTAGCGCGATCCGATCGGACGTCTTTGAGAAGTACCCCTTCCCCGAGGTGGCCTTCGGCGAGGACTTCGCCTGGGCCGCGCGGGTCCTGACCGCTGGCTACCGATTAGCCTTCACGGGTGCCTGCTCGGTCTACCATAGCCACGAATACACGGCCCGGGAAGCCTACAAGCGGTACGAGACCGACGCCTCGTTCCACGTGGCCGCCCACGGCTGGAACATGCGGCCGACTTTGCTCAGCGTGGCCCGCGGTGTGGCCTTCGAGCTGCTCTGCGACTGGAAGTACATCAAGGGCAACGGCTGGAGCGGCGCTCGTTACCTTTGGAACGCGCCCGCGCTTCGCTTTGCCCAAGTTTGGGGTCAATACAAAGGCGGTCGTAAGCCCCACATCCTCAACCCCTGTGAAGATTCTTCAGCGGGGCTAAACTCCTGATATGTCCAGCAAGCATCTAACTCCATTCAAGGATAGACTTTGTGTTCGCGGATATCCTATCCTCCCATCTCCGGGATCCCCGCTCCCCCCCTCGTGACGTCTCCCCCTTCCAAGCCCCTGCCGAGTGTCTCCGTATCTATGCCGACTTGGCAGGGTGCGGAGTTTCTCGATGCCGTGTTGACCTCATTGGGCGAGCAGGCCTATCAGGGCCAATGGGAGCTATTGATCGTCGATTCGGGCTCCAAGGACGAGACCTTGGAGATCATTGCTAGGCACCAAAAGGACTTCCCGGTGCCCTTTGCTTTGCGCTCGATCCACAATGTTGAATTCGACCACGGCGACACGCGTAACTACATGGCTGCCCTGGGCAGCGGCGAGCTGTGCGTATTCCTGACCCAGGACGCGATCCCCGCGGGCAAGGACTGGCTTGCGACCCTGGTCGCGAACTTCGAGGACCCCGATGTAGGCGCGGCCTACTGCCGCAACGCCCCGCGACCGGACGCGGACTTTCTGACCGGTATATTCAGCGCAGACGACCCCGGCTACAGCCTGAAGCGCCGCGAGGTTCGTCTGGCCGATGTGGAGGATTACGAGCATCTCAATATCCACGCGAAGCGGCTGCTCTACAACTTTAACGACGTCGCCTCGTGCGTGCGCCGAGAGCTCTGGGAACGGCACCCTTTCCCGCGAACTTGGTTTGGCGAAGACGTGCTGATGGCGCGGGCCTTCCTCGAGGCAGGATACACCGTGGTCTACGACGTGGACGCGGTGGTGGAGCACAGCCACGACTACTCGGTGGACGAGACGCGTAAGCGCGCGGCCATCGACGGGCGCTTCAACAAGGAGTGGCTTGGCCGCATCTGTGTGGAGAGCGCATCGGACGCAAAGATCCTGGAGCAGCGCTTCCGCGAATCGGATCGCAAGGCCATCGAGGAGAAGCTCGGCGATGGGGCCAAGGCCAGCGAAATCGACGCCCACGCCAAGCAGGCCCAAGCCCTGCGGCTCGCGGCGTTCCAGGGACTCTATGAGGGCGCCGCCGGCGTTGCAAGCGACAAGCTGCTGCCCGCAACGGACATGCTCGAGTCTAAGCAGCTGCGGCTGCTCTACGTGGTCCACGGGTTCCCGCCCGACACCTGGGCCGGCACGGAGATCTACACCTTGAATTTGGCCAAGGAGATGCAGAAGCTCGGCCACCACGTGACCGTGATGGCGCGTGTGCCTGGACCCGGTGGAGAAGGCTCCACCTTCCAGGAGGGCGAGCCTGAGGACTTCTCCGTGGAAGAAGCCGAGTTTGAGGGATTGCGCGTGCTGCGTATGACCCATCGACTTCATCACCAGAGCCTTGAGCAGAGCTTTGCGCATCCTCGCAGCGAGGCGGTATTTCGCAAGGTGCTCTTGTCGGAGTCCCCGGACCTTGTGCACTTTCAGCATCTGATCCATACCTCCGCGGGACTTGTACAGGTCGCCAAGAATTTCGCCTGTGCAACGGTCGTACACTGCCACGATTACTGGGCCCTGTGCTCGCGTGTTCAGCTGATCCGCCCCGATGGCGAGATCTGTGAGAGCAACATGGGCGCCGGGTGCTTCTTGTGCATCAAGGACAAGAAGCTCGATCGCATCGAGAGCATGTCCAAGACGGGTAAGCTCGGGGAGAAGATGATCAAGGCAATGGTCGGCGGTGCGGGCCTACTCGGCGGCGCCCGGGCCAAGGTGCTGGCAAAGGAGTACGGCGAGCTGCGCAATCGCGAGAACTTCGTACCCGCTGCCTACGCCGCCGCGGACCTGCAGATTAGCCCCAGCCGCTTCCTGCGCGAGCGCCACCTGGCCAGCGGAAAGTTCGACCCCCACAGCTTCCTGTATCTAGACAACGGGATGCGTACGGACCATGTGAAGGCCCTCCAGAAGCAGCCCTCGGACGTGGTGCGCTTCGGCTTCGTTGGCAGCCTAGTGTGGTACAAAGGGGACGAGGTCCTCGTGCGCGCCATGGCCGAGCTGGGACCCGACGTGCGCGCAGAGTTAAACGTCTACGGTACCTTTAATCCCGATGGGGACGAGCACCACAAGAAGCTCGTGCAGATCGCTGAGGAGACCGGCGCGAAGGTCAACTTTAAGGGCCGCTTTGACAACTCTAAGTTGTCAGAGGTCTACGCTGAGATTGACGTGTTGGTCGTTCCTTCGGTGTGGTTCGAGAACTCGCCGATTACGATCCATGAGGCCTACCTCACGCACACCCCCGTGGTCGCATCGGGTATCGGCGGTATGGCCGAGTACGTTCGCGACGGCGTAGATGGTTTGCACTTCCAGGTGGGCGACGCGAAGGACCTGGCCAGGGTGCTTAAGCGCTTTGTGGATGAACCGGATCTTTTGGAGCAGCTCTCTCAAGATTGGATGGAGATTAAGACCATCGAAGAGAACGCCCTGGAGACCGAGTTTCGCTACCGCGGGCTGGTGAGCCGCAAGCGTAGCAAGCGAGCCGCAATCGTCTTTGATGCCGTGGCCATCGAGGCAACCAGACGCAAGGGGCCGATGGAGCAACAGGGCGCAGACATGCTGATTATGCGTCCGGGTTCAGCCGTTGACTTCGACCTGAGCAACGTGCCGGGTGGGGTCTACAACTTGACCGTGGAGATCTTTATGCTTGGCGGCGAGCCGGAGATCGAACACGGAGGCCACGTGAGTTTGGACGGTGAGCTCGTTGGGCACATCGAGGTAATGACCTCTGACGGCGAAGACGTAACCCGCGTTGTGGAAATGGTAATGAACGTTCCGAGCAAGCCCGTAAAGAGTCGCGGTAAGCCGCGGGTTCTTCGTATCCACACAGCCACAGCTCCAGTTGGCTCCCATGGGAAGGTCGCTGTCCCCGAGGCCTTTTTGCGCCTGGCCCGCTTGTTCGTCAAGAGTCAGGGCTCAGAAGCCTAGGCATGAGCTTTCGGCACAAGATTAAGAAGCAGCTGCGCAAGGTTCTGCCAAAGAGTGAGGGTCCCTTGGCCGACCTTACTCCCGGCGGCTCCAGCCTACTCAAAGATGAGCCCCTTACTCCCGGTCCGCCCTTAGAAGATAAGGACCTTCCCCGGGCAGCGATCGTGATCCTGAACTACAACGGGCAGCACCACCTCGAGGGGTGCTTCGGCTCCCTATCTGAGTTGGACTATCCTAAGGATAGGCTCGAGGTCATCCTGATTGACAACGGCTCCAGCGACGACAGCGTCGAGGTTATGGCCCGGGACCACAGCTGGGTAAAGACGATTGTCAACGAGCGCAATGTCGGCTTCAGCGCGGGCTGTAATCAGGGCGCCAAGGCGGCGAAGGAGCCGGACGTCCTGGTGTTCCTTAACAACGACATGCGCGTCCGCGAGGACTGGCTGCGAGAGCTCGTTGGCCCTGTTGTGCGCGGTGAGTGCGCGGCTTCGACCGCAAAGATGTTCTCCTGGGATGGCAAGCTCTTGAACTCCATTGGCGGAGGCATGAACTTCCACGGCATCGGCATCCAGAAG
This sequence comes from Planctomycetota bacterium, assembly GCA_029250885.1. Taxonomy (GTDB): domain Bacteria; phylum Planctomycetota; class UBA1135; order UBA1135; genus CALBMX01. The sequence goes on from JAQXEK010000079.1 coordinate 46,825, forward strand.
GGCTACCTAAAAGAGCCAAGTCTTACCGACGACATTCCGGCGCGTACGCTCTTTGCTTGCGGCGGTGCCATGGCGATCGATGCGGAGGTCTACTTCGACGTAGAGGGCTTCGATGAGGAGTTCTTCGCCTACTACGAGGACGTTGACCTCGGCTGGCGTCTTTGGGTCATGGGCCACGAGATCCACTACCAGCCGCGTGCCGTCTGCTGGCACCACCACTCCAGCACCAGCCGTACGTTTCCCATGGAGACGATTCGGCTCTTGCAGGTACGCAACCCATTCTTTGCCTGCTTCAAGAACTACGACGACGAGACCCTGCGCCGCGTACTGCCGGCCCAGCTTGGTTTGGCCATGCGCCGCACGCTGATGGTCTCTGGCATTGATGATGACTCCAGCTTCCGTATCGAGAAGGTAGACCCTGGTGGGGCTGGCGTGGTTGGTCGACTCTGGGACAAGGCACGCCGCTCGGCCCAAGAGGACTACCCTCTGCGCCGTGAGGCCGTGGCCGACATGGTTGGCATCGGCGACCTACTCAAGAACTGGGATCATTGGATGGCCCGCAGAGCGAGTATTCAGTCTCGCCGCAAACGCTCCGATGATGAGATCTTCCAGCTCTTCTCGCGCCCCCTCTGGTGCATCGAGGGCGAGCCCTCGTATCGCGAACTGCACGAGGGCATGGTGCACTTCTTCGGGCTCGACAAGGTCTTCCACGGGCTCACGTCCGAAGACGACGCACCCTCAAAATAATCCTAGTCTTACCGTCCCATGAATATTGACGTCTTTCCGAACGGCATGAAGCTGTCCGTCGTGATCCCGATCTACAACGAGGAGAAGACCCTCAGCGAGATCGTGGCTAAGGTCCAGGCAACGCCCTATGACAAGGAGCTGATCCTTGTGGACGACTGCTCGACGGACACCTCCCGTGAGGTGATGAAGGCTCTGCAAGAGCAGTACGACAACATTCGCTGCTTCTACCACAAGAAAAACCTCGGCAAGGGCGGCGGACTTGCCACCGGCTTTGCCGAGACCACTGGAGACGTGGTCTTGATCCAGGATGCTGACCTCGAGTACGACCCCGCGGATTACCCTGTGCTGCTGCGGCCGATTCTCGAGGGAAAGGCTGACGTGGTCTTTGGTAGTCGCTTCCTTGGGGGCGCCTATGCCCGGGTGCACCTGTTTTACCACTACCTCGGAAATCGCTTCTTGACCATGGCGTCCAACATGTTCACGAACCTAAACCTGACGGACATGGAGACCTGTTACAAGGTCTTCCGCAAGGAGTTCGCGGACAGGCTCGACCTTCGCAGCCGCACGTTTGCGGTAGAGCCTGAGATTACCGCGAAGGTCTCGAAGATGCGGGCGCGTATCTACGAGGTGCCGATCAGCTACGCGGGCCGCGACTACTCTGAGGGCAAGAAGATTGGTCCGAAGGACGCCTTCATCGCGATGTGGGCCATTGCTCGGTGGACCCTGTTTGGCAAGGTCTTACCGCCCAAGAGCTAGAGCGCGTCACTCAAATCGGGCGCCCTTCGCAAGGTAGTAGGCAGCCAGGTCTGCGCGCATGGCCTTGGCCTGGCGACGGACTAGGCCACCCGTCCAATTGTGACCGTGCCTGCCGCGTTGGTTGTAGTGCTCGGCCATCTCCACATCGTGCCTGTCCATCAGGGTAAGCATGGCTTCATCGGTGGGATAGCGCTCGTCAAAGAGGACGGCTTCTACGGGCAGGCGGGGCTTGGGGACGGGCTTGCGGGGATCGGATTCCGGCAGGTCCAGGGGCTCGCCAACACACAGGCCGAAGAGCGGGAAGACGTGCTGGGGGAGCTCGAGAAGAGCATCGACATCCGCGATCTTCGAGCGTAGCCCGCCGATGTAGCAGATACCTTGGCCAAGGGCCTCGAAGGCAATGGCGAGCTTCTCGGCAAACAACGATGCATCGATGGTGGCGACCAGAAACGACTCGAGGTTACGGGCCATGGGCTGACCAGCGCGCTGGGCTGCGAGGTGGTGCCGGCGCACCTCGCCGCAGATCACGAAGAAGGCCCCGGCCTTGGCCACCTGGGCTTGACCTCCGGTCAGCTCGGCAAGCTTCTCCCGGGTTTCCCGGTCCCGGATTCGAAGCATGGAATAGGCCTGGATGTGGCTCGAGGTCGAGGCGGTCTGGGCAGCGGTAACCGCGCGCCGTACAAGCTGGTCATCGAGCTCCACCGGCTCGAACGCGCGGTGGGAAGTGTGGGTGCCGAGCTGGTCGAGGATCTGTTCGCTTAAGTCGTTGGAATCTGAGGTCATGGGGTCACAATAACGGGAGGAGTGGGAAATCACAATTCTCACTCTAGAAGCGGATGAGTTCCAGCGTCCGCACTTGCATGGACTTGCGCCTGGTGCAGACTCATAGCGACATGCTTGCCCCTTCAATCTCGATCTAAAGTAATGACCTCGTCACGTGCCATCTCCATCGGCTCCGCTTTTGAGCTCGAGGCTCGTTTCCTGGAAGTCGTGGACGAGTGCAAGCGCCGTGATCCCCTCGCGCCGCTCTTGGTGTTGGTACCCAATCGGGCCACGGGCGATCGCCTCGGCAAACTCGTTGCCGCAGATCAGGCGCGCATTGGGGTGACGTTTTCGACCCTCGAGGTGGCGGCCAAGGGTCTGGTTGAATCCGACAGTGGCACGAGCCTTCCACCGGGTTCCGAGCGCCTCGTAGCGGGTGTTTTGCTCCAGCGGACGGGGCTGTTCTCCGATTTTGCCAAGCGCGCGGGGTTTCTCGGCGGCCTCTCGTCGACCCTACGGGACTTGCTGGACGCTCGGGTCCCCCTTGACTTTGATTGTCAGGATAAGAACACCAACCTCTCCAGGCTGTTGGAGTTGCACCGAGCCCACAAGGACCTGCGCGGCGAGCTAAAGCTGGCCGATGATAGTTCGTGCCTTGAACAAGCCGCGGATGCCATCGATGGGGGAGCCGCGCTCTCGGCCGATGGCCCCTGCACGGTGCTGCTGTTTGGCATCTACGATCCCACGGGCTTGCAGTTCGACTTTCTTGTTGCAGCCGCTAAGGCGTCGCAGGTCTTCCATGGATTCTTGCCCGATCACACCTTTGCCGGGCACTTTGGCCGGCGCCTCTGCAGCGGTCTTGGTGTTCTGCCTACGCAACTTGCAAGGCAAACTCATGGCGACGGTGCCCGGGACCTTGCTGCACTGCGCTGGGCTTGGCGGGACGAATCGGGAAGCGCGCGCCCTGACTTTGAACGCGACGGTAGCGCGGAGGTGCTGGCTGTCCCCGGTGGCAGCGTGGGGGCGCGGCTCATTGCAGCGGAGGTGCTCCAGCTTTTAGATGACCAGGACCTGGACCCGCGGGATGTTCTGCTGGTCTCGCGGGGCAATGGTGGCCTGGACCAGGACGCAGTCGCCCTTGAGTTAGACCGCTTGGGGATCCCCGTGGCATCCAGTGGTACAGGCCTTGGGGACAGTCGCGTGGGGCGCCCCTTGCTTGGACTCGTCGAAGTCCTGAGCCTGCCGCGGGTATCTCGGGCGAAGCTCTTGGATGTGCTGACGGATCTGCCCTGGGCAAAGGCTGGGATCGATTTACAGGGCAAGACAAAGCAGCCCCGGCCCATACCAGGAGCCAAAGACGGCCTCTTCGACTTTGAAGGCGCCCCCAATTCTAAAAATGTGCCAGCTGCAGACACGGTGCGCGAATCCGTGGATGCCGAGGAGTGCGGCCGTTGGGATCGGATCTCCCGGGATGCGGGACTGCGGCTCTTGATCGCCAACCCCGGCGCCTCGACCGCCTCCGAGGTCGGCGGTTCGGACGGTGAGAGTGCTCCGACCACGGGAACTCCAAAGGGCCAGCGCGACTTCGCTTCCGAAGTCTTGGCGCGTATCTCCTACGAGGGGCACCGACGGCGCCAAGCGCTTCTGAAACTAAACGATGAGGTCCCCCGGGACGACGCCAAATGTGCTCGGCTAGCACGTGAAGCGGACTCCGCCCAGCGCTTGGGTGACATCGTACATCGCATCGCAGGGCTACACCGTGACCTTGCGCGTGGCATGGCTTGGAACGATCTTGGTAGCCGGCTGCGGGGTCTATTAACGGAGTGGCTCGAGCCCAGTGCCCAAGGCTATTCGGAGTGGATGGCCCGACTGGGCACTCTGGGGCGACTCGACAAGCTCGGAGTTTTAGCTACTGGCCAGGGGCTGGCATGGGTAATTGGCGGCTTTGGAGGTGAGAGCGTAGGGGATGAAGCGGGTGCCGAAGGCGTGCGACTGGCACCCCTCGCCAAGATGCGTGGGGCAAGGCCCCGTGTCGTAATCTTGCTCAATGGAATCGAGTCCAGCTTTCCACGCCCACCAGTTCCCCAGCCGCTGTTGCCCAGCTCCGATCGCGAGCGCCTTGTGGAGGTCGCTCCCACTCTTCAACTCGACGAACTCTCGGAGGAGCGGGCCCTGTTTGGCGAGCTGCTCGACATGCCTACCGACAAGCTGCTCTTAGTCACCACCTTCGCGGGGCTCGAGTCTAGTCGAGGCGAGACCCCGAGCCGGTTTCTCTTAAACAGCCTTGGCGTACTAGGCCACTGCGCCGAACCCAGCTGCGAAGATATTGCCAAGGGCAAGGGGGGCGTTCGCCTGCTCGAGCTGCAGGTCGTTTGGCATGGCGACCGGCTTGGCGCCCCGGACCCCGAGACCGCCAGCCTGCGGGCCATGGACGCGGCCTTGGAAGCCAACATGGTCCCTTTGGACTTGCACGTCGAACTGCGCCGAACTCGGCCCGCCATGGAGCGAAAGCTCGACATGGAGCAGGCCCGGACTAGCGAACCGGGCGCAACGAATTTCGACGGACGCCTTGGGCAGGAAGTCCTGGGGCCCCTCGGCCAAGCAGGCCTCTTTCGAGGCGGCAAGCCGGGTGACAAAACGGGCGGGCCACCCCTTAGTGTGTCGCGCCTCGAGACCTTTGCCCAATGTGGAATGCGCAGCTTCCTAAGTGCTGTGCTGGGGATTCGCGAGCACGAGACCCCGGAGGACCGCCGTGGAATCGCCGCATCGGAACGCGGCCAACGCGTTCACGAGATCCTGGAGATCTTCGGTGCCAAATCTAAGCAGGCAGGGCTCCTGCCCTGGAAACCAAAGGACACGGAAGCCCACCGCACTCTTCTTGAGGCGTGCGTCGCCGAGGTGATCGAGCGCGTCCTGCGCAGTGCGCCCAAGAGCCAACGGGACCTGTGGGAGGCCGAGCGCCAGCGCTACAACGGTCTGCTCGGTCGGTGGCTACGGGCGGAAATCGTGAATGGAACCGGAGAGGGCGACAAGCCCTGGATACCCGAAGATTTTGAGTGGGACTTCGACGGCCAAAGGTTCGAACTTGACGACGGTGGCGCACCACTCTGGTACCGAGGACGGGTCGACCGGGTGGACCTGCTCACGAGCGAAGGCGGCACAAAGAGCGCCCGCATCGTGGACTACAAGTCCGGCTCAGGCAGCACATACCGCGACGACACCACCGATTTCGGCAAGAGCCTGCAGCTGTTCCTCTACGGGCAAGCCGCTGCTGAAAGGTTCGCAGCCGCCGGCTCCGAGGGGGTCTACGACTTTGTGCTAACGGGGTCCCAGACCAAGTGGTCCGGTTCGGGTGCCTACCGCACTGCCCGGGCCAAGGGCCCCCAGGAGAACAACGCAACCGCCGGTGCCCAGGTCGGGGCCCTAGTTTACGGCATGGAGGCGGGCCACTTCGCGCCCCTGCCCCGGGCGAATGGCAAGACCGACACTCAGGGTTGCAGCTTCTGTTCCATGAAGGATGCCTGTGGCCCATGGCGTGACCATGTGATCAGCTCGGCACCTGATGACCCGGTTGGAAGCGCCTTGAATTCGGCCTTCGACGCGGCGGAGGCACGGTAATGGGCACCTCTTCCAAATCAACGGACGCCACACGGTTGCCCTCGGACCACGCCATGCGGACGCGCTTCCGCACAGTGCTCGACCGCAATGCCGTGGTCGAGGCAGGCGCAGGTACGGGCAAGACGACCCTGGTAGTCGAGCGCATCCTGTGCCTGGTCATGGGCAGGGATATCGGCGAGCGCGGGGCAGCCTACCCAAGCGGTGGGCTACCGGTCTTGGCCGCGCCGGTTCGTATCGAGCGCATCGTAGCGATCACCTTTACGGAACTGGCTGCCGCTGAGCTCGCGGCGCGGGTTCGCGACCGCATGACCGAAGTGCTAGGCGCCGCACGGATAGCCGGCGACGGTGCCACAGAGCAGCTCTTGGTGGCTGCCCTTGCAGATCTGCCTAGGGCCTCGATCACAACCATCCACGGCTTCTGCTCGCGCGTCCTGCGAGAGTATGCCCTGGAGGCCGGTCTGGACCCAAGCTTCGAGACCCTGGACCCCGTAGGCGCAAAGGCCCTGATTGAGGAAGTCTTCGAGACCTGGTTTGAGGAGATCGGCAGTCGAAGGGAGGTGCGCCGAGTGCTCTCCTTCGGGCTGAGCTTGGAAGCGGTCGAAGGCCACGCGCGCTCGATCTTGGAGTTGGAGGTCCCCAAGGGTATTTCGCCGGGCCTAGGCCCGGCCCACACCGATTCGCCCCTGCACAGCTCGATCGAACGCTTCCTGCTCGACGCAGAGGCCGAAGCCCGTTACTTCCAGACCCTAGTGGACGCGGGCGTAGACTTCCCACGGGATCCTCTGGCGAACAGCTACGAGGCCCTAGGCGCTTTGGTTGCCCAGCACGCATCGCTGTTGGATGGTAGCGGGACGGACGCGGATTGGGATGCTTTCCAGCTAGAGCTCATGCAGCCCGTTTGGGAGAACGGCGTGCCGAAGGGCGGCAGCCTGTCACCGAAGAAGTGGAAGGATGCAGTGGGGGACGGCGAGACAGCCGACTACCGTGATCGCCTGAAACACCACAAGGCCATGGTACTCGAGCTGCGCGGTCAAATCGGCGCGGACCTGGTCGCTGGTATCGAGCCCTCCTTATTGGAGTTTCGCCAGCACTACAAAGACGAAAAGGCGCGCCTTGCAGTCCTAGACTTTGATGACCTTCTACAACTTGCCGAGCAGCTTGTACGTGGGAATGCGACTGTCCGTGGGGCTCTCATCGAGCGTTTTGCCACCCTGTTCGTGGACGAGTTCCAGGACACGAGCCCGATCCAAGCTAGCCTCGTCTTCTTTCTGAGTGGAAGCGTGGAGAGTGCGGGGCAGCAGGACTGGCAGCAGGTGGTTCCAGCTCCGGGTCGGCTAGTTCTTGTGGGAGACCCGAAGCAGTCGATCTATCGCTTCCGCGGCGCCGATGTGGAGACCTACAAGGCCTGCTGCGATCTGGTCTGCGCAGCGGATCCCGAGGCGATGCTGCAGATCTCAACCAACTTTCGCACAGACGGAGCCTTGGTGGATTGGGTTAACGCTCTCTTCCGCTCGGACACCGGTCGGATGGAGGCCCCGGCCGAAGGTGGCTACCAGGCAGACTACATCGACCTGCTGCCCTGGAAGGTCGACGAGGGATGCGACGCGCCTGTTTTGGTGTTGACCCCCGCCGACCACGAGCGCGTTCCTGGTTCCGAGCCTACGCTTGAGCTCGAGGCGCGCTCGGTGGCGCGCTATCTCAAGGATAAGCTCGGCGCGGGGCCAGCTGCCCTAGGTCCCAGCGGTAAGGCCGTCGGATTCGGCGACACGGCGATCATCGCCCGCACGCGAAAAACTTTGGCTGTCTACGGCCCGGCCCTTGCACGCGAGGGCATCCCCTTCGTGCTGGAGGGTGGTGGCAACCTCTTCGAACAGGAAGAGGTCCTGACCGCCCTGACCCTTCTGACCGCCATTACCCAGCCTAGCCGCGAGACGGCCGTGGTGGGCAGCCTTCGCTCGGTGTGGTTCGGCATTAGCGACGACGAGCTCGCCGAGCACAAGCTTGGCGGTGGCACATGGAATCCCGCGGATGGAAATCGGGGCCTTGGAAGTCCCCGCGTGAACGATGCCCTTGCTGCCCTCGGCAACCTGGTGCAACGCTCAAGGGAGGTTGCACCCCAAGAGCTGATCACCGAACTGCTGCGCGATGGCGACCACATCGCCCTTTTGCGCCTGCGTACGAGTGGAATCCAGGGGCCGATGAATCTACGCATGCTCGAGAGCTTCCTGCACGGCCGCCTAGCGGCGGGCGGAATGTCGCTTGCTGGTGCGCTGCGGCTGGCCGAGAACTTGACCAAGAGGGAGTCCAAAGAGGCCGGCGCGCGGCTTGCCTCCGAAGGGGCGGTTCGGCTGATGACTGCCCACGCATCCAAGGGGCTTGAGTTCGGGCTTGTCATCCTAGCCCAGCCCGGGCGCAAGCCGTCGAACAAGCACGCGGACCCATGGTGGGACGACGAGGGTCTGGTATGGCGACTCTCCAAGAATTTCCAGCACCCGCGCTTCGAAACCAAGAAGGATTGGGACAAGACCCGAGCGGCGGCCGAGGCCCTGCGGCTCTTCTACGTTGCGCTCACCCGCGCCGAAAACTACCTGATGCTACCCCTGTTCGGCAGTTACCAGGAGACCAAGAAAGACGGGGTCAAGTCGAACTTGACCGTCGCCCTCAGCCAATCTATGGGCAAGTACCTACAGTCCCAACTGGCTGGATTTGAGGAGGGTGACTTGCCCCATGGTGTTACGGCACTTACCACGCCCGAGGCTTCGGCAGGAGCCCCACGGCCGGCAGACGAGTTCGTGGACGAGCTGCGCTTAGGTCTGGCGACCCCGTGCGCCGCCATGGAACGCTCTGTGGAAATGCGCGGGCGCATGGCGATGGGGTCGCGTAGCCTTGCGCCAAGCTCACTGGGCGACGCTCCGGTCGTGACGCGCAGCGACCAGGCAACCAGCCCCGAGGCGGCGCGCCAGATGGGTGTGCTTGCCCACAGGTGCATCGAACTTGGACTTGATCGTCAGGCTAGCCTAGACCTCTGCCTTGCAAGCAAGCTCGACGAGACCGAGGCCGGCTTCGTGGCGGACTGCGTCCATCGCGAGGCTAGCTTGCCCTCGAGTTTGCGGGCGCAGGACGCCGACCGAGTCTTTCACGAGCCGCCTGTGCAATGGTCGACAAGGGATGAGCACGGCAACGTTGTAGTGATGCGTGGCTTCATCGACCGGCTGATTCAATTGGATGATGGCTCCGTTGAAGTGGTCGACTTCAAGACCGATCGTATTGAGCCCGAAGAGATGGACGACCGCGCGGAACACCATAAGGCACAGCTCGCCCTCTACGGCCTTGCCCTGGAGAGCGCGGGGTTGGTGGTGCGCAGCCTAACGATCGCGTTCCTGGCAATCGGCCAAGAGGTCACTATACCCATGGACGACAAGGCTCGCCAGGTCGGCCAAGCCGCCCTTGTCCGCTAGAGCAGGGTGTGAACGTTAGGTGCTGTCAGTACCCCCGTACCATCGGCGGCCAAGCGCAGACCTTGGCTGAAAACCGACAGCCCCACGAGGGCTGGCGAGTAGGGCAGGGCAGAGTCCATGATTCCGTTGTTTGGCATGGGGACGATCTGCGAGAAGGCGGAAGCCATGTCGACTCCTAGTAGCCCGTAGGTGGTGGGTAGGTTCGCTCCAAGTGGGCCGACCGCTAGGGCGGCAATGCTGTCGTCAACGCGCCCAGCGATACCGAAGTGAAAGGTTAGAGAGCTGCTGCCCGACCAGTGCACGGGGCTCGATGCCCGCGAGATGGGGAGCAGCGACTGCTCCTGGGCAATGGTGCCGAGCATGTGCCGGAAGTGCTGGGTCTCGCCCTTGACCTCGGCTCGAAGAAAGCCCGCGGCGAGGCGTTGGTGCAAGGACTTGCCGACTGCGTGGGGCATGGTCGAAAGATCAATGGGGAAGTCCAGGCTGGCGTTGTGTCCCGCACCCTGGAGCACCACGTAGAAGCAGCGTGGGCTCGACGTGAGCTCGGTGAAGTACCTAGCCGCGTTAATCGAGGCAGGTGCGACAATGTCCTGACTGCCGCCGACGACCATGACCGGGCCGGCGAAGGTGCTGACCCCAGGAGGGTTCAGCCAATTGGGCTCGAAGAGAACTAGCCGCTGTACCCTAGGCTCCGCCGAGGCCAGGTAGAAGCTGGCAGCTCCGCCATTGGAGTGCCCGATAGTGGACCAGTCGCCCCCGATCTCCACCATGCCTTCGAAGGTGCCGCCTGGCTTGGCCTGGTCTTCGGTCCAGTGCAACATGGCCCGAGAGTCCTTGGCCTCATTCGGTACGCTCATAAAAAAGCCAGACTCTGTAGCAACCGAAGTTACAAAGAATCCATGGCTCGCAAGCTGGGTGCAGACGTCATCGTAGTAGTCCACGAAGGCAAAGTACCCGTGCAGAAATCCCACTAGGGGAAACGGCCCTGCGGTCGCGTCAGCCACCGCGCCTTGGCCGGCGGACTGCGCTGGATAATAGAGCCGCGCCTGTACTGTTGAGTTGCCCGAGAGCGGGTGAGAAAAGCTGACGTCCTTCCAGCCAACGGCATGGGGCCCCGGCGCTTCCGGAACCTGGGCCGATGAGGGAGCGGCCGCAAGCAGCAGGAAAGTGAGTGTGAGAAGTCTGCCAATCATGAGTAAGACCTGCTTGTCATTGACTGTGAGTAGTTACTTGATTCCCGTGACGTGATGAGCCGCTCCGAGGATTTGAATAGTGATCGTCATGGCAATCTACCTTTGAACACTGTCCCTAACCGGATGTTTTGCGGGCGGCTATCGGCTAAACAGGGTAGAGCGTCAGCCTGATCACATCTAGCGTATCAGACATTCTCTCCCTTGGGAGCTATCTCCGAGCATTCCACGGTGAGGCCCGCAAGTGACGAATCCTGCCATTAGCTAGTAGCGACGTGTTCCTGTCATATCGGCGACTTCAGGGAGCCGAAACCCGGCAGTGGGTCACATCCACTGGCGGTAGAAGCTCTGGAAAGCTTGGACGCCGTGTTCGCTGACCGCGTGTCGGTCCTCATTCTCCACAAGGACTCCGCCGCGATAGCCTTTGGATTGGAGTCCGTGGTGAACAGAGTGGCAGATGCTCTTGTCCTCGGGCCAGAGCACGTTCCAGCGGTAGTTGAGCCTCTGCTTTGCAATCGTATCCCCCGGTTGGAGTAGCATCATGCTTGAGGTGCCGGTGCTTGCGGTGCCCTTTGGATAAAAGCGGAAGGTCGTCATGGCGGCCTCTCCGGGATAGATGATCAACTCGGTGTTAGGCCAAAGGTGCCAATAGATTGCCTTCTGGGAGGGCTCTTCCGGAGCCACCGGATAGGCGGCATTCTCTGCCTTCCCCAGCTCGCCGTAGCTGCGCAGCCAGCCGTCGTGGACGCTGCACTCATAGCTGTCCATGTCGATCATGTCGCAGAAGGCCTTGTGGGAAGGAGCGCAGTGGTAGCACTCCAGGCAATTCTCGGCTAGCACCTTCCAGTTTGCTGCTAGGTCGGGACCTTCCGTGTCGAATTCGTCGGAAACGCGGACTGCATCCCAATGGGGGACGTGCTTCTGGATGTCCTCGAACATGGCACCGGCTGTGTCCATTAGTGGCCTGGCCTCGCCGTCCAAATTCACGAACACAAAGCCAAGACCCACCTCGACGCGCACCGGTTCAAGGTCAAAGTCGCGCTCTTGGAAGTCGGGCTTCCCGCTGCAGTGGCGCGCAGACTTTAGGTTGCCGTCGCAACCGTAGGCCCAAGCGTGGTAGCCACAGACGATTGAGGACTTGGTGTTGCCTGCGCCGGTCAACAGCCCGTGGGCGCGGTGCTGGCAGACGTTGTAGAAGGCGCGCAATTGCCCGTCCTTGCCTCGGATCACAAAGACGCTCTGGTCGGCGACTTCTAGGCAGACATAGTCTCCAGGTTCTTGGAGTTGGCTCACATGGGCCGCAAGTTGCCAGGTTCGGTAGAAGATGCGCTGCTTCTCACGTTCAAGCGTGAGCGGGTCGGAATAGGACTCCTTAGGCAAGAGATCGGTGTTCATGTGTTCGAGGATAGCATCTGGCCTGCTAAGTCAGCTACTGCAAGTGTGCTCACGGACTTGGGTAAGCGGTGGCTTCCAGCTACGATGCGGTCCGTGCAACGCAAGAACTTCGGCCACAACCAGACCCTCGATCCGTCAACCGCCTACACCCCGGTCGACGAGGCAGAGGTGTTGCGCATCCTTAATCGTCACCGCGATCAGCGCATTAGGGCCGTAGGCAGCCTGCACAGTTGGAGTGAGGCCGTCCTTGCGGAAGAAGTGCTCTTGGATATGGGCCAGCTTAGAGCCGTTGAACTTGACACCATAGACGGCCAACTCGTCGCGACGGTTGGCGCAGGTTGCCAGATCAGTCGGCTCTTAGATGAGCTGGGACGAGAAGGGGCAACGTTGCCGTCCCTCGGTCTGATCACCGCCCAGACCATCGCTGGTGCGATCTCAACAGGTACCCATGGCTCCGGTCGCCATAGCCTTTCCCACTACGTGTTGGCGGTTCGCATCGCGCGCTATGACAAGCTCTCAGGCAAGGCGATCCTGGAGGAGGTGAGCGCCGGAGTACCCCTTGAAGCAGCGCGCTGCTCCCTAGGAAGCCTTGGGGTCATTGTGTCGGTACGAATACGCTGTCGCGAGCAGTACATGGTGCAGGAGTTCTTTCGTGAGTACGCCGAACTCTCCGATGTGCTCGCTGCTCAGGACGCTTTTCCGTTGCAGCAGTTCTATCTTCTACCGTGGAACTGGTCCTACATAGTGCAGCACCGAAGGGAGACAAAGGAGCGGCGCTCTTGGCATGCGCTTATCTATCGCGCGTACTGGCATGTGGTGATGGACTACGGAATGCACCTCCTAATCTTGTTCTTCGCTCGATGGAATAAAACCCAAAGCTTGGCCCGCTTTTCATTCCGCAGAATCTTCCCGGCATTTGCTCTACGCAACTGGCGCGTCGTGGACCGTTCATCGTCCATGTTGGTGATGAAGCACGATGCGTTTCGCCATATCGAGGTCGAGATGTTTGTGCGCAGGCAGCACCTGGACGCGGCGCTTGGCTACGCCAAGGATGTCCTGCACGTTGCCGGTGGGATAACCTCTGACTTGACCCCGGAGAACGAGGGGCGCATCGCTGCCCTTGGCATGAAGGAAGACCTAGCGGCGATCCACAATCACTACCATCATCACTATCCGATCTGCATCAGGCGGGTACTGCCCGACGCGACTCTGATCTCCATGGCTAGTGGTGATGGGGACGACTGGTATGCCTTGAGCTTTATCAGCTATGCGAGACCCAGCCAGCGGGCGGGCTTCCTCCAGTTCGCGGAATTCCTAGGACTCAGTATGTCGCGCATGTTTGGCGCCAGGCCTCATTGGGGCAAGTTATGCCCCCATGGCGCCGAGGAGCTGCGATCTCTCTACCCACGATTTAACGAGTTTCGCGCCATCTGCAAGGCGATGGATCCTGGCCGCGGATTTCTTAATCATTGGACCGAAGACCTTCTCGATTGAGTTCTGCTTATGCCTGCTGGCTTGACTTCAAGGCGAGGCTTAGCGTGTGGAGGTCTTGTCTGCGGGCAACACCGAGCCCGGATTGTGGCAAAAGGGATAGATGTGCTGGCGTACGAAACCCTTGGGGAAAGTCACTCCGTAAAGGCCAACCGCCTTAGGCCACTCCTTACCGGGCGCATGGTACGTGCCCAGGAGCCGATCAATCCATGGGAAGTGGGTCGCGAAGTTCTTGTCATAGGCATCCCTGGTGGTGGCGTGGTGCCAGTGGTGGATGCGCGGGGAAACAAGCAGCCGCTCCAGAGGACCGTAGGGGAGCCGCGTATTCGTGTGATTCATCACGGCCTGAATGGAGATGATTCCGACGTAGGTGTAGAGCACCGCTCCCTCAAAGCCCAAGGCAAACAGTGGCAGGTAGACCAACATGCGCGTGAAGAAGATGTCGACAAAATGCATGCGTGAACCAGCCAGCCAGTCCATTGTGCGCGTGCTGTGGTGGACCGCGTGGAATCTCCACAGGAAGGGAATTCTGTGGAAGGCCCGGTGAACTCCGTATTGGAATAGGTCCGCCGCGAGCACGGCTAGTAGGACCTGCGCTAGGTAGGGTAGCCCTGCGATAAAGTTACGCATGCCCTCGAGGTCAATCCCAGAAAGCAGCGACTCTACCGGCGCTTGGGTCGAGACGGCAACGGCCTGTACCAACAGATGCCCCATGACGAAATAGGCTAGGTCGGTCCTCCACTCTGCATGAAACTTCGTCTGGTCCTGCCGCTTGGGAAGAAACAGCTCCAGGGGTACAAACAGCAAGGCCATGGCGATCAAGTCCAGGAGCAACCAGTCCAGGCTGATGTACACGGGCGAGTCATTTACCACGCCGCCCTCGATCCCCGCGCCATTCAGACTCAGTGCCAGCATGCCAAGCAAAGCACCCACCAAGGCAGCTCGCTTACTAGAGTTGGCGATCAAGCTGCGCAGCGCAAACCCAAAGGCTCCAAAGAGGCAGGCCGCCAGAATGTTTCGCAAGACCCCGATGTTGTACTGAGCCCGGAACTCTGGTGTCGTCAAGAGATCCGGGACTAAAAAGCAGAGTACCCCGCCAAGGGAGATCGCGCCAAAGACGATTGAGAGCGCGCCACTAATGCGCCCCTCGCCAATCTGCATACGGCGCCCCGCCCGCTGATCGTTACCTTCCATAGCCTACGAGCCTAAGGCCGGAGCATGGCAATTGCGCTGCGCAAAGGTGTCAATCCCTGCCTTGAACTACAATTGTGTTGGCACAGCTTGTCAAGTGACCGGATTTTGCGGACAAAGCGGACAAGGCTAAGGTCCTTGGATGGTGGTTGAGCCTAGAAGTGGGGGGGGCAAGCCAAGCTCGAGCTTACTTCCCGGTGGCGCCGCCCGCGCCCAGGTAGGTCTCGAGCTGTTCCGCCGATAGGATACCGGCGAGCTCATCTTGAAAGGCCTGGCCATCGGCAGCTTTCATTTCTCCCAAAACAGCCGCGTCGGCACCCTCTTCCCAGAGGCGCAGTATCTCTTCTTCGCGATCTTTCTGCAGCATCATAGTCGAGCGCAGAGAGTCTGCCTGGTTGTTCGTCAGGCCTAGCCAAGTGGTCATCTTCTCTACGTTACGCTCTAGCCTGTCTTCGCCCTTCGCCCTTTTGCTATTTGCCTTCTCGGCCTTTTCCTCGTTGCGTGCCTGGTCTAAAACGACCGCGATCTTCTCCTCCAAAGCTTGCTCGCCCGTTGACGAGAGCGAGAGGGTTTCTAGCTCTGCTTGGATCTCTTCTTTTAGTGCATCGAACTCTTCAGAGGAGATTGAGGCTGACGCAACAGGAGTACGCTGCGCAACGGCTGGTCGACTCTCAAGCATCGCGATTCGGTTCCGCAATGCGCGGGTCTCGTCGGCTAACTCAGAGATACGTTGCTGCAGATGATGCGTATCGCCGGGGGTAGGGGCAACCGATTTCGAGTCCTGCCCCAACGGCGTACCTGAGTTAATGATTACTCCAGTGAGAGCGATCAAGCCAAGGACCAGGGCGGCGCAGGAGAGAAGTAGTGGATTCTTCATAGGGCGGTAATAAGACAGTTGAAATTAGCTGCCGGTCTTAGATTCGGACGCAGCTAATGTGGCATCTCTAACTCGAATTAGGCGAATGGGAAGTGAGTCCAGAGTCCCGTAACCGGGCAGGATGAACGCCACATGGGTGAATACGATACCACACACTGGAGTCGATCGAAAAGAGAGGAGCCGAGGCACAGGATCTGGACCCCGTTAAGTAGAAGCTGCATTAGCGAAATGTAAGCGCAAGCCTGGACAGCATGCCCCATGCCGGCGTCAGTCTTGCCCTTGTTTCGTCTTACCGCCTACCTGGTGCCGATCGGTCACCCCAGCTGCTGTGATTTGATCATGACCCAAAAATGAACTGCGATAGGTCTTCTGCACATGGTCTGCATGGATCGGGCAAGAAGACTCGCTTGACCGACATAGGCTCAGCAACCCAAGCGCGTGGCTACTGCGGAGTTTGCAGTTCTTTCGGGGAGAGAGCTTGCGCCCGCAGCATCTCTTCACGGGCGGCTTTGGGCTCGCCCGCAAACTCCAGGACGTAACTGCGGTCAAGTGCGACTCGCCAAGGCTCTGCGCCAGCCGCAAGCGCCTGGTCTAAGAGAGCTAAGGCGCTTGCGCTATCCCCGTCGAGGCTCGCTATTTGGGCGTAAGCCAGCAGCAGCTCCGTATCCCTTGGATGGAAGAGCCGCGCTGTTTCGATGACAGCCCTTGCCCCCACAAGGTCGCCTTCTTCAGCGAGCAGGCGAGTCAGGAGTGTTGCCGCAGATACATGTCCAGGCTCCAATCGAATCGCCTCGCTGAGCTGGCTGCGGGAGTTGAATCGGTCCCCGCCGTCGAAGAGTAGGGCCCCGAGGGCCGCCTTGACATCAGCATCAAATGGGAAGAGCAGTGCAAGCTCCCTGAACTCCACTTGCAGGGCGGCAAGGGACTGGCTTCGTTCGATGCTCTCTTCACTTGTAAATACCTCACTCAAGGCATGGAAGGCCATCTCGCGTCCCTTGTAAGCCTGGGCAGAAAGGTCCTCGCCAAGGTGGTCGTTGGTCGACCAGCATGCGGACAACGGCACGATGAGGCAGAGGAGAGAGAGTGTTGGGATACGCATAAGTGAACTCGACGGAAAGGCTATTTAGTAGCCAGAAGTGACACCGGAGATAGTCTCCCAGAATTGGAAGAGGGACGGTCCCAGGGCGATCAATAATAACCCAGGTAGAAAGCAGGCAATCAAGGGAAGAGAGAGCCGCGCAGGCAGGGTTTGGGCCCGAGTCAGAGCGCGCTCTCGCCGTTGATTCCAAAGGTCATCGGCCTGGCGACGCAGGGTCTCGGACAGGCCAACCCCAAGGCGTTCAGAGTGCGTTAGCGCTGCAACAAAGACCTCGATACCCGGAGCTGAAGTACGCAGAGTCATACGCCGGAAGCTCTCTTCCCGCGCCAAACCCGAAAGGACATCAGATCGATACCCTTCAAACTCCTGGTTAAGTGGGCGCATTTCTTCATCGCGCTCTGCGTCAATGATCCGCGAGACAGCCGCGTCAAACCCAAGGCCCGATTTCGCAAGTGATGCGAGGAGCTCAAGAGCGATAGGGAGATCCGCCTCGATCATGTCGGTCCGACGTTGATGAGCCCGTCGAATCCACACGATGGGGAGCAACGATACGAAGATTAAAATGATCAAGCCCGCTATGTCCATGAGGGGCCTTGCGATCTCACTGAGCATGCCCGGGGCAGCCTCGGTTGTGCCGGTCGCGAGCTGCTCGATACCAGATCGGTTGAGTGCAAACACAAGCAAGAGCCCGAGGCAGAGTGCTACCCCTTGCAGGATCCAGAATACGGTAGGCGCTGAGGGAGCTCGGTACCCTGCAACATACAGCCACTGACGTAGCTTCCCAATCTCGGTGTGGTCAATGGAGACCACATCCAAGTCGTGAAGGCGCTGGCGTGCCGAGTGGCGGCGAACGAGTCCACGAAGCCGAACCAGTGCCGCCATGCAGATGACTCCGAAGAGGATGGCTATCCAAGTATTCGTGTCCATGGATTAGGGTTCGATTCGGACCATGGAGTCAATCCAGATCAGTCCAAGCGCTTGCAGCAAGAGAACCATAGCCACAATTGCTTCGCCCATGGTGGACGTAAGGAAGACGTCTGCCTGAATAGGGTCCCGCAAGTATGCGACCGCCAAGAGGCCCCAAGTTACGATGAGCAAGACGAAAACAGAAACTCGCGCTTCAACGCTCTGGGCATTCAGCCTGCGCCTAAGGGCGAGTCGTTCACGAGTTGTCCGTCCGACGCCTGAGAGGGCATCAGCATAGCCTCCGCCACCCTCCCAACTAGCGCCCAATGTAAGGCTCGTTAGACGGTAAGTCTCCAGGGGCACTCGGCGCCCGAGTGAGGTGAGGGCGTCAATGGGGTCGTCTCCAATGCGAAGGCGCTCGACGATGTCGAGCAGTAAGGAACGAAGTGGATTGGCCACGCGGGACGTGCCGGCGGACAGAGCGTCCACAATGCCAACACCAGCACGCAAGGCCCCGACTACTAGGTCTAGGGCCTCGGCTAACTGCGACTCGTAGCGTACTTGCCGCTTGACGAAGAGGATAGACTCGAGCTGATTCACTATTGCGGCTGCGAGTGCCGCGGCTCCGAAGCTGATCCACTGGCCAGAGCCAACAACCGACAAACAAACATAGGCAAGAACCCCAGCGACAAGGGCCGCCCAGCGTTTGCGACCCAGGGCGCTTTTCTCGACTTCGGGTAAGAAATCGACGTTCTCTGTATCCGCAGAGTCGCTAAGGGCTCGATTGGCAATGGTTTGCCGACGAGGGGTCCGGGCAATGATCAGAGCGGTCACGGCTACGGACGCAATGGCGACCATTCCGAGAGGGCTCATATGCCAACTCCGGGGAGTGGCCGGAATAGCTCGTGGGGAATCTCTTCCCCGCTTTGCCGAGATGATTCAACGAACCGCGGCACGGTGCCTGTTGGCTGGAAATGGCCGTGCAGGCGGCGGCCTTCCATGCCCTTGGGCCTAAAACTGAAGATCTCCTGCAGGAGGATCGTGTCTCCCTCGAGACCTGATACCTCCGCGATCGAGGCCACACGGCGGACCCCGTCCTCGTAACGGCGGACGTGAACAACCAGCTGCAATGCTGAAGAGACCTGCTCCCGAATGGCCCGAGAGGGAAGGTCAATACCTGCTAGGAGGACCATGGTCTCGAGCCTAGCTAGAGCGTCGCGCGGTGAGTTCGAGTGAATCGTAGTTAGCCCGCCCTCATGTCCCGTATTCATGGCTTGAAGCATGTCGAGCGCTTCAGCTCCACGTACCTCTCCAACAATGATCCGAGTCGGCCTCATTCGTAGAGCGTTGATGACAAGGTCGCGGGTAGTGATCGACCCCTGCCCTTCTACGTTTGCTGGTCTTGTCTCGAGCCTTACTACGTGGGATTGGTCGAGTTGAAGCTCTGCTGTATCCTCAATGGTGAGGACCCGATCTCCATCTGGGATTGACTCGGCGATAGCTCCCAGCAGAGTCGATTTACCTGCACCAGTTCCGCCGGAGACAAGGATGCTCTGCTTGGACCGCACGGCGGCTTGGAGGAGACGAGCCATTGCGTCGGACAGCATCTGGCGCTCAACGAGATCGACCGCACGAAGGCGAATCGTTCCGAATCGTCGGATGGAAAGGGTGGGGGAGTCGATGGACACCGGTGGCAGGGTTGCATTGACCCGGCTGCCATCCGGTAGACGCAAGTCCACCATCGGCCAAGATTGGTCGATACGACGTCCCATCCGTGCCGCTAGGCGCTCGATCAACCGGCGTATGTGGTCCTCGTCTCGGAAGTGAATGCCAGTAGCCTCAATCTGCCCAAATCGCTCAACAAAAACCTCGTTGGGCCCATTCACAAGGATGTCCGTAACAGCGGGGTCAGCCATCAGTGGTGCTAGAGGACCGACACCTAGGGCCTCTTCCACAAGTTCATCGGATAGTCTTGATCGTTCGCCTGCATTGAGAGGGAGCTCCTCTTCTTCTAGGACCTCATCAACGAAGGCCTCTACCTCTGCCCGAATCCCATCTTCTCCACCCCGTCCGGAACCCTCGCGAGCAAGTCGTTCAAAGAGCCGCCTCTGCAGGCCCGCCTTGACCTGGACATAACTTGAAGCCCCCGCAACTGGGTCTGGATCTTGCTGTTGTTCTGTCTCCTGACTAAGGGGTTGCTCGAATGGCAATGCAGCTCGACGACGCAGCGCGTCGCGGAGCTCAGCTCCCCCTGTATTTGAGTGCGAACTCCGGTTGATTCCCGACTCAGGGGCGCTCATGATTCGATCTCTGTGGTGTGGGCCGCAACCGCCGAGAGGTTCTCGATGTCGTGGACAATATTCCTCAGGGCTTTTTGGGTTCTTGAGAGTGCGTGCTTTCGTAGCCCAAATGGCTGGCCTAGGTCTGCCGAGATCAAGATCTGCTTGTTGAACGGGATAATTGCATCAACTTTCCGGTTGAGCCGGCCAGTCACATCTGCCTTGGCCAAGGCCCCGGTAAAGCGTGGCTGGGGTGCATTGAGCGCAATCCGAACGCGCTCGGGCGGAACACCCAGTCGGTCGATGATCCGCAGAAATGTCACGCCACCTCGAAGGGTGGGAACCGCGGATGTCATGACAACCCAGACACGTGCGGCAAGGTCTAGGGCGGTCATTGCGATTCCATCTAGCAGCGGAAAGCTGTCCACAATAACCCAATCGTAGGTTCGCCTTGCCGTAGAGAGGATTCGAGCGAACGCGGCCTCGTCGATCGTAGCCGCTTCTGCCGCGTCACGAGGGGCGGCAAGCAACTCGAGGCCACTATCATGTTCGACCGCGAGGTTGCGCAACAAGGTCTCATCAAGGCGATAGAGTTCGCGGGCGGCATCCGTGAGGGTCGTCTCCGGTTCAAGGTCTAGCATCGAAGCGCAGACCCCAAGTTGAAGAGACGCATCAACGAGTAGAACACGCCCTGGATGGCGGCGAGCCAGCATGGCTGCAGCATTGACGGCAAGGGTCGACTTCCCTACGCCGCCCTTGTTACCTGCAAAGCAGATGACCTGGCCTGTTGCTCCTCCCTTGCGAGATCCAATGACCTGGCGCATCAGGACTTCGTCAAGTTCCCTTGCTGAGATCGGCCTGCGCAGAAAGTCGCGGACACCGGCCCGCATAAGAGCAATCAAGTCATCTCGACCGTCGAAGGCCGTGCCTGTATCCGCGCGGCAGGCAGCAACAAGCAGGGTGCCTGGAGCACTGCGAGTCAGCTCCTCAGCGGCGGACAATGCCCCAGCGGGGTCGCCCTCGACGTCTAAGACAGCAATGTCTGGCGCGCGATCTCGAACGAGCTCAACGCCCCGGTGCATCTCCTCTTCAGAGCTCATGCGGGCTTGGAGATCGTCAATACCCTGAAGGGCAGCGCGCATCTCTACGGGTAGCCCACCCCTGCCGATTACGTGAACATCGATTCGTCTTGTCATCGTACGAGTACCGGGGAAAGGAGGCGGCCTGGAAGCGCCTCAAAAGCGGCGCGGAGTCCCGGGATCTCACCGGGACCAGACGGCTCCATAGCCAGCCACGCACTTGGTGAATGGACTGAGGCCCGCTCGGAGGCAATGGTCTCGGGTGAACGTAGTGCTTGGATTGTCATCGCGTTTGTTACGCCGTCAAGGGCGGCACTTTGAATGGCCATGGCACCGAAAGCGACAACACGTATGGTGCCGGTGGTGCCAGGCTGGACGAGAAGAACAGCACGGGGAGTACTTGTGGCAACCGCATCCGCAATGTCCAAGCCATCATTTGCTGGCACTAGGATGAGCTCGTCTCCAACTTGAGTTAGAGACGAGACGGACACCGCAGCCCCGACAGTCGTCGTAGTGGCTGTCTCTACAATTTGACCCGCGTCTAACGTGAGGCTCATAGGGCTTCCTGCGCCAAGCGTTGACCAATAGTCCGTGCTTAGCGCCAAGGCGGTAATGGAGCCGTCTGATGTCGAAATGCCACACTCCAAGAGACCCCGCCCGTCAGGACCAGTCGTGACTGCAAGGGCGGGAAAGGCGTCTGCAATGGCAGTCGCCCGAATCGAGAGTCCGTCCCGACGGGGATCGTAGACATTGCCAGAATCGTTGATGGGTTGGAGCGATGTACCTAGGCCAAACAAGAAGGCAAGAGGCGGGGCAGATGTGCTGACATCAGGTACTGAGTCTAGTCCAAGAGAGTTGGTGGTTCGCCTGCCGCGTATCAGGAACGACCGGGACAGAGGGCTGGCGGCTGCCGTGGAAGGAAGGAAATCTGTACGCTCGTAGAGCGCGTTCTCCACGACGGGCCAGTTGGGGAAATAGGTGCCCGCAACCATGTCACCAAAGATCTCATTGTCTAGGTTTGTCGCAGGATCTGGCTGATAGGTTGATATTGAGTTGGCATCGAACCCGCCGGCGCCGCCTATGCCCGCGAAGTCGGCTATGGGAATGATGCTTCCTGCGCCGATGACTAAAGACGTATCTTCAGTTGAGAGATCCAAGTCTGCGTCGAAGGAAACCCGAACCATGGCGCGGGCGACTTCACGGCGCTGTGACTCAGAAGGGGCGGGCCCGAGATCACGTGCTCTCAAGCCTTCACGCGCCGCAGAGTCTAAGGCACCCTGCAACTTAGATTGTGCCGCTCGAGCAGCGCCTATTTCGATGACGGCAGCAAGTAGCGCAAATACACCGAGTAAGCACGCAGCAACACCAACAAGGATTGCTCCTTGTTGGCTTCCTCCGCGGGCTAAGTTGAGACGGTTGGGCCTCATGGGCTCTCAGTCAGCGCAGGGTCCTGGGTAGGGGAGCCGGGGATCGGCACAATCTTGCGCTCATCACCATCGATGCGGTCGATCAGGGTTAGCCCTTGAACGCCCGAGTTACCCGAGCCTAGGTCCGGCCACGCGGCCAGTTCATTCCGGCTGTTGAGGGCCGGAGTCAGGCTGTCTTGCGGGTCGTCCGGCCGGCCTGATCGGGGACTGCAGGTCAACTCAGCCTCAATCGCAAGGGCTTCCATAAGAGGCGCAATCTCCTCCGGACGGACGGCAACAACTAGTTCTTGGACAGGCTTGGTCCGTACGGACAGTCCGCGGGTCAAGGTCGCGCTTGAGACGGGGACTTGGCGTGTCGTGAGGGGCTCGACAACGACTCCGCCTTGCACCAGCACCTGGACCTTTGCTCGGCGTGACTTGCCGATCACGGCAGCTTCAGCTTGTGGGGCAAACACGCCGCTGAACGCAAGGGAGGGCTGGGTGTTCTTGGAGATAATCTCCTGTGCGGAGATGATGTCGAAGCGATCGCCCGCGGACAAGCCTGCGATTCCCTGGATTGACTCAGCACCGATGCGCAGACCGCGCATGCCACTGGGAATACCGCCAACAAGCCCCGGACGGGTCCCCTCCGGCAGAAAGTCCGAAGGCCGGAATGCGTATCCGGCTGCCTTCGGCCGAGCTACAACGCGACCAATCAACTCGCCCAGATCGGTTGTCAACCCGAGGTCGTCTACGCTCTCCTCGGGAAGGTATTGCTTCGCGAGTACGAGCTCGCCGGGCAGGAGGAAGTGATCGCGGGTGAGCTTGGTGTAAGCCGGGATGGGGACAGCTGAGAGGGGGACGAGGATCCCCTCAGGTACAGACCCGTCCGAGCCTTCACTTGCTTGGACTTCACGATCAAAAGGATTGGAGACCCAATTGTTCTGGTGGGCAAACAGGAAGCCCAAGACAAGGACAGCAAAGGCTCCAAGGAAAGTGACCAAGGGTTGGCTACTGGAGCGATGGCGACGGCGGCGGGATGCACTCATAGACCAAGTGGTAGTTCACGGCGTTGAATCGACTGCGCGGTAAACAGTCGACGAAAGGGTCGCACCTCAGTATTGAGGGCGGTAAGAGAGCCAAGGCCATAGGGGCCTCCATAAGCTCCATCGGAATCAAGGGACGGGATCACATCGCCCCAAAGTTGTGGAGATCCCGCAGCAACCGAGACGGCGCTGTCTTGTGCGAGATTGGGATGCTGCAGATTGGGCTCAGAAGGCCCCGTGCCTTGAAGGCGGTAGGAGCCAAGGGTGGCGGCTTGAAACGGGACATGAATCCGTAGTGCCACGAGCCCGGCATCGGAAGACAAGACGCTGAATGGGCTCTCCGTGGACGGGACGGGGCCTTGGGGACTTGCACGCACCTCTTCGACAACACGTCTCCAGACAATCGTCTCCACGCCGTCGGGATCACGATCCACGACTTGCGGGATCGCGACCGTGAGTCCGCTTGCGTCGGGGGGCGCGGAGGGGTCTAGCAGAAGGGCCCCCGGATATCGAATCAAGTCCCTCTCTCCTAGGGCGCCGCCCAGGGCGACGGTTTCACGAGTCATGAGGGGTCGCAGGGCCCGGTTGAGCACAGGAAGGAGTGCGAAGTAGGCGTCGATGTCAGGTCCGCCTATGCCCGGGTTGCCGTCAATGTCTGGCACCTGGCCCTGGACATCGATGACAAGGTAGTTTGCATCGTAGACGCGATCTAGAACTGCGGGCGTTGCCAGGGCCTCTTCGAATGTCAAGCTAGCAGGTAGTGGTAGGAGGGCAAGCTCCCTGGCGCCGACACGGGCAGCCTGCTCGGCACCTTGAACCAGGACATAGGCGCGGCCAAACTCCACCATGGAGGCGAGTAGGACGTAGAGAATCAGAGCGAGCAATGAGAACTCAACCATCACCGAGCCCGAGCAGGCTTGCGAAGCGTAGCGGTTTTGGGATGGGAGCAGCTTCATGGGGAAATAGGCCGGGGGAGTCGTGCCCCCCCAGCCTCGAAGTCATTATCCGCCGAAGCGGAAAGATCAAAGTCGGATTAGTCGACGACCAGGGTGGTCAGGTCGCCACCGGCGCCGAGCAGGTTCTCGCTAAGACGAGAAGTGCTGGAGTTCGCAAGAACCGCGGCCGTGTCGACTGCGATGGGACCACCTGCGGGGTCAGACGTCTCGATCAGCTTTCCGCTGAACAGAGCGCCGTTGTCGTCAGCGTGTGCACCGGGCAGGACTGCGGCGGTAGCGGAGACGAGGTCGTTGGTCTTGTGTCCGAAGACGGCGACCGCAGCAGAAGAGATCAGGGCAACGCCGGCGACGAGCAGGCCGTATTCGATGAGCGCGGCGCCTCGGCGACGCGACTGGGTGATGTGACGAACTTTCATGGTTTCGTTAAGTGTTGAGTCTGGGATGAGAATTGAAGTGAGGCGTCTTCTGCCTCTATAAGACTCATGCCGCTCGAGTCGCCAAAGTTCCCGTCTTCAGGCACATTCTCCATTTTTCTCTCAAGGTCCGCTCCTTGATTGACGGAGCTGAGCACAAGCCCGATAGGATTGGGATGGGCCCAAATTCGAGCCTCAGGGCGTGGCTGCTGGATGCGCTTTGGCGCCACAACAATGAAGAGCTCGGTGTTGCGGGATTGCTCGTCTTGGCGGCCGAACAGCCAGCCGATTCCAGGAAGCTGCGAGAGGATCGGTACGCCAGAAGAAGACGTTTGAGCTTTTTGCTGCAAGAGTCCACCAATGACGAGAGCGCCATTCCTTCCGACACGTGCAGTTGTGCTCAGTGCACGACTCTCGAATCCAATGGTCAGCGGGTCTGTTCCTGTTGCATTCCTGATAGCGGTGGTTAGCTCCGTATCGGGCTGCACCACCTCGGGGACTACGTCCAGGGTGATCTGGCCATCGGCCTCGACCAGGGGCCGTACAAGGAGCCGAACACCGAAAGGTTGGAATTCAACCCCATTGAAAACCCCTTCGGCACCATCGCCAACGGACGTGGCGAAGGCAGTGGGAACGGGGATTTGACCACCAACTTGGAATTGGGCGAGCTCGCCGGATAAAACTGTGATCGATGGACGAGCAAGACTCCGTGCATACCCGCGAGATTCGAGGGCCTTAAGTGTTGCTGAGACCGCCGCATTCGAACCGGCGACTTGGAATCCAGCAGCGCCCGATCCGTCGATCATCTGCAGTACGCCTTGGGCGTCGGTAGGGCTGACCGATCCAACTAGAGGGGATCCAGCAAGGCCGCTAGGAAGGGATGAGAGTGGTCCTTGGCTAAAGTCAGACAGAATGGCTTCCAGGGAGACATCCAGCTGGCCTAGGCGGCTGCGATCGATCTCGTAGAGCTGGATGTCGACTTGGATTTGGGGCAGGTCTGCGACCGTGAGGATCGACAGGATCCGACCGCTCGCTGCGGAGACCATGGTCGCTCGTCCAAGGTTAGAGCTGATCCGATTGTCGATCTGGCCAGCCTGGCCGCCGCCTTGGAAAACGGAGGAGGATTGACCACTCGAGGCAAACTGCTGGCCACCTGACGAGCCGCTAGAATCACTGCCGGATAGGCCTCGCAGGCCGCCAGCCTCGTCAGCCACGACCTCGATGCCAGAGCCGGCAAGGTCAGGTGAGATGGTCGAGGCTGCAATCAAGACAGCCCGGGTCAGATCAACCTGATTGTGGACAAGGCCGTCCAGCAAGAAAACATCACTGCTGTCGTCGGGCTGCAGGCCCCTTTGGATTCGTTCAATGCGAACGCCCTCGATACCCGCGGACTGGATGGCAAGCCCAATCCTGTTTTCAAGAACCGGGGGCAGCTCCCGAATGCGTAGGAGGCTAATCACGCTGCCCACCTCAGCTTGATCATTTGTCGGGGACAAGGAGCCGGTGGGGAGGACGCCGAGAGACTCACCCGACAGGCTGGAATCGTCGGCATCTAGCCAGGCTCGCGCGGCAGCTTCGATCGCTATGCGAGTACGCAGGTCAGCAACATTTCCCCGAAGAACGATGGCATCCCTGTCGAGAGCGCTTGTCACCTCCACGCCAGGATCGATCTCGGTCAAGGTCTCGCGCAGCAGGGACAAGTCCGGCTCGATGGAGACGGAGTAGTGTCGGGGTGTGCTGTCCGTGCTCCAGATCAAGAGGCTGGTTCGCCCGACTTCACGGCCCAACAAGAGAACCGAGGTTGGGTCGAGAATCTCGAACGAGAGTACATCGGGGTTGCCCACCGCAACACGGGTGGTGGGGGCGTCAAGATGGAGCAGTTGGTGATTCCCGCGAAGCACCATGATCGAGTCTTGATCAGCTGGCTTGGTCGACTGCTCTGGCTCGGGTGCTGGGGCCTTGGACTCCTGTTCTTCCTCCTGGTACATCGCTCCTAGGGGAAGGCACGTGATGGCCAGAGCTACGAAAGTGTGGGACCAGCTCATGATGCAAGGCCCTCCGTGTAGACACATGCAGTCCGCTCGAGCGCCTCACGCATCCCGGTACGGGCTCGTGCTAGTCGCGACCTCACGGTTCCAATCGGTAGGTTCAGCTGCTCGGCTATGCAGGCATAGTTGTGGCCCTTGAGCTCATACAGCTCAAAAACTACGCGCTGTACCTTTGGCAGTTCCTTGACGGCCAAGTGAAGCAGTTCGGAGAGCTCAGTATTTTGGGCGTCGTCAAGAGGGTTGCTCCCTGTTCCGCTGTGTGCATGTGCGTCACAAGCGTCACTCTCATGGTTTTGGCGCCGGGCGCTAGCTCGATTGTGAGAGCGAGCGACTAAGGCACAGAGCTTGCGAAGGGCCGGGATTGGGCTGCGCTTGCCGGGATAGTGCAGGTGGTCCGTCAAGAGTGTCTCTTGAACTACGTCCCATGCGATGTCGTCGGATCGCACGATTCGACGCGCGTCGCGGAAGAGTAGAGCGAGGTCTAGATCAGGCGTTGAAGATTTAGGTTCGGAGCAATGCGTGTCAGTTTGACGACGGCTAAAGCTGTTTGAGGATGGCAGTGAATTGGGGAGAATCATTAGAAGACCGAGTAGGGAAATACGCTTTCTGCGGCTGTGTAGCCGCAGGTTGACGACACGGATCCAATGCTAGATTTCCAGCCCTAAACTCGTATCGATACGGATTTGCTCGACTCTCCGCTGCTAGAGCCCAACTCAGTGGCTCAAATCCCGATGATCTGCCCCATTGGGCAAATCAATCCCTTTTCAAGCAAGGGAACGGCTAGCAGACGGCGCGAGCACCCTGGCTCGGAGGCGAATTCTTGGGCGCGACCAAGTATATGGGGACATTCTTTCGGGAGCCGACAGCGGCATTCCCAAAGTCCCCAAGGCGAGCACGCCATCTCGAGCAAGTCCATGCCGAGCTCGACGTGGGCGTGCTCGTAAGGTTGGACCAGAGGCCGAGGATCGCACACTCGTGTGCCAGCTCCGCTTCAGATGCGACGGGCCTATCATCCCCATCTCCTTGCACGGAGAGAGACTGCAGTCCATCTTGAGCATCTACCGCGCATTCATGCGTCCATGCGGCCGAATCCACGTGCCCATAATGGTTGTGCGATGCAAGGTGAGCAGCTCCCATTGTCCACGAGAGAACAAAAGCCAGAAGCGCAGCGATTGCGCAAACGCGCGTCCTTCGCGTCCTAGTCGTAGGCAAGTTAGTTGGATTGGAGGCCACGTCGAGATGCTACGTTCATATCTGTGAACCGTCAAGTAGCCCAGCGTGCCGGTAATGCCCCGCAGGCTCCCTTTGTGGGAAGCCTTAGAGCACCAGGGGGCCACGGGCTATCGAGGCAATTACAAAGCATTAATATGAAGGGCAGGGATATAAGAGCCAGTCGAAGGGCCATGTGAGTGGCGGCAATACCCTGAGCCACGCAGCGCTTTGCAACGGAGCGTTCCGTTTGCGGCTGTGTTCTGAATTCACAATTTGAAAACACTCCTAGAGGGAGCACATCAAAAAAGCACACCTGACTCATCCGCTGACCTGGACCGCGGCTGCAAGGCGCGAAGGTTTACACCACAATTAGAGAAGCTAGCGCTAGTCTTCTTTTAACCACTCCGGAATTTCCACACTCGCCATCCTAACGATTCTGGCTAATCGCCGTTTTTGCTCTGGCCAAGCATGCTTTTCAAAATACATCCAGTCGAAATTTGCCAGAGTGCTCTTCGCAGCCACCTCTTGTCCTAGTCCAGCTTGTGCCTCGGCGCGCAACTGCAGAAGCTCTAATCTAGTCATAGGCTCTATCGAACTTAGCTTTTCAGCAATCTGCTCGCAGTTGTCAAGCACTCTCAACTGCTCTTGGTACCTAGACGCGAGCCCCATCAGGCGAGCAATCCATAATTTGGCATGCAGCTTACTTAGGTCATTTGCTGGGTTGCTGAGATCGGGAAGCCCTCTCAAGTAGCCATGGGCAAGTTCTAAAGCCTCGTCGATAAAGGCGGGTCCTTCACTCTGGTATGTGAGGACAGCAGCGCGTGTTTTATTCAAGGCGTCCACGGAGGCCTGCTCTTCGGTAGACGCAATGCGGTGAATGAGGACTTCGTCTAGGTCTGCTAATCCCTCCCAATCGTCTTGTAGATAGAGGGATATGGCCAAATAGCGATAGCTTTCTAAGGTCTCAAGGTGCGTCTTGGAGTCTCGGTAAAGCTCATGTAGCCGAATCTGTTCGCGGAACTCGAACTCGGCCGCTTGAAACTGATAGGTTTTGAGGAGTACCTCTCCATACGCTCGGCGCGTAATCAACGTAGAGATGCTGCCCTCGCCAAGCACTCTGTTTTTTGTCTCGATAAGCTCAAGCAGTTGCTGTTCGGCAATCTCGAATCGTCCGGTGTAGTTGGCAGACATAGCCCATGCCGTCCGAATTGCGAGCATGCGCGGAGATTCCCATGGGAGCCACTCGGCTAGATCATGGACCGCCTCTGTATAACCGTTATAGGCTCTCTCCATCTTGTTCAGCTTCATGTCTGCCTGCGCGAGGAACCATTTGGCATGTAGAGAGAGGGGGTGCTTTGGGCCCAGGCTAGTTGCTGCTTGGCGGACCAAGAGAACAGCCCCATCGTGGGCTAAGTTATGCTCGCCTGCTTTATACCTCAGCGAGTTAAGCCAATACGATGCTTCAAGCGTTTGTAGACTGCCTGCCCCAAGATGGCTAGAGAAGCTTGCGTAGGCGTCTTCCGTCAAAGCGATAGATCGATCGACGCCCGCAGCTTTGTTTAGGGACAGGGCTAACTGGATTTGTAAGCTTGCTTTTAGGAGAGTGTCGCCTTCGCTAAGGGTAAGGATAGCTGTCTCTAAGTTGTCGGTAACTGCTCCAAACCGAGCTTCCATTTGTTGGGCAATGGAGAGACCGCTTGTCCAGCGAAGTGCCCGCAAAAGGCGACTCTGAACCTGGGCGACGCGCACGATATTACGAGGGCCAGCAGCTGCGTCAATTTCGTTAAGAAGTTGCTCTCCAAGCTCTAGCGCGTCCTCTAGCTCGAAGCGCATTACAAGAGCATCCAGCAGCTGCAAGCGCAGTTCAAAGAGCTGCTTGTTTCCTGGAGGCCTGTTTGCGGCGAGCAGGCGTGTGGCTTCCTCAAGTAGCTCAACAGCCTCTAAGGTAAAGCCGAGTTCGTTGTAGAGCGTACCCGCCATAGCGAGCTGCTGGGCAAAGGCCTCACTGTCGTTTGGGAGAGACTCGCGCGCAGTTCCGACAAGGTTGATAAGGAAGCTAGGTGGCAAGCTATCTCGCTCTTCCACATTCTCCGCGGCCATGTAACTGGCAGCTTCTCGCGCAGCTTTCAGCGCTTTGTGGAGTTGAACATTGTCCCGCTCGACCTCTAAGTGAAGGCCGCGGTTTGCAAAGAGTAGCGAGCTAATTGCAACCAACGCAATGCCTCCCACTACACTCCCGATCGCCTTACCTGGATTTCGTTGGGAGTACTTGGCCAGGCGCTCGTGGGGAAGCATGGCGCGGGCTTCGATCTCTCTGCCTGTGAGCCAGCGCTCTAGATCTTGCCCAAGCTTATCGGCATTCTCATAGCGCTTGGCAGGATCACGCTCAAGTGCCTTGCAGACAATCCAGCTTAGCTCTTTTGGGATCCCGGGGCGCAGCTTGCGGGGAGGGATTGGGTCTGCACGGAGGATTGAAAGGGCCACCTCCTCGGGTGTGTCGCCTCCGAATGGACGCTGGAGGGTGAGCAGTTCATAGAGTGTGATGCCCAAGCTAAAGACGTCACTGCGGGCATCGACCTTGCGGTTTCCCTCGGCCTGCTCAGGAGACAAGTAGAAAGGAGTGCCGGAGCGTGCGGACGTATTCGTAAGGGTTGTCGTTCCTGCAAGCCGGGCCAACCCAAAGTCCGTAATGCGAATGTGCTTTTCAGGCGTGAGCAGTATGTTGGCCGGCTTTAGGTCCCGATGCACGATGCCTGCTTCATGTGCGGCACCGACGCTTCGGGCGACCTCGGCAAACAGACTCACAGCTTCCCGGTCGAGGCTCGGAGCGAGCATCAACTGACTTCGTTCCGAGATGAAGTCGGCCAACGTGCGTCCATGAGCTACCAGCTCCTGGGCAATGTAGTGGGTCCCTTGGGCATACCCGACGTCGTAGACTTGAATGATGCCGGGGTGTCGAATCCCCGCGTTGGTGGACGCCTCGACTTTAAATCGCTCGACCTGCTTGCTGGAGAGGGTTAGGTGAGAGTGAAGTACCTTAAGCGCTACCTCCCTCTGCAAGCGAGTATCGAGGGCGCGCCAGACGACGCCGGCCCCGCCCGTGCCTAGCTGTTTAAGGAGCCTGTACGGACCGATATGTGAGCCGGCCTCGGTGGTGGGGTTTAGCGTCTGCTTCTTCTTTCGTAGCAACGCAAGGTCTTGGAGCAAGCGAGTCAGCTCAGCTCTAATCTCTGGGGCGGCTTGGGAGACAAAGTCCGTAGGTGGGATTGCCTCCCCTAGACTCTCTCTTTGGAGGTAGTCGGCAAATGCTGCGGTCGCGGCATGGGAAAGCTTGCTTGTTGGCTCTGTTTCCATGGTGATCTACGCTTCCGAGTTGGGACTTCGCATCCTCTCGAGCTCCCTTTGCAGGAGAGCGCGGGCCCTCTCCAATTGCTTTCGTAGGCTAGAGAGGCCTACCCCAAGTTCATCGGCATACTGCTGGTCTAGGCTGCCACCCTCTAGGCGATGCCGGAGCAAACTCTGAGCTTGTGGTGAGAGTCTGTTGAGTGCGAGGACGACGCGTCCCTCGTCTTCCTCCTGTGCAAGCTGAGTGAGCGGAGTGTACGCATTGGGGTCAGGGAGCACGAGTGCAGATCGCTCATCGCTAGCAGGGCTATCGATGGGGATGTTCCTTTCGTAGTCTCGAATAGCGGCACCGTGGTGGCGAAACTTATCCATTCGCTTCCAGGTCAGTTTCTGCAGTAGATACGCCAAAAACTGGCCACTTGATTGGAACGAGAGGTCGCCCATCTTGGGAAAGACGTCGCCCATGACGGACTGCACGAGGTCGTCCCGATCATAGATCTTAGCGAGGGGACCATTCATTGCGGACCGATTGGACTGGAGAAGGACCGATGCGAAGTAGCCAAAAAACTCGCTGGCGAGAGCCGTATCGTCGTGCAGGCCGGCGAACACCGCACCCAGGGTCGCATCCTCGATGCTCAGCTCTTGTCGTAGGCGATCAGCAAGCTCGGCCTCACCCGAATCGGCCTTGAGGTAAGAATGAGACTTTAGGCCGAGGTGCTCTAATGCGAAGGCATGAGCGGCGTCAACGCGCACTGGAGTTCGAGAGTGAGGCATCTTGCGGAGAAGCAGTAGGGAGGAGGCGGCGGGTACCCTTGCTGTACAACGCATTTTGTACTTAGCACTCGCTAAGATTACGCCATTTATTGGCGGAAACATTCAGACGCCAGAAAGATCGAGACCTCAGTCGTGATGGATTGGCGCGATTGGGTGATCTCGGGAAGTCAGGATCTTGCGTGGGTGAGCTCACGGTCGCTTGCTACTCCTTGCT
>JAQXEK010000081.1 GCA_029250885.1 Planctomycetota bacterium
CTGGTTGGAGCCCTGGAGTTGGCCCTAGGCCTGCGCGCTCGCGTGGGCGGTGGTGGCCAAGTGCGCAAGGGTGCGAAAGAGGCCCGGGTCGAGGCCCGCTTCGAGTTTCCCCGCGCGAAAAAGGGCGGATCTGCGGATCGAGCCTTGGCCATCGGCTCCTGGCTCGAGACTCACCTCCCGGACTTTTCCGAGGAGTGGGAGTCCAGCCGCGAGCTGATCTTGGGCCGCACGATCACCTCCGAGGGCCGCACCCGGGCCCGGGTGAACCAGCGTCCGGTGCCGCTCAAATCCCTGCGCGGGCTCGCCGAGCTGTTCCTTGAAATCCACGGCCAAAACGACCACCAGAAGTTATGCGAGGCGGACGAGCAGCTGCGCCTGGTCGACGCCTATGGCGGGGCGGGCAAGCTCTTGGTTACCTACCGCGCGACCCGAGACGGGTGGCTGCAGGCGGTCGAGCTTCTCGCGGACTTCTACAGCGCCCGGGGCAAGCGCCGGGACCGGTTGGACCTGTTGCGGTTCCAGGTCGGCGAGCTGGCCGATGCTCGCCTAGAGCCCGGCGAGATGAAGGCCCTTGAGGCCGAGCGCGAGCTTCTGCGCCACGGGGGCGACCTGCGCGGCGAGCTCGGGGGCATCAGCGAGACCCTCTCCGAGTCGGACGACGCGCTCTTGGACCAGGTCCGCTCCATGGAGGCTAAGGTCGTCGCCTGGAGCCGCCGGGTGGACGGACTTGACGAGACCACCGAGGCCTTCCGCGAGGCCGTTGTTTATATGGAAGAGGCCGCCGCCGGGCTGGTGACCTTCGCCGACGCCGTGGAGGTCGACCCCGCGCGCCTGGAGGAGGTCGAGGAGCGCATGGACGAGCTCGAGCGCCTGTGCGCGAAGTTTGGCGCGGACGAGGCGGGGCTGGTGGACCTAGCCCAGCGCCTCGAACTCGAGCTGGAGTCCCTCGAGGCGAAAGAGGGCTCCAGCGAGACCCTCGAAGCCAACGTGGCTACCGCGCGCAAGAAGGTCGCCGCCGCCGCCAAGAAGCTGACCAAGGCCCGCGCCGCAGCCCAGAAGCCCCTTGCCAAGGAGGTCGAGACCGCTCTCACGGGCCTCGAGTTGGGCAAGGCGCGCTTCCAAGTCGCCCTGCACGAAAGGCATGCGACCGGTGGCAAGCCCACGGGCAACGAGGCCCCCGAGCCCGAACCCGAAGTCGACTCGGCCTTGCCCAAGGGGGCCAGCAAGGCCATCGCCGCCGACCTCAAGCTCTTCGGCAAGGACGGCACAGAGTCCATCGAGTTCCTGCTGGCCGCCAACCCCGGTGAGCCCGCAGCGCCCCTCTCCAAGGTCGCATCCGGCGGCGAGGCCGCGCGCATTATGCTCGCCCTTCGGGGTGTTTTGGCCGCCAGCGATCGCGGTCGCACCCTGGTCTTCGACGAGGTCGACGCCGGAGTCGGCGGCCGCCTGGGCCCGGCCGTCGCCGGTCGACTGCGGGACCTAGGCGAGGGCAACCAGGTGCTCTGTATCACCCACCTGCCGTCCATCGCCGCCGCCGCGCACCTGCACCAAAAGGTCGCCAAGGAGGTCCGCGCCGGCCGCACCGTGACGGTCTTCGACGAGCTCAGCCGCAAGGGCGCCGAGACCGAGCGCATCGGCGAGCTCGCCGACATGATCGCCGGCGGAGCCAAGGAAAAAACGGCCCGCGCCGAGGCTGGCCGCCTGCTCAAGAGCTTCTCCTGATGGGCACCTTCTGGTGGCTGCCCTGCGAGCGCGTCCCCGATGCCAAGCAGCTCGCCGGTGGCATGGGCGCGGTGACCGCGGACTTGGTCCGAGCGCAACTGCCGAAGAATCGCTAGCATGGCCCCATGACTCCCAAGCCGAAGACGAGATCCAAGAAGCCCGCCCCGCCCCGCCTGACCACCAAGCAGGTCATGGCCGAGCTCAAAGCCGCCGGCACCGCCCAGACCATCAAGACCTTCCGCAACCACGGCGTGACCGGCGACTTCTTTGGCGTGAGCTACGCCTTCCTCAAGACGCTGCACAAGCGCGTGAAGGTCGACCACGAGCTCGCCCTCGAACTGTGGCAGACCGGGAATCACGACGCGCGCGTCTTCGCCTGCTGGGCGGCGGACGGCGACAAGACCACCATGAAGCTGCTGGACCAATGGGCCCGGGACGTGGACAACCACGTCCTAGCCATCGAACTCGCTGCCCTGGCCCAGGACTCCGACCGTGCCCACCGCATCATGGCCAAGTGGATCGCGCGCAAGTCCGAGTGGCCCGCGGCCATGGGCTGGAGCGTCGCCTCGCGCCTAGCCATGCAGCCTGGTCGCGGCCCCGACGAAGGCGGCATCACTGAAGCCCAAGTCGCGGAGCTGCTCAAGAAGCTCGAGGCCGGCATCCACAGCGCTCCGAACTACACTCGCCACAACATGAACAACGCCCTGATCTCGATCGGCTGTCGTCCCAAGTGGAAGACCAAAGCCATGGCCGCCGCCAAGCGCATCGGCCAGATCCACGTCGACTACGGCGTCACCAGTTGCAGCGTCACCGACGCCGCCACCAAGATCCAGAAAACCACGGATCACTACGCCAAGCAGGGCAAGTCCCCAACCGAAGGCGCCGGCGGCAAACGCCGACGGCACTGCTAGTGGGGCGATACGGCGATACGGAAATCCCCCCACATCGCCAGAACCTGTTATCCTCTGCGCCCCCAACCCACCCCTTCGGCAACCGGCCGGACGGGATCGGCCTCGCCGGGAGGCGCCCGATATGAAACGAATCAATCAACCCCTACGCTTCGAGCGCGTGTTCCTAGAGAAAGTCTGGGGCGGACGCTCCCTCGCCAAGAGCCCCACAGAAGGCGGGCTCGGATTGACTCTGCCCGATGACGTCCCAATCGGCGAGACCTGGGAGCTGGTGGATCGCGAGGACGTGAACTCGGTGGTGGCCGAGGGCCCCTGGAAGGGAAGCACGTTGAACGAACTGATGGGGGAGAATTCCGTCGATCTGTTGGGCGACCTGCCGGCGACGGCGGAGGGACGCTTCCCCCTGTTGGTCAAGTACATTGACGCCGCCAAGCACCTGTCGGTGCAAGTCCATCCGGACGACCAGACTCAATCCCTGGGCGCCGACTGGCAGGCCAAGACCGAGGCATGGGTCATCCTCGGCTCGACGGACCAAGGCCGCATCTACCACGGCTTGACCGAGGCCGGCACCGAGGCCGACTTCGCCGCCGCATGCCGCGCCGGCGGCGAGGACCTAGAGCCGATGCTACGCGTGCACAAGCCCACCGCGGGCCAGTGCTACTTTGTCCCCGGGGGCACGATCCACGCCATCGGCGCGGGCGTGACCCTGATCGAAGTGCAGCAGAACTCGGACACGACCTTTCGCGTCTACGACTGGGGTCGCATGGGGCTGGACGGCAAGCCCCGGGACATCCATGTGGAAGAGGCCCTGCAGTGCATCGCCTTCGACGAGGACGCGCCGGCGCCGGTGACTCCGGATGCGTCCGCTCCCGGGCGCACTCGACTGGCCACCTGTGCGGCGTTCCGCATGGGAGTCGTGAACGGCGACCTGGTGACCGGCGACACGAGCACCGCGAAGGAGCCCGTGGTCCTGGCCGTGATCGCTGGCGCGGGCAAGCTAACCAGCGCGGTCGCAAGCGTAGAACTGAACACCGGGGACGTGTGGCTTCTGCCCGCTGCCCTGGGCAGCTACGAGGTTGCGGGCGAGGGCCTGCGACTCGTCGAGATGGAGGGTGGCGCCTAGGCGCGAACCCGAAGCAGAACACCGTGCGCCGTGATGGCGTCCGGCTTACTAGCGGCGCAGTGATGCGCCAAACTGGCTCCACGCAGCGATGCACGGAGCGACTCAAAACGCGCTGCGAAGCGCAACCCAGAAAACCGCGCACCCGCGCAACAAGCCCAAGAGAAACGGCGAGGCCTCCCGGGAGGGACACCTCAAACCAGGAAACGAGACCATGACGAACGAAGATCAAAACGAAGATTTCCAGGCCCAAGAGCCCGCGAACAACACCGGCAACGAAGGCCTGCCACCCCAAGCCAACCTGAGCGAGGCAGACTTCGCCAAGCTCGAGGCCGAGGCCGCGAAGCACGCCGAATACGTGCCCTACGTGGACCCCACAACCAAGTCCAAGAAGAAGAACTTCGCCGAGCCCGAGCTCGCGAACGCGGTCTCCGACGAGGACCCTTATGGTGGCTTCGACGAAGAGGGGCGTCCCCTGTGCGACCTCGAGGAGCAGGACACGACCATGGAGAGCGTCGACCCCGTGCGCCTCGTGCGACTGAACAAGTACCTGGCTGCGAACGGCATCGCGTCGCGCCGCCGGGCCGACCAGCTGATCGCCGACGGTGAGGTTCTGGTGGACGGCAAGATCGTGAAGGAGCTCGGCACGAAGGTCGACCCCGCGACCCAGCACGTGGAGTGGGACGGCATCGTTCTGAAGCCCACGGGCGCGAAGCACCGCTACTACCTCTTGAACAAGCCCACCGGCGTGGTCTGCACCAACGACGAGAAGGAGCTGCGCCGCCGCGCGTGGGACCTGATCAGCGACCCGGAAAAGGGTCGCGTATATCCGGTTGGCCGCCTGGACGTGGACAGCTCGGGCCTGTTGATCTTGACCAACGATGGCGAGTTCACCCACCGCATCACGCACCCGAGCTACGGCGTCGAGAAGACCTACGAGGTCGTCGTCAAGGAGTTCGTCAGCGACGCAGCGATCCAGAAGATCGGCCGCGGCCTGCACCTGGCCGAGGGCCGCACCGTAGGCGCCGGCATCGTCGTGCGCCAGCGCAACGACCACCTGACCAAGATGCAGGTCACCCTGACCGAGGGCAAGAACCGCGAGGTGCGCCGCATCTTCGCGCGCTTCGGTTATCGCGTGAAGGATCTGCACCGCGAGGCCATCTCAAACATCAAGGA
>JAQXEK010000037.1 GCA_029250885.1 Planctomycetota bacterium
GGGCAAGGTCACGCGCCAGATCACTTGCCAAGGAGTGAAGCCAAGGCTGCGGCCCATGGACTCCAAGCGTGGATCGACCCCGTCGAAGGCTAGCTTCGCCATGCGCACGACTAGGGGCAAGGCCATGATCGCCGCGGCCAAGGTCGCGCCCTTCCAGGTAAACAGCAAGGAGGGAGCAAGTCCCAAGCCTGCCTTGCCCAGGCTCCAAAGCAGAAAATAGCCCACGGCTACGGCTGGTAGCACCAGGGGTAGCTGCACGATGCCGTCTAGGACGGCGCGCCCGAAAAAGCGCTTGCGAGACAGCAGCCAGCCCAGGTAAATGCCTGGTACACCGACAAGAACGGTGGCCACAAGGGCGACCCGCAAGCTGATCAAGAGAGGGCCAAGCACTTCGCCCATCAGGCCTCCCCCTTTGCGGATTTAAAGCCGTGACTCTTGGCAAGCCCAGGATTCGACTCCACCAGAAACTCCAAGAAGGACCGAGCAAGCTCGGGCGTCTTGCTGTCCTGCAACACGGCGCCTAGATAGACCACGCCCTCGCCATCCGGCAGGTCGATCTCGTGAACGACGGTGACCGAATCCGAGCTCGCTGCATCCGTCCGATAGACGATGCCAAGCCCAAGGCCCCCGCTCTCGACGGCTGCCAAGGCGGCCCGCACATCCAAGGCGTAGACACAGCGGGGCTCAACCTGGGCCCAGAGATCTTCCCGTTGGAGCCAGGCCTTTGCGTAGCGCCCGGCGGGGACGGCCCCAGTGTGAGCTAGGGAGATGCGCTCGTCACCTGAGAAGAGCTCACCGGGGGACTGCTGGCGGTGCCCCTCACCCGATGCGATCACCACCAATCCATTGCGAAGGACAACGCAGCGAGTTCCGGCCTGCAGCAAGCCGGCCTCCTCCAAACGGTCGGCCTCTTGGACTCCCGCCGACAGGAACAGGTCTGCTTTCGCCCCGGCCAGCAGCTGGTTTGCGATCAGCGTAGACCCACCCGTCACAATCTCGATCCGAATGCCAGTCTCGGCTTGGAAAGCCTGGCCATAGTCTTCGAGCACATCCCGCAGGCTCGCCGCCCCAAGCACCCGCAGGCTCGGGCTGCTGGAGGCCAGGTCCGTGCAGGCGACCAGCCCACTGGCTTCAAACAAGAGCAGAAGCCCAACCAGAAAAAACGCCTTTCCACGCACCCTAGGGTTCCTTGAGCGGGTGTCGAGAGCCGATTTCAACCAGGAGACCATAGTGCACAGGATAAGGGCCGGGCGGGCAAAATCGCAGGTAAAAGGCCAAATGAGAGCCCCGTCAGATTCCCCAAAGTACCGTTGGATCTTGAGCTCCTCGCAAGTACGCCTGGCTAGTGCGTTGAGAAGACCGTCGACGCCGAGAACCGCACCTTATACCTGTTCGAGATCAAAGAGACCACCGAACGCTGCTCGTGGACTACAAGCTGATCACGGGCTAGCCTTCGCCTTCCTTGGCATTCTCGTCAAGGCCATCAGGGTCCGGCAGGGGATCCGTCGCGACCAAGATGCCGATGCGGCGACCGCTGTCGTCCAGGGGCCAGGAATCCAGCCCCAAGGCTTCGGTGGCCAAGAGAAAGTCCGCTGCCGCAAGCTCGTCATGGAAGCTCAGGTACCAAGCCCATCGATCCTGACCGGTCTTGTCATCGTGCACGGTGTAGCAGAGGTCGCCGCTAAGCCGGGCGGCGATGCGCGCGGAGTCGGGCCGAGTTTGCTCGTCGCGCGCTAAGAAGATCGACAGGCCGAACTCCCCAAGCACGCGAGATCCCCGGGGCTCCTCGTCGCAGCTGCACTCGGGACTGGAGAGTGTGCTGAGGTCCTCGGGAACCCAGCCCGCTAAATATCGATCTGGGTGCAGAATATGGGCCGTATTCGTGGGTGGGCTGCGGAAGGCACGGTCCACCTGGGCCCAACCGCCAGCATCCCGCAAGGCCTGGATAAAGGTGAGTCCGGCCCCGTAGTGGAACACCTTCTCAAAACGCGCTTCGTCTAGCTCGCCTTCCATGGGGAGGGCCGTGTGCTGGGCAAAGTCGTAGTCCATGAGCTCGGCCACAGCCAACATTGCCTCGCCTTCGATGATGCCGCGCAGAGCGCGGTCGGCCTCGGCACTGTCGGTCCTATCCTCGGCGTCTACGTGCAACTTTAGCAGGTCAAAGCGCTGGTCCTGGAGGGCGTGGAACATCTCGTGCAGCATGGTTCCGCGGCCCATGACCGCGTTCTCGTTCTCGACCACCACCAAGCGCTTGGTGTCGGGCTCGTACCAGCCGTTTAGGTCCTCGGCATAGGCGTCCTCCTTACGCACAAACTCCACGACCAGATCGTCGGTGAAGGCCAGCCCGCGCCACTCTTCTAGATCGGCGAGAACGGCGTTGGCCTCGTCGGCAAAGCCCGGGGCCAGCTTGCCCATGGAAGAAGTGGACTTCGCCCGGACGCCACTCGCTGCTAGGCGCGGCTGGGCTGAATCGGGAT
The DNA here is from genome assembly GCA_029250885.1 of Planctomycetota bacterium. Classification (GTDB taxonomy): domain Bacteria; phylum Planctomycetota; class UBA1135; order UBA1135; genus CALBMX01. The sequence continues at coordinate 2,478 of JAQXEK010000037.1, forward strand.
TCGTTTCCGCCCCCATTACACCTGCCGCATTCGCCACGTGGGGCGATGTGCGGACAGACTCTGGATTCTCTTCCAGGTCGCGCAAGAGCTCATCCCGCAGCTCGCGCACGGCAGGGTAGTCCACCAGCTCAAGGGCCGCGTTAAGAGACTCGATCGCACCCTCGCGATCTCCGGCGTCCCGCTTCAGCTCGCCCAGATAGTAGCCGTAGATCACAGCGTTCATCTTGGTCGGCCTAAGGGTCAAGAGCTTCTCGTAGGCAGCGATCGCACCGGACGTATCGCCGACCTCCGCAGCGTCCGCGGCAAAGGCGGTGAGCCGATCCACGTCGTCCGGCAGCTCAGGCATGGTCAGTGGCTGGTCTGCGGCTTTCGCTGTGGCACCGAGCTCTAGGGGCATGCTCTTCGTCCCAGCCGCAAGCTCCGCCTCGATCTCCGTCGCTAGCTCGCGGACGGCGGGGTAGTCCACCAACTCCAGGGCTGCCCGCAGGCTGACCAGAGCGCCCTCAAGGTCGCCGGCATCGCGCTTCAGCTCGCCTAGGTAGTAGCCATAGATGACCGCGTTCATCTTGCTGGGATCACGGCCTAGGAGCTGCTCGTAGGCCAGTATCGCCCCCTCTAGGTCTCCCGCCTCAGCGGCGTCCTCGGCGTAGGCGGCTAGGGCCTTGGTGTCCGTGGGTAGCACGCGCGTTGGCCCCTCGGGCACGACCTCGACTCCGTCCTCGGCAGCCAAGAAGGTCACCGCGGTTACGTTCGAGGCCGGTAGCCAGCGCGTGACTGCCGCAGCCGCATCGTCCGTTGAAATAGCCGCCAGGCGCGCGGGCCACTCCGCGGGCAAAGCGGCGTCGCCGAGTACGGCATAGGTACCCACGGTCGCCGCCAGGGAGAAGTAGGGCCGCGCGCGGATCGTCATGGCGGTGAACTCGCCATCCATATCCGCCACTGCGGAGGCTAGCTCTGCGCTGCTCACGGGATTCGAGTCGAGCTCGGCCCGCAGGGCAAACAAGCGCTCGCTCGCATCGGCACCAGACACGCCCAACAGGAAGAGGTCGCGCCCCAGGCGTCCGCCCATGCTCGCCGAGAGCGGGCGGCCGGCGTCTCCGCGATGGCGCTCGTTTAGAATGTTTGCCACGAGGTAGAGCGCCAAGCGGTCGGTCGCCTCGCCGGCACTGTCCCCGCGCGAAGGGCCCACCCAGCCGTGGTAAAGCTTGTCCGCGGGCAGGCTGGAAGCGAACCGCAGACTGCCACCGCGTCCTTGGGCGGGCTCGCTTGCGATCGGGAGCGCGGCGGGACCGGCGGGCAGTCCACCAAAGGCCGCTTCGACTTCGTCCAGGGCCGCCTCGGGGTCCACGGCGCCAGCCACGACGACGCAGACATTTCCGGGGTGATACCACAAATCGTAAAAGGCGCGCACGACCTCCACCGGCAGATCCACGGCCATGGTGGTGCCGTCGTCCCGGCGCACGCCAGCACCATAGGAACTCGCCCGATACAAGGCCGCATCCAAGAGCTCGCCTCGGGCGGTCGCCTGGGTGAATGCGCTTTTCTCTTCACGCTCAAGGCGATAGCGCTCGTGCAGGAAAGGTGCATCTTCGAAGGTCAAGCCGCGCAGGCGATCGGCCTCCATCGCAAGCACCGTCCCAAGGTGCTCGGCAGGGAACTCGTGGTCGTAGTAGAGGGTATAGTCCTCTCGGGTGAAGGCGTTCGATTCAGCCCCCCAGGACACCAAGAGCTTCTCGTGTTCGTTAACGCCCGTGGTCTGGGTACCCGTAAACATCGCGTGCTCCACAAGGTGGGCGAGCCCCGTGGTCGAGGCGCCCTCCATTCGATTGCCCGCGCCCACGACCATAAAAATCGAGCAGGTCTTCTCGTCCGCTGATTCGCCCTTATTGGCGCCCTCGTGGACCGCGATGGCCTGCAGACCATTGGGTAGGGTTCGGCGTAGGAAGTCGTGCTCGCCAACGGTCAAGGTGCCCGGGTCGAAGGCATCCTGGGCGGTGGTGGGGATGACCAACAAGCCGGCCACGATGAGAAGAGAGAGGCGCATAGAAATTCGAGGGCTAAGTCTAAGGCCGCACGGGTTCCCGTGCCGCCCAATCGATCAGCACAGGTTACCCTCTGGCCTATGAAACGCAGTGAAAAGGCCGAACGGATTCGCGTGCAACTTCGCGAGCTCTACCCCTCCCCGCCCATTCCCCTGGATCACAAGGATCCCTACACCTTGCTCGTGGCCGTGCTCCTGTCGGCCCAGTGTACGGACTTGAGGGTCAACGAGGTCACGCCCGGGCTCTTCGCCCGGGCCGACAACCCTGCAGACATGGCCGAAGTACCCGTCCACGAGATTCGCGAGCTGATCCGCCCCTGTGGCCTGTCCCCCACCAAGGCCAAGAACATCCAGCGCCTCTCGGAGATGCTGGTGGAGCTCCACGACTGCGAGGTCCCCGCCGACTTCAAGCTGCTAGAAGATCTACCCGGCGTCGGCCACAAGACCGCCAGTGTAGTTATGGCCCAAAGCTTCGGCGTGCCCGCCTTTCCGGTAGACACCCACATCCACCGCCTGGGAATCCGATGGGGCTTGACTAAAGGCAAGAACGTGGAGCAGACCGAGCGCGATCTCAAGGTCCTCTTTCCACGGGATGAGTGGAACTGGGCACACCTTGCAATCATCTTCTTTGGCCGAGAGTTCTGTCCCGCGCGCAGCCATGACCTGTCCGAGTGCCCGATCTGCTCCTGGGCCGCCAGCAAGAAACAAAAGGCCCTCGAAGCGGGCAGAATGCCGAAGAGCCGAACCTAAAGTTTGCGGATTGTACGGGGCTTTACTGCATCCCCGGCCTATAAGGAGACAAGGGAGTCCTCCGGGTTTTTGAACGTGACCTGATCCACGTTCAGTTCTGGATAGAGGCCCCGATCCACTGTTTAGGCCACCTTCCACAGAGGAGTCTCCTTATGGATGCCAAGAAAATCCTGCTTACGACTGACCTCTCCGATCAGTCCCTTCGGACGTTCAAGCCCATGTCAACGTTCGCCCAGTCCCAAGGCGCAAGAGTGACCCTTCTCTACGTGGTCGAAGATGTGCCCGTGGTCGCCCACGGTGCGCCCCTCGCTCCGCCCATGCACGCGCCCTCCATCCCATCGCTCATCGCCGATGCAGAGAAGGCCATCGCCCAGCAAGCCGAAGAACTTGCGGACCAAATCGCAGTCGAGACCGCTGTGGTCTGCGCGCCCAAGGTCGCCGAGGCCGTCACGGACTTTGCCAGCATAAACGGCTTCGACTTGATCGCCCTATCGAGCCACGGACGCAGTGGCTTCCGGCGCCTAATCCTAGGCAGCGTCGCCGAGGCTGTGCTGCGCCACGCTGAGGTACCCGTGCTTGTCTTCCCGCGCAAGTAGCGGCCCGGCCAGGCGCCAAAGCCTGTGACCTAACTTACAGGTTCGGCCACTCTACGGGCACCATGACCTGGCCGTCCCAACGCCAGGTCATGGGCTGGCCCAAGCGGACCCACAGCTCGTGGCTTTGCGGACCTAGGTCCCGGGCAAAGACAGGCCACTGGGCAGGCGTAAGGGCCAGCTGGCCCGGCTCTTGGCCCAGTGCGGGCGGTACCAAGGGATGGCGCTTGATGGCAATGCCATCCTCGAGCGGAATCAGGAATAGCGCCTTCGTTTGGCCTCGATCGGGCAAAGTGTCGAGAGTCGCGGCAGCCGCCGTTCGAGGTGCCGCCCGAAAGGCGGACTCGATCCTGGCGGCCCTTAGGTGAGACGACAATAGTGAGGTGCTCGTGACCAGCAGTGCCACCAAGTAGGCCGCCGTGCCGGCGCGGCCGAACAGATGCCTGGCAAGCACCAGCAGCCCCGTGGCCGCAAGCACGGCCAGCAGGGGCACAGCCTCCACTAGGTAGAGCGGGCCTACCCAGGGAATGCCGTGGAAGCGGTGCAGGGAGTAGAGCGCCAGCAAGATGGCCGGGATCGAAAGAACGAGAGCGCCATGGCGCAGTGCACCGCGGTGCCTCCAACCGAGTAGCAACAGGCCGAGCCCGGCGCCGATGCCACCGAGCCAGCTGGAGAGCCGGGCGAGGTTGTAGACGGTGAACGAGAAGGCAGTGCTGAGGTTTATCAAGCCCCACTGGTCGTCGGGGGACACGAGCTCGGCATACAGAGAGTAGGCGGGCTTTGCGGCACTTCCGGTGATCTCCTTGTTGACGAGCATGAAGAACAGGAGGCCAGGTAGGAAGCCCACGGCACCAGCGAGGGCAGCCGCCCAGGACCGTATCGTGAGGCCGGGGTTCTTGGAGCGCGCGCGTAGACTTGCGGCCAAGAGCTCGATCCCGCAGGGCAGGCCAAAGGCAAGGGCAGTCAGTGGGCGGGCCGCAAACGCGATCGACAGGGCGAGGCCTGCGATCATGGCCGGTACTAAGGGCGAGGCACAGGACTCGCGCGCACTAGCTGTGGGAAGGCTGCGGTCCCGCGCCACGATCCAGAAGTACACGAACACCAGGCACATCGGAATCGACGTTCCATGGGACAGCCAGAGGGACTCGACCCCAAGCAGCATCGGCGAGAGGGCCACGAACCAGGTGATGGCACCAGGCGCTGCACAGCCGAGCCTGCGGGCCAGCAGCCAAGTCAAGAAGACCGTCAAGCCGGCCAAAAGCCCCGGCATCAGGCGCTTGGCACCAAAGAGGAAACCAGGTGCCAGGACGAGCGAGTGCCCCGGTGGGTATTTCGACGTCGCTAGGTTCCCGGGCAGGATCTGCCGCGCGGGGAAAGACTGACCCTGGCCGTGTACGTCCCGATGCACTTCGCCTCCCGCGAAGAGCTCGGCCTGAAATTGGTACGCAACGCCGTCATTGGTCAAGGGCTCGCCGCCGAGAAAGTGGGCCGACAGGAACAAGGGCACGGCGATGGCAACCAGCGCCGCAAGGCATGGCGACAGCTTTGACTCCAAGAGACCTGGACCCGACCCGGGCCCATCCACATCTTGGCGCGCCCACAACAACCCGAATCCGATCCACAAAAGCCCTATGCCAGCTCCGCGAGCCAAGTCCGTCAAACCAAGATAGCCCGGCCCCGACTGGGGGCTGCGCTGGGCCACAAACGACAGCAGCCAAGGGCTGGTCGCGAACAAGAGCACTAACCCACAACCCAAGGCCGAAGCCATACGTGCCACGGGCGAAGAAGCAGCGTCATCGCTCACTCCTCCATGATCCAAGGCGCGCAGAAGGCCCGGGCCTATCCAAGCCCCCACCGCAACCGCCAAGATCAAGTGGACCCAACCCGCAAGGACCCAACCCGCACCCAGGTCCAACGCACCCTCGCCAAGTCCAGGCGCATATTGCCTCGCCGCGACTAAGAACAAATCGGGGTCAAGGCTGCACAAATCGCTCCCAAAGAGCCGCACCAAAAAGGCGCGCGCCCCGTCGCCGCCAACCCAGCGCCCATCGATCCCAAGCAACAACGTACCCAGAACCACGCCGATCAGCCCAAGCACTCTCTTGGAACCACTCACCCCCACAGTCTGCCCAAGTCACCTACGGGACACCCCTGGAAAAAGGTCGTTCTTCAAACTCGGTTGGAGCCTAGGCGGGTGTCAAGTTAGGCCAACTTCAGGGATGTGGCACCCACCTAGCTCCCATATTGCGAGAAAGTTGCGCCTGGTATGTTGGGCAGCCCGAGGGAGGTGTGACAATACCCTGGCACCCACGGCCCCCACTGTTTCGGACTCCCATGACAACTCCCCCAAGCGATCCCCACAGCATTCTCGACCTCTGCTGGACGACCCTAGAGTCCAACGAGCCCATCTCCACCCTCGACCACCTCGCGGACTTTACCGAGGACCCGAAGAACGCTCCAGACATCGAGGCGCTCTTTGGCGAGCTGATCCTGCTGCAGGTCCTCGCACGCCTCGCCCTAGGTGACCTCAAGGGGGCACGCAGCGCCATGGACATTGCCGAGGCCACCGTCCGCTCGCAACCTGGTCCGCTCCAAGCCGAGCTCCAAAACGATGCGGATCTAGTCCGTGCCGAGGCCGAGATTCTCCTGGCCGAGTGGCGTCCCGAGGATGCATCCGAAGCCTACCTGCGCCTGCTCGATGGCGCCGAAGCCGAAGAGGCCTCCGCCTACCACCAACGCCTCGCCCTCTGCAATGACCTGCTCGGGGACTACGAGACGGCGGACGCCCACATGGAGTCCGCGCTGGGTGCCGCTCCCTTCCACTTGGCCGAGGACGAGACCAACGCCATCGTTGAAGAAGCCAAGGCCGCCCTGCCAAAGGCCTTCCAAGAAGCCCTCGAACAGGTCGCCGTCGTCGTTGAGCCAATGCCCACCCGCAACCTCGCAAAGTCCGGTGGAAACCTGGCCGAGACTCCCCCCGACCTGCTCGGCCTGTTTCTTGGCGCCCCCATCGGCGAGCCCGCGGCCCCTGGCGAGCCCCCCACATGCATCCGGCTGTTCACGCGCAATCTAGAGCGCGTCTGCGCCGACCGCGCCGAGCTCGCCGTCGAGCTCCAAGTTACGCTCTATCACGAGCTCGGCCACGCCCTAGGCCTGGACGAAGCTGGCGTCGATGCGATCGGACTAGCCTAGTACCCCCAAACCACGCTTGGAGTGGCTTGGGGCCCCCAATTGGGCTTCGTCCACAGCCAGTTCTTGGGCCGGATCGTTCGCCTTGGTGGTCTTCTTCTTCGCCAGGAATCCTGTCGATGGTGAGGATTCCAAGTCACGTCAACGCTATGAGCACAGGGCCAAGCGAGTCTTGGGCCTGCTCCTTCACGGCCGTGAAGAGGACCGGGCACTACTTGGAATCGAGGCCGTCTAGGTAGCCGATGTCGCCAAGCATCTTTAGGGTCGACCCCGCCGCAGACACCCTCAGGTCACCGGTGTTTTGCTTAGCCATCTCGAGTTGAGCGGCTAGGGAGTCTTCGATCAACTTGCGAAGTTCGTTGACTTTTTCAGGGTAGGAATCAGAAAGCTCAACCAACTCCTCCGGGTCATCCGCCACGTTAAAGAGGCGCCAACCGAAGGTCTCCGTCTTGCCGTCGGCTTCCAACTCTTGGCCAAAGTGCAGCATCCAGTCGCCATGGCGCACACCATAGATCTTCTTGTGGCGCTCGCCTTTCCAGAAACCATGGTGCGTCGAAAAGAAAACGGGGCCAACCTCCTCGGGCGTCATCGTGTCGAGCACCGAGAGGTCGATCGGGTTCGAGATGTCGTCTAGGACCCCACCACCAAAGAGTGCCAAGGTGTGGGCCAACTGGCGGTTGGAGACCACATTGTCCATGACCTTTCCCGCTTCAAATCCGGGGCCCGCGATGACCATGGGCACCTGCACGAGCTCCTTGTGCAGGCCTTGGCTGTGACGGATCATTCCGTGCTCCAGCCACTCCTCGCCGTGGTCCGATGTGAAGGCGACGATGGTCTTCCCGGTCAACCCAAGGGATTCTACGCGCTTCAAAATCTCACCTAGGTAGTAGTCACCCGATGCGACGCCCCCGTCGTAAACCTCGACGACTTGCCCAAGCCCGTTCTCGCCAAAGGCCTCGTCGAAACCCTTGCGGGCGTCGTAGTCTTTGACATAAAAGAGATCCTTATTGATCTTGCCGATACGCTTCTCGATGGCGTCGCTATCAAGGCTGGGGATCCCCTTTAATCCCAATCGGTCGAGCTCGCCGGGCAGGGCCTCTAGCGGACCGTGTGCGTCGGCGAGGTGTAGGTAGAGGAAGAAGCGATTGTCTTCCTGCTTGTCGAGCCACGTGTTGATTGCTGGCAAGAACTCGCCTGTCTTGACGAACTCGTGCTTGGAGTCGAACACCTCAAACCCCTGCGCGAAGCCCTTGTCGGGGGTAATCAGTGGGTTGCGCGTAAATGCCCCCGTTGTGTAGCCACGGAGCTGCAAAACCTCGGCAAGGGTGTCTGTAGCGTTAGGCAGATAGCAGCTCTCGTTGCTGACCACACTGTGTGCGTCGGGCAAGAGCCCCGTCAGGAGCGACGCCGTCGAGGGCCATGTCCAACTCGATGTGGCATGGGCAGCCGAGTAACGCGTGCCGCGCTCGGCCAACTTGCGAAGATTGGGCGTGATGTCCTTGCCGTAGCCGGCCATGGTCGTCCGATCGTCACGCATCGTGTCCTGGACGATCAGGATGATGTTTGGTGCATCCTCGGACGACTCTTGACGCTCGATCTCTTTGGTTCGCTCGAAGCGCAACTCGCAAAAGCCGATCTTGGGCTGAAAATTGTAGCCCTCGGGGACCTCTGGGGCGAGCATTCGAGTGCGAAGGGTGAATTGATCGCCTCCTTTGCAATCAACCCCGCCACCCTCAGGGCGTCTCCAGATCAGCTCTTCGAAGGCCTTCTCCTTGTGGACCTCGATGACCGTTTTAAAGGCGACCTCCCCGTTACGAGTTACGACAAACTCAAAGCGACCAGGATTCTTTGGCGCGAAGAGCTTTCCGACCTCGGCGTCGACACCAGCGCCAAGCATCAAGCGCATCGCACCATCGCTGGCGGGCGCTTCGAAGGCGACCTCGCAGGGTGCTGGAAGAATCAAGGAGACTAGGTCAGCCGCATCGTACTTGTAGTGCTCCGAGGGACCGATGGACTCAATCTTGGGCTCGCCCTTAGTCGCCCACCAGAGGTCTTCACCCACCATGATCTCCTGAACGACTTCACGCGCGATCATAGTCGAGCGGGATTTCTCATCCGTGCAAGACGCAAGGCTTAGAGCAAGAAGAGCTGTGGACGCAAGTAGCTGCTTGAAGGTAAACATAGAGGAGAAGAGGAGGTCGAATCGAGCGAATAGTGCGTGGAGAGCCGATGGGCGCACTGCAGAACTACGATACGAAGAGCCCGGGCCTACGTGGTCTAAATCGACAAAGAAAAGCCCCAGGCGGTCCAGGATAGGGTGCTAGTTGTTCGCAGCCATGGGGGCCGCCGTCAGAGGGCTCTCACCGCGCAATAAGCGCTCGATGGGCTCGGGTGGTTGGGGTCGCGAGAGCAAGTAGCCCTGGACCTCGTCGCAGCCGGGGTGGCGCAGGAACTCGAGCTGCTCTTTTGTCTCGACGCCCTCGGCCACGGCGGTCAGCTGGAGGTTATGGGCCATGGAGATGATCGCCCGGGTGATAGCGGCGTCCTTCGGATCGCGCATAAGACCGCCCACAAAGGCCTTGTCGATCTTTAGCTTGGTGATCGGGAAGCGCTTGAGATAAGCGAGTGAGCTGTGGCCTGTGCCAAAATCATCGATGGCGATGCGTAGCCCAAGATCGCGCATGCGGCGCAGGGTCTCGGTGGCGAAGGACGGGTCCGACATGATCGCCGACTCGGTCAGCTCCACATCGAGGAACTCGGGGGAGAGCCCCGTATCCGCGAGGACCGAGCGAACCATATCCACAGACTTACCCATCTGGAACTGCTTCGCGGAGAAGTTTACGGCAATGGGGACGATGGAGCAGCCCGTGTTCTGCCAGGCCTTATTTTGGCGACACGCTTCGAACAGCACTTGTTCACCGAGTTCAGTAATCAGCCCCGTCTCTTCGGCCATGCCGATGAACTCGTCCGGGAAGATCAGCCCGCGCTCGGGATGCTGCCAACGAACCAGGGCTTCCAAGCACGAGACATTGCCGCGCTCGACATGGACAATCGGCTGGTAGTGGAGGACGAACTCCTTGCGCGCAATGGCCTGCCGCAGGTCGTTCTCTAGGTCGATCCACTGGACGGTGCGCTGGCCCATCTCGGGCAGGAAGAACTCGAATCCACCGCCGCGAGCCTTGGCCCGGTACATAGCGATGTCCGCACACTTGACCAGGGTCTCCACATCGTGGCCATCGGTGGGAGCCAGGCTAATGCCGATGCTGGCGCCAACACGTAAATTGTTGCCATCGAGCACCATAGGTGCGCTGAGAGCTTCCATGATCTTGCGCGCGGCCATAGCTGCCGCCTTGCCATTCGCGACGCCGTCAAGGATGACCGTAAATTCGTCACCACCGCGCCGGGCCACCATGTCCGTCTCGCGCAGACACTTACGGATTCGGCGGCCGACCTCGATTAGCAGCAGGTCTCCGATGTTGTGGCCGAGGGTATCGTTAATCTTCTTAAATCGATCGAGGTCGATGAAAAAGACCGCTAGGGGGCGCGGATGCCTGCGCGCCCGCGCCAGGGCCTCTCGCAGCCTCGTGCGGAAGAACTGCCGGTTCGGCAGGCCCGTCAGGGTGTCGTGGTGGGCGAGGTGCAGGCCTAGCTGGCGGGCGCGCTCGAGCTCGCGGACCAGGCGCGTGTTCTCTACCAGGTGGCCGAGAACACGCTGCAGCACGCTGTCGGAATCGCAGGCCAGGCAGATGCGCGTCAGCACGTCCCGAGCGCCTTCGCGCTTGAGCTCGGTCTCGACCTCAGGGGTGCACTCCGCCAGCACGACGACTAGGGGCACATCGGGGAAGTCGTGGTGGAAGGTCTTGGCGCCGGCGCGGGCCGCGGCTAAGTCGTCGGCCTCGAAGACAATGCCATCGTAGGCGTGCTCCGCCAGCAGTCGCACGGCCTCGGCCGGGACCTGGGCGCGGGTCACCTCGAAGCGACTCATCCGGGACAGCAGGCTAGCGTGCAGGTGCGATCCGCCTTCGGCAGAGGCAGATACAAGAAGAAGACGTGCGCGGGGCAAGGTCATGGACGCAGGATGGGAGTTGCGTAGGTAAAGAGGGAAGTTCGATCAGGGCCACTGGAAAGCATTCCAAGTCGTCCTACAATCTAGTGTCAAAGATACGCCAAGCAGAGAGCCGAGGAAGCGCTGAGCCCCCAGAATTATTCACATAGGGCTCATTCCTGGAGACCCTCTCCCTGCCCCAAGCTAAATGTCTGTAGGGTCCGGACAGGCTGACCTCTATGGAGTGCCCTTTTCTGGCCTCCCTAAGTACCCCATGTCGAACAACGACGACTACAAACCGACCACACGCCTCGTCCACGGCCCCTCCCACTCCGCCAAGTGGGATTTCTCCCATCATGTGACGCCGCCGCTCTCTTCATCTACTACCTATCGTCTGGATTCTGCCGAGCGCGGTGCCCGGGGCTTTACCGAGTTTGGCCAGTATGTGCGCGATGACGGCGAGACGCCGGTCTACATCTACGACCGCCTGGACGAGCCGACGCGATCGATTCTCGAAGGCGAGCTGTGCGACGCCGAAGGCGGCGAGTGCTGCGTCACTTTCGCCTCGGGTATGGCGGCCATCGCCGCCTCCATGAGCTCGATTCTTGCCCTGGGGGACGAGATCGTCACCCACCCCGTGGTCTATGGCTGCACCCATTCTCTGTTCACAAACTGGTACCCCAAGTTTGGCTTCCCGGTTCACTACCACAACCTCAACGACATCGAGGGTCTGGCCCAGGTGGTCAGCGACAAGACGCGCGTGCTGTTCATGGAGTCGCCCGCGAACCCGACCCTTGAGCTGATCGATCTGGGAGCCCTGCGCGCCTTCGCCGACAAGGTCAACGAGCGCCGACCCGATGACCGCAAGCTGCTGATCTACGTGGACAACACCTTTGCGACCCCCTTCTGCCAGCGCCCAATCGCCCTGGGCGCGGACGTGGTGCTGCATAGCCTGACCAAGAACATCGGCGGCTTTGGCACAGAGATTGGCGGCGCGGTGATCGCGCCCAAGTCGATGCTCTCGACGCTGCTGCTCTACCGCAAGGACTTCGGTGCGATCCTGTCCTCGAAGTCCGCCTGGGCCATCATGGTCTACGGCCTGCCGACCCTGCCCCTGCGCCTCAAGCGCCAGCAGTACACCGCCAACATTGTGGCGCCCTGGCTCGAAAAGTTTGACGGCATCGTGCAGGTCACCTACCCGGGGCTCGACAGCTTCCCCCAGCGCGACCTGGCTCACAAGCAGCTGCGCGACTTTGACAATGACTTCGCCCCGGGAAACATGATCTACTTCACCGTCAACGACGACGTCATCGACGCCAAGGGGCTACTGAACTATGTCGCCGAGAACGCCTACTCCGTCACCCTCGCGGTGAGCCTTGGGCACACCAAGACGCTAATTGAGAGCCCCGCAAATATGACCCACTCCTCTTATACCGACGGCAGCGCGGCTTCCTCCACGGGAATCCGGCTCTCCATCGGACTCGAGAGCCCTGGCGATATCCAGCGCGACCTTGAAGCCGCCATCTCGGCAGCCCGCCGCAATACCCAGCCTGCATAGCCCCCCCCAAAAAATATGGACGAATCCCTCTACATTAAGCTCGCCGATGAAGCCCTCGAAACCACCGCCGTGTGGCTAGAGGACTTTGATCCGGACGAGCTCGACTTCTCCACCACCGACGGCGTCGTGACCTTGGAGTTCTCTGACGGCACGCGCTATGTGCTCAACCGCCAGCGCGCCGCCAGCCAGATGTGGTTTGCCGCTGGCGCCAAGGCGTGGCACTACAACTGGGACGACTCCAAGTCCCAGTGGCTCGACATGCGCGACGGCCACGAGATGTTTGAGAACATGCGCGCCTGCGTGGCCGCAAAACTGGCGGCGTAGGCCGACATCACTCCCAGCGAGGCTCGACCTGCAAGAGGTGCCGTACGAAGAAGTCCCGGCGGCGGCGGACGCCATAGGCGCTGCCGCCCGCCCCGTGGCCCCCGCCGGGAAAGACGATCAGGTCAAAATCCTTGTCCGCGCGGATGAGCGCATCGACCACCTGCATGGTCGAGGCGGGGTCCACGTTCTCGTCCGCCTCGCCCACCGTGAGCATTAGCTTGCCGGTCAGGCGGTGGGCCTGGGTCACGTTGGACTGCTCCTTGTAGTGCGGACCGATGGGCCAGCCCATCCAGGCCTCGTTCCACCAGATCTTGTCCACGCGGTTGTCGTGGCAGCCGCAGTCGGAGACGGCCACATCGTAGAAATCGCCGAATGCCAAGAGGGCACGTGTTGAGCTCTGGCCGCCGGCTGAGCCACCGTAGATGCCGACCCGGGTGAGGTCCATGGCGGGGTCCTTCTGGGCGGCCGCCTGCATCCATAGGATGCGATCGGGGAAGCCAGAGTCGCCAAGGTTCTTCCAGCACACGTCGTGAAAGGCGCGCGAGCGGAAGTTGGTCCCCATGCCGTCGATCTGCACCACAATGAAGCCCAGCTCGGCAAGCTGTGCCTGCTGGTAGTTGGTGCGGAAGGACTTCGGCACGAACGCCCCGTGGGGACCGGCGTAGATGGACTCGATCACCGGGTACTTCGCACTTGGGTCGTAGTTACTCGGCCGATGGATGATGCCGAAGATGTCGGTCTCGCCATCGCGGCCCTTGGCGACAAAGCGCTCAGGCGAGCTCCAGCCCTTGGCCCGGGCGGCACTGTCGTCGCCGCGGCTTAGCTCTCTGATCAATGCGCCGTCCTTCGTTCGCCGCAGCTCTACCACGGGTGCCAGGTCGACCCGGGAGTACCTGTCGAGGTAGTAATCGCCCGTAGGGGAGTAGGTCAGGTCGTGGGTTCCGTCGCCATCGGTCAGGAGCACCAGTCCGGTCCCGTCAAAGTTAATGCGCGCAAAGTGGATGTAGTAGGGGTCCTGAGCCGCGTGGATCCCGCCTGCGTGGAACCAAATCTGGCGCAGCTTGTCATCGACGCGATCGACGCCGCGCACGACCCAGTCGCCCTTGGTGATCTGTTTCTTTACCCGCCCCCTCTTTGCATCCATCAGATACAAGTGGTTCCAACCATCGCGCTCGGACATCCAGATCAGCTCGTCGGACTCAGGCAGGTCGTGGCGAAAGGTCTTCTGGGAGTAGTCCACGAAGGTCGAGCTGGTCTCGTCCACGATGGCCTTGGCGCGGCCCGTGTCGCCGTCCACGGCGACGATCCGCAGGGCCTGGTGCCCGCGCTCGTTGTACAGGAACGTGAAGCGTTCGCCGTCTTGATCCCAGCGCAGCTGGCCGATAGACCAGGGGTTGGGGAACAGCTCGTCCGAGACCTCAATCTGGCTAGCCTTGTCCACATCGAACAGGTACGGCTTCCGCAGGTCGATCGCATCCCCGGGCTTGAGGTAGCTGTACGAGTGAAGCTTCGGCTGTAGCTGATCCCGCGGCGAAGACTCCACGTAGTAGACCTTGCGCTCGTCGCCTTGCAGGGTACGCAGGACCACGACCTTGGAGTTATCTGGAGACCAGTAGCGCCGGCCGCCGTAGCTATGCTCGCGGGTTCCATCCGTGGTCAACTGCAGCTCTTCGCCGGAGCTTTTACGCCGCAGCCACGCATTGTGATCGCGGAAGAAGACCTCGTCTCTTCGCTCCCTGGCCTTGGGCTCCTGCTGGCGCACCCCTGCTATTGGGTGCGGAGTCGACCTGGTCACCAATCCGATCTCCCTGTTCTCCTCCGCGACAAACAGCGCACGGGTCTCTCCATCTGCCGAGACCAGAGCCCAGGCATGGCCGGCGTAGGTGCTGGTGCTCCAGGTCCCGCCTGGATCGACGTGGCCATACTCCGAGCGGTTCCCGCCGCGGTCGATCCATTGGACCGTGAGCCGCTCCTCAAGTTCGTTTACAAAGCAGATGTCGCCTCGCCCTCCACCATTGCCGCTGCGGACGAACTCTGTCGAAGCCGGGACAAGCAAACAGGTTGCCGTCTCCAGGGTCACGGATCGCGCACGCTTCGACTTGATCCCATAGCGCCATGTGGTGCCACTCTTCTGGTAGTAGAGGTAAAAGTCGGTGCCGTCGAATCCTACTAGAGCCTCGCCCAAGCGCTCTTCCTTCTTGGCCACCGCCGCTACCGCCTGATGCAGCTCATCATGGGTTGGAAGCGCAGACTCCTCCCCTGTCGTCGCATCCACCAGCACGTGTTCGCGCTCGCCGACTTCGCTCTGCCGCACAAACCAAACATAACGCCCGGTGTCATCCCACTGGGCGTGGATGCTCTGATTGCGGATCACGCCGCGCGAGAGCCCGGACACCTCGGCGGCGCGCCTGTAGTCTTCGGCGGAACCTTGGCCAAGAGCATGAGAACTCAAAAAGGAAGCGGTGAGAGCAAGGCCAAGAACAAGGCCGACAGTCTGTGGGCGGATCATGCACGCGATCCTACCGCAGTCCGCGGGGAGCTGGGGCTAGTCACCCACTTGAATCAAGGTCAAGTCGCCGATGTTACCAAGGGTACTGTTGGCGAGCTGCCCGGGAGTAAACTGCAGTTCGTACGTCCCCACTGCGGCCAGCTCGACCTCGCCAAGAGACAATTCGTTGTAGGTCTGCCAACCCGCGGTGGCGGGAACGGTCCCGCTGAACTCGGCGCCTGCTAGGCTGACGGTGAAGGTCGAGCCCGCTTGGTCCGCGGGGCAGGCGATGCCAAGGCGGACCTCATAGATGCCCACCTCAGAGACCTCCAGGGACCACCTTAGGGTCGTCTTTAGGTCGGAGTAGTAGCCCACGTTCGCCGCCTCCATTTGGGCGCCGTTGCCGTGAATCTGGGCGGCCGCTGCAGGGATCGTCGTCGTGCCGTTTGCGATGGGCCAGTGGTAGCGCGGCGCTGGGAACACAAACCGAGCCGTCCCGACTAGGGGCAGCTGCGCCGAATCCAAACCGGGCAGCATCACGCCTGTATCTTCGTAGCGCGCCCGCAGTAGGATCTCGCCTGCCCCCGACGGGGTGCCGCTCTCTTCCAGGGTCGGTAACTGCACCGAACTGCGCAGCAAGAAGCGCCCGTCCTGGATCAACTCTACGGGGTCGTCCTCGATCACCAGATAGGTGCCCCCGTCAGCAGTCACCTTCGAAGAGGCTCTCTCCGCTGGCCGCAGGGTTTCGATCGATTCGAGAATGCGCTCTAGAGCAATGGGCGGAATGTGAGCCTGGGGAGGCATGGGCAGGGTGCCGTAGGTTCCCTGGCCGCCTGCGACGATCTTCGCCGCAAGCCTGCGGCGCTCTTCCGACGGGTCCGGGGCGTCGGCCAAGTGGTAGGCGATCTGCTGGTACGAAGGCCCCACCGAAGTTCGGCTGGTGCTGTGGCAAGCCGTGCAGCCATACTCGACCATCGCCTGGGCACCGGGGTCGTCTAGGTCTAAGCCGGTCAGGATGGGATGCTCCTTGCGGTCGGCCTTGGGCGCACCCTTAGGGTAGTAGATGGCCCAAAACTCAAGGTCCCCCCTGAAGTTCTCGAGCTGGCGATCGATGGAGAGGGAGTCGTCCGGTGAATCCGTTAGGGTGACCTGTACGGGCACGCTCTCCCCCCATTGGGGCCGCTCTCCCGGTGCCGTCTGCACGATGTCGAGCCGGGGTCGCTGGTTCCCCACCACCACGCTGGCCTCCGCCGTCCGCGCATTGCCTGCGGGGTCCGTCACCGTCACGCTGGGACGGAACAGTCCGGGTGAGTGCAAGCGCACCGAGACCCGCGACGACTTGGCCGTGTCAAAGTCCTGGGAAAGAACCTCCGCGCCACCCAGATCCCATGCGAACTGCAGCGAGTCGGCTGAGTCGTCGGCGTCCTGAGCCGTCGCCTCTAGGGTCACGACCAGAGGAGTCAGCCCATCGTCGGGGTCCGCGTTCAAGGCAACGCTGGGCGCTTGATTGTGTCCCGAGAACGAGATACGGCGCACGCGGCCGTCAGTGTTGAAGTACCAATCTGTGCCGTACTCAAGCACGAAGAGCTCGCCACCTGGGCCAATGGCGGTGTCCATGGGGTGCTTGAGGGTTAGGTCCTCCAGGAACCTGTGCATCGTGTCTAGGTCGCCATTCTCGTCCGGCACACAGACGAAGATGTGCCCGCGGGCCCAGTCGTAGAAGATGGGCTTGCCGTCGAAGTAGTCGGGGAAGCCGCCGGCGGTCTCGTCATAGGGTCCGCGGAAGATCGGCCCGGCCATGGCGTTGCGCGATCCCGAGCGCAACTCGGGCAGGCGCTCGTCCAACGCATAGGTGTAGGAAAAGTACGGCGGCACCGCGGGCGGCAGGGTCGAGATACCCGTGTTGTTCGGCGAGTCGTTTACGAGCAGCTCGTCGAAGCTTGTGCCGATCAAGTCGCTCTCAAAGTTGCGATCGAGGTAAGGCAGCCCGCCGCGGTAGTAGGGCCAGCCAAAGAAGCCCGCAGACTTCGCGCGGTTGAACTCGTCGAAACCGCGCGTACCGGCGCTGCCATCGTTGGATGCGTCAGGCCCCACGTCGCCCCAAAAAACGTCCCCGGTCTTGGAGTCAATGGACATGCGGAAGGGGTTGCGGCAGCCCTTGACAAAGAGTTCGGGCCGCGTGTTCGGCGTGCCCGGTGGGTAGAGGTTGCCGGCTGGAAT